>JAJXWB010000006.1 GCA_021781815.1 Pseudomonadota bacterium | reverse complement strand
GGAATTCGTCGTGCCGACCCCGTCGTACGCGAGCGATCCGGCGTGGAGCCCGTTGCTGAACTGAAGCGAAAGCCCGGTCGCGCGCGTGTCGTTCGATTCGTATTTCCGTCCGCAAAATCATGCTAGCGTGCCCGTGCGGCGAAGTTCAGGGAATCGGCAGGGGCGACGCATGCGTCATGTTTTTGCAGCACTCATTATTTGCGCAATGAATTCAGGCGTCTCGGCCATGCCGGCGATGCGGGGCGATTTTGTCCGGACGGAACTCGGCCCTGTCGTGCGCGTCATCAAGCATCAGAAGCAGGCGAAGACGCAGAAGCAGCGCGTTCAGCGTCGCTCGCGCGACCCCAACTACGGCATCCATCCGCTCGTCGGCAGCGGCGACTATTGATCAGGCGCGGCGGCGCGATCCGGTCTGGTGGCCGCTGCTGAACCGAGGGAAGCAATACGCTTCCCTCAGTCTGCAGTCGCGAACGACTGCATTTCGAACATGGCGAACTCCTTGCGCTACAAGGGGCTCATCCTCGAGAATCGCCAGCGCATCCCGCCGAGGCGCGGACCACGCGCGCCTCCCGCCAAGCCCACGCCTGCCCCATTTTGGCCATTAACGCGGCGTTAACCACGCCGGCCATTTGCTCAAATGCAACAGGTCGCGGAAAGCCGTCATCTAGGTTGACGGAACCTTCGCTTAACAATCGGCCGTTACGACTTGCGGCTCCGGAAAGCGAGTTCGAGGAGTACCGGAATGCTTTTTCTCAATGGCGCGCGCGCGCTCAAGTTCGCCACCGCCGTCGCGCTGGCGCTGTCCGCGACCGCCTGCGCCAAGAACGCCGCTGACGACGCGAGTCTTGCTGGCGGCGGCTTCGGCCGCAACGGCGCGGCGACGCCCGGCAGCCCACAGGATTTCGTCGTCAACGTGGGCGACCGGGTGTTCTTCGATTCGGACTCGACCGACCTGTCGCCGACCGCGCAGGCCACGCTCGACAAGCAGTCGAAGTGGCTGCAGCAATATGCGCGCTATTCCTTCACGATCGAGGGCCACGCCGACGAGCGCGGCACGCGCGAATACAATTTTGCGCTCGGCGCCCGCCGCGCCGAGGCGACGAAGGAATATCTCGTCGCCCGTGGCATTTCGGCCTCGCGCATCAAGACGATCAGCTACGGCAAGGAACGGCCGGTCGCGGTCTGCAACGACATTTCCTGCTGGTCGCAGAACCGGCGCGCGGTGACGGTGCTGAGCGGCGGCCAGTCCTGAGCGGGATTTTCGTCGGTGGGCCAACGAAAGCGCCATTTTCGGAAGTCCCGCCTGGTTGGGCTATCCTGAAGCCCAAATGCGAGGCGGGCATGGCTCGCGTCACGTGGGCGGCGTGACGAAAGACACTGGGCGGAGCGGCGAATTTTACGCACCATTGGCGCACAGACGCGACCCACGGGAGCGGTTCGATGAATTCCACGGCACTCGATTTGCGCGGCGTCGCTCAGGGGTTCGGCGCCCCGCGACTCACGACGGCGCGCCGCCAGTTGCATGTTTCGATCAGCATTTTTGCTGCCTTCCTCGTCGCGTGCGCAGTGGTTGTTTTCGCCTGAAAGCGCCGTCGGCGGTTTCGTGAGCCGGTTGCAACGCCGCCACGCTTCCGGCGGATTTTCGTGGCTAGACCTCTATGCTATGTGTCGCCGCGCAAATCTGCTGGATATTTTCTGAATGCGTCTGACCGACAAACTACTTCTGATCGTCCTCGGCGCGGGCCTTGGGTGCGTCGCGCCTGTTCGGGCCGCCGAAATCGCCGCTCCGCTCCGGATGGCGCAGCTTTTCAATTCTCCGCAGCCGCCAGCCGATCTCGACGACGACCAGCCGCAGGGCCGCGGCGGCCAGGACGCCGGCGCGCTCGTTGTACGGATCGACAGGCTCGAGAACCAGATCAGGACGTTGACTGGCCAAATCGAGCAATTGCAGTTTCAGGTTCGCCGGCTCGAAGAGCAGGCGCGCGCGCCCGCCGCGCAGACTGGCGTCGGCGCTCCGGCGGGCGCCGCCGCCGTTCCGCCGCTGGGCGCGCCCGTCAATCTCGGCGATCCGTCCCGCCAGCGGCGCGGCGACGCCTTCGACCCGACGCAGGCTCCCAACGCCCCCGGCGCGCCCCGCCCGATCGGCACGACGGCGGGGAGCGCGACTGTCGCCGCGGTCACCCCGAGCGGGCCGCTGGCGCGGACGCAGGTCTCGCCCCCTCCCATGCAGCCGATGGATCTGGGCCAGCCGCGCCTTGCCCCTCCGGCGGTCGAGACGACGCCGGGAGGGACCATCATCGCCAACGCTCAGCCGCCGGGTCCAAAGGAAGAATACGAACTCGCCGCCTCCTTTCTGAAGCAGGGGCAGTATGATTCCGCCGAAAAGAGCTTTTCCGCGTTCATCGCGAAGAACGCCAAAAATCGCTATGTCCCGGACGCGATCTACGGGCTCGGCGAATCCTATTTCCAGCGCGGCCGCAATCGCGAGGCGGCCGAGCAATATCTGAAGATCACCACATCCTATCCGAATTCGGCGAAGGGCGCGGAAGCTTTGCTGCGGCTTGGCGAGTCGCTGAACGCGCTGGGCGCGAAGGAGCAGGCCTGCGCCTCGTTCTCCGAAATCGGGCGGAAATATCCGAACGCTTCGACGGTGCGCGCGGCCGCCGATCGCGAGGCCAAGAAGATTTCGTGCTGACGCGGGTCGCCGCGACGCCGCTGGATCCTGAGGCGATTTTTGCCTCATTGGAAGGCGCGCGCGGTCTGCTGCTGGCGGTTTCCGGCGGCCCGGATTCGATGGCGCTGCTCGGCCTGGCCGACCGATGGCGGAAGGGCTGCGCGACGAAGATGGCTGTCGCGACGGTCGATCACGGGCTGCGCAGCGGATCTCGCGCCGAGGCGGAAGCCGTCGGCGAAATCGCGCGCGCGCGCGGATTCGACCATGCGATCCTGACATGGACCGGCGACAAGCCGGAGACGGGCCGCCCCGCAGCCGCGCGCGGCGCGCGGTATCGTCTGCTGGCGGACCATGCCGCGGCCATGGGCGCAGACACGATCGTGACCGCGCATCATGCCGACGATCAGGCCGAGACGGCGCTGATGCGGCTCCTGCGAGGGAGCGGCCCGGCAGGCCTCGCCGGCATGGCGGCGCTTGGGCCGGTTCCGGGCCGCGAGACGAGCGGCTTGCGGCTGGCGCGCCCGCTTCTTCCCTACGCCAAGGACGACCTCATCGCCTTCTGCCGCGCTCAGGGCATCGCCTTTTTCGACGACCCCACGAACGCCGACGAAACCTACCGCCGGCCGCAGATTCGACGCCTGGCCGCGCTGCTGGCGGCCGAGGGGTTTGGCCGCGCGCAAATTCTGCGCCTCGCCGCGCGCGCCGCGCGCAGCGAACAGGCGCTTGCGGCGCTCGTCGCCGAGAAGCTGGCGGCTCTGCCGGCGCGGCGCGCGCCCGGTCTGTTCGAGGCGCCGGCCGCCGATGTCGCCCGCCTGCCGGAGGAGGCGCTGGCGCGCCTGCTGACGGCTGAAATCGCCGGTCTCGGTTCGGGGCATGCGCCCCGGCTCGAACGGATCGAGGCGCTCGTCCGGCGGCTGCGCGCCGGGGCGCCGGTCGCCGCCACGCTTGGCGGCGTCTGCGTCCGGCTGGACGCGCACAAGCTGGTTTTGAAGCCCGAGGCGCCCCGGAGGACAACACCATGAGCTTGCCGTCAATCACAATTGGCGCGCGTCCTTGGCAATGCGGGGGCGCGCGCCTACATTGGAACTCAAATCAGCTTGGCGGCGTTTGAACTCGCCGTCGCTTCTACAGGTCTCTGATGAACCCGAACTTCCGGAATTTCGCTCTCTGGGTGATCATCTTTTTCTTGGTGGTGGGTCTGGTCATCATGTTCCAGAACCCCGCCCAGCGGCAGCAAACCACGTCAATTTCGTTCAGCGAGCTGCTGAGTCAGGTTGATCAGGGCCGGGTGCGCGATGTCACCATCGCCGGCAACGACATCACCGGGCATTACACGGACAGTCGCGAGTTCTCGACCTATGCGCCGAACGATCCGTCGCTTGTTCAGACACTTTATAAAAAGAACGTCTCGATCACGGCGCGCGCGCCGTCCGAAGGCAATAATTGGCTCGTCACGCTGCTGGTCAACGGCCTGCCCCTGATCGCCTTCCTTGGCGTCTGGATCTTCCTTTCCAGGCAGATGCAGGGCGCTGGCGGCAAGGCGATGGGATTTGGCAAGTCCAAGGCCAAGCTGCTGACGGAAACGCGGGGCCGGGTGACGTTCGAGGATGTCGCTGGCGTCGACGAGGCCAAGGAAGATTTGCAGGAAATCGTCGAATTTCTGCGCGACCCTCAGAAATTCCAGCGCCTCGGCGGCCGAATTCCGCGCGGCGTATTGTTGGTGGGTCCGCCCGGCACCGGCAAGACCCTGCTCGCCCGCGCCATCGCCGGCGAGGCGAACGTGCCATTTTTCACGATCTCGGGCTCCGACTTCGTTGAAATGTTCGTCGGCGTGGGCGCATCCCGCGTCCGGGATATGTTCGAGCAGGCCAAGAAGAACGCGCCCTGCATCATCTTCATCGACGAAATCGATGCGGTGGGCCGGCACCGCGGCGCCGGGCTCGGCGGCGGCAACGACGAGCGCGAGCAGACTCTCAATCAGTTGCTGGTCGAGATGGATGGCTTCGAGGCGAACGAGGGCATCATCCTGATCGCCGCCACCAACCGGCCTGACGTGCTCGATCCCGCCCTGCTGCGCCCCGGCCGGTTCGACCGTCAGATCGTGGTTCCGAACCCGGACGTCATCGGCCGCGAACGCATTCTGCGCGTTCACGTCCGAAAGGTGCCGCTCGCCCCCGACGTCGACCTCAAGGTTGTCGCCCGCGGGACGCCGGGATTTTCGGGCGCCGATCTGATGAACCTCGTCAACGAGGCCGCTCTCATGGCCGCGCGCCGTGGAAAGCGTATCGTCACCATGGCGGAATTCGAGGATTCCAAGGACAAGATCATGATGGGGGCGGAACGCCGCACCCTCGTCATGACCGAAGGCGAAAAGGAACTGACCGCCTATCACGAAGGCGGCCACGCCATCGTCGCGCTCAACGTGCCGGCGACGGATCCGGTCCACAAAGCCACGATCATCCCCCGTGGTCGCGCGCTGGGCATGGTCATGCAGCTTCCCGAACGCGACAAGCTGTCGATGAGCTACGAGCAGATGATGTCGCGTCTTGCGGTGCTGATGGGCGGTCGCGTCTCCGAGGAGATCATCTTCGGCAAGGACAAGGTCACGTCCGGCGCGCAGTCCGACATCGAGCAGGCGACCAAGCTCGCCCGCGCCATGGTCACGCGCTGGGGCTTCTCCGAGCAGCTTGGAACCGTGATGTATGGCGAGAACCAGGAGGAGGTGTTCCTCGGCTATTCCATGGGCCGCCAGCAGACCCTGTCGGAAGAAACCTCGCAGAAGATCGACGCCGAGGTGCGCCGCCTCGTCGAGACCGGCCTGTCGGAGGCGCGCCGCATCATCACGGAGAAGCGCAACGACCTCGAAGCCTTGGCCAAGGGGTTGATAGAGTACGAGACGCTGTCCGGCGACGAAATCATGGCGCTGCTGAAGGGCATTCCGCCTGTGCGCGAGTCCGGCGACGCAACGCCTCCGCGCGCTGCGCCGGTGCCGTCGGCCGGCCGCAACAACCGGCCGAAGCCCGAGCCCGATGCGGGCGGCCTCGAACCGCAGCCGACAGGCTGACCCGCGAAACCCGGCCGAATGGCCGGGTTTTTTTAGGCGCCGTCGCGGTTCGTCCGTGCGCCGAATCTTTTGTCGGCATCGTGGTCGCAAGACGGAACCATTTTCGAGTCCGCGCGTTCTGAATGCGAGCGATGTGGGGATCGCGAAAAAGCCCAATCGCCGCGGCGCATGAAGCCGCGGCGGTTGGGCTTTCTTATGTGGCGCCATCATATGAAAATACTGGCGAAAGCAGCGATTGCGCCGGCGCAGCCGCCCGGATCGCCGGTCTGGGCCGGCGAGGCAGGCAAGCCCCCAAAAATGAGTACCCAGCGATGTCCGCCTGACGTGTTGACGGCGTGCAAACCCTCGACGTAACTGGAGGCGTCGAACTCGGCCGGCCAGCGGGGGGAGGGGGCGCTCATGTCTCAGGAGCGTATGATCGGCGTCTGGTATCCAGAGCAGTTAGCCGCTGCGGAACGAGCCTATGGCGAGATCACGCTTCGGTTGGCCTCCGTCGATCCCGCCTTGCGGCGCGAAGCAATCGCGTCGGCGCTGCTCAGGATGACAGGCGAAGGCTGCCTCGATGTCGATGCGCTCATTCTGGGCTGCATCGCCTCTCTTTGTCCATCGGCTCTGGACAGAGCGAGGCGCGCGCTGGAGGCGGCCGCCGGTTAGACGGCCTTGTCCCGCTCTATCCAAGAAGCGCCTGAATGGTCTCGGACGGGCGGCACAGGGCGACTCTGTCGCCGACGACGACGATCGGCCGCTCGATCAGGATCGGATGCGCCGCAATGGCCGCAAAGATCTGGTCGTCGGTCAGATTGGCGTTGTCCAGCCCAAGTTCGTCATAGGGCGTTCCGCGCTGGCGCAGGATGTCGCGAACATTCCTGCCCATCCGATCGAGGAGACTTTCCAGCGTCTTCCTGTCCGGCGGGCGCTTCAGATATTCCACGACCTTCGGCTCGATGCCTGCCGCGCGCAGCGCGGCGAGGACGTTTCGCGAGGTTCCGCAGGCGGGATTGTGATAAATTGTCGCGAGCAAGGTCATGGTCGACTGTATTCCTGGCCGTTAATCAAAAATTCGGGACGTTTCCCGCTGCCCGTGGGAAGCGGTTAGGACTCGCCCGTCGGCATTGGGATCAGAATTTCAGAGGATCGAGATGAGCCGCAAGTATTTTGGCACGGATGGCATTCGCGGGCTGGCCAATCGCGTGATCACGCCGGAGCTGGCGCTCAAGGTGGGGCAGGCCGCTGGCATTGTTTTCCAGCGCGGCGATCATCGCCACCGCGTCGTGATCGGCAAGGACACGCGCCTGTCCGGCTACATGATCGAATATGCGCTGGTCTCGGGCTTCGCATCGGTCGGCATAGATGTGATGATCCTGGGGCCCGTGCCGACGCCGGCGGTGGCCATGCTCGCGCGCTCGATGCGCGCCGATCTCGGGGTGATGATTTCCGCCTCGCACAACCCTTACGAGGACAATGGCATCAAGTTGTTCGGGCCGGATGGCTACAAGCTGTCCGACGAGGTCGAGGCCGAAATCGAGGCGCTGCTCGGACAGGATCTGTCGTCGAAGCTCGCCGCCTCCAGCGAGCTTGGCCGCGCCAAGCGGTTCGACGACGTGCAGGCGCGCTACATCGAATACGCCAAGCGCACGCTGCCGCGCAATGTGTCGCTCGACGGTCTGCGCATCGTCATCGATTGCGCCAATGGCGCGGCCTACAAGGTGGCGCCGCAGGCGCTGTGGGAACTTGGGGCCGAAGTGTTCTCGATCGGCTGCGAGCCGAATGGCGTCAACATCAATCGCGACGTCGGCTCGACGGCGCCGGCCGCGCTCAGCGCCAAGGTGCGTGAAATGCGGGCGGACATCGGCATCGCGCTCGATGGCGACGCAGACCGCGTGCTGATCGTCGACGAGCACGGCCATCTAGTCGACGGCGACCAACTGATGGCGCTGGTCGCCACCAACTGGAAGGAAGAGGGGCAACTGGCGCGACCGGGAATCGTCGCGACCGTCATGTCCAACCTCGGCCTCGAACGCTATCTGGGCGGGATCGGTCTCGCGCTGGAGCGGGTCGCCGTCGGCGATCGCTACGTGCTCGAACGCATGCGCGAAGGCGGCTACAATGTTGGCGGCGAGCAGTCCGGCCATATCATCCTGTCGGATCACACGACAACGGGCGACGGACTCGTGGCGGCCATGCAGGTGCTCTCGGTCGTGCAGAAAAAGCGCAAGCCGGTCAGCGAGGTCTGCCACCTGTTCGAGCCGCTGCCGCAGATCCTCAAGAACGTGCGCGTGCGCAAGTCCGTGCTCGAACGCGCGCCGGTCGTGAAGTCCATCGACGCTGCGCGCGAGCGTCTCGGCGCCGGCGGCCGCCTGCTGATCCGCCCTTCCGGGACCGAAGCCGTGATCCGCGTCATGGGCGAGGGCGACGACCGCGCGTTGGTGGAAAGCGTCGTCGACTCCGTGTGCGATGCGCTGCATGGCGCTGCGGCCTGAGCGGCGCGCAGTTCTCACGCGCCGTAATTCAAGCGGGATCTGGGCGCGCGAGCAGGCCAGCGCGCAAGAAAATGTTGGAATCCGCTTTGTCCGATCGTTTCGGTCCTTGCCGGAAACGCAGTAAATCCGCGCGTTTCCGCGTGCATCAAGACGTTGTGCGATGGCGCGTTAGGGTTAAGTGCAAATTAACTAAGCTCTGCGATTTTCTCCCTTGTCTCCATCGGATGCGGGCCTTGCCCGTCAGCACAAAGGAAACTCGCATGGGCAGCATCAAGGCCCTCACTCTGGCCGGCGTGGTCGTTCTTGGCGCGATCGCTCCTGCCTTCGCGGCGGACCTGTTGCCGCCTCCTCCCATGGTCGAACCGCCGGTCGTCGCCCCGGACATCAGCGGCTGGTATCTTCGCGGCGACGTCGGCGTCGGCGTGAACGAGATCGGCGGTTTCCGTTCGACTCTCCAGCCGACGAACATGCTCGGCGGATATGCGCCGGCGACGTTCAACGCCTATAACGAACTCGGCGATTCCGCGATCATCGGCGCCGGCGTCGGCTATCAGATCAACAACTGGTTCCGCGCTGACGTGACCGGCGAATATCGCAGTTCCGCGCCCTATCGCTCGGGGGTGGGCTACACCGCCTTCTGCGCCGCCGCCTACTGCCTCGACACCTATTCGTCGAACGTCGCGTCGGCCGTCTTTCTCGCGAATGGCTATGTCGATCTCGGCACCTGGTACGGTGTGACGCCCTATATCGGCGCGGGCATCGGTCTGGCCCACAATCACATGGGCGCGTTGACTGACATCGGCGTCGGCACGGGCTATGCGGCCGACAGGTCATCGGACAATTTCGCCTGGGCGGCCATGGCCGGTCTTGCCTTTTCCGTGACGCCGAATCTGAAGCTCGATCTGGGGTATCGTTACCTCGACATGGGCTCGGTCAGGAGCAACCCGATCGTGTGCGGCTACGTGACCTCCTGCTACTTCGAGACCCAGTCCTATCGTCAGACCGCGCACGACTTCCGTCTCGGCTTCCGCTACATTCTCGGCGATTACGGCATGGGGCCGGTCGTCGCCGCCAATGCGCCGATCTTCGGCGGCGCGCCGGGGCCGCTCGTTCGCAAATACTGAACGCGGATCTCTTTCGAACTCAGACGGCGCGGAATATTCCGCGCCGTTTTTGTTTGCATGTACGCGTCCGGCGAGAGCCCTCGACGCCATGCCCGACCGCATCCACCAGACGTGTCGGAAATGACATTATTCGTTAGGGTTAAGCGCATTTTAAGCATGTTCGCTCATCTTCGATTCACAGATGGCTGGATTGCAACGTCCGGCGCAGTTTCGGGGTGACGACATGGGCGTGCTCACGCGCGGAAACGGGATGGCGACGGTCGCGGCGCTTGCGATCGCGCTGACGGCGCCCGCAGCGCAAGCCTGGGAATGGCCGTTCTTCGGATCGTCCGACACGCCCGATGTGGCGCCGGCGCCGATCGACGACCGCCCCGTCACCTTCGCGACCGGATGGTATCTGCGCGGCGATGTGGCTGTCGCGCAGGACACGCCGCTCCAGTTCGGCACATCGACCCTGCCGCAATCCACCAGCTTTCCGAATAGCTGGAGCATCGGGCTCGGCTTTGGCTACAAGTTCAATGACTGGTTCCGCACGGACGTGACCGCCGATTATCGCGCGCCGCGAACATTCCAGCGCAACACCGCGGCCGCGACATGCCCGGTCGGTCCAACGACGACGTCGACAACCTCCGCGAGCGGCGTGACGACCGTCACCTACGGAACCCAATACAGCACCTGCTATGATTTCGTGCGCGCGCGCATGACCAATTTCCACGTCCTGTTCAACGTCTACGCCGATCTCGGGACGTGGTGGAACCTGACGCCCTATGTCGGCGTCGGCGTCGGGCCGAATTTCGTCTATCAGAAAGTCAGCAGGAACTGGTTCACGCCCAATGGCGCGTCGTACAACGTGACGTATCAGGATCCCGGCACGGCGGCCGTCTACAATTACGACTGGGATCAATCGTCAACCAGCCAGCGCGTCAATCTCGCCTTCGCCGGCATGTTCGGCGCCTCCTATGCGCTCACGCCGAACACCGCCGTCGATATGGGCTATCGTTTCCTCTACCTCGGCAACGTGACGACCAACAATATCTATGGCGTAACGAGCGCGCAAAAGGAGACCGCGCACGAGATCCGCGTCGGCCTGCGCTACACGCCGGACTGAGCCTGCCGCATTTCCGCATCGCGCGGCGGCCTTCCGGCCGCCGTTTCATTTTGTCGGGCTTGCTTTGAACGCGCGTTCCCTGTATCGCCGTCCGCGGGACACCTCTCCCCAACGAGAGGCGCCCATCTGAAAGGATGGTTACATGGCGAATACGAAACCCGGCGTGCGGCCGGCCAATCCGCAATTCTCCTCCGGCCCTTGCGCCAAGCGCCCCGGCTGGTCTCTCCAAGCCCTGACAGACGCCGCCCTCGGCCGCTCGCATCGCGCGAAGATCGGCAAGGCCAAGCTGAAGCTGGCGATCGACCTCACGCGCGAAGTGTTGCAGGTTCCGGCCGGTTATCGGATCGGCATCGTGCCAGCCTCCGACACCGGCGCAGTCGAAATGGCGCTCTGGTCTCTGCTCGGCGCCCGCCCGGTCGATCTGCTGGCTTGGGAAAGCTTTGGCGAGGGCTGGGTCACTGATGTGGTGAAGCAGCTTCAGCTCAAGGACGTCCGCACGCTGAAAGCCGGCTACGGCGAAATCCCCGATCTGAAACAGGTGAATTTCGATCACGACGTGGTCTTCACCTGGAACGGCACGACCTCCGGCGTTCGCGTGCCCAATGCTGACTGGATCGCCGCCGACCGCAAGGGTCTGACGATCTGCGACGCCACCTCAGCGGCGTTCGCGCAGAAACTCGATTTCGTGAAACTCGATGTCGTCACCTTCTCCTGGCAAAAGGCGCTGGGCGGCGAGGCGGCGCACGGCATGCTGATTCTCTCGCCGCGGGCGGTCGAGCGGCTCGAAAGCTACAAGCCCGCATGGCCGATGCCGAAAATCTTCCGCATGACCAAGGGCGGAAAACTGATCGAAGGCATCTTCGAAGGCGAGACGATCAACACGCCGTCCATGCTCTGCGTCGAGGATTACATCGATGCGCTGCAGTGGGGGAAGAAGCTCGGCGGCCTCGACGCGCTCGTTGCGCGCGCCGACGCCAACACCAAGGCCATCGCCGACTGGAAGGCGAAGACGCCGTGGATTGATTTTCTCGCTGTTAGCGCGGACATCCGCTCCAACACGAGCGTGTGCCTAAAGGTCGTCGATCCCGCGATCACGGCTCTGCCCGCTGACGCACAGGCCGCTTTCGCCAAGCAACTCGCGACGTTGCTGGAGAAGGAAGGCGTGGCGCTCGACATCGGCGCCTATCGCGACGCCCCTCCCGGCCTGCGCATCTGGTGTGGCGCGACTGTCGAGAAGGCCGACGTCGAGGCGCTGACGCACTGGCTCGACTGGGCCTTTGCGGAAGCCAAGGCCGGACTCGCGAAAGCAGCCTGACAACCGATCTCGTCATTGCGAGGAGCGAAGCGACGAAGCAATCCATCCCGATTCCTGGAGGTGGACTGCTTCGCTTTGCTCGCAATGACGGTTTCCTGAAAATCCGCAGTGGGACTGCGATCACAATTCCTCTCAATCCAAAGGACGCATCTCCATGGCTCCTCGCGTACTCATCTCCGACGCTCTGTCGCCCGCCGCTGTCGCCATCTTCAAGGAGCGCGGCGTCGAGGTCGATTTCCAGCCGGCGCTCGGCAAGGACAAGGACAAGCTCGCCGCGATCATCGGCGATTACGATGGTCTCGCGATCCGCTCGGCGACGAAGGTCACCGCCAAGATCCTCGAGAACGCCAAGAAGCTTAAGGTCATCGGTCGCGCCGGCATCGGCGTCGACAATGTGGACATACCGGCGGCGACGGCGCGTGGAATCATCGTGATGAATACGCCGTTCGGCAATTCGATCACGACCGCCGAGCATGCCATCGCCATGATGTTCGCGCAGGCGCGCGAGATCTCCGCCGCCGACGCCTCGACGCAGGCCGGCAAGTGGGAGAAGAACCGCTTCATGGGCGTCGAGATCACCGGCAAGACGCTCGGCATCATTGGCTGCGGCAATATCGGCTCGATCGTCGCCGACCGCGCGATCGGTCTTCGCATGCGCGTCATCGCCTTCGATCCGTTCCTTTCGCCGGAGCGCGCGAAAGACATCGGCGTCGAGAAGGTCGAACTCGATGAACTGCTGGCGCGCGCCGACGTGATCACGCTGCACACGCCGATGACGGCGCAGACGAAAAACATCCTGTCGGCCGAAAACATCGCCAGGACGAAAAAGGGCGTGCGCATCGTCAATTGCGCGCGCGGCGGCCTGGTCGACGAGGTTGCGCTGGCGGCGGCGCTCGATTCCGGGCATGTCGCGGGCGCGGCCTTCGACGTGTTCATCGAGGAGCCCGCGACGGCCAATCCGCTGTTTGGCCGCGCCAATGTCGTCTGCACGCCGCATCTGGGCGCAGCCACGACCGAAGCGCAGGAAAATGTCGCACTTCAGGTGGCCGAGCAGATGTCGGATTATCTCACGCGAGGCGCGATCTCCAACGCCGTCAACTTCCCGTCGATCACCGCCGAGGAAGCGCCGAAGCTGAAGCCATTCATCGCGCTCGCCGAGCGGCTCGGCTCGTTCGCAGGCCAGTTGACGGAGACAGGCATCAAGAAGGTGACGATCACCTACGAGGGCGCCGTCGCCGATCTCAAGACCAAGGCGATCACGGCTGCGGCCATCGCCGGCCTGCTGCGCCCGCTGCTGTCGGACGTGAATGTCGTCTCGGCGCCGACCGTGGCCAAGGAACGCGGCATCGTGATCGACGAAGTGACGCGCGCCGCGGATGGCGATTACGAGTCGCTGATCACGATGGCGGTCACGACCGAGCGGCAGGATCGCTCGGTCTCCGGCACCGTGTTCCACGATGGCAAGCCGCGCATCATCGACATCAAGGGGATCAAGGTCGACGCGGAATTCGCCGCCCACATGGTCTATGTGACGAACGAGGACAAGCCCGGCTTCATCGGCCGCTTCGCCGGCCTGCTCGGCGACGCCAAGGTGAACATCGCGACCTTCGCCCTCGGCCGCGATGAGGAAGGCGGCTCGGCGATCGCGCTGGTGGCCGTCGATTCCGATCCGCCGGAAAGCACGCTGGCCGAAATCCAGAAGCTGCCCGGCGTGAAGCAGGCGAAGGTTCTGACGTTCTGACAGGCTGCGTCTCGCCACATCGCATCATGGCCGGCCTGGCGGCCGGCCATCCGCGCCGCGATCAGACGGATTTCAAATACGCCTCAGCAGCCACGATCCCGGTCGCCCATGCGCCGTGCGCCGTTGAGAAGCTCTGGCGCGAGCAGGCTTCGCCGGCGAAGTAGATGCGACCATCGACCGGGGCCGCCAGCGTCGCGCGTTCATCCGCCTTGCCCGGCAGGGCATGCGAATAGGCGCCACGCGCGAAAGGATCGCGATCCCAGGCGGTCGCTTCGACAAAGCGCAGGGCTGACGGCACATCGGAGCCGAAAGCCGCGGCGAACTGGCGGCGCGCCTCCGCTTCCAGAGCGACTACGCCCTCGTGTTCCAGACGCCGCGCAAATTCGCCGCCGACGAAGCCGCCGATCAACGGCAGGCCGCGGGGGCGGATGTCGAAGCTGATCGTCTCGATCGTGTCGAGCGCGCCGAAAGCATGGCCATCGCATGGCAGATCGGTTTCGCCGAGGATCTCGAAAAAGATCTTGTCGGCAAGCCCGAGCGGCAGCGATTGGGCGGCGTTGACCTTTTCGGGCAGCGCCGGACGGAACTTCAGCCGTTCCTCGCCGATCATCGACGTTGGGACCGTGACGAGAGCGGCTTTCGCCTCGACCGCTCCCTTCGCCGTTTCAAGCCTCACCCTCGCGCCGGAGTGATCGACGAGCGCAACCTGGCAGTCGAACACGACCGGCAAGTCGGCCCCGGCAGCCGCGATCAACGCGCCATAGCCTTCCGGCAGACGCCAGTTGACGCCGGTGTCTTCGTAACGACCGAGGTCGACGATGGAGACGTTTTCGAGCTCGGTCCCATTGTAATAGGTCGAGATCGTCTGGATCAGCGGATTCCAGCGGCCGCCCTGCGGCAGGAAGGCGGCGGCGGGCCTGTCGGCCATGCCCTCGTCATGCGCCTTTTGCAGCGAGTCCCAAAAGTCTCGGGATGCGGCGCGATAGGCGGCCTGATCGCTCTCGGAGAACCCGCGGCCGGCGTGCGCGGACCAGTTCGGTTGGCTTGTCTCCAGCGCGAAGCCTAGCCTTTGTGCGAGGCCAACCAGCGGGTTGCGGTCGGCCGAATGCAGCCACTCGCAGCCGAGATCGATCGGCCCGCGCGGCGTTGCGAGCGTGTGCGCCCGGCCGCCAAGCCGAGCGCGCGCCTCGATCACGAGGGTCGAGACGCCGGCGGCGCGCAAACGGCGCCCGGCCGCGATGCCGGCGGCGCCCGCGCCGATGATGGCGACGTCGATGGAAGAGGGAAGGGAGGTCATGGCGTCTCGCATCAGCCTGGCAAAGTTCGGGGTGCGCGAAAGTGCGCTCCCGATTACCAGAGTCATGCCACGAAAATCGCCCCGGAACCCGCGACAATATTCCGGGCAGCTCCTGCTACGGCTAAGATGCCGCGCCGACAGCAGGTCATTTTATCGTCTCGTTCCCGAACGGATGGTACTGGAACATCCAGTTTTCCGACAGAAGCTGGTCGCCGTTCCTGAGAAACAGCCGCATTTCAACGGGATCCTGCCCCGCGACGGTGAGGTCAAATTGCGCGCGCCAGTGGCCCGGCACATCGTCGGGCACGGCTTCCGTGAAAATGTAGGAGAAGGTTCCGCGCGAGGCCCAGAGCACCGGCTCGGGCTTTACGCCTTTGGGCAGATCCTTCAGCGGGCCGCCGAGAAACTCGACCATGAACTTACGCACGCCCTTGGGGCGCGGCAGGCCGGGCACGCCGCCGTTGCCGAGGCGCGTCGCGACGCAGCGGGCGAGATCGGTCGGGTAGGGTTCGTCGGCCTTCCAGTGCAGCCGGTAGGACAGGTTGAACTCCTTGCCGGGCCCCGTTGGTTCGGCCGGAACCCACATCGCAACGATGTTATCGTGGATTTCGTCGTCGGTCGGAATTTCGACAAGCTGAATCGCGCCCTTGCCCCAGTTTCCTTTCGGTTCGACCCAGACGCTCGGGCGGCGGTCGTAAAACACGCCGTCGAGATAGTGGTCGAACACGCGGTCGCGCTGCATCAGGCCGAAGCCCTTGGGGTTATTGTCGCCGAAGGCGGAGGCCATGACGCGCGGCGGATCGTTGAGCGGGCGCCACAGCCGCTCGCCGGCGCCGGTCCACATGGAAAGCCCGTCGGAATCGTGCACCTCCGGCCGCCAGTCCACGCCATCGCCCTTGCGGGTCTCGGAGAACCAGTACATCGAGGTCAACGGCGCCAGACCGAAGCGGATGTAATCCTTGCGCAGGTAGAGGGCGCAATCGACGTCCATGGTCACGGCCTGATCGCGCGCCATCTGGAACCGATAGGCGCCGACAATGCCCGGCCCTTCGAGCAGCGCGTGGATCGTGACCGTGTCGCCCTGTTCCGGTCCGATCCAGAATTTCGTGAAATCCGGAAACTCCTCGTCGCGGCCGGATTGCCAAGTGTCGAGCGCCACGCCGCGGGCGGACAGACCATATTGCCGCAATTCGCCGATGGCGCGGAAATAGGATGCGCCGAGGAAGGCGACCCAGTCGTTCTTGCGCCAGTCGAGCGGCCCGTTCTTTGGTTCCTGAAGGCGCAAGCCGGCAAAGCCGACGCCCTTGGGAAGCTTTCTCGCGGGCGAGGCTGCGGGCATCTCGAAATAGGCCTGATCGTAGACAATCTCGCGCGCCTGTCCGTTGTCGACGACATGGACCTCGACGCTCTTGCGGAAGAACTTGCCGAGGTGGAAGAACGTCACCGGAATCTGCTGCGGGCCATCGGCGAACAGCGCATAGCTGGTGTCGTAACGGATCTTGCCCCATTCCTCGTAGGTGAGTTCATCCATGATCTCGGGAGAGGGTTTCGGCGGCGGCGCATAGGCCTGCTTCGCCATCTGTCTGGCCTGGTCCTTCAGGCCGGCGAAAGAGAATGGCCGGGCCGGGCCGAGTTTCAACTGGGCTGCCTGCGCGGTGGCGGGCGTCAGTCCGACCGCGGTCGCCAGCCCCGCCGCCTTCAGGATCGTGCGGCGGTCGAAATCGTCGCTCATGCAATCTCCTTGCAGCCCGAATCAGCAGGCCAAAACGAACAGGAAAAGGCTAGACCGGAGCGCTGATGCGTCAAAGGGACAAAACGTCCCTCAGCTCATCCCCAGCGCAGAAAGATAGAGGTCGAGAATCTCCTCCTCCTCCCGCCGTTTGTTGTGATCCTGGCGGCGCAGCGACACGATCTTGCGCATGATCTTCACATCATAGCCCGTCCCCTTGGCTTCGGCGTAGACGTCCTTGATGTCCTCGGACAGCGCGCGCTTTTCCTCCTCCAGCCGCTCGATGCGTTCGATGAAGGACTTGAGGTGACCGGAATCGATGGAATTGGTGCTCATGGCGCGCCTTCACTCAGGGGAAACGGCCGCGAGGGATGCGACGTCGGGCGGGCGAGGTCAAGCCGCACGGCCGGCTAATCCCCGCTTTCCATAGGGCGCGCTCGCGCCACGCGCGGTTTCGCTATACAGAAAGCCGGAATTCAGGGAGAAAATTGATGGTCGAGGCGGTAATCTGGGATTTTGGCGGCGTGATCACGTCGAGCCCGTTCGAGGCCTTCGCGCGGTTCGAGCGGGAGCGCGGCCTGCCAAAGGATTTCATCCGCACGATCAATGCGACCAACCACCTCGACAACGCCTGGGCCAGATTCGAGCGCGCGGCGATCGGCCACGACGAATTCGATGTTCAGTTTGCCGAAGAAGCGCGCGCGGCGGGCCACGAAGTGCGCGGGGCCGACGTGCTGCCGCTGCTGGCGGGGCGTCCGCGCCCCGAAATGATCGAGGCGCTGCGACGAATCCATGCGCGGTTGAAGACCGGCTGCATCACCAACAATCTGCCCGCCGATCCCCGCAACGCCATGGCCGCCATGTACAAGCAGGAGATCATGACGCTGTTCGATCACGTGATCGAAAGCGCCAAGATCGGCCTGCGCAAGCCCGATCCGCGCATCTACGCCATGATGGTCGAGGCGCTGGCCGTCAATCCGGCGAATTGCGTCTATCTCGACGATCTCGGCGTGAACCTGAAGCCTGCGCGCGCCATGGGAATGACGACGATCAAGGTCGGCGATCCCGCGCAGGCGATCGCTGAATTGCAGGGGTATGTCGGGTTTGAATTGGGGTGATCGCCGCGGCGCGGCGATCGGGCGTGGAACGGCGGCGCTCTCCGCCGGACCGGGAAGGACGCGCCGGCGCGCGCTGAATGGCCGATGGCCACGCAGTTCGCAGCCGGTTCAACGCCCGCCGCAAACGGCGGCGGGCGAAGGCTGACGGAGAGATTATTTTCCGGGCTGCGCGTCGGCCTTGCCTGCGGGCGTGTTTGCGGCCTTTGCATCAGGCGCGCCGGCGGCCGGCTTGTCGTTCGGCTTGCCCACGTCGTCGGTCATGCTGTCGCTTTCGATCGAGAGATGATCGCCGATCGAGCGCAACGCGAGGTTCGCTTCGTAATATTTATGCTCGCCCATCAATTTTTCCGCCTGATCCAGGCGGCGCAGCGCAAGATCAATCGGCATCCAGACGCGATTGTAAACGATCTTGACGTCGGCCAGCTTGAATTCATTCGCCGCCGCCGGATGCGCGCCCTTCTCAAGTTGCTGGTTGGCCGCCGCCACATGCGCGGTCTTGTCGTCCGTCGGAACGAAATCGTCGTAGGCGATCAACTGGCCGTCCACCGGGAGCATCTCCACTTTCGGCGGCGTCTTTCCGGGATTGGCTTCGGCCACGAAATGCTCGGCCTCGCTCACGCCCCTGTGAATCTTGTCGCGCGCCTTGCCAATTTCAGCGTGCGCGGCCGCTGGTTTGCCGCTGAAGATCGCCAGTCGGGCGGCTTCGATCTCGCGCAGCGCGGCGTTTCCGTCAGCGGAAAATTTCAGAATGTCGTGCGTTTCGGTCTCGGCCTTCTTGTCGGCGACGGCCGAGGCCGCATCCGGCGTCGCTGGCTTCGTCTGCGCGTAGGCCGCGATCGAACCGGCCGCAAGCGCGCCGACGAGCGTCAGCGCGAGCAAGCCGGGATTGGAACGATGCATTGTCATGGAGATCTCCATCTTCGTGAGTGAACTCGGTTCATGGTCGTGCGATCCATTCGGAACCATTCCGCCCGGATAACCGCACCGGCTCGCCTGCGCCGGAGCTTTGCGATTCGGGTCATGAAATAATGGCGGAAGTGTCAGCATGATGTCCCGAAACCGCCAGGGGAGATGTCGCTGCGCCACGAGGCGGTTGCGATCAGCCACACAGCAAGGCCATCGGCCTCGCCCGCTCCGCCGCCAAAACGAGTCCTGCGACGAAACTGCAAACATTTTCGGACGCTTGTCCTGCCGTATCAATCTTCAACCGGCGCGGCCGAATATGACGCGCCCGAGTCGATTCGCGAGGATCGCATTTTGCCCCGCTCCGGGCGAAACAGGATGGCTGAACTGTGACTCGACCGTTTTCCGGCGCCCGCGCGCGCAGCTTCAGGGTGTGAATCGCGCGATTACGGGCGGGGGGCCCGCGTCCGCGTCGGATGGAATTCCCGTCGATGCAGGCCTGGTTCGGCGAGGATGGGCCTGAGTTCGGTCGCCAGTCGCGCAGCCCATTCGTCCTGGCCGGCGTCGTCGTTGATCAGATCCTGCCTGATTTCAATCAGCACATGCGGCAGACCGCGCATCGTGCCGAGATCGTGCATGGTGTCGCCTTCGAGCGCGCCATCGTAAGGTTCGTTGTCGCCGACGACGAGATCGCCTTTTGCGGATAGCGCATCGATGAGGGGACGCGCCAGCCGCGCGTCGCAATCCCACAATACGCCGACATGCCACGGCCGGGCCGCGCCCTTCCAGACCGGAGTGAACGAATGGATCGAGACAATGGCCGGCGTCACGCCGCTGGCGAGCATCGCGTCGATCTGCCGGGCGATGGCGTCGCGATAGGGCCGCCAGCAGCACTCGCGGCGCCTGTCGATCTCAGCCTCGTCGATGTGCGCATTGCCGGGGATCAGCGCGCCGTCTGACAGCCGCATCACGAGCGTCGGATCGTCGGCGCCGCGATTGGGGTCGATCAGCAGGCGCGAGAAGGTCGAGAGGATCGCGGGCGCGTGAAGCTGCGCCGCCAGTCGCCGCGTTATGGCGGCGGCGCCGATGTCATAGGCGATGTGGCGGGCGAAGGCCGCCGCGCCGAGGCCGAGCGTGTCGTAGTCTTGCGGCAGCGCCGCGCTGGCGTGGTCGCAGATCAGGAGGACGCCGCTTTCAGGCGCGCCATCGATGCGTTCCACCGGGACAAAATCGGCCATGCGTCGCACTTGCCGCAAGTGCGCCCGCGTTGCAAGCGGCTCCGCCATGGGGGAAATTGGCGGGTATGATGGACAAGGATTCGCGGATGCTCGCCCGTGCGCTGTACGATGCGGCCGTGGAGGCGGCGCTTCCCGTCCGGCGGCTGGCGGAGCATCTGCCGCCGCCGCCTCGGGGCCGCATTATCCTGCTCGCCGCCGGCAAGGCGGCTGGCTCGATGATCGCGGCTGCCGAGGCGCATTATCTGGATGTCGTCGGCCTGCCGCCTGCTCGCCTGACCGGGTTAGGCGTCGCGCGGACCGGATATGGCCGCGCAACGCGGCTCGCGCCGGTCGTCGAGGCCGGCCATCCCGTGCCGGACCAGGCCGGCCTCGATGCGACGCAGCGCATAATGGAGTTGGCCGCGGGCGCCGGTCCCGACGATCTCGTGCTGGCGCTGCTGTCGGGAGGCGGATCCGCCAACTGGATCGCACCGGCCGGCGCGCTGACGCTCGCCGAGAAGCAGCAGATCACCCGCGCGCTGCTGCGTTCGGGCGCCGCCATCGGCGAAATCAACTGCCTGCGCAAGCATCTGTCCCGAATCAAGGGCGGGCGGCTTGCCGCTCTCGCCGCGCCAGCAAGGCTACTGACGCTGGCGATCTCGGACGTGCCTTACGACGATCCGTCCGCCATAGCGTCCGGCCCGACTGCGCCCGATCCGACCACGCTCGCCGACGCCATCGCGGTCGCTGCGAAATATCGCATCGATCTTCCGCCGAGCGCCTTGGCGCTGCTGGCCGATCCGGCGCAAGAGACGCCGAAGCCCGGCGATCCGATGTTCGACGGCGCGTCCTACCGGATCATCGCGCGTCCCGCCGAGTCGCTCGCCGCGGCCGCAGCGGTTGCAGTCGCGGCCGGTTATGAGGCGGTCAGCCTCGGGGCGGACGTCGAGGGCGAGGCGCGCGAGGCGGCGCGCGCGCATGCGGCGCTGGCGAGACCGATGCTCGCGCAGGGCCGGCGGGTTGCGATCCTCTCCGGCGGCGAACTCACGGTGACTGTCGCAGGCAAGGGCCGCGGCGGACCCAACCAGGAATATGCTCTGGCCCTGGCGCTGGCGCTCGACGGCTTGTCTGGCGTTTCCGCGATTGCGGGCGACACGGATGGCACGGATGGCGGCGGGGGCGCGGCGAGCGATCCTGCAGGCGCATTCGTCGATGGCGCGACAGCAGCGCGGGCGCGGGCGCTCGGCCTCAATCCGGACGCCATGCTGGCCGATAACGACGCCACCGGCTTCTTCGAACGGCTCGGCGATCTGCTCACGCCGGGGCCAACGTTCACGAATGTCAACGATTTTCGGGCGATTTTGGTCGACCCGCAGTCGTGATTAGGCCAATTTAATGGACAAACCGGAGTTGCCGTGATTTCCCTCTCCTGCGCCGCGAATCCCACTGATTTTTGCGTCACGCGTCCTTCGTCCTCATTTGCGATCAACGAACGAGCGATGATTCGACTGACCCTGATGTTCGCATTCGTTCTTGCCGCGGCTGTTCCTGCGCGCGCGGATTTCCGGCTGTGCAACAACACGACGGGGCGCGTGAGCGTGGCCATGGCCTATACGGACGGCGAAGCGTGGATGAGCGAGGGCTGGTGGAACTTGAAGCCCAGCGCATGCGAAACGCTGCTGCGCGGGCCGCTGGCGGCGCAATACTACTACGTCTACGCGATGGACGAGCGCGGCGGCGAATGGAAGGGCAAGGCGTTCATGTGCACGCGTGATCGCGAGTTCAAGATTGACGGGCGTGAGAATTGTTATGTGCGCGGTTATGACCGAACCGGTTTTTTTGAGATCGATACGGGCAAGGATGCGCGAAGCTGGACAGTGCAACTGACCGATCCGGGCCAGGCCCGGGCGCAATAGAACGAACGGACGTGAAATGAGACGACAGCGCCGGTGCAAGATCCTGGCGACGCTGGGGCCCGCCTCAGCCGACAAGGAGACCATCGCCGCGCTGCATCGCGCCGGCGCCGATGTGTTCCGCATCAACATGAGCCATGCCGATCATGCCGGTATGCGCGAACGGATCGCGATGATCCGCGAGATCGAACGGGATGCGGGCCGCCCGATCGGCATCCTGATCGACCTGCAGGGTCCGAAACTGCGAATCGGCACTTTCAGGGATGGGCCGGTCGTTCTGACGAAGGGCGCGGAATTCATTCTCGATTCCGATCCGACGCCCGGCGATATCCATCGCGTGCAACTGCCGCATCAGGAAATTCTCGGCGCGCTCGCGGCCGGGCACAGCGTTCTCATCGACGACGGCAAGGTGCGGTTGCACATTGTCGAGGCGACGCCGCAATACGCGCGCGCAATCGTCGATGTGGGCGGCAAGATTTCCGACCGCAAGGGCGTCAGTCTGCCGGACACGGAGATTCCGGTCGCGGCGATGACCGCCAAGGACAGGTCCGACCTTGAAGCCGGCCTCAACGCCGGCGTCGACTGGGTCGCCGTGTCGTTCGTGCAGCGGCCGGACGATGTGGCGGAGGTCAAGAAGATCGCACGCGGGCGTGCGCTGGTGCTGTCCAAGATCGAGAAGCCGCAGGCGATCTCACGGCTCGCCGAAATCATCGAAATGTCGGATGCGCTGATGGTGGCGCGCGGCGATCTCGGCGTGGAAATGCCGCTGGAAAAGGTGCCTGGCCTGCAGAAGCGCATCACCCGCATGACCCGACGCGCCGGCAAGCCGGTGGTGGTGGCGACGCAGATGCTGGAGTCGATGATCGTCTCGCCGGTGCCCACGCGCGCCGAAGTGTCGGACGTCGCGACGGCCGTGTTCGAGGGCGCGGACGCAGTCATGCTTTCGGCCGAGAGCGCCGCCGGGCAATATCCGGTCGAGGCGGTCGCCACCATGAACCGTATCGCCGAGGAAGTGGAAACCGACAGGGTCTATCGTGATGTCATCGCGGGGCAGCGCGCGGCCGCGCCTGATCCGACGGGCGCCGACGCAATTGCCGTGGCGGCGCGCGACATGGCGGAAACGCTCGATCTCAAGGCCGTCTGCGCCTGGACGTCGTCCGGCTCGACCGCCTTCCGCATCGCGCGCGAACGGCCGCATCCGCCGATCCTGGCGCTCACGCCGAACCGCGATACGGCGCGGCGTCTCGCGCTGGTCTGGGGCGTACATGCGATCGTGACGAAGGATGCGAGCGACCTCGACGACATGGCGCGCCGCGCGTGCAAGTTTTCCAACCGCGAAGGCTTCTCGCAGGAAGGCGACCGCGTGATCATCGTCGCCGGCGTGCCGTTCGGGACTCCGGGGACGACGAACATGATCCGCATCGGCTTTTGCACCGGCGAGAGCTGAGGGGGTCACCATCGCACGACGCGCGGCGCAAGCGCCGCGCCGAAAGCGGCCATGACGGCGGAAGCCAGCCCGTACCATGCGAGCAGGAACAGCACGCTGTCCTCCGGGCAGTGCAGCGCGTAGACGCTGGCGCCTACCCCTGCGGCCGCGAGGCCTGCGACTGCGCCGGCGGTTTTCGGCCGGTCCGCGGCGCCGCTGGCGAGCGCAAACAAAATCGCAGCAAGCTGCGGGATCGACAGCAGTGTGATCAGGATCGAACAGGTCGAGCTGGTGCTTCCGAACAAGCGCTGGCGCCAGTCGGCGAGGCCCGCCATGTGCAGCTCGACCCCGAGAAGGGCCAGCAGCACCGCCGCTGGAACAAGCAGGAGGACGAGCGCCGCAGACCGCGCCCCTGGCCTTGCGAAATGTAGCGCGAGCGCGCCCGAGACGAGCGCAAGACTGAGCGTGACGGCGAGTTTCGCCACGGTCCCTTCCATCACCGCGAACGTGGCGAGATCAGGGCGCAGGCCGGCAAAAGCGTAGAACAAGGCGGCGGTTGCGAGCACGCAGGCGGGAAGAGCGGCGACGGCACGGCGGCCGGTCGTCGGTTCGGCGATATCGTCCGCGGCGAGTGCGCGTATCAGGTCGTCGGTATTCACTCGCCGTCGCTCCTGTATAATGCCGCGAGGCGCTTCAGCGCACGATGCAGGGCCACGCGCACGGCGCCCTCGCTCATGTTCAGATCGTCCGCCATTTCCTTTGTCGATCGGCCGTCTAGCGACACGCCGCGGACGATGCGGCTCTGGCGCGCGTCGAGCCTGCCGATCAGGCGCTCGACATCGCTGCGGTCGCCGGCGCCCTCCGGCGGCGCGGCGATGTTTTCAACGAAGTCGTCGATCGAAACGTGCGTAGCTCGGCCGGCTCGCCGCAGCGCGTCGATCGTCTTGTGGCGCGCCACCGCGAACGCCCAAGGCGCCAAAGGTTGGCGCGGATCCCACGTATGCCGCTTGAGATGCACGGCGAGCAAGATTTCCTGCACGACATCCTCCGCATCCCCCTCGCTGCGCCTCGCATGCGCGAGCGTGCGGCGCACCGTCGCGCGCAGGGCCTGCGCGAGTTCCGCAAGCAGTCGACGATAGGCGGCCTCATCGCCGGCGAGAGCTGCTCGCATCATATCGTCCCAGCCAGTTCGGGCGCCTTTCGTCAGGCTCATTCTCCCCTTCGCGCTGTCATGGCGCTTTGTTACACGGCTCAGAATAAAATTGGCGCCACATCACGAACGATCACGAAACCGTGTGCGACGTAACATGCGTCGCCTCCTCGACGAAACCGTATTCGAGCCACGATGCCGGCTCATGCAACGAGGAGATAATTACATGGATCGCCGCACTCTGTCCCTGACGCTCGCCGCTGCTGTCGCCGCTGCGCTCGCCACGCCCGCCATCGCGAAGCCGGCGATGATGGCCAACATGGAGAAATGCTTCGGCGTCGCGCTGAAGGGCCATAATGATTGCAAGGCCGGTCCGGGGACCACCTGCGCGGGAACGTCGAAAGTCGATTTCCAGGGCAATTCGTGGAAGGCCGTTCCCAATGGCACGTGCACGACGCTCGAATCAAGGACATCGCCGACCGGCCACGGCCAACTCGCTGCGTTCAAGTAACGCAAGTTCGATCTTCAGCACGGGAGCCGTCGCATGACGTCAGCGCAAACCATCGCCGTTCCGAGGTCCAGCGCGCGGTCTGCGGCGGATCACGCCTTTCCCGCTTTCGGCGCGCTGCCGCGGCGCGCGGGCATAGGCCTGAAAAATGAGCATGCGGCCGATCTCCTGCGGGATCGGCCGCCCGTCGGCTTCCTCGAAATCCACGCCGAGAACTACATGGGCGCGGGCGGACCGCCGCATCATCTGTTGAAAGGACTGCGCGAGACCTATCCGCTGTCTGTGCATGGGGTTGGCCTGTCGATCGGCGGCGTCGAGGATCTCGACGAGCGTCATCTCGATCGGCTCGCAGCTCTGATCGAACGGTACGCGCCGCAGTCTTTTTCCGAGCATCTCGCATGGTCGACGCATGCCGGCGTTTATTTCAACGATCTGTTTCCGATCGCCTATGACGACGCGGCGCTAAAGCGTGTCGTCCGCCACGTTCAGCAGACGCAGGAACGGCTGAGGCGACCGATGCTGCTCGAAAATCCCTCCACCTATGTCGCCTATGCCCGCAGCGACTGGAGCGAGACGGATTTTCTCACGGAAATCGCACGACAAACAGGCTGCGGTCTGCTGCTCGACGTGAACAACGTCATGGTGAGTTGCGTCAATCATGGACACGACGCGCATGCCTATCTCGACGCCTTTCCTATGTGGGCCGTCGGCGAAATACATCTGGCGGGTTATGCGGAGCGCCAGGATTCGCTGGGCGCGAGGCTTCTCATCGATGCGCATGGCTCGGCGGTCGCAGACGACGTATGGGCGCTGTTCCAGCGCGCGACGGCGCGCCTCGGGCCGACGCCGACCCTGATCGAGTGGGACAACGATGTGCCTGAACTGCCGGTTTTGCTGAAGGAAGCGCGCGCGGCGGACACGATCCTCGCGGCGAGTGCGGACGCGCCGACCCACACGGCGGAGGCGCTCGCATGAGCCCGCTTTCCGCCCAGGACCAGTTTGCGCACGCGGCGCTCGACCCGAGTGCAGGCGCGCCGGATGGCCTCGCCGCATGGAACGGCTCCAGCGTCGAGCAGCGGTTTGGGGTCTATCGCAACAATGTCGTGGTTTCGCTCGTCGATGCGCTCGCCGCGAAGTTTCCGGTCGTCCAGGATCTGGTTGGCGAGGCCTTTTTCCGTGACATGGCGCGCGTATATGTCATGCAGCAACCGCCATGCTCGCCGCGTCTGGCCGATTACGGCGCAGGCTTCGCCGAATTCATCGAGGATTTTACCCCTGCGGCCGGCGTTCCCTGTCTCCCCGACGTCGCGAGGCTCGAAGCGTTGCGCCTGCGCGCCTATCACGCCGCCGACGCGACGCCGCTGGATGCGCACGACTTCGCGAACGTGGGAGCCGAGCGGCTTTTCGACAGTCGCGTCGCGCTTCATGCGAGCGCCGGGATTCTGACGTCGCGCTATGCGGTTGTGTCAGTCTGGGCCGCGCATCAGGGATTAGGCGATCTTGCGCGCGTCGATCAATTCGCGCCTGAGGATGCGCTGGTTGCACGTCCAGACCTCGATGTCGTGACAACGCGGCTTGCCGCCGGCTGCGCCGTTTTCCTGCGCGCGCTGCAAGACGGCGCGACGATCGGCGAGGCGGCGGCGCGCGCCTCGACGGGCGAGCCGTCGTTCGATCCGGCCGCCGCGTTCGGACTTCTCTTGTCGGCGCGAATCGCGATCGCGCTTCATTGCTGAGTTTTCCTGGAGGCGCACATGACTGCTCTCATCACCAGAATCAACACGCTTTATGCACGCATTCCAAACGAACTGATCACGCTCGTCGCCCGGTTCTCGATCGCCGCTGTGTTCTGGAAATCCGGACAGACGAAGGTGGAGAATTTCGCCATTGATCTGTTCGACTGGAACTGGCGGATTGGCTGGCCGCATTTCTCCGACAGCGTCGTCGGGCTGTTTCGCGACGAATATCATTTGCCGCTGCTGCCGCCGGAGGTTGCGGCGTTCATGGCGGCCGGCGCGGAGCATGTCTTTTCGACATTGATTTTGATCGGTCTGGCCACTCGCCTGTCGGCGACGGCGTTGTTGTTCATGACGTTGACGATCGAGGTCCTTGTTTATCCAGATGCCTATCCGACGCACGGCGTCTGGGCGGCCAGTCTCCTGTTCCTGATGAAGAACGGCGCCGGCGCCCTGTCTCTCGACCGGCTGGCGCAGAACTGGTTCGGGCGCGCGCAGGCCTCTGTCCTGTCCATTACGCCCGCCGCCGCCCCTCGATGAGCCAGGCTGTGACGAACGCCGCCAGCAGCGCGGCCAGGCCCGCCAGCCCCAACGCCAGAGGCGCGACGCCGACGCCGCGCACCACATGCGAATCCGTGCGGCGCACGCCGATCCAGTCGGCGCCGCCGGCGATCGATCCGCCGCCGACGGACGCGATGCGTGGCAGGGTGATCGCGCCCCTGTCATTTGCTGCGATGCGGCGGATCGTGCCGCCGCTCGCCTCGGCGATCGGTTTCAGGCGATCGACAGTGGACATCACGTCCTGAAATTCTTTCGGGTTGTCCAGACCGACATTCACCAGCACGGACAGGTCGCCCTCGGTCAGCTTGTAGAGCCCGAGCTCCCGGGCCTGAAACGTCCGGCGTGAAAGGCCGGGTTCGACAGGCGTCATATTCGCGTGATCGAGCGCGCCCGAGGGCGCAGTGATGGTCACAGGGTCGATCGAATCCTTCAGCGTCTGCCGCTCGATGCGGATTTCCTTTCCATGAGCCGTCGCCCGCAGCGCTTCCTCTTCGAGGTCCGGCTCCTTCATCAGCCAGTGCGCGAGGCGGCGCAGGATTTCGAGATAGGGGCCGCCGCCCTGATAGCCGCGCGCCCAAAGCCACATCTGGTCGGACAGGAGTTCGGCGACGCGCCCCTTGCCCTCGCGCGAGAGAACGAGCAGCGGCTTGTCGTTGACGCCGGCGAGGATGCTCTGGCCGCGCGTCGCCTCGACGTTCACCTGACGAAACCATTCGCTCCAGTGCGGCGGGCTGGCGTCGGCGCCGGGCAGGCCGCGCGTGACCGGGTGCTTGCGGCCGAGATCGGAGACGCGCGGACGAAACGGCTGCTCCACGAGATCGCCATCGGGCCGGCCAGGCGAGATCTGGCCGAGCGGTGAGAAATAGATACCGGACGTGCTGGCGAAATCGGGGCCTGCCGCGATCAGCAATGCGCCGCCTGCGCGCACGTATCTGACGATGTTGTCGAGATAGACTGCGGGCAGAACGCTCTGGTTGGAATAGCGGTCGAAGATGATGAGATCGAAATCGTTGATCTTGCGCCCGAACAGATCGGCCGTTGGAAAGGCGATCAGAGACAACTCGTTGATGGGCGTGCCGTCCTGCTTTTCGGGCGGGCGCAGGATGGTGAAATGCACGAGTTCGACGTTGGCGTCCGAGCGCAGGAGATTGCGCCATGTGCGCTCGCCCGCGTGCGGCTCGCCCGAGACGAGCAGCACCTTCAGTTTGTCGCGCACGCCGTCGATGGTGACGACGGCCTTGTTGTTCAGCGTCGTCAATTCGCCCGGAACAGGATCGACCTCGACCTCGACGACGTTCGGACCGCCATGCTCGACGCGCACCGGAATCTGGATGATTTCGCCCGGCGTTCCTGCGATCGTCGCTATGTCCGCGCCGTCGCGGCGCACGTGGAGGGCGATCGGATCAGGCGGGCCGCCGGCGTCGATCACGCGCGCCTCGATGATAACGTCCTTGCCGACGATGCCGAAGCGCGGCGCCTCGGTCAGGTCGAGGCGGCGGTCGCGCTCGCCCGCGTGTCCGGTGATGAGCACGTGCAGCGGCGCCTTGAAACCGAGACGTTCGACGCTGTCGGGAATGTCGTGGACGACGCCGTCCGTCACCATCACGACCGCTCCCAGGCGTTCCGGCGGCACGTCGGCGAGGCCGGCGTTGAGCGCGACGAACAGCCTTGTGCCGTCAGCGTCCTCCTCGGCGCGTCCGCTTTCGATGACGCGCAGATCGATATTGCCAAGCGCGTCGAACCGCTTCAGCAGTTCGTCGCGCGCAGCGGAGATCTGGGCGGGGCGTTCGCCGATCGTCTGACTGCCCGATGTGTCGAGCACCAGCGCCACGGTGTCCCTCAGCGGTTCGCGATCTTCGCGCACGACGGACGGATCGCCGAGCGCAACCAGCACGAGCCCAAGGCCCAACGCGCGCAGCCATGCTCCCGGCCGGCGCGCCCAGAGGGCGAGCGCGACGATGACGATGGCGGCTGCCGCCATCAGCGCCAGCAGGACAGGCGGGACGAGCGGGGCGAAGGAGAGGCTGTAGGCGGTCATGTCGGACTCAATGTCCCAGCCGGTTCAGGAGGTCGCGCACATGCACCTGATCGGCCTTGTAATTGCCGGTCAGCGTGTACATCACAAGGTTGACGCCGCCGCGCAGCGCGAGTTCGCGCTGACGCATGCCGTCGGGGCTGAGCGGGTAGAGAGGGGCGCCATCTCGGTCGCCTGCCCAGCCTGCGGCAAGGTCGTTCGAGGCGATGACGATCGGCGACACGCTGTCGCTGTCGCGGGCCGGGCGGGTCACGCCGTCCGCTGGTTCGGGTGGAAGGGCCTCGATCCACGTCTGGCCGGAGGTCGTGCGACCGACGAAAGCCTCGATCAGATAGAAGGTCTTGGTGACGACGTGATCGCGCGGGACGGGCTCGAGTTCTGGCACGTCTACACCTTCGAGCAGCTTGCGCAGCCAAAGGGATTCGGGCGAGGGCGGGCCGCCGGGGCGGGTCGTCAGCGCATCGCGCGTATCGAAAACGATCGTGCCGCCCTGTTTCATGAAAGCGGCGATCTTCTGCGCGGCGAGCGGCGAAGGCTGGGGACGCGACGCCACGATCGGCCAGTAGAGCAATGGATAGAAGACGAGTTCGTCGCGGGCCGGATCAACGCCGACCGGATCGCCCGGCGTCAGCGATGTGCGCTCGGCCAGCGTGCGCGACAGGGATGCGAGGCCGGCCTTGCTCGCGTCGTCGGCGCGCGGGTCGCCGGTCACGACATAGGCGAGGCGCGTGACGAGCGCGGATTCGATGTCGCGGGCGCCTGGCGCCTTCGATTGCGTCTGGTCCGGCGTTGGCGGCTGCGCGCGCGCGCGGTCAATGGTCGGCCCCGCTGCGCCAAGGACGGCGAGGATCAACGCGGCTGCGCCCGCGCGGCGGGCGCGAAAACGCGGCAGGCCGCCGCCGAGCCAGAGGGAGGCGACACCATCGGCGATCAGCAGCAGGACGACGGCTGAAATCAACGGCGCGCGCAGATCGATCGGCGCGATCTGCTCGATTTCCGCGCGCCCCGCCTTCAGGCCGGTAAAATTGGCCGCTAGAAGCTTCGCATCGGGCGCGAGCGCGTTGAGTGCGACCAGCGTGTCCGGCGGGCCGTAAAATCCAGGCGGATGATCGGCGTTGGCCGGGCCGCCATAGTCGGCGGCGATGGCGCGGGCGGTCGCCGGCGGCGTGGCGAACGCGCCGAACCCGTCCAGCGTGCGCGTGGGCGTGAGCGTTTCCGTCCTGTGCGGCTGGTCCCCGACGGTGGTCTCGTCCGCCTCCGGCGCGACTTTGGCGCCGCCGCCGGCAAGCGCGACGATCTTGCGCAGCATTTCGGGAAACAGGCCTGACAGCGGCAGATTCGACCATGTCGTATCGGCGGTGATGTGGAACAGCACGAGCAGACCCTTGCCGCGCCGCTCGGCTGTCACGAGCGGCGTCTGGTCGGAGAGCTGCGCCCAGGTGCGGGCGGACAATCCAGGTTCCGGCTCGGCAAGAACCTGACGGGAGATCGCGACATCGTCAGGGACGCGAAGGTCCGCGAACGGGCTCTTTGCGTCGAAAGCGCTGAGCTTCTTCGGCATCTCCCATGACAGCGCGCCGCCGAGCACGCGGCCGCTGCGGCGCAATTGCACGGGGGTCAGATCGTCCGTCGAACCGGCGAGGCGGGCGCCGGCGAAGCGCACCAGTACGCCGCCGCGGTCAAGGAAGGCGTCCAGCCTGTCGTGTGTTTCGCCCGGCGCGACAGCCATATCCGAGAGAATCAGAACATCGGCGCCTTCGTCGATGAGCACGCCGATGGGGTCGGTCGCGTCGAGCGGCGCCTCGCGCGTCTCGGCATAGGGAGCAAGCGCCTTCGACAGATAATAGTCTGGCGAGAGAAGCGGTTGCGCAACGTCGGCGCTCGCGCCGCTGACGAGGCCGACGCGGCGGCGTTTCCAGCGGTCGTCGAGCAGCGACACCGCTCCCGCCGCGCGCTCGCCCGCGATTTCGACGCGCGCGACCTCGTTGCGCAGTTCGACCGGCAGATCGATCTTCGCTTCAGTCTCGCTGCCCTTCACGAATGTGAATGGCGCCTCGGCGAGCGTCAGGCCCTTCATGTCGGATGCCCGGACGAGTCCGGTTGCCGCGCCTGCGTCCGTCGCGCGCAGCACGCGCACGATCAGGCCGTTCGCTTCGTTGCGCGCGCCGGCGAGCGCCAGCGGCGTGAGCGTCTCCGTCGCAATGTCGACGCCTGCGCCGAACAGCGCCGACAGGCGTTCGGCGAAGGCGCGCGTATCGCCCGTCTCGAGTCCGTCGGCGATCCAGAGCGCACGGGCGCCGCCGTGCGCCCGCGCGAAGGTTTCCATCGCCGCCATCGCTGCCGACCGCGACGGCTCGAAGGGCTGCGGCTTTCGCGCGCGAAGAGCTTCGAGCGCATGCGCGCTGTCGGCAGGCTCGATAGCGCGCCCGCCGTCGGACATGCCGACGATGGACACGGGCGCGCCGCGCCGGCCTGCGGTTTCGGCGGCTGCGCGCGCATAGGCGATGCGCCTGTCCCAGGTCGGCGCCGCCGCCCATCCGTCGTCGAGCGCGATCAGCAAAGGTTCCGAGCCGCCCGAGCCGCCTGGAGACGGATTCCAGACCGGACCGGCGAATGCCAGACACGCGAGGCCCGCGATTGTCAGCCGCAACGCAAGCAGCCACCATGGCGTGCGCGCGGGCGTCTCGTCCCGTGGCGCCATGTCGAGCATGAGCCGCAGCGGCGGGAAGGGCGTCCGGCGAGGGCGCGGCGGCGTGACGCGCACGAGCAGCCAGATCAAAGGCAGCGCGAAAAGGCCGATCAGCGCGAGCGGCGCGGCGAAGGCGAGCGGCAGGCCCATCATGCGATGGCGCCGTAGACGGAGCCTGCTTCGAGGCGCCCGCGCAGCGCCAGCAGAGCCTCGGACGCCGGGCGATCGGTGCGATGCAGGATCAGCGAAAAATCATGCGCGCGGGCAGTCTCCGCAATCACCGCGCGATGGCGCGCGAGGCGGCGCTGGTATTCGGCGCGCCAGCTTTCGGCGCGGCCGACGCGCAGGATGGCCGGGGACTCCGCGTCGAGAAATTCGACATGGCCTGCGAACGGAAAGGTCTCCTCGACAGGATCGGCGATCATTAGGATATGGCCGCTCGCGCCGCGTGCCGAAAGCGTGCTCAGACGTTCGGCGAACGCCTCGGGCGCGACCAGAAAATCGCCGATCAGAATTGCGCGCGTGCGCGGCGCGAGCGTCTCGGCGGGCGGCAGGTCGGCCTGTTCGCGCGCAAGGCGCGAGTCGATCAGAAGGATCTCGGCCAGCCGGTCGACGATGTCGCGCGTGGCGATCGCGCGCGACAGCCCGAGCAGGCCGACGCGCTCGCCGCCGCGCACCAGCAGGTCGGCGACGGCCAGGCCAAGCGTCAGCGCCCGGTCGACCTTGGGCTGCAACGCGAGATCGGAGACGAAACCCATGGACGGCGACAGGTCCATCCACAGCCACAGGGTGTGCGCCGCCTCCCATTCGCGCTCGCGCACATAGAGACGATCGTCGCGCGCGGAGCGGCGCCAGTCGATGCGGCTTGCCGCCTCCCCCGAAATGAATGGACGGAACTGCCAGAAAGTCTCGCCAGCGCCGGCGCGGCGGCGACCGTGCACGCCGTGCAGGATGGATGCTGCGATTTCTCTCGCGGCGACCACGACGGCTGGCAGGCGGCGCGCAAGTTCGAGCGCGTCCTGCCGGCATTGCGGCGCGCCAGCGCGCTCGACTGCGTCGATCAGGCCGCCGCCGTTCACGTCAGCCGATCCTCGCCACGAGTTTCTGCACCAGTCCGGGGATGGTCTCGCCATCGGCGCGCGCCGCGAAGGTCAGCGCCATGCGGTGCTTGAGCACAGGCTCTGCGAGCGCGGCCACGTCGGCGAGGGAGGGCGCAAGCCGGCCTTCGAGCAATGCGCGGGCGCGCACCGTCAGCATCAGGGACTGCGCTGCGCGCGGCCCCGGTCCCCAGGCGACGTGGCGCACGATTTGCGGGTCGCCTTCGCCTGGGCGCGCGGAGCGGACGAGATCGAGGATCGCTTCGACCACGCTCTCGCCGACTGGCAGGCGCCGGACGAGGCGCTGCGCCTGCGCGAGATCGTCGCTGCTCACGGCAGGCGTCGCTTTCGCCTGCGCGTCGCCGGTCGTGTCGAGGAGAATGCGCCGCTCGGCGGCGCGGTCGGGATAAAGCACGTCGATCTGCATCAGGAAGCGGTCGAGTTGCGCTTCGGGCAGAGGATAGGTGCCTTCCTGTTCGATGGGGTTCTGTGTTGCGAGCACGTGGAACGGACGCGGCAGATCGCGCCGTACTCCGGCGACCGTGATGTGGCTTTCCTGCATGGCCTGCAGCAGCGCCGATTGCGTGCGCGGACTCGCGCGGTTGATCTCGTCGGCCATCAGGAGTTGCGCGAAGATTGGACCGGGCACGAATCGGAAGGATCGTTTGCGGTCGGCGGTCTCCTCCAGCACTTCCGAGCCCAGAATGTCTGAAGGCATGAGGTCCGGCGTGAACTGTACGCGCTGGCTGTCAAGGCCGAGCACGATGGCGAGCGTCTCGACCAGTTTGGTCTTCGCGAGGCCCGGCGCCCCGACGAGCAGCCCGTGGCCGCCCGACAGCAGCGTGACCAGGGCCTGTTCGACCACCTGACGCTGGCCGAATATCACGGCCTCGACGCCGGCGCGCGCCGCAGCGAGCCTGTCGACGGCTTTCTGGGCGGACTGCGCGACCGCTTCGTCAAAGGAGGTCGGCGCGGGGTTTTGTGTGGGCATCGGGCTCTCTTCGCAAGCTCTTTCCGCCCATGGACGGAGAGGTCGGGTCCGAATCATCCTTGTTTGCGATCCGGCGCCGACAATCTAGATTATGGCGCTTGAACCGTGTCGGCCAATGGTTGCGAGATTATGGCGAACGATCAGGCAGGGACGACAGGCGTGACGCTGGGCCTGGACGGGTTGACGCAGGCGGCGCGCGCCGCCGGGGGCGAGACGCGACGCCTGCCGCCGGTGCATATGTGGAACCCGCCGTTTTGCGGCGACATCGACATGCGCATCGCCCGCGATGGCACATGGCACTATCTTGGCACGCCGATTGGCCGGCCGGCGCTGGTGCGGCTCTTTTCCACCATCCTGCGTCGGGATCCGGAACGTTATGTGCTGGTGACGCCGGTCGAGCGCGTCGGCATCGTGGTCGAGGACGCGCCGTTTCTTGGCGTCGAACTGCAAAGGACCGAGGACGAACGGGGCCAGACGTTGCGGCTGCGCACCAATGTCGAGGACTGGGTCGAAATCGACGCCGCCCATCCCCTGCGGTTCGAGACCGGCGCGGCGGACGGGCTGAAGCCCTACGCCCTTGTGCGCGACGATCTGTGGGCGCTGGTGAAGCGCGCGCTTTTTTATGATCTCGTGGCCTGGGGCGAGGTGCGCGCAGTCGAGGGCGTCGACATGTTCGGCGTCGCCTCGGCCGGCGCCTTCTTTGCGATGGCCCCGGCGGCCGACGTCGCGGCGTGGAGCTGACAGCCCGGCTATGCGCCCTGCCGCACCTCGATCGTCAGATGCGAGAGCGCGCGGAACCGCGCCAGCCGCGTCCGGTAGAAATCCGGGCCACGCGCCGAGGGGGTGACGATCGCGACGATCGCGCCGAGATGCCCCGGACCGAGCCGCCAGAGGTGAAGGTCGACGAGCCGGTCGCCGTCGCTTTCGATCGTCTCGCGCAGGCTGTCGGCCATGCGGCGGTCTGGGTTCATGTCGAGCAGGATGGCGCCGGTGTCGCGAATGAGGGTGAGCGACCAGCTTGCGATCACGACCGCGCCGACAATGCCCGCCAGCGGGTCCATCCATAACCAGCCGAAGGCTCTGGCGAGCAGAAGCCCGATGATGACCAGCACGGAGACGGCCGCGTCCGCCATGACGTGAACGACCGCCGCCCGGATGTTGTGATCGCGATGGGTGGCCTCGTGCGCGTGGTCGTGCTCCTCGAACGCCTCGGTATATCGCGCGCCTGCGACAGTTACTCCGACATCGAACTCGTGCGGCTCCGGGATTTCGTCGACAGACTCGAGATAATCGCCGCGGTCGACCATCGGAAAGGATTGGCGCCCGCCGCGCGGCCGGACCGTTTCGATCGAGACCCCGGCGGCCGACAGTGGCGCGCCGTTTTCGCCACGCAAACGAAACCGCGGCGGGACGCCGTCCTCGAAGACTTCGAGAGCGATTTCGCCGGCAGGCGTCTCGATGCGACGAATGTGATCGTGGCGCGCTCCATGCGCGGGATGGGAATGCCCACTTCCGTGATGATGGTCGTGCTCGCCGCCGCTGAGCAGCCAGGCGCTGGCGATGTTCACGGCCAGGCCAAGAACGGCGATCGGGATCGCCTCCGAGAAATGGATGTGAACAGGCTCGACCAGTCGCGTGACGGCTTCATAGCCGATCAGGATCGCGATCATCGCAAGGATGATGGCGCTGGCGAAGCCGGCGAGATCGCCGAGCTTTCCTGTCCCGAACGTGAAACGGGGATCGCGCGCGTACTTGCGCGCATAGGTGTAGGCCAGCGCCGCCAGCAGCATGGCGCCGGCGTGCGTACTCATGTGGAGGCCATCGGCGACGAGCGCGATCGATCCATACATCAGGCCGCCGACGATTTCGATCGCCATCATGGCGCCGCAGAGCCAGATCACGGCCCAGGTCTTCCGCTCGCTCCGCTCGTGGCCCTCTCCGAGAAACACATGGTCGTGCAGGACGGGGTAAATGTCGCTGTCGTGATCGTGCATGGGCGCGCTTACCTCAGATAGGTTCGGACGACGTCGAGAAGATGATCGACGGCCTCGATGTTCAGGGCGTCCGGATGGCGTTCTGCGTCGACGAGATGGGTGCGCACGTGGTCCTCGACCACCTCCGCCATCAGTCCGGTCATCGCGCCGCGCGCCGCGGCCAGAAGATGCATGACCTTTTCGCAGCCGGCCTCGGTTTCAAGCGCACGCTCGATCGCCTCGACCTGCCCACGGAGGCGGCGCACGCGGGCCAGCAGCTTCTGTTTTTCGCGCACAGTATGGGTCATATTGGTAATATAGCATACCCCGTCACCCTATGTGAACAGGCTGCGCCAGGCCTATTGATTGGGCCGCGCCCGCCGATTCCGTCAGGTAATGACCGAGGGCCGTCGCAAACTGCGCCGGGTCAGTCTAGGTTTCGTGGAATGAACTCCGCTCCTGTCGCCGCATCGTCGTCCTCCTTCCTCGCCCATGCCCGCGCAAAGTTGTCGCTGGCGCCCCAGTCTTCGGCGCGCATGCGCGGCGACGATCATGTGGTGAACCAGCATGAAAGCGAGCTCGCGACTGCGCTGGCCGACGCCAAACCCGCCGCTGTGCTGGTCGGTCTGATCGAGCGGCCGGAAGGGACGACGGTCCTGCTGACCGAGCGCGCGACGCATCTGCGTTCGCATTCCGGTCAGGTCGCCTTTCCCGGGGGCAAGATCGATCCGGACGACAATGGACCGATCGCAGCGGCGCTGCGTGAAGCGGAGGAGGAGATCGGCCTGGCGCGGGCGCACGTCGAGCCGTTCGGTCTGCTCGATCCCTATCTCTCCGGATCGGGCTATTGCATCGTGCCGGTCGTGGCGGAAATCCACGCCCCGTTCGATCTCGTCATCAACCATCACGAAGTCGCCGGCGTGTTCGAGGCGCCATTCGCTTTCGTCATGAATCCGGCGAACCATCAGCGCCAGTCCCGAGAATGGAAGGGCGTGATCCGCCATTTCTACGCCATGCCTTGGGAAAACAAGTATATATGGGGAGTGACCGCAGGCATTCTGCGCAACCTGTACGAGAGGCTCTACATCTGATGTGGCGAGCGTTTGCCGGGCCTGTCGCCCTCTTCGTCGCGCCGTTCGTTCTTTATGTCGTCTACCTGCTGGCGTTGCGCCGTCATCCCCTGCACCCGACGCATTGGCCGGGCGAGGCGCGATTCGGGCTGACGATCGCAGGGCTTGTGGCGGCGGTTGCGGGAATGCTGTTCTTCGGGTTGACAGCCAACAGGGAACAAGGCGGCTACACGCCGGCCCATGTCGAGAACGGGCGCGTCGTGCCCGGGCGTTTCCAGTGACGGGCAGGGCGGCGCTGGCCGCGCTGCTCGCGGAGCCGCATAATTCGCGGGCGCTGGCCGCGCTCGACGGCGAGGGGGAGGAGACGCGGATCGTCGGCGGCGCCGTGCGCAACGCACTGCTCGGCTTGCCGACCACCGATGTCGACCTTGCGACGACGGCGACGCCGGATGTGATCGTCGCGCGCGCGAGGAAGGCCGGGCTCAGGTCGGTCCCGACCGGCTACGATCACGGCACGGTGACGGTGATTGTCGGCGGGCGGCCGTTCGAGGTCACGAGCTTGCGCGAGGACGTCGAGACCGACGGACGGCGCGCGAAAGTCCGGTTCGGCCGCGATTTCGACGAGGATGCGCGGCGGCGCGACTTCACCATCAATTCGATGTCGCTGACGCGCGACGGCGTGCTGCACGATCCGCTCTGCGGGCAGGCCGATCTCGCGGCCCGGCGTGTGCGCTTCATCGGCGACGCGCGCCAGCGCATCGCCGAAGATTACCTGCGCATCCTGCGCCTGTTTCGTTTTCACGCCGCCTTTGGCCAGGGGCCGCTCGATCCCGACGGGCTGGCGGCGGCGGTCGACTTGCGCGCCGGATTGACGCGCCTTTCCGCCGAGCGGGTGCGAGCGGAATTGCTCAAGTTGCTGATCGCTGCGCGCGGGCCGCAGGTCGCGGCGGAGGCTGCCGAGGCGGGACTGCTCGAATTCGCCTTTGCTGGCGCCGTCTATCCTGCGCGGCTCGAGCGCCTCGCAGGGATCGAAACCGCGCGGGGACTTGGGCCGGACGCGCTGATGCGTATGGGCGCGCTTTCGGTCCTCGTGCAGGAAGACGCCGAACGTCTTCGCGAAAAGCTCAGGCTGTCGAATGCGGAACATCGCCGCCTTGTCGGCGCCGCGGGCGCGCTGGAGGCCCTGCACGGCTCCCTCGCGCCGCCGGATGGCGCTGCGCTCGCCGAGTTTGTCCTGCGCGTCGGCGCCGGCGCCGCGGCTGACGCTCTGGCGTTGGCGCACGCCGAGAGCGCCGCTGCCGCCGACGAGGCGGGGTGGCTTGATGCCTATACGGCGGTCGCGGGCATGAACGATCTGCGGCTGCCGGTTTCGGGCGAGGACCTGAAGCGGCGCGGCCTCGCCGAGGGCCGCGCGATCGGCGCCATGCTCAAGACGCTGCAAGCGAAATGGATTCGCGCCGGCTTTCCGCGCGACCCCGCGATCGTGGCGCGGTTGATCGACGAGGCGGTGGCGGAGAGGAAGTGATCACCACCCTGCAATTCGCTTGCAGGAGGCGCCGCCGTCGCTGAAGGCGTAGCGCCCGCCGCAGGCATAGGCGGTCGGCGGCTCGCCTGTCTGCTCGAAACGGTCGAAGCCTTCCTTCAGGTTGCTCCAGAACGACGCCCATCTGGCGTTTTCGGACGGCGCGAAGGAGAGCCAGCCGCCGCCGGTCTCACGGGCCAGTTTCGAGTCGGTCATGCGGAAGGGAAAGATGTTGACCGGCACTTCGCGCTGGCCGGCGGCGATCGCAGCGGCGACGAAGTCGTAAATTTCTTCGATGCCACGGTCGGTCATGGCGAAACAGCCGACCGACTTGCAGTCGCCATGCACCATCACCAGGCCGCCGGTGTAGCCCAACTGCTTCTCCAGCGCGTTGGGGAAGCCGACGTTGAAGGCGCGATGGTAATGCGAGTTAGGATTGAGCTGACGCGCCGAGACGCTGTAAAATCCCTCGGGAGACTGGTAGTCCGCTTCCTTCAGCTTCGGGCCGAGATGGCCCGACCATTTGCAGATCGGATAGGATTTGTAGAGGGCGTATTTGCCGCCCTTCTTCAGCCAGAGTTCGAGTTCGCCTTCCTGCTTGAAGATGCGGACATAAGCGGGCTGCCCCTTCTTGAAGGGCGCGTCGGCGGCGGGCGGGCTCTCGGCCGCCATCGGCGTCGGCTCGACAAGCTGCGGCTTTGTTTCGGGGGCGGCCGCGGGGGCCATAGGCGTCAGCGAGGCGACAACGACCGGCGCGGTAAGTTCGGGCGGGCGGACAGGCGGCGCCGGCATGTCCGGGGCGATGCCAGCCAGCTCGGGCGGACGCGCCGGCGGCAACGGCATGTTTGTCGCGGGCGCAGCGGGAGTCTCGGTCACCTCGTCCGTGGCGACCGGCTCGGGCTTCGGCTCTTCACGCGCCGCGCGGAACGGCGCGTACAACGGCGCATAGACGAGCCCGCCAAACGTATTCCTGCGCAAGGGCGGTGGAGACGTGTCGACGGGTTCGGCCGGTTGTGGCGCGGGGGCGGGCGTCAGGTCGGCCGCAGCGATCCGCTCGGCAGACTGCTCCTGAGATTCGACCGGCAGGAGGCGCGCTGCCGCGACGCCAGCGGCGACCGAAATCGCGACCAGAGCCGTCATGGCGAAAAAAGCGCGGCGCGGAGTCATCAAGGAAATACCGAAAGCCCCCGAACTTGTACGCGGCTATTGGCGGGATTATGGCAAATAATTCCGTAAAAAGGCAGGGGGCGCCGGCGTTTTCGCCCAGCGACAAAACGCTCGGCGTTCGATTGTGAAAAACTGTTGTATTGCAGTCACGTCCCGTCGACTCCCCTTCGGCTCAGGACAGCGCTATGATTGATTGGTTGCCCATCAAGGGACGCGGCGATGGTTGAGGAATTCAAGCCTCGGATCAGGAGCCCGGCGGATGTTGCGCGCCGCCTCGGCGCGCTCAACCGGTCACGACCGGTCGGCGGCTCAGGCGCGTGGCGACGAGATTCCTTCCGCCTGCCCCGGCCCGAGGCCCGAGCCAAGGCGCGGGAATGGTTCGATCGCTATCCCAAGGCCGCCTATATGACCGAGATCGAGTTCTGGCGCGTCTGCGACGACGGCGACATCGAATTCACGATTCGCAGGCTGCCGAGCGCGGATTGAACGTCCGTCGCCTATTTTCGCCACGCCAGATGCTGGCCGGCGTCGACAGCGATCATCTGACCGGTGATGCCGGGCGCATCGAGCAACCAGGCGACGGCGTCGGCGATCTCCTCCGGCGGCACCGCACGGGCGAGTGGCGCTACCGCCACTTCGGCGTCGAACGCCGCCTGGCCCTCGACGTGATTCGGTAGCACCGGACCCGGGCCGACCGCGTTGACGCGGATGCGCGGAGCGAACGCCTGCGCCATGGTCCGGGTAGCCGCAAGCAACCCGGCCTTGGAGATGGAATAACTGAAATAATGCGGGTCGGGCCGAAGCACTCGCTGGTCAACGATATTGACGACAGCGCCGGTCGCCTCTGCGGGCAGCGCGGCGGCAAAGGCCTGAGCCAGCAGAGCGGGCGCGCGCAGATTGACTGCTATGTGCCGATCGAAGCCAGCGGCCTCGAACGTGTCAGCCTCGTCCGCCTCGAAAATCGAGGCGTTATTGACCAGCCGGGTCAGTCCGCCGAACGGCTTCTCCGCCGCCTCGATCAGGCCGCGGGTCGCCCCGGCGTCGGCCAGATCGGCGGTCACGACCGCCGCGCGACCGCCGCCCGCGCATATGGCGTGCGCGACGCTTTCGGCGTCGTCGCGCGAGCGCGCGCTGGCGTGAATGACGATAGCGAGCCCCTGCTTGGCGAGGCGTTGCGTGATCGCGCGACCGATCCGGCGCGCCCCGCCCGTCACCAGTGCTGCACCGCTGTCCATCGGTTCGATTCTCCTGGCCGTCATCGACCAAAACGACGATATTCCATCCTAAGCGATGGCGAAGCTTTTCGTGAATCATGACGAGCAGTCCAAATTTCTTGATGTTTAATTATGTATTTACCATATTGAATTTTATAAATTATAACAAAATTTCAGTATTATTTGCATTCAATTAAGATTATAACAAATAATACTTGCTGAAAATTTATATTTTCTATGATTGTTCCATATTGGAATAGCCGGCGTGTATTCGCCATAATTGATTTTGCGTCGCGGTAAGCGTTCATTTACCTGAACGATTCTATAACGCAGCACGACGAAAGTGGGCGTAAGGCGTCGCGTAACGGAGTCAATCGATGAAGAAGTCCCTATTTGCGAGCGTCGGTCTCGCAGTCCTCGCTTTCACCGGCGCGGCCGTGGCGGCCGACCTGCCGAGCCGGCGGGCGCCGCAATCGGACTATTATGCTCCGCCGCCGATGTTCACCTGGACCGGTTTCTATCTCGGCCTTAACGCCGGCTATGGCTGGGGCGCGTTCACGAACGGATCGAATCAGGTGTTCGGCGCGCCTTCGGGCTTCGAAGGCGGCGTCACCGGCGGCTTCAACTGGCAGGCGACGCAGAATATCGTGCTCGGCCTCGAAGGCGACCTGGATCTGTCCAATATCAGCAATTCCAACCAATTACCGTTCTTCCGATTCAATGGCGACGGCAAGCAGTCGAGCCTCGCCACCATCCGCCCCCGCATTGGCTATTCCGCAGATCGCGCGCTGATCTATCTGACGGGCGGTCTGGCGATGGGGTCGGTCTCGGCCAACATCAACGACTGGCGATCCTTGCCGTTCTTCTCGTCAATGTCGTCGTTCCAGACGGGCTTTGCCGTCGGCGCCGGTCTTGAATACGCCTTCACCGATCATCTCTCGGCCAAGGCCGAATATCTGTTCACGTCGCTTGGATCGAAGGACGCCTTCGCCGGGACGCCGGACTGGATGAGCGTCGGGATCAACACTTCGCAGGTGCGCGCGGGCCTCAATTACCATTTCTAGTTTCTGGATCTGTCGACCCCTCCAGACAAACTGGCCCGGCTGTCCGCCGGGCCTTTTTTGTCAGCCGCCGAAGGAATCGATCAGCGCAGCGCCTGCGCCGGGCGTGCGTTCGAGCAGATGCGCGAGCGCCGGCAGAAGCGTGCGCGCCTCGCCTTCCAGCACGAACGGAGGGTTGACGACGATCAGGCCCGTGCGCGTCAGGCCGGCCGTCGCCGCGACTGCGAGTTCGAGCCGCAGCGCGCTTTTGGCGCGCGACGCGCCGACGGCGGTCCAGAGATCCTGCGCGGCCGCCGTGTCCTTCACAGGATACCAGAGCGCGTAGATCCCGGTGCTCCATTTGGCGAAGGCGGCGGCGAAGGATCTCGCCATCGTCGAAAATTCGTCCTTTGCCTCGAACGGCGGATCGACCAGCACGAGGCCGCGCCGCTCCGGCGGCGGCACAAAGGCGCCGAGCGCCGTCCAGCCGTCGAGATCGAGCGCCTTCACGCGGCGGTCGCGGGCGACGCGCGCCTTCAATGCGGCGAAGGCGTCGGGGTGCTTTTCACAAAAGACCAGTCGATCGCCCTTGCGGGCGAGCTTTTGGGCGATGAGCGGCGACCCCGGGTAGAGGAGAGGCCTTCCCTCCCCATCGCAGGCGCCGACAATGTCGAGCCAGGGGCGTAGCAGGCGGCCCGCGTCGCTGTTTCGCGGCAATGTCGCGAGCCTGCCGATCCCCTCGCGCCATTCGCCGGTGCGCGCCGCCTCGTCGCGCGAGAGATCGTAGGCGCCTTCGCCCGCGTGGGTGTCTATGACGCGATAATGCGCATCCTTGCGGTTGAGATAGAGGAGAATCCGCGTGAGCAGCGCGTGTTTGAACACGTCGGCGAAATTGCCGGCATGGAAGGCGTGGCGGTAGTTCATTGTCGAGGTTATGCGCCGCGCCGATCCTTGCGTCGAGCGTTGCCGCCTATAACGGCGCCGGAACCGCTATCTGTCGTCCGTGGCAGGTCTGGCGCGCGACCTCGGGGCACGGGACGAAATCGCGCAAATCCTTGCTCATGCAGAAACGGACCTCCTGCAGCACGCCGGAGCGGCAGCCAACCGCCGACATGCCTGGCCGCAACCGCGGATTGGCGGCCTCGAAGGCGCGGAGAATGTCGAGGGGAGCCCAGGTCTGGCCGCCGCTCGCGTCCCGCAATTGCGGGGGAATGACGATGACGTCGCGCGCGCGGCGGACGTCGGCGAAATAATCGCTCGGGCTCTTGCCGGAGCAAACGCCATGCTTGCGCCATTCGTAACGCGCCAGGCCCTGGTCCGGATACAGGCCGTTGGTCTGGTCGAGCGCGATGCGAGAGGGCGAGCGACCGGCCGGTCCGCAGTCCTGCGGGTATCCGTGCTGGTATTGCGGCCAGAGGCCGTGCACGACGAAGCCGAGATGCTGGCCGCCCCCGCATTGGACGGGGTTTCTTCCTGCGCCGCCCGTGGCGCAGAACCCCGGGGACCAGGAGAGCGAGAGCACGTAGAAGTCGAAATCGCCGGGCGCGCTCGCGCCGCGCGGCCGCGGTCGGAACGAGTCGTAGGACACGGGCGAAGCCGCATCCTGCTGCACGGGCGGGCGGCGGTCCGCGCAATTGTCGAGAATGCAGCCGGACTGTTGCGCCGAAGCCGGAAGGGCGAGCGGCGCGAGGCAGGCGAGCGCCAGCAGGGCGTGGCGCAGAAGGGCGGCGGGTCTGAATACGCGCGGCATCGAAATCTCTTGGTCAGAAACTCAAAAATCAGGGGCCGGCGGCGCGGCAATCGCCACCGTAGGCAAAATCGCGATCAAGCCCGTCGATGCACCATTTAACGCCCGGCCCGATTATGCCGAGCCAGCCCAGATCGCTGCCGCCGATGACATATGTCACCTTGCGCGACGCGCCGTCGTTGAGAGTCACCCGGCCGACGCAGTAACGGCGGGCCAGATAGTCGAGGCCGTTGGTGCGGTAGCCGGTCTCGACGATGCTGTCGAAACCGGCGATGGACAGTCCGGAATTCCAGTATTCTTCTCGCGAGGAGAAGCGCGAGGAGATCTTGCCGAGAACGAACGGATCGTCGCAGGCGGGCATGTCCGTGGCATAGGGCATGTCCCGATTTTCCAGCGGCGTTATCGGCCGCGCGAAGGCGGCCGCCGCCTGCAGGGCGCCGGTCAGCGCGAGGCCGATGGCGAGGCCGCGACGGAAATGGCCAGTACGCATTATTCCCTCATCGTCGAAGCAGGCGAACCGTGATGCGACGATGCGTCGCCCGCCTTCGAGCGTCAAGCCCGATCGTCCGCGTCTTTCGTGGCGCGCCGTACAGCTTCAAACGAGATAAAGCAGCAACGAAATGGTCAGGAAGGAAACGGACGTAGCCGCAACCAGCGCCGCGGCGCTGAGGCGGCCTTGTCCATAGGCCTCGCCGAGAAGCGGATAGATCGTGATCATTGGAACGCTGGCGAAAATGAGCGCGGCCTTGCGCAGCGCGGGATCGAGCGCCGGGAAGAAAGACAGCGCCCCGAAGACCGCCAGCGGATGGAGCAGGAGCTTGCCGGCGACGACAAGCGCCACATCGCCGATGAGTCCTTGAGCGGAGAGGCCGACCAGCGCGCCGCCGATGGCGAACAACGCCACGGCCGCGGACGCGCTCGCCAGCATGTCGATCGAACGAACGAGGGCGGCCGGCAGCGAAAGACCGGAGAAGGCGAGGGCCGCGCCGGTCGAAATGGCGATGATCAGCGGGTTGCGGATCAGGCGCAAAGCGGCGCGCCGGACGGTTTCCGCGGCGCTCGCGCCCTTGCCCCTGCCGGCCTCGGCCAACGCCAGAGCGAGAGGGATGAGCGCCATGTTCTCAAACAGCATGTTGAGGGACAACGCGACGCCCGCCGGCGCGCCGAGCACCAGCGCCGCAACCGGATAGCCGATGAAGCCGCTGTTGGAGACAGATGCGCCCAGAGCCTGAATTGCGCTGCGGGTCTGCCCGCTTCCGCGGGCGAAGCGCGCGATCACGAAGACGATGGCGAACACCGCCAGCGATGCGCCGCCGTAGGCGATGAGATATCTGGCGTTGAGGATTTCGGCCGGCCGACGGTCGCCGAGCGATCGCACGATGAGCGCAGGCAGCGCGAAGTTCAGTACGAAAGCGCCGAGCGCGCGCGTGTGCGCGGGCTCCAGCATCCTGAACCGGAAAGCCAGATGGCCCACCGCTATGAGAAGGAAGATCGGGATCGTGATCGAGAAAACGCCGGCCATGCAAAGGTGTTGACCCAGTTGGCGGCGACATGCAACCGCGTGGCGAGCGCAGCGGCGGACGTTAACTGATTTCATGCGAATGATCTGACAAATCAGGCGCAGTGTCTGTAGGCTCCGACCCGATGGCTTTCCCGCCAACCCCCGCGTCTTCATATTGGGCCGCCGCCGTCCCCGGCGGCGCGGGAGAAGCGCGCGCTGACGAACTTGCAGCCGAGCCGTTTGCGCGCCCGATCGTGTTCGACGGTTGCCTCGGTTATCTGCATCCGGCCGGCGGCGACGTCGGCGTGCTGGTCTGCGACGCCTGGGGCTACGAAGCCCTGTGCGCGCATCGCGCGCTTGCCGAATTCGCCGAAATGCTGGCCTGCGCCGGCTACCCGACCCTGCGGTTCGACTATCCGGGCGTCGCCAATTCGCGCGGAGATCTTGTCGGCCGCAAGCTCGACGACTGGATCGCGGCAGTGACCACGGCGGCGACAGCGCTGCGCCGGAACTCCGGCGTGACGCGGATCGTTCTGGCCGGTTTCGGGCTCGGATGCCTGATCGCCGTCGCGGCGGCGAAGGCCGGCTTCGAGTGCGCTGGCCTACTGCTGCTGGCGCCGCCGCTTTCGGGGCGCCGCTATCTCCGCGAAACGAAAGCCTTCGCCGTCATGGCGGCCGCGCCCGATGACGGCGGCGACAGGATCGAGGACGGCGCGCTGTCGATCGCCGGCTTCGTCATGCCGCCGGCGCTTGTGAGCAGCGTGCGCACCCTCGATCCGACTCGCCTCACGCTGCCGGCCGACGCTTTCGCATTGCTCGCGGCGAAGCCGGACGCCGATGATCGCTCGCTCGTCGCCGCGCTCGGCGCCGGTGGCGCGCGCGTCGAGCAAATTGCGTTCGAAGGGTATGCGGAACTGCTCGCGGGACCGACCATGGCCAAAACGCCGATGGCGACGTTGCGCCGCGCCGTCGCGCAGCTCGCCGCGCTATGTCCGGGACGCGGGCGGCGGGAGACATTGCAGCGGCAATATCCTCCCGCCTCGATCTTCGATGGCGACATCGTCGAGGAAGCGGCGCGCTTTGGCGAGGGCGAGAGATTGTTCGGCGTTGTGTGCAGGCCCCGCTCCATGCGCGAGGGGACGCCCATGGCGATCATGGTCAATGCCGGCCGCAATTCGCATACCGGCTGGCGGCGCATGGCCGTAGAGAACGCGCGCGCGCTGGCGCGCAGGGGCGTGGCGTCGCTGCGTTTCGATATCGGGGGGATGGGCGAAAGCGTGGCGCGCGAGGGCCAGCCGCAGGAGATATTGTATTCGGACTGGCCAGAACTCGACGTGGTCGAGGCGATCGATTTCGTTGCGTCGCTGCGATGCGGCCCGATCACGCTCGTGGGCGTCTGCAGCGGAGCCTATATCGCGCTTCAAACCGCGGTCGCCGACGCGCGCGTCGCCGGTCTGGTCGATGTCAATCTCTATCGCATGGTGTGGGATCCGAACGATTCCGTCGAGATGGTGTTGCGCTATGGCAACCGACCGGTGACTGCGGCGGTGGCGCGCATGTTTTCGCGCGAAGGGCTCGCAAGGCTGCAGTCGGGCGAGATCGACGTGCGACGCGGCGTCGCGCGTCTCATCGGGCGGGCGCGCCGCTGGATGGGCGTGTCGACGATGGCGTCGCTGGGCTGGCTGGGCCCGCGCGGCCGTCTCTACGCCGAGTGCATGCGGCGGTTCGCCATCCTGCGCGAGCGCGGGGTCGAGACGGTTCTCGGCTACAGCGCCGGCGACGAGGGATTTACCGAAATCGCCGATTATTTTGGCAGGAACGGGCGCGGTCTCGCCGCATATCCGAATGTGCGCGTCGCAGTCGTCGAGCCGTGCGACCATAATCTGACGCCGCCGCATGCCGGCCAGTGGCTCATCGACCAGATTGAAAGCGTCGTTGCGCGCACCACGATTTCCCGGAAGGCGAGTTCTCGCGCGCAGGCGTGACGTCAGGCCGCTCGAAGGCGCGATCGTCCGCGCGCGAGACGCTGCGGCGCCGGCGCATGCGCCGGTTGCGACGGCGCGTCGAGCGCGCCGACCAGATACCAGAGCAGCGCCGCCGTCTTGATCGAATAGATCGAGTTTGAAATGACCAGGAGCAGCGTCATGTAGACGGCCGCGAAGGTGCGATATCGCCACGAGGCGAGGTCGCGCGCGGGCGCGATCACGAAGAGAATCCACATGCCGACGAAGCCGGCCAGACCGATTTTCACCATCGTGTAGGCGTAACCGGAATCGGAGGTGAAGCGGTCGTTGCGCACGAAGGCGAAGACATCGTCGAAGCCGAGCGCCGACAGCATCTGTCCGCTGAGGAGGATGCGGCCGCGCAGCGTGTTGTCCCAAGCGACGTCGGGGAAGGAATAGCCGATCCACGCGAGCGTGACGATGAGAGCGAACGGCGCTGCGACGACGACGGCCCGACCCGTGTGTGCGGCGACCGCATAAACGAGGATCGAGAGAAGCGAAACGGCGAGGCCGAAACGCGCATCCGCGAGCACGAAGATGGCGATGACGGGCAGGAGGCGGACAATCATGCGCAATGGCTGGCCCCAATTTCGCAATGTGATCCAGGCGAAGCAGATCGCGCCGAAATTGCCGACCGACACGGGTTCGAGAAAGACCGAGGAGACGCGATGTTCGCCGAGGAAAGGCAGCAGCGTGCGGCCTTCATAGCGCATGCCCGAGGCGAACAGCCGGTCTTCCGACAATTCGGCTGCGGCCGCCTGCACGGTGCCGCGCGAGACGTAATAGCCAAGAATGTCAAATATCTTCACGTACTGCTTGAGAAAGGCGTATTCGAACAGGCCAACGACGAGCACGATGGAGATCGATATCCAGACGAGGCGATCGCCGTCCTCGCGCGACCCGAGTTCGCGCGCCGCGAAATAGAATATGACGGGAATCATCAGGTCTCGCGCGGGCTTCGGGTCGAATGAGCCCTGCAGCGCGCCAAGGAAGAGCGTATAGGCGACATAGACCGCCAGAATGACGAAAAGATCAAATCCGCGGCCGACCATCAGCAGGAGCGTCGTGGCGATCAGGACAAGCTCCGCGGCGATCACGAGCCCGGCGCTGGTGCGAAACATGTTCGTGTTGGCGAAGCAGAGGGCGAAGTTGAAGCCGATCGCGGCGATAACGACTGCCGACAGGACAACCGCTCGCCAGTCGCGCGCCGCCGCGGATTGCGCCACAATGGCAGGTCGGCGCCTCATGCGGTTTTCGGGTCTCCGATCAGCACGAAACCAGACAGCTTGCCATCGTGGTCGGCGAGCGCCGCCATCGTCGTCTCGATGAGGTTTCGGTCGAGATCCGCCGATTGGAACACCGGAATGATCGCGTCGACGATGTCGAGGACGGCGCGCGCTTCGCCTCCATCGAGCGCGGAGGGCGCGTCGAAGAGGACGAGGTCGAACCCGACCGAAAGACGCTCGATTTCGGCGCGCAGACGACGCAGCGACCCGCCGCGCAGCACGTCGGAAAGGTGCGCGATGCTCACGCGGCCTCGCCTCCGGTCGGGGCGGGCGTTTCCATCTCCGTCGAACACGTCGGCGAGCCGGGGCCGCGCGTCTTCGGCGCAATCGACGATGAGCACGTCGAGATTTTCCCATCGTGCGAATTCGGCGAGGCCGACGACGAGCTGGGTCAGCAGGACTTCGTCGTGGCTGCCAACCAGGGCGACGGAGGTTTCGCCGCGATCCGTATCAAGGTCGATGCGCGCGAGCAGGTTCCGGAAGGCGACGCGGTCGGGCGCGAGGTTGAGATCGCCCTTGCGTCCGGTCGCCGCAAAGGCCGCGAATTGGGGAAGGCCCGTCATCTCGGACAGTTCGTGGCGCGAGCGGACGTGATCGTCGAGCCGCTCGCGCGCATAGGCGAGCCCCATGCCAAGGGTCAGGCCGAACAGAAGCGATCCCGCGAGGATGAGGGGCAGGGGCGCCCCCGCCGGCCTGATCGCGGGAATGGCGGGCGAGATCACGCGCGCATTGGAGGAGTCGATGCCCTGACTTTCGCCCAGTTCCTTTGCTCGTCCGAGAAAGGACTGGTAGACGGCGCGGCTCGCCTCCGCGGCGCGTTCGAGATCGCGCAGTTCGACCAGCGCGACGTTGTTCCGGTCGCTGGTCACGCGAATATCGCCAGACTGCTGCTGGAGCGAAGCCTCGCTTGCCCGGGCGCGTGTCAGATCGCTGCGCGCGGCGCTGGCGATGCGGTCGAGTTCGGCGGATATCTGGCGATGGATGTCGCGCGCTTGCTCCTGCGCCTGTATCAGCGCCGGATGGCGAGGGCCGAGCTGGGTGGCGAGCGAGGCCGCCTGCTGCTCGGCCTGAGCCAGTTGAGCGCGCAGGCTCGTCATCGTCGGAGACGCAAGCGCCTCGGTCAGAGACCCAATGTTCTGTCCGGATTTGCGAAAGGTGTCCACCGCCGCGACTCTTGCCTCGGCATCGGCGATGCGCGCCCGCACGAGCCCCATCTGGGTCGAAAGATCCGAGATCTGCTGCTCGCCGAGCAGGCGGCCAGTCGGCGTCTGCACGAGGTTGTGCTCGGCGCGGTAGCGTTCGACCTGCGTTTCGGCCGTCTGCACCTGCTTGCGCAAATCGTCGGCGCGTCTGGTCAGTTCCTCGCTGGCGCGCCTGGAGACCTCGGCCCTCGCCTCATTCTGCTCGTCGAGATAGGTGTGGGCGATCAGGTTCGCGAGCGTCGCCGACAGGTTGGCGTCTGGCGTCGTGACGACGACGTCGAGCACATAGGCGCGCTCGTTGCGCACAACCTCCACCATGTCGCTGAGCGCCTGGACAGCGCGCGTGCGCGCGTCGACCGGGGGCCGTTTAAGGCCCAACGACGATGCGAAGCGGGACAGAAATCCGGGCGGCGCGCCGCCGAACAAGGGATTGTCCGCAAGCTTCTGCTGGTCGACCACCGCCTGCAGTATCGAGCGGGAGAGCAGGATGTAGCGCTGGTTCTCGATGTCGACCAGATTGCCGTCGGCGCTGTCGCCCGAGCGCGTGATCTCGTTCTTGAGAATCTGGAGGCCGCGCGGGTCGATCAGGAGCTGCGTGGCCGAACGGTATTTCGCTGGCGCGAACGCGGCGAACAGCAGGCCGAACGCGAGCATGGCGAGCGTGGTGGCGAGAATCAGCCGCCAATTGCGTTGCAGGAAACCGAGCGCGGCCGCACGCAGGTCGGCCGCCGTCATCCGCCTCTCGCGAGGCGCGGCGGCTGCTGAAATGGTTGCGATCCGTGCGACCGCCTGCGGCAAAACTTGTCCTTCCAACTTGCGTTGGCCGCAGTTTGCCGCCCCGATCTTTACGTTTCGTTTCCTAATCCACGATTTTCTAGACGCCGGGTTTCAGTCGGAGCGCGATTGTCCGTCGTTCGTCACAGGGTTTGCATGACGCTTCTCCACCAGGATTCGTTGGTTCTTGGCCCGCTGCGCGTGATGCGCCGCACGCCCGCGTGGCTCGCGGAGGTCGTGCTGGCGGCGCTGGCCCCGGGAGGAGCGCCGGTCGCCGTGGCGTTCTGCAACGCCCACACGGCCGAGCTGGCGCTCGATGATCCGGAATTCGCCGCCGCCCTTCAGCGATTCGTCGTCGTCAACGACGGGATCGGGTTGGAAATTGCGGCGCGGTTCCTTGAGGGACGGGGGTTTCCGGACAATCTCAACGGCACGGATTTCCTTCCCTATCTGTTCGCGCGGCTGGAGCGACCGGCGCGCGTCTACCTGCTGGGCGCCGCTCCGGGGATCGCAGGGGAAGCCGGCGACAGGTTTGCGGCGCGGTTCCCGAACGTTGACATCGTCGGCGCGCGCGACGGCTATTTTGCGCCGGAGCAGGAGGCGGAGGTCGTCGCCGCCGTAGCAGCCACGAGGCCAGACATCGTGCTGGTCGCCTTCGGCAATCCCAAGCAGGAATTGTTCATCGCCCGTCATTTCGAGGCGCTCGGCGCAAAAGCCGCTTTCGGCGTGGGCGCCTTGCTGGATTTCACGGCGGGCAAGGTGGCGCGCGCGCCCGCCTGGATGCGCAAGGCGCGGCTCGAATGGGCGTTCCGCATGGCGCAGGAGCCGGGGAGGCTCGTGCGGCGCTACACGGTCGGGATAGGCTGGTTCCTGGTGGCCGTGCTCAGGCTCTGGCTTTCCGCAGGGCCGCGACAAATCCTCTGATCGTGCCGAACGCCCAGAGCGCCTTGTAGCGCGCTGTCGCCATGTCGCCGGTCGTCGCCGACAGAAGGGCGCGGGCGGAACTGCGCGCGACACGCGCCGCAAGATAGGGAACGCCGTAGCCGTGAAGGCGCAGGACGCGGCCGAAGCCTTGCGCGTAATCCTGCGCGCGGGCTACGCCGCCTGCGCCGCCGATTGGCGCCTGATCGTGATGGACAAGAATGTCCCTGCGGTAGGCCGCATGCGCGCCGTTTTGGAGCGCGCGGAGCAGAAAGTCGGTTTCCTCGCCGGATTTGAACGGCGTGTCCGCGCCGACGCCGAGCGTTTCGTCGAAACCGCCGATGCGACGGGCGATCGCGGCGCGCAGGAACAGAGAATTGGAATTACCGGCCATCCAGACGTTCGATTTCGTTATGGCGGCGTCAGCGCCGAGGAACAGGCCGAGCGAATCGCGCCCGTCCGCATCGACAGTGCGTCCGGTGAGAATGTCGATCGATGGAGCGGCGGCGAACAGGCTGATCAGACGCGCGACGAGAGCGGGCGGATACCAGCAATCGTCATCAGGAAATGCGAGCAGCGCGCCGCGACAATGTGCGAGGCCGACGTTGCGGGCGCGCGAGAGGCCGCGCTCCGATCTCACATGCGCGATGTCGATGCTGTCGGCGTAAGGCGTCAGGACCGGATCAAGAACGCCGGGCGGATTCTGGTCGACGATCACGAGTTCGAAATCGCGGCTTGATTGCGCGCGAAGCGAACCGAGCAGACGCGCGAGCCTGTCGGTTCGGCCGACTGTGCAGCAGAGCAGGGAGAATGTCGGCGTCGCTTGCGCGCTCACGCGGGAACTTTCCTTGCGTTTCGGGATCGGGCGGCCGTTCAGACTTTCTTGGCGAGGTCGCCGGCATAATGACCGCCTCGACATTGTTTTTCCGTGAACGACGGAGAGGGCGAGGCCGGCGACTGCCGGCGTGGCGGTGGGATCGATGCGGATCGTCCATGTGATCAGACAGTTTCCGCCGGGCGTCGGCGGGTTGGAGGAGGTGGCGGCGCAACTCGCCGAGGCGCAGGCGCGCGCCGGCCATGAGGTGCGCGTCGTCACGCTCGACCGGATCTTCACGGACCCGGAGACGAAGCTGGTCGCGCGCGACTCGTGGATGGGCGCCGAGATCGTGCGCATCCCGTTTCTGGGCTCGACCCGCTATCCGTTTGCTCCGACCGTTCTCGGCCATATCGGCGACGCCGATATCGTACACGAGCACGCGATCGACTTTTTCTTCGACTTTCTGGCGGCGACAAAGCCAATCCATCGCAAGCCGCTGGTTGCGACGACGCACGGTGGATTCTTTCATTCGTCGGCGCATGCGCGGCTGAAGCGGTTGTGGTTTGCGACGGTCTCAAAAGCGAGCGCGCGCGCCTATGACGCGATCGCAGCCTGCAGCGTGGCCGATTTCGACCTGTTCAAATCGATTTCGCCGGGCAATCTGACGCTGGTCGAGAATGGCGTGGACATCAACAAATTCGCGGGGCGCGCGCCTGCGGCGCCGGTCAGGCGCCTGGTGACGATAGGGCGTTTTTCCGTCAACAAGCGACTCGACCGTCTGCTTGATGTCATGGCCGCGCTCGTGCGACGCGACGGCGAATGGGCGCTCGACATCATTGGCTCGGATTCAGACTGGACGGCGGCGCGGCTTGAGCAGGAAATCGCGGCGCGCGCCCTCGGCGGGCGCGTGAGCGTTCACTCGGGATCCAGCAACGAGGCGGCCGCGCGTATAGTCGAAGGCGCCAGCCTGTTCGTCAGCGCCTCGGCGTACGAGGGGTTTGGCCTGTCGCTGATCGAGGCCCTGAGCGCGGGACTTGCGCCGGTTGTCGAAGCGAACGCCGCCTTCAAGGGCTTCGCAGCCAAGACCGCCGACATCGCGCTCGCCGATTTCGTCGATGCAGCGCGCACGGCGCAGACGATCGAGGCCGCATACGGAAAGCTCGCCGCCGATCCAGAGGCGATGCGCGCGCGCCTGATCGCGGCGGCTACGCCATATGCCTGGCCTGGCGTCGCGGAATGCTATCTGAAGCTATACGAAAAAGTCCTGCGCCGCTGATCGCGGCCGTTCATTTGCACCCACGCGGCGCCTTCGTCTTCCCGATCCAGTTGGCCAGCGTCGCCATCTGCGGCCGCGCCTGACCGGCGACAGGCTCGATCGACAAGGCGTATGTCGGCGGCCACCAGGCGCCGGCGGCCCAATAGGACCAGCCCAGCCAAACATCGGCGTTGGCGCGCATGTGATGGAGCATCGCATCAAGGCCGGCGAGGCATTGGGCGCTTGGCCCTGCGCCGAACTCGGCGAGAAATCCCTTCTGCCGGCGCTTGCGCAGCCAGTCGGTCGCGACCGACAGCGCAGCGACGCTCTCGTCGGGCTTGCGGCACTCGGCGTGAACGCCGGACCAGTCGGAATCGAGGTATTGGTGAAACTCGAAGGCGTGCGGACCGGGATCGTGGATTGCGGCCATTGCGACCGCATTTGATTGGCCGTCGATCTCCGCATTCCAGCTATGCGCGCCGGTCCAGTTTGCGCCGGGGATGAGCGTGAGATTGCATGCGCCGGTCGAGCGGATGGCGTCGACGGCCGCCTGCGCCGCGGCGGCCCATTGGGCGACGGGCATATCATGAGGCTCGTTCATCAGGCCGAAGATGACGTCCTTCCGGCCGGAAAAGCGCATCGCAAGGCGCGTCCAGAAATCAGCGAAGGCGCTGGCAGGCGCCGCCGGCGAACCGATCGGGGCCCCGCGCCAACGGCCGTAATTGTGCGGGTCGAGGATGGTCGTCAGGCCATGGGCGCGCGCGCGATCGAGCGCGGCTGTCAGCCGCGCGAGTTCGTCGGCGTCGAACGCCTCGTTGAGGTTCGGCTGGAGACGCTCCCAGAGGAAAGGGAGGCGGACGACGACGAAGCCGTTCGCTCTCGCCCAGGCGAATTCATCGTCGCCCGGATAATGATAGTCCTTGTCAATCACGCCGGGCGGCTCGCCGAATTCGGCGCCCGCCAGATTGACGCTGGCGGCCGGCCGCGGCGCGCGAGAGTTCGCCGCGTGCGCGCCGGAGGCCGTCAGACAGGCGACGACCGCGGCGGTCGCCAGCGCGCGCGAGAAACGAATCAGGTTCATCATGACAACAGGTTCTGTTCGCCTGGTTACAGACCGTCAGGAGAGTGACGGCTATAACCTTTGCCAGACGCGACCGGTCCGGTCCGCTCAAAGCTGGATTGTTCGTTAATCATGGCATTGCCGCGGTTCGCCCGAAACACGCTGCATTCGACGATCGCGGGGGCGTCGACGGCCGTCGGCGCATTCCTGAGCGTCGTGCTGATCGCGCGCATGCTCGGTCCGGGCGGCGCTGGCAATGTCGCGCTCGGCGTCTGGCTCGTCGGCACGCTGGTGACGATCTGCGATCTCGGTCTGCCGCTGACGATCGCACGCTTCATTCCGGACCTTTCCGCGCATGAGCGCACGGACGACGTGGCGCAATTCGCGCCCTCCTTCTTCCCCGCGCTGCTCGCGACGACGGCGATGGGGGCCGCCTGTCTGCTGTTTGTCTGGGAGTTCCGCGCGCCGCAGCTCGGCTGGCTGTCATTTCTGCCGTTCGAGGATCAGGCCGCCGCCATCTGGCTTGCGCTGGCGTTCCTGTTCGTGATCCAGGCGATCGGCAATTACGGTCTCGCGCAATTGCGCGGACGGCAGGAATTCGAACGCGCGGCGCGGCTGTCTGCGATTTCGTTCCTGATGCAACTCGCCGGGGTCGTTCTGGGCGGCCTCTCCCATGGAGTTCCCGGCGCTCTCGTCGGTTATGGGGGCGGCAGCGCGTTGCTGGCGTTGCACGCGCTGACCCATATCCGCATCGGCGGGCTGGTCGATCGCGAATTGCGCGCGCGCGCATGGAGATTTTCGTTGGCGAGTTGGGGCGTCGGCCTGATCGCGGCTATCGTGTGGTCGCGCACCGAACTTCTCTTCCTCAATCATTTTCGCGGCGCGCGCGAGGCCGGCCTCTATGCGGCCGCCAATACGCTGGCGCTGGTCGCGACACAGGCGCCGCTGCTGATGACCGGCGGGCTGCTGGCGCTGTTTGCGGAGCGGCACGCGGTGGGCGATCACGCCGGGCTGGACCGCGCCTATGAATCGGCGGTCCGATTCATGTCGTTCCTGATTTTTCCCGCCTGCTTCGGCATGGCGGCGATTGCGCCATCGCTCGTGCCCGCGCTGTTCGGAGCGTCATTCGCCGAAGCGGCCGCGCCCGCGGCGTTGCTGGTCGCGATGCAGGCCTTCGGCGCCGTCTCGGCGGTCAGTTCGGCGCTGCTGTTCGCCACCGAGCGCAATTACCTTCTGGTCTGGACAGGGATGATCGGCGCAGTCGCAACCATCGCCGCCGGCCTGTCCATAATTCCGGCCTATGGTCTGATGGGCGCAGTCGTCACACGCTCCGTCATCCAGTTTTCAATCGTCGGCGCAAGCTTCATCTATATCGATCGTGTCCTGCGTTGCCCGACGCCTTACGCCTCGGTCGTCCGGATCATGGCTGCCGCGACCGGTTGCTGGCTCGCCGCGCGCAGCGTCGTCGCAACGGTCGAGGGGCCGTCTGGAATCGCGCCGGCGATTGCGGCTGGCGCGATCGTCTATGTCCTGCTGGCGCGGATGCTGCGGGCGCTGCCGGACGACGACATTGGCAGGCTGCGGGTCGTTGTGGGCAGGCTGCCGTCATGGCTGGCGCCGGTCGTCATGCCGCTGGTGCAATTCTTCGAACGCTAGGGGGCGCCTCACACTGCGAGCGCAAGCAAATCGCGCGCAATGAAATGCAAGGCGACGACGGGGAAGGGCGTATCGGGCGGGGGCGGCTCTTCCCCGCCGAGCTCAATCGGATTGGCGATGCTGACGCCGCCCGAAGAATGCCAGCGCAGAGCCCTTGCCTTGATGAGGACCGTCATGGCCCCGGCCAGGAAAGTCATGTTCTTCAGGATTGGCGCGATGTGAGGATCGTTCCGGCGAAATGAGCTGGATCGATGGACAGGCGTGCGAGCGCGCCGGTCGCCGCCGCGTCGGAGAGTTCAATTCCGATCCGGATCGCGCGAGCGGCGCAATCGCCGTCGCCAGCGCTTCGCCCAACGAAAATCAGAAGATCGTATGCAAGCGCAGCGTCAACGATGCCGTCTTTCTCCGCAGGCCGGCGCGCCGCGGCGGCGATATCGAGCGGGCCGTATTCGGTCTGCCGCGAATGGGCGAGATATACAGCGCCGCGAAATACGAGCATGCGCGGCTGGGCGCGGGCGGCGGGCGCCGGGCCCGGCGGGTCCTCCACCAACAGCGGACGCCAGCCGGCGGCAAGCGCCGCCACCGCTACGGCGGCAGCGGCCGACCGCGCGAGCGCCGGATCGTCGGCCATCAGGATCGCCACGCGGGCGTCGCGTCCGTCGGCGATGCCGATCGCGTCGAGCACGGTTTGCGCGCTGTCGGCGTCGAGCCGTCCGCCGCGCAGGACGCCAAGACGCTTGTCGCGCGCGAATGGAGCGCGCGGGCGCGCCGCCGAAACCGAGCCGATCAGAAGGAAGCCGGCGAGAGCCGCGCCGGCGACGAGGGCGCCGCCGGCCGATCCGCGCGGCGTCGCCGGGACAGGCGCCGGCTTGAGAACGCGCGCTTCGCGACCGCCTGTCTCATTTCGGGACAGCTCCATTTGATAGGCTGTCTCGGCGCGGGTGGCGTCCTGCTCGGCTGCGGCCAGTTCTGCGGCGCGCGGATCGGGGCCGCCCTCCGGGTTTGTCGGCGCGGGCGTCCGCGCTACGTTGCGCGCGGCCGCAAGCGCCATCCGGGCGCGGCGCGTCTCGGCCTGGCGCTCGATCAGGGCGGGGTGGCGCGGGCCGTAAACGCGGATCGCCTCGGCCAGCCGCGACTCGGCTTCCGCGGCTGCGCGCCTCAGACTTTCCGGCGTCCCTGTGGCTATCGCCGCTGTCGGCGAGGCGGTGGAGGCGGTGGGCAGCGGGTCCGCGATGCGCAGCGCCTGAGCCCGATCGCGCGCCTTGTCCAGATGTTGCTGCGCCGCCGCGAGACGCCGGGCGCGCTGGTCCAGTCCTCGCTTCCGATCCGCGAGGCTGGTTTCTCTGATCTCCTCGACGAAAGCCTCCGCAACTGCGGTTGCGACCGCCGCAGCCTCGGGGCCGGACGCCATGGCCGCGGTAATCTCGACGGTGTCCGGCCAGGGGCCTGGTTGCGCGCCGACCCGCGGCCCAAGCATCGCGACGGCGCGCGCGAGCGTGTCGAGATCGCCAGGACGGGAGGCGCCCAGCATGATCAACCGCTCGAACCAGGACGGCCGCGCGTTTCGCTCGACGAAAGCCGCCGCCTCCGGTTGCAGGGCCGCGCGGCGCAAGACCGGCTCGGTCGCAAGCAGCAGCCGGACCGAGTCAAGATCGATCGTGGCCGCTGGCTTTGCGGCGGATCGGATGACGACGGGCGCAGCGGCCACGAACGGCGGCGTCTGGCCGCAATAAAGCGCCGTGGGCGCGCCAAAGACCAGTGCGCCGCCGAGGCCCGCGACAAAGTGAAACGCAGCGCGGCGCATATACGCCTTTCGGGCGGGTTGAGAATTGGTTAATGAGTGCACAGATTAGGTTAATAGATAGTGACCAGGCGGATTTCCTCCCTTGGCCCTTTGTTTGCTGTTCCACCGTTGGCCGCATCTTTTGGCACGATTGCGTCAGTGTGGGGCGATTGCGGCGTGGCGTGGTGTCTGTCATGAGCCGAGTTACGAGTGATCCGGGCCGGGGCGCCGGCCGCGTGCGCCTTGCGGCGCGGCCGGTTGGCGACGCCGGCATGAGACTTGATTGGACGGACTGGCTCCCGCGAACCAATACGGCGGTGCTGCGCGGCTCCTTTGCGGTCGTCGCGGCGCTGGCCGACATCGTCGCCATCGTATTCAGCGCGGCGGCGGCTGGCGTTCTCTACCATCTGTTCGCCTATGGATTTCCCGGCCCTGTCGAAAATTTTCTCCGGGTCGGACTTCTTGTGGCTCTGGTCTTCGTCGTCGCCAATACGATGCGCGAGGAATATGCGATCGCCAGCTACCTTCAGTTCGCGGGCCATGCGCAGCGCACCTTCGTGCTCTGGAACATCGTGTCGGTCTGCGCGCTGGCGTTCGGCTTCCTGACCAAGACCACCGCGGACATTTCGCGCGCGACGATCCTGCTGTTCTATGTGGGCGGCTATGGCTTGCTGATCGGCTGCCGCGCGATCATGGTGCGGCATGTTCGCCAGCGCGCCTCGCTCGGGGGCATCTCGTTGCGGCGCGTGTTTCTCGTCGGCTCGGAGCCGGACGTCGAGGGGTTCGCCCAGCGTTATCAGCCCTGGGAAAGCGGCATGCATGTCGTCGCAGCGGCCGTGCTGCGCGGCCCCGACACGCTCGGAGAGGATCTGGCGCTCGCAGCCGCTTCGGCGCGCATCCTGCGCCCCGACGACGTTTTCATTCTCGCGCCGTGGTCCGATGTTCCGACGATCGACGCCTGCATCGATTCCTTCATCCGCGTGCCGGCCTCGATCCATCTCGGACCGGAGCGCGTGCTCGATCGGTTCGTTGACGCCCGGATTTCAAAAGTCGGGGCGGTTTCCAGCCTGCACATCGTCCGCCGTCCGCTGTCGACGGGCGATGTCGCGCTCAAGCGCCTCTTCGACGTCATTGTGTCGGCGGCCGCGCTTGTGCTGCTGGCGCCTGCGTTCGTGTTTTTCGCGCTGGCGATCAAGCTCGATTCACGGGGACCGGTGCTGTTCTTCCAGCGGCGTTATGGATTCAATCAGGAACCGTTTCGGATCGTCAAGTTTCGTTCCATGTCGACGATGGACGATGGCCGTCATGTGCCGCAGGCCCGGGCTGAAGACCCGCGCGTCACGCGCGTGGGACGTTTCATGCGGCGCACGAACATCGACGAATTGCCGCAACTGCTGAACGTGCTCGCCGGGCAGATGTCGCTCGTCGGCCCTCGGCCGCATGCGCTGGCGCATGATCAGATGTTCGAGCAGACGATCGCGCTCTATGCGCGGCGTCACAACGTGAAGCCCGGCATTACAGGGTGGGCGCAGGTCAACGGTCTGCGCGGCGAGGCCTCGACCGGCGACCAGATACGGGCGCGCATCGAGCACGACCTTCATTACATCGACAACTGGTCGTTCCTGTTCGACCTGCGGATTCTCGTTCTGACGGTCCTGTCGCCGAAAGCGTACCGGAACGCCGTCTGAACAAGGCCTTGAGTCGCCTGTCGCCGTATTCGGGGCGCGGGGCGGTCAGATTTTCGTTCCCTCGATGTCCTTCAGATTCCTCTCCGCTTCCGCCGCGCTCTCATAGATGTGCGGGGCGACGCCGCGCCTTTCGAGCGCGTCGCCGAGCTTCATGCGCAAGAACCCTGACGTCGTGAAGCGCGTTACGTCGGCGTAGTACTCGTCCATCAGGCCGCGCACCATCGTGGAATATGCGTCGAGCAATTCCGGAGCGATCGTGAAATTGTCGTAGTTGACGACCGCGTAGACCCGCTTGCCGAGCGGCCCGATACGGTCGACGACAACTTTCCGGATCTGTTCGATGTCGTCTTCGTTGCGCACGTTGTAGCGTTCGAGATTGACGAAGAAATGGTTGCTCGTCTCATCGTAGGTGAAACGCTGGTCGAGCGGGATGGACAGCAATTGTTCGCGCAAATCCATCGGCCCCGCGGCGAAAATGCGCGGGTCCATCAGTTGTGGCGGGGTCGGCATCAGCGGCCTGAAGTCCATTTTCGCGAGGATGTCGCGATCGAGATCGACGCCGGGCGCGATCTCGGTCAACTGCAGACCGTCCCCGGACAGGCGGAACACGCACCGCTCGGTGACGTAGAGGATGAGTTTTCCGGATTTTCGCGCTATGTCGCCGCTGAAAGTCACGTGCTCGACTGATCGCACGAATTTCCGGATGTCGCCGTCTTTCAGGATCCGCAAAGATCCGTCGTCGCAGAGCACTTGCAGGTCGCCGGCGACGAACGTGCCGACAAACACGACCTTCTTGGCGTTCTGGCTGATGTTGATGAAGCCGCCAGCGCCTGCGAGGCGCGGACCGAACTTGCTGACATTGAGATTGCCGGCGCTGTCGGCTTGCGCGAGGCCGAGAAAGGCGATGTCGAGTCCGCCGCCGTCGTAGAAGTCGAACTGGTAGGGCTGGTCGATCACGGCCTGCGTGTTGATGGCGGCGCCGAAATCCATGCCGCTGGCGGGGATGCCGCCGATCACGCCGGGCTCGGCGGTCAGCGTGATGAGATCGGCGATCTTCTCATCGTTGGCGATGGCGGCGACGCCTTCGGGCATGCCGATTCCGAGATTGACGACGCTGTTGGGTTCAAGTTCGAGCGCCGCGCGCCGCGCGATGATCTTTCGCGCGCCATCCTGCATCGGCGGCAGGGAGCCGGCGCGCGCGCGGATTTCCGACGAATAGGCAGGATCGTACTGTGTCGCGAAGGTCTGCCAGTGGTTTTCCGGCTTCGCCACGACAACGCAATCGACCATGACGCCTGGCACCTTCACCTGACGCGGATTAAGCGAGCCGCTTTCGGCGACGCGCTCGACCTGGGCGATGACGATGCCGCCGGAGTTTCGCGCGGCCATCGCTATGGCGAGCGCCTCCAGCGTCAGCGCTTCCTTCTCCATTGTCAGATTGCCGTCCGGGTCGCCGGTCGTCGCTCTGATAATTCCGACGTTGATCGGGAACGTCTTGTACAGCAGATATTCCGCGCCATCGATCTCGATCAGGCGGACAAGATCGTCCTTCGTCAAGGCATTGAGCTTGCCGCCGCCGTTGCGCGGATCGACGAACGTGCCGAGGCCGACGCGCGTGAGATGGCCCGGCCGGTGGGCGGCGATGTCGCGGAAGAGATGCGTGATCACCCCTTGCGGCAGATTGTAGGCCTCGACCTGGTTTGCGACGGCGAGACGCTGGAGTTTCGGAACCAGCCCCCAATGGCCGCCGATGATTTTCCGCACGAGGCCTGCATGCGCGAGATGGTTGAGGCCACGCTCCCCGCCATCGCCCTGGCCCGCAGCATAAACCAGAGTCAGATCGCGGGGATGGCCTGTTTTCGAGGGATCTTCGTCTGTCGTTTCGAGGAATCGCTTTTCGATTGCGATCGCGATTTCCTCGGCGAAGCCTATGCCGACGAAACCGCCAGTCGCCAGCGTGTCGCCGTCCCGGATCAGCTTTACCGCGTCGGCGGGCGAAACAACCTTCCCCTTTTCGTCGCGCTTGAGGAAGGGCAAGGCGGGATGTGTGGTCATGCTGCGCTGCTCATGGAGGATGGTTCGCCGCCTTCATTGCGAGGCGCAAAGCAACGAAGAAATCCAGCACCCGGAGGGGCCCCGGATCGCTTCGCCTCGGACTCGCGATGGCAGGTCACGCGCGCAAGGCCTCCTCGACGAAATCGAGCCGGTCCTGGCCGAAGAACATGTGCTGGTCAACGAAAATGGTCGGCGCGCCGAACACGCCGCGCGCAACGGCCTCCTCGGTCGTCGCCTTAAGGCGGTCCCTGGCGGGCTGGCTCTCGGCGCGGGCCATGAAGGCCGCCGGATCGAATCCCGCCGCCGTCAGCACGCCGGCGGCCGTGACGGGATCGTTCATGTTCCTGCCATCGACCCACATTGCGCGAAACATGGCGTCGACATAGGGACGGAACTGCGTATCGCCCTCGTAGGCCGCGGCGCCGCGCATCATCAGGAGCGTGTTGATCGGAAAGTACGGATTGTGCGCGAAAGGCGCGCCGTAGCGCCGGGCGAAACGGGCGAGGTCGGCGGTCATCCATTTCCCCTTGGCGGGGACAGCGGCGGGCGAGGCGTTGCCTGTCGCCTTGAACACGCCGCCGAGCAGTATCGGCCGCCAGACAATCTCGGCGCCTGTACGCTGCGCGAGCCCATCCATCTGCGTATAGGCGAGGTAGGAGGCCGGACTGCCAAAATCGAAAAAGAACTCGGCGCGCGTCATGTCTTGCTCCCTGTGGCCCCTCGTCGCGCGCATGCTACGCTGAGCCGGAACAAAAACGAAGGCGGAGGTCGGCATGTCGGGTTCGAAGGTTGCGCTCGTGATAGGCGCTGGCGATGCAACGGGCGGCGCCATCGCGCGTCGTTTCGCGCAAGAGGGTTTCGTAGCCTGTCCAGTGCGTCGGCATGCCGACAAGCTTGCGCCGCTCGCCGCTCAAATCGAAAAATCCGGCCACAAGGTTCGGCCATTCGGCGTCGATGCGCGCGACGAGGACCAGATGGTCGGACTGGTCGAACAGATCGAGCGCGACATCGGACCGATCGAGGTGGCGGTCTTCAACATCGGCGGCAATGTGCGCTTCCCCATTCACGAGACGACCAGCCGCGTCTATCGCAAGGTCTGGGAGATGTGCGCCTTCGCCGGGTTTCTGATGGGGCGCGAGGTTACGCGCGGCATGGCGGCGCGGGGACGCGGCACGGTCATTTTCACCGGCGCCACCGCAAGCATGCGCGGCGGCTCGGGCTTTGCGGCCTTTGCCGGCGGCAAGTTCGCGCTGCGCGCGCTGGCTCAGGCGATGGCGCGCGAACTCGGACCGAAGGGCGTGCATGTCGCGCATTCCATTATCGACGGGGCGATCGACACTGCGTTCATCCGCGACAACTTTCCCGAACGCTATGCGACCAAGGCGCAGGACGGCGTTCTAGACCCGGACGCGATCGCCGACGCCTATTGGGCCGTGCACATTCAGACACGCAGCGCCTGGACGCACGAGTTTGATCTGCGGCCGTGGATCGAGTCGTGGTGAGCTACGGCTTTTCCCCGAGGGTCAGCGTGCGCATGGCGCCTGCCGGTCCCGCCGCGCCCGGCTGACCAGCCGCGCCGGGCAGGCCGTCGGCGCCGCGTGGGCCGGTCGGGCCTTGGCCGATGCAGGTTCCAGCCGGTTCGCCGCCCGGTCCGCCCGGTCCTCCTTCGCCGCCCGGTCCAGCCGCTCCCGCCGCGCCGCCGCTCCCGCCCTCGGCGCTGAAGTCGATGTGTGGGCCGACTTTCGCGGGATCCCTGGCGATGAGGGTCAACTGTCCGCCAGCGCCCCCGGACGCGCCGTTGTCGCCGGCGCCGCCCGGACCGCCGGGCCCACCCTGGCCGCCCGCGCCGGCAGGGCTCAGGCAGGCGGCGCCCTCGGCGCGCGCATTCTCGCCTTTCGCGCCTTTCGCGCCCGGCTGGCCCGCCCTGCCAGCGGCGCCTGCGCCGCCGGCCTGACCATTCAGATCGACGCGCAAGACGCCGCCGAACTGGCCATGCACGACGAGGCGCACATGGCCGGCGTCGTGGCCCGCGCCTTTCGCCGGCGCGGCGCCGCTCAATGTGAAGGCGCGAATTTCGCTGTTGTCGGAGACCAGCGTCTCGACCTCGATTTCGAAATCAGCGCCGTTGGTGACAAGGGTTGCGCTGCGCAGGGTCAATTTCGAGACGGCGATGCGCGCGGGCGTATCGGGGCCGAAGACAAGCGTCGCGCCTTCGATCAGGAGCGACGGCCTGCGGCGCAATTCGTCGATGCGCATGATCCTGTTGGTCTCGGTCAGGGGCGCCTGCGCCTCCTTCGGCAGAACGGAGGCGCTTTGAGGCCAGTTTGAGCGCTCGACCCGCGTTTCGAGCGGATTCGCGTCGGGGAGAAAGCGCGCCTTTCCCGTCAGCCACGCCAGGTCGCGCGCAAGAAACGGCGGGTAACGGCGCCATGCGATCGAAAGGGAGGCGAGCGCCGTCAGTCCAGCAAGCGCTGCCGCGACGAAAGCGATGCGTCCGGCGCGCCTGCGCCCGCCCTTGTCCGATTCGTCCGTCATCCTGCTCGCCACTCCCCCGCTTCGCCGCCTGTTTTAGGCGCGCCTACGCCTGTACGGAAGCGTGCGACGCGTTACATTGGGTCGATCCTCGCGCCTGGTTGCCGGCGTCGGGATGCGGGAGTGCAGAATGGCCGGCCTGTCCATACTCGATCTGTCGTTTGTGACCGACGCGACGCCGCCCTCCGCTTCGCTGCGCAATTCCGTGGATCTGGCGCAGACGGCCGATCGGCTGGGCTATATCCGATACTGGGTCGCCGAGCATCACAGTCTCGCCTCGGTCGCCTCAAGCGCCCCCGAGGTGATCATTGCGCGACTGGCTGCGGCGACGAGCCGCATCCGCGTCGGCGCCGGCGGCGTGATGCTGCCGAATCACGCGCCGCTCATGGTCGCCGAGCGTTTTCGCACTCTCGAAGCCTTCTTTCCCGGCCGCGTCGACCTTGGACTCGGCCGAGCGCCGGGGACTGACCAGACGACGGCCTATGCGCTGCGTCGCCATCAGACGCGCGACCAGGATGCTGAAGCCGATTTCCTGCAACGCTTGCAAGAACTGATTCTGTGGGAGACAGGCGAATTCCCGTCGTCCCATCCGTTCCGCAAGATAGCGGTCATGCCGGACGACGCCCCGTTGCCGCCGATCTTCCTGCTGGGGTCGAGCGACTACAGCGCGGAACTCTCGGCCCAACTCGGATTCGGCTTCGCCTTCGCGCATCATTTCGCCGGATATGACGCGGCCGCCGCGATGCTCGCCTACCGCGCCGGATTCACGCCGTCGCGCTGGCGCGCCAAACCGCACGCCATCCTTGCTGTCGCGGCGATCGTCGCGGATACCGAGGCCGAAGCCGAGCGGCTCGCCTCCAGCGCCGATTACAACTGGCTGCGGCGCTCCCGCGGCGAATATCATGCGCTGCCGAGTCCCGAGGAAGCGCTGGCTCACCCCTATACGGAGGCCGAGCGCGATTTCGTCATGCGTCACAGGCGGCAGTTGTTCGTGGGGACGCCGGATGCCGTGAAGACGCGCCTCGATGCGCTCGCCAGCGCGACGCAGGCTGACGAAATCATGATAGCTTCGGCTATCTACGATCACGAGGCGCGCAAGCGTTCATATGAATTGATGGCCGGGGCCTATGCGGCCGAGTCATCCATGGCGCGGGAGGGGGAGCCGGCATGAGGCCGATTGCGATCGAGGGCTGGCACAAGGCGGTCGAGGCGCGCGACGCGCGCGCGCTGGACGAAATCCTCGCCGACGATGCAGTCTTCCAATCCCCCGTCGTGCACAAGCCGCAGGTTGGCAAACCGGTCGTGAAGATGTATCTCGCCGCCGCGCTGACAGTGCTGGGCGGAGAAAGCTTTCGCTATCTCAACGAATGGATCGGCGAAAACTCCGCTGTGCTGGAGTTTTCCGCAAGCGTGCAGGGGATAGAAATCAACGGCGTCGACATCATCTCCTGGAATGAGGCGGGCAAGATCACAGGCTTCAAGGTGATGGTGCGGCCGCTGAAGGCAGTCAACCTGCTGCACCAGCTTATGGGCGCGCAGCTCGCGACGCCAGCGCCGGCGCGCGGCTGATCGGAAACGCCATGGCGAAAGAGAAACTTCCGGTCATTCCATTTGAATTGCAGCCGAAGTCCGCCGACTTCGACTTCGACATCGACCGCGCGCTGGCCGGCGTCGTCGGGCTGAAGGCGATCGTGCCGGAAAACGCCTTCACGGCGAAGACGCTCGGCACGGAGCGGATGGGACACGGCGTCGTCATTCGCCAGACCGGCCTTGTCCTGACCATGGGCTACCTCGTCGTCGAGGCGGAAACGATCTGGTTACGGACGATCGACGGACGCACGATCCAGGGCCACACGCTCGCCTTCGATCAGGAGACGGGCTTTGGGCTGGTGCAGGCGATGTCGTCGCTCGACCTGCCTGTCCTGCCCTTCGGCGAATCGCGGACCGTGGAGCCGGGGGATCGGGTGATCGTCGCCGGCGCGGGCGGTCGCGAACTCGCGCTTGCGGCGCAAGTCGTGGCGCGGCAGGAATTCGCGGGCTATTGGGAATATTTGCTGGACGAGGCATTCTATACCGCGCGCGCGCATCCGTTCTGGGGCGGCGCCGCCGTGATCGACGAGGGCGGCAAGCTGATCGGCCTTGCATCGCTCCAGGTCGAGCAGGGACAGCGCGGAAAGAAAAACTCGACCAGCCTCAACATGGTCGTGCCAATCGATATCGTGAAACCCTCGCTTGGCGATCTCGTCAAGTATGGGCGGCCGAACAGGCCGGCGCGGCCGTGGCTCGGGCTGTATGCGACCGAACTCGGCGAACGAATCGTCATTGCGGGCGTCGCCGACGGCGGGCCGGCGGAGAAGGCGGGGATCGACACCGGCGACATCCTTCTGGCGATCGAGGACGAGCGGCCGAAATCGCTTGCCGATCTCTGGCGGCGGATCTGGAGTCTCGGGCCGGCCGGCGTCGAAGTCTCGGTGCTGGTGGAGCGGGAGGGCCGGATCGTGGCGACGAAGATTCGCTCGGCCGACCGATTGGCGTTCACCCGGGCGCCCGTGCTGCACTGAAACGATGGCCCGTCGTCGGCTCCCAAGGCGGGCAGATGCGGCGTTCACACGAACTCGGCTGCGCGTTCGCCTGAGCGGATCGCGCCCTCGATGGTGGCGGGCAGGCCGGTCTGCGTCCAGTCGCCGGCAAGAAACAGATTGCGCCAATGTGTGCGCACGCCTGGCCGCAGCGCGTCCTGCGCCGGCGTCGCAGCGAAGGTCGCCCGTTTTTCCTTGACGATGCGGCAGGGCGGCATGGGCGCCTCGCCGAGGCGCGCTATGGTCGCGACCTCGCGCCAGATTTTCTCGCCGATATCGTCGCGCGCCGAATCGATCAGCGCGTCGGCGGCGCTGATCGTCACGGACAGGCGATCCGGGAAGGCGAACAGCCATTCCGCGAGGCCGCCGACGACGCCGGTCAGCAGCGGCGTGCCGGGGGGCGGCGCAATCGCGAAATGGGCGTTGAGAATCGCGCGATGTTTAGTCGGCGTCTGCAGGCCGGGCACGAGTTCGGCGGCCGTCCAGGCCGGAGTCGCGAGGATGACCGAGTCCCCGTCGTCCAGCGCGATCGTCCGGTCGGCGAAGTCGAGCGCGAGGACGCTGCCGTCGTCGAAGCGCATGCCGCGAAGCCGGTCGCCATATCGGACATCGGCGCCGCGCGCGACGAGAAAGGCGACCGCCGGATCGATGAAGGCCGGCGCGAGACCGTGCTTCGGCACGCGCGGGCGCGCCGCCCGACCTCCGGCGCCCAGACTTTCGCGCACCACCGCCGCGGCGAGCCTGGCGGAGGCCTCGTCGAGCTGCGTGTTGAGTGCGGATACGAGGACAGGCTTCCAGAGTCTTTCCCATAATGCGCCGCGCGGCGTCAAAGCTTGGGCGACGGTCGCGCTGTCCTTGGCGAGCAGCAGGCGCGCAGCGGCAAGATAGTCGAGCGGCGAGGCGCCGGGAACGCGGCGTTTCTCAGAAAATATCCACCAGGGAAGGCGGCCAGCGTTCGGATGCAGCGTCCAGCGCGCGCCGTCGCGCAGATCGATGAAATCGAACAGACATTCGTCGGGACCGGCAAGCGCGTCGAGCGAGCCAATGCGATCGAGATAGCCCAGGGCGGCGAAATTGCACGCGAGCAGCAGATGGTTGCCGTTGTCGATGGTCAGCCCGAGCTGCTGGTCGAAATAGGAGCGGCAGCGGCCGCCGGCCATGCGGCCGGCTTCGTGCAGGATGACCGTGCGGCCCCAGGCGGCGAGCTTGGTGGCGGCGGCGAGACCGGCTACGCCGGCGCCGATGATGTGGACCTTCGAGGTCACACGACGCCCCAGCGCAGAACCGCGCCGACGAGGCGCAGCTTGTCGACGCCGACGCGCGCACGCGGGGCGGCGAAGCCACGTTTCGCAAGCCGCGCCAGAACGTCGCCATAGGCGCTCGCCATCAGACGGGGCGCCTTGACAACGCTGCGCGGCGCGCCGTCCATGATGCGGGTCGCCTCGAAATAATGCGCGCGCGCCCGATGCAGGAGTCCGGCGCAGACCTGCGGGAGGCCCGGATGCGCGAGCACGGCGCGCGGCGTCAGATCCGTCATGCCGGCGGCGAGAAGATCTTCGCGGGGCAGATAAAGGCGGCCGAGACCCGCGTCCTCGTCAAGATCGCGCAGGATGTTGGTCATTTGCAGCGCGCGGCCGAGATGGTGGGCGAGATCGATCCCCGTGCGCTCCTCCAGGCCGAATATCCGCACGGACAGTCGTCCGACCGCGCTTGCGACACGATCGCAATAGAGATCGAGCGTAACGAAATCGGGCGCGACGACCGGGCCGCGCAGGTCCATCTCCATGCCGTCGATTACGGCGAGGAAATCTTCGCGCCTGAGCCCGTGACGCTGGACGTGGGGTTTCAAGAACGACGCCTGGCCGGCGTCGCCGCCGGCGTAGAGCGCATCGATATCGGCGCGCCAGCGGTTCATCGCGCCGGTCGGATCATCTGCGCAGGCGTCGCCGTCGGCGATATCGTCGACGGCGCGGCAGAAGCCGTAGACGTCGAACATCGCCTCGCGTTTCTCACGCGGCAGGATGCGCATGCCCGCATAGAAAGACGAGCCGGCTGCGGCTCTGGCCTGTGCGGTTTCCGTCATGCAGCGCGGCCCGAAAACGGATTGATGCGCGCGATGGCGACCGCGCCCGCAGCCATCAGCGCGGTGAAGGCGAAGGCCGATTTCGAGGCGTGCACCTTTTCCGACAGTGGATCGCGCACCATCAGTCCCTCGATCAGTTTTTCCGCCAGACGCTGGATCGCTGCGACGTTCATGGCGAGACGAAGGTCGCGGACCTGCGACGCGAGCACGCTGCTTTCCGCGAGCAGCGTCCGCGTGCGCTGCGCGACGTCGATGATCGCGCCCCGCAGTGGTCCCGGCGCGCGCGGGAGGCCGAGCATGTCGGTGGTCGCGTGGAATGCGGCGAGACTGTCGGCCGGAATGTAGACGCGATTGAGATCGCGGTAATCCTTGCCGCAGTCCTGCAGGTGGTTGATGATCTGCAGAGCTGCGCACAACGTGTCGGACGCCGCCCAGGTCGCCCGATCCTCGCCGTGCAGATCGAGGACGTAGCGGCCTACAGGCATGGCGGACAGCCGGCAATAATCGACAAGATCGTCGAAATCGCGATAGCGATTCTTGATCACGTCGAGGCGGAAGGCGTCGAGGAGGTCGAGCGCGTGCTGCGGCGACAGCTTGCGTTCGACGAGCACGCGCCGCAAGGGCTCAGCGACCGGGTCAGCCGGACCTGTTCCGGTCAGCGCAGCGGCGAGGCTGTCGAGCAGCGCGAGCTTCCGATCCGGCGCGAGCGCCGGATGGTCGGCCACGTCGTCGGCGGCGCGAACGAAATTGTAGAAGGCGAGCACGGCTGCGCGGTAACGCGACGCAAGCAGGGCTGCGACGGGAAAATTCTCGTCGCGGTCGGTCTTGCCGGACGAAACGGTGGCGAATTCGCTCATCTGCCCGCGCTTTCCGCCGCGGCCTGATAGCGGCCCTTCCATGCGCCGCCTCGACCACGCGCGTAGGCAAGCGCCGATTCCAGCGTGAAGACCATGTAGGTCAAGGCGACCGCCGGCAGGAACAGGGCGCGCCACGCGCGCAGGCGGTAGCGTCGCAACATCGGGCGATAGCTCAGCGCCATGAGCGCGTATGCGGCGAGCGCGGCGAGACCTGTCGCAGGATCTGGATGCCCGGCGAGCAGCGGCGGCGCGACGAAAGTCACGGCCATGCCGAGGGTGGCGCCGGCGAGACGAAGCGGCGAATGGCGCAATTCCGTGTAGGCCGAGCGCACGACCATGCGGCGGATGTCGCTGAAATGCGGATAGGGACGCAGGCTTCTGACACGGCTTGTCAGCCCAAGGAAGATCGGACCGACGCGCTTCATCGCGGCGCCGAGCGCGCAATCGTCGATCAGCGCGTCGCGGATGACATCAAGACCGCCGGCGCGATGCAGCGCCGCGCGGCGCACGAGCATGCAGCCGCCAGCCGCAGCGGCGGCGCGGCGCTTCGGATCGTTCACCCAGGCGAATGGATAGAGCATGTCGAAGAAGTAAATGAAGGCAGGCACGAGCCAGCGCTCGGCGCGACTGACACAAGCGAGTTGCGCCATCAGCGAGACGAGCGCGAGGCCATCGCGTTCCGCGCCGCCGACGAGCCGGGCCAGCACGTCGGGCGCATGTTCGATGTCGGCGTCGGTGAAAAGGATGTAGTCGGGCAAGTCGCCCGGCCGCTTCTCGACGAATGCGAGTCCTGCGCGCATGGCGTTGAGCTTTCCCGTCCAGCCCGGCGGCGGATCCTCGCTGCGCAGCACCGTGAGCCGGTGGGCGGCGCCGATCGTCTCGGCCGCGCGGCGGGCCACGTCGGCCGTCCCGTCGGCGCTCTGGTCGTCGACCACCACCACGTCGAACGCGCAGCCGCAATTTTGCCCGAGCAGGCTCGTCACGCTGCGGGCGATCACGTCCGCTTCGTCGCGCGCAGGCATGATCGCCGTCACGCGCGGGGCAGGCGCTGCGCCAGCCTCGAACGGCGTCAGCAGGTCGTCCGTCTCGCGCGCCTGCCAGAAATTGCCGCGCGCGAACACAAGCGTCAGCCAGATTGCAAGCGTGAACAGGGCCAGGCTGAAAGCAATCATCGGATGCAGCGGGCTCCCCGGCCCCATGCGCGCGCGCCGGCGAGGACCGGGCAGACGAAATCTCTCGCACCGATCGCCGGGACGAGGCCTTCGGGCGCATTTTCCAAGCGGTCGATCAAGCTTTCGCCAACTCCAGGGGGCAGGTCGCTACGCGGTCGCGCCGATGGAATAGGCGATTTTGAAAGCCGCGCCAAATCGCCTGGCGTATCCTCAGAGCGCCGGCCACCCGGCGAACAGGCCGCTCAGGGCGGCGACAAAGGCGAGGGGCTGGTCGATCATCACGTGATGTTCAGCGTCGGGGATCTCCAGCCGCGGCGACGACGGCGGCATCAGCGCGTGCGTGAATTCAAAATCCTCGTCGCCCATGAGTTGCGAGCGCGCGCCGCGGATCAGCGCCGCCGGGCACTTCATGCGTCCGAGGACGCCGGTGAGATCGGGCATGTGAAAGTCGCGCCAGAGAAATGGGTCGAAACGCCAGGTCCAGCCCTCCGATCCGTCCTCCGAGCTTACGCGGACAAGGCCTTCACGCGCGATCAGGTCGGCGATGTAGAGGTTTGCGCAAGGTTGCAGCGGCGCGAGCCGGAATCGGGCGAGCGCGGCTTCCAGCGTCGGATAGACCCGATGCGGCGCCAATTCGCGCGGCCGCTGCGGCCGGGCGCCGCGCTCGCGCCGCCGCAGTTCGCGGCGCTCGGGCGTCAGGAAAGGCGAATCGACGATGACGATCCCGCCGAAGCGATCGCCATGCCGGCAAGCGGCTTCCGCCAGCGGGAACGAGCCGAAGGAATGCCCGACGATCAGCGGCGGGGCCACGCCGGCATGAAGGCCGGCGGCCTCGGCCACCGCCACGATCTCGGCGACGAAGTGCTCAACCCGGTATTCCCTGCGCCAGCCGGAGGCGCCCATGCCGGACCAGGATAGGGCGGCGACGCGGTAACGATCGGCGAAGAAGGGCGCAATGAACCGATACCAGCCGGCGTGAGCGCCGTTGCCATGTAGCAGCAGCAAGCCTGGTTTGCCGATCTCGCCCCACGTCAGCATTTCGATGGGGGTGCCATCGACCTCGACGAAGCGTTCCTCCGGCTTGCGTGCGACGGCGCTCACAAACCAGGCTGGCGCATCAGGGGCGGCGCCCGCGAACCGGGCGAGCGGCGAATAAAGCGATGGGTCTTTGGCGGCGTGAGTGTCCATGTCGCTAGTTCGCAAGCGTTACGCCGGAGCGTCAAGCCGCGTCTTCCGCATTGCGAAACTTGCGCGCGCCGCGTGTCGCAATGTCTTTCCACCGCCGGAAGTTCGCACTAGGTTGTCGGACAATCGAACATGCGCGGCCGGCGCCGCGCCAGGAGGATATGGATGAAAGCTCTGATCAGCCGCGAGGTTGGCGGTCCGGAAACGCTGAGGCTGGAGGACATGCCGGATCCGGAGGCCCGGCCCGGCCACGTCGTGGTCGACGTGAAAGCCTGTGGGGTCAATTATCCGGACGCGCTCATCATCCGGGACATGTATCAATTCAAGCCGGGGCGGCCGTTTTCGCCAGGCGGCGAGATCTCCGGCCATATTGCGGCGGTTGGCGCGGGTGTGACGGGCCTTGCGGTCGGCGATCGCGTGCTGGCCTCATGCGGCTGGGGCGGCATGGCGCAGAAGGTGGCGCTGGATGCGACCCGCGCCGTGAAAATCCCCGATGCAATGCCCTATGACGAGGCCGCCGCCTTCCTCATGACATACGGCACCTCGCATCATGCGCTGAAGGATCGCGCCAGGATCAGGAAGGGCGAGACCCTGCTGGTGCTGGGCGCTGCCGGCGGCGTCGGCATAGCTGCGGTCGAACTCGGCGCGGCCTGGGGCGCGCGCGTCATCGCGGCCGTCTCCACGCAGGAGAAAGCCGATTTCTGTTTGAAACACGGCGCGTCCGAGACGATCGTCTATCCTGCCGGGCCATTCGACAAGGACGGTCAGAAGGCGCTGACCGAGCAGTTCAAGAACGCCTGCGGCGCGCACGGCGCGGACGTGATCTACGACGGCGTCGGCGGCGCCTACGCCGAGGCCTCGCTGCGCTCGATCGGCTGGGAAGGGCGCTTCCTTGTGGTCGGTTTCCCCGCCGGCATTCCGAAACTTCCGCTTAATCTGGCGCTGCTCAAAGGCTGCGATATTCTCGGCGTGTTCTGGGGCGATTTTGTGCGCCGCAATCCGGCGCAGCATCAGGAGAATCTGAAAGATCTGATGGCCTTGTACGCAGCCGGCAAGATCAGACCCTACGTGTCGGAGCGCTTCCCGCTGGAAAAGGCGGGCGAGGCGATCGACTGGCTGTCCGGCCGCAAGGCCATGGGCAAGGTCGTGGTGACGATGGATTGATCGGCGATACTAAGCGTCATGCCCGCGTTTCCCGCGGGCGTCTGCGCCGGCATGAACAGCGAATGGCGAAGGATAGACGCGCTCCGAGATGCAACTCCCGGAGCGGGGGCGTGGATGGCGGCACAAGCCCTGTCGTGACGCCGGGACAACGACCGTGGGAGAAACAGACGTGACCGATCTCGAAGCGTTCCGGAACGAAACCCGCGCATGGCTCGTGGCCAATTGCCCGGCGGACATGCGCACGCCGCCCGAGGACGACGAAGACCGCTGCTGGGGCGGCCGCAACTGGACGTTCAAGAACGAGGCGCAGAAAGTCTGGCTGGAGCGCATGGCGGCGCGCGGCTGGACAGTGCCGGACTGGCCAAAGGAATATGGCGGCGGCGGCCTGACGAAGGACGAGACTAAAATCCTGCGGCAGGAAATGGCCGCGCTGAAATGCCGGTCGCCGCTCGATTCGTTCGGCATCTGGATGCTCGGGCCGGCGCTGCTCAAGTACGGCGACGAAGAGCAGAAGAAAGAGCATCTGCCGAAGATCGCGCGCGGCGAAATCCGCTGGTGCCAGGGCTATTCTGAGCCCGGCGCGGGCTCCGATCTCGCCTCCCTCGCCACCAGGGCCGAGGACAAGGGCGATCATTTCCTCGTCAACGGCCAGAAGGTCTGGACGAGCTACGCGAACTACGCCGACTGGATCTTCTGCCTTGTGCGCACCGACGCGAACGCGAAGAAACACGAAGGCATTTCCTTCCTGCTGTTCGACATGGCGTCGCCCGGCGTGACGACGCGGCCGATCCTGCTGATCTCCGGCAAATCGCCCTTCTGCGAGACCTTTTTCAGCGATGTGAAGGTTCCGAAGGAAAATCTTGTGGGAGTGCGTAACAAGGGCTGGGACGTCGCCAAATATCTGCTGACGCATGAGCGCGACATGATCGGCGGCATGGGCCTTGGCGGCGTCGGCCGACCTCTCGGCCAGATCGCAGCCGATTCGATAGGTGTGGAGAATGGCGCGCTGGCCGATCCGCTGCTGCGTGCGGACATCGCCGATTTCGATGTCGACGCCTGGGCGTTCCAGTTCGCAATGGAGCGCGCCGGCGATCTCGCCAAGGCCAAACAGGCGCATCCCGCCTTCTCCTCCTTCCTGAAATATTACGGCACAGAACTGAACAAGCGCCGGCATGAACTCATCATGTCGTCGCTCGGCGCCGACGGACTGGAATGGGAGAGCGCGCGTTCGACCGAGGGCGAGGCGCCGCGCGCCTGGCTGCGGACGAAAGCCAATTCGATCGAGGGCGGCACGAGCGAAGTGCAGCTCAACATCATTTCCAAACGCATCCTCGACCTGCCCGGCGCGTGAGCGCGGAAAGATTTTTGGAGTAAGACAGTGGCTCTCGTCCTGACCGAAGAACAATCCATGCTGCGCGATTCGGCGCGCGGTTTCATCGGCGACCGCGCGCCCGTCGCCCATCTGCGCAACATGCGCGATCAACGCGACGCCGTCGGCTTTTCGCGCGACCTATGGAAGGAATTCGCCTCCATGGGTTTTGCGGGCATTCTCGTGCCGGAGGAGCATGGCGGTTCGGGGCTCGGCCATGTCGAAGCCGGCGTGGTGATGGAGGAAATCGGGCGCAATCTCACGCCCTCGCCGTTCCTGGCGACGGCCGCGCTCGGCGCTAGCGCCCTGCTCAAGGCCGGCGGCGCGCGCGCGGGCGAATTGCTGTCGAAAATCGCAGCCGGCGATCTTCTGACCGCGCTCGCGGTCGACGAACGCGCCAAGCACGGGCCGCACAAGATCGAGACCGAAGCCAAACGCTCTGGCAACGGGTTTGTGCTCAAGGGCGCGAAGACCTTCGTCGTCGATGGACACGTCGCCGATCTGCTGATCGTCGTCGCGCGCACGTCGGGCGGCCCCGCCGACAAGGACGGTGTGACGGTGCTGCTGGTAGATCCCAAGGCCAAGGGCGTTTCGGTCGAGCGCACGATCATGGTGGATGCGCACAATGCTGCGCGCGTCACGTTCGATGGCGCCGCCGTTGACGCCGACGCCGTGCTCGGCGAAGTCGACAATGGCGGCAAACTGGCGGCGGCGATTCTCGATGTCGGCCGCGCCTGCGTCGCGTCGGAACTGGTCGGCGTGAGCGAGGAAGCGTTCGGCCGCACGATCGCCTATCTGCGCGACCGCAAGCAATTCGGCAAGGCGATTGGCGAGTTCCAGGGTCTGCAACATCGCGCTTCGCATCTGTATTGCGAACTCGAAGTGACGCGCGCCGCCGTGCTGAAGGCGCTGCAGGTTCTCGATGAATCCGCAGACAAGGCCGCGCCGTTCGTCGCGCTCGCCAAGGCGAGGGCGTGTGTGTCCACCAATCTCGCCGTGCAGGAGTCAGTGCAGATGCATGGCGGCATCGGCATGACCGACGCCGTCGACATCGGCCTGTTCATGAAGCGCGCGCGCGTCGGCATCGAATTGTTCGGCGACCAGCGATTTCATGGCGACCGGATCGCGACGCTCAGAGGATATTGACGCCGCCGGCTGCTCGTCGGCGCCTCTGGTCAGGCGGCGGTGAGAAGGAGTGGCCTTACGTTCTTGGCCGCGCGAAGGGATGGGTGCTCGACAGCCCGCCATCGACCGGGAAAGCTTGGCCGTTGACGTAGGACGATTCGTCGCTTGCGAGAAACAGCGCCATGGCGGCGATCTCGTTTGGCGCGCCGGCGCGCCCGAGCGGATTGAGCTGACCGATCTTGCTGTCCGTGCCGCGAGCGCGGGCGTGATCGAAGATCGGTTTGGTCATGCCTGTTTCGATCAGGCCCGGGCAGATCGCATTCACGCGCACACCCGTGCCGATCAGCGCATTGGCGGAAGTCTGCACGAGGCTGATGACGCCCGCCTTGCTCGCGCTGTATGGCGCGCCACCCGCATTGGCGCGCAGGCCTGCGACCGAGGCCGTGCAGACGATAGAGCCGCCGCCCTGATTGATCATGTGCGGGGCGGCCTTCTGAATCGCGAGAAAAGGACCGATCAGATTGATACGCAAAATTTCGGCGAACATGTCGACTGTGACATCGAACAGCGGCGTCAGGCCGCCGCTGATTCCTGCGTTGGCGTAGACGACATCGATGCGGCCGAATTCGTGGATCGCAGTGTCCACCAGCCTTGCGACGTCTGGCTCGCTGCCGGCGTCGATCGTCAGCGCGCTTGCGGCGTGGCCCGCGTCGGCGATCAACCGGAGCGTCTCGTTCAAGCCGTCCTCGGCGCGATCTGCGATCAGAACGCGTGCGCCTTCTCTCGCAAATAGCAGCGCGCTTGCGCGGCCAATGCCGCTGCCTGCGCCGGTGATGATCGTCGCCTTGCCCTGTAGCCGTCCCGTCATGTTCACCCTCCGTGTCGTCATGAACGTACCGAATGCATGGCGCCTGCGGAAGCGGCTTGCGCGCTGTGCGGCGAGGGCGTTACAGAAACAGGGAACAGGGAGATGCTCGTGACCGGAGACGCAGCGACGTCCAGCGTCGGCCATACCATGCCGGGGATGGAGGATTTCCTCACCACGCGCTTCTGGTGGGTGCGACATGCGCCGGTGCGCGGCGATGGCGGCCGCATCTATGGTCAGCGCGACATTTCCTGCGATTGCAGCGACGGAGTCGTGTTCGAGGCGCTCGCCCAGACGTTGCCGAAGAACGCCGTGTGGATCACCAGCAATCTCGTGCGCACCAAGGAAACTGCGGCGGCGATTCGCGCTGCCGGCCATCCCGACGCATGCGCGCCGGTCGCGCTGGCGGAATTCGCCGAACAGAATCTCGGGGACTGGCAGGGGCTCGACCGCGCGCAATTCTTTCGTGATCGCCGGCCGTCGCCGTCAAGCTACTGGTTCAACGATCCCGGCGAGCGGGCGCCAAATGGCGAGAGTTTCGTCGATCTCGTGGAGCGCACGCGCGCAGGCATCGAAACGACCATCGCCGCGCATCGCGGGCGCGATGTGATCGTGGTGGCGCATGGCGGCACGATCCGGGCGGCGCTGGGCGTCGCGCTCGGCCTGCCGCCGTCCGGCATGCTTTCGTTCATGACCGATAATTGCGCAATCACTGAACTCGATCTGCTGGAACGCGACAGCGACCGGGGTTGGCGCGTGATGACCGTGAATTACAGGCCGTGGGCCGGCGCGGTTTCGACAGGCGGCAAGCTGGCGTAATTTTGCGGCGCCTATTCCAGCGCCGCATAGGCCAGCGTGCGGAACAGCATGCGGAAATAATCGCGCTGACCGGGCGCCTGGATCATCAGCAACGCGAACATGTCTTCTTTCGGATCGATCCAGAAGGTCGTGCCGGCTATGCCGCCCCAGTAGAACAGGCCGGGCGAGCCTGGCACGAAGGTCATGCCGGGCGCATTGCGAACTGCAAAGCCGAGCCCGAAACCATGGCCGGACGGCAGCAGGTCCGAGCCTCTGCGCACATGTGGACCGAGGTGGTCGCTCGCCATCAGCTCCAGCGTCTTGCGCGCGAGGATGCGCGTTCCGGCCAGCGCCCCGCCGCCTGCGAGCATTGCGCAGAAGCGCGCATAATCCATAGCGGTCGAGACGAGCCCGCCGCCGCCCGATTCGAACATGGCAGGGCGCGCCACGTTCAGGAGCTTGACAGGCGTCTGCGCCTCCGGGTCGGTCGCGAATGGCTCGGCGATGCGGCCCTGCTGCTTCGCCGGCACGTGGAAGCCGGTGTCCTCCATGCCGAGCGGTTCGAGGATGCGGGCTTTCAATTCCTCGCCGAGCGTGCGCCCTGTGACCACCTCGACGACGCGCCCGAGCACATCGGTCGAACGGCTGTAGTCCCAGGTTGAGCCTGGCTGATTGAGCAGCGGCAATCTGGCGAGGGCCTCGGCCTGATCGGCGTTGGTTTGATTGAGCCGCCCGAGATTGGCTTCGGCGTAGAGCCGCTGCACGGGGCCATCGCCCACGAAATCGTAGGTCAGGCCGGATGTGTGGCGCAGCAGATCCTGAATGGAGATCGGGCGATGCGGCGCAACCTGAGTCAGCTCGTCGTCGCGCAAAACTCCGACCTTCGTTTCTGCGAAAGCCGGAATGAATTTCGAAAGCGGGTCGGCCAGCAGGATGCGCCCCTCTTCGACCAGCATCATGATCGCGGTCGAGACGATCGGCTTGGTCATGGAATAGATGCGGAAAATCGCATCGCGCTCCATGGCCCCGGCGCCATTGGGGTCCCGCTTGCCCAACGCCTCGAAATAGCCAATGCGGCCTTCGCGCGCGACAAGCGCGACAGCGCCAGGAAGACGTCCGTCTGCGATTTCACGTTCCAGAGTTTTGCCCAGCCGGTCGAGGCCATCCTTGCTCAGCCCGATCTTTTCGGGTTTGGCGAATTCGAGGGTCCGGTTCTTGCTCATGGATCACATTCCTCACATGCTTCCGCCGCGCTTGCTGGGGCTTTCCGCCTCATCTAACGTCCCCGGCCATTGGCGCGCAACTGATCGCCCGGGAGGATGTGAAAAGATGAACAATGCCGAGGCCCTCGAACAGGAATTCTGGCTGATTGCGGAACTGGTGCGGCTGACCGCGCGCGATCTGCCGGAACAAACGGCATTCATCCTCGACGGCGTTCGGCAATCCTATGCGCAGACGACGGAATTGATGGACCGCGTTGCGGCCGCGCTCCAGCGCGACGGGGTCAGGCAGCGCGAGGCCATTGCGGTTTGCGCATCGACCTCGATCGAATACGCCACCCTGTTCCTCGGCGCGCTGTCGATCGGCGTCGTCGTTTCGCCGCTCGCGCCATCGTCGACGCCGGACCAGCTTGCGGGTATGGTCAAGGATTGCGGCGCGCGCCTTCTGTTTCTGGACGCGACCACAGCCGACAGTCTGAAGGGCGCGGGCGACGCCGACACCGTGCGCATTGCGCTCGATGGATCGAATGTCGGTCGTCCGTTCGCCGACTGGCTGGCCCCGGTCGGCGCAAAGCCGACGTCCGCGAAAATCGAACCGCCCGACCCCTTCAACATCATCTATTCGTCAGGCACGACCGGCGTGCCGAAGGGCATCGTGCAATCGCACAGGATGCGATGGGGACATGTGCAGCGCGCCAACGCGTTTGGCTACGACCGCACGGCGATCACCGTGCTGTCCACGCCCCTGTATTCCAACACGACGCTGGTCAGCTTTTTCCCGACGCTGGCGGGCGGCGGCACTGTCGCGCTGATGAAGAAATTCAATGCGCATGAATTCCTCACGCTGGCGTCGTCGCTGCACGCCACGCACGCCATGCTCGTGCCCGTGCAATACCATCGCATCATGACACAGCCGGATTTCGACTCCTACGACCTTTCGAGATTCCGCGTGAAGTTCTGCACCAGCGCTCCATTCTCCGGGGCGTTGAAGGCGGATGTCCTCAAGCGCTGGCCGGGCGGACTTGTCGAATATTATGGGATGACCGAGGGCGGCGGTTCGTGCGTGCTGGTCGCGCACGAATTTCCCGACAAGGTCGATACGGTCGGGAGACCTGCGGAAGGGCACGATATCCGGTTGATCGACGAGAGCGGCGTCGAGGTCCGGCCCGGCGAAGTCGGCGAGATCGTCGGCTATTCCGGGTCGATCATGAACGGCTATCACAACCAGCCCGGCAAGACGGCAGAGGCGCAGTGGGTGGCGCCGGACGGACGAGTGTTCATCAGGACCGGCGATGTCGGGCGGTTCGACCAGGACGGTTTCCTCAAGCTGATGGATCGCCGCAAGGACATGATCATTTCCGGCGGTTTCAACATCTACCCGAGCGATCTGGAGCAGATCCTCTCGGCGCATCCGGCGGTGCTGGAATGCGCGGTTGTCGGGATCAAGTCGGTCGAATGGGGCGAGACGCCGCTCGCCTTCGCCGTGCTGCGCGCAGGCCAGAGCGCGTCCGCCGAGGAGTTGCGCGAATTCGCCAACGCCAAGCTCGGCAAGACACAGCGCATCTCGAAGATCGAAATTGTCGACACGCTGCCACGCTCGGCGATCGGCAAGATATTGAAACGCGAATTGCGCGACGATTATGAGGCGAAAAGGGCGCAGGCGTGAGCGCCGTCTTCGAGCACTGTACCGATGTCGGCTGGTTCGATCTCGACGCCAACCGCCACATGAAGAACACCGCTTATATGGAGAAAGCGGTTGACTGCCGTCTACGGTTTTTTCACTCCAACGGCGTGTCGCCGGACGTGTTCGCGACATGGAAGGTCGCGTTCGTCGTCGTGCGCGACGAGGTGACCTATTCGCGCGAGCTATTCCTCGGCGACAGGATGCGCGTGCAGATGATGTGCGGCGGCGTGAACGCGAGCGGCTCGCGCTTCCTGATCGTCAACCGCATCCTCACGCCCGAGAGCGAACCCGTCTACGAAATCCGGTCGATGGTGGTGTGGTTGAATACGGAGACGCGCAAGTCGATTGTTCCGCCGCCGGACCTCGCGAAGCTGATCGAGGGCATGGCGCGGACCGGAGATTATCGGGCGCTGTAGGCTGATGTCGGTCCCTGCGCTTGCGCCGACAAGCAATCGGGGCTTCGGACCACGACACGACGAGCAGATCAGTTTCCGGGCGGAACCTTCAGTCCGCCCGGAATTGCAGATCGCGCCTTGGTCGCTTACTTTTGCTTGGCGATGATCTTGTCCTTGATGCCATCATAGGTCTTCTGCGGGACGATCTTCTTCTGCACGAGTTCGTCTTTTCCCTTGTAGGGCCGGCCCTTGATGATCGCGGCCGAAAAGGCCTTGCCGATGCCCGGCAGCGCATCGAGCTGGTCGGCTGTCGCGCTATTGATGTCGAGCAGATCGGTCTTGGCCGCTGGCGCAGCGGCCGGCTTGGCGGCCGGCGTGGCGGCGGCCGGCGGCGCCTTGGGCGCCGTGGTCGTCGCGGGCTGGGTCGCCTGGGCGAAAGCGAGGGCCGGAGCAAGGCTCAGAGCCGTCGCAAGAAGAAGCACACGAATGGGAGAGCGCATGAAAATCTCCTAATCCTCCGGTCGCCTTCTGGCCCCGGACAATCCGGAGGCTCGCTGAACGCGGCTGAAAGTCAACTCCAGCTTTCGCTGTAGGGGCAATTCTATCGCACGGCCAACCTGTACCGGGAGTGAATGGCCCGGACCGGAGCCGTTTCTGACGACGCGGTCGCCGACAGGGCCTTTCGCCGCGATGCGAGCCATATATTCCGCATGTCGAAATGCATACCAGGCGCGCGATTGACCGATTTCGGCCTGCGGTGCAAAGTCCACGCAATCAAAATGCAAAAGGGAACAGGCATGTCCGAAGGAAAGTGCCTCACCGGCAAAGTCGTCGTCGTCACCGGCGCCGGACGCGGCATCGGTCGGGAAATTGCGCTGCTGTGCGGCGCGCAGGGCGCCAGCGTCGTCGTCAACGATCTCGGCGGATCGGCCGACGGCGAAGGCGGCGCCGACATCCATCCGGCCGAGGAAGTGGTCGAAACGATCCGCAAGGCCGGCGGCAAAGCGGTCGCCAATTTCGATTCCGTCGCCGAGGCCGGACCCGCGGCCAATATCGTGAAGACAGCGATCGACTCCTTCGGTCGCTTGGACTGCGTGGTCAACAATGCGGGCATCCTGCGCGACCGCATATTCCATCGCATGAGCATTGTGGACTTTGAACTGGTCATCAAGGTTCACCTGATGGGCGCGTTCTATGTCTCGCGGGCCGCCGCCAACCATTTCAAGGAACAGGAATCCGGCTCGTTCGTGCATTTCACCTCGACCAGCGGGCTCGTCGGGAATTTCGGGCAGGCGAATTATTCCGCCGCCAAGCTCGGCATTGTCGGTCTGTCGAAATCAATTGCGCTCGACATGCAGCGGTTCAATGTGCGTTCGAACTGCGTTTCGCCATTCGCCTGGAGCCGGCTGATCGGCACGATTCCGACCGAGACGGAGGCCGAGAAAGCGCGCGTCGCCAAAATCCAGGCGATGGGGCCTGAGAAGATCGCGCCGCTCTGCGCCTATCTCGCCTCGGATCTGTCGAAGGACGTCACGGCCCAGATTTTTGCGGTGCGCATGAACGAGATTTTTCTGATGAGCCAGTCGCGGCCGATCCGCTCGGTTCAGCGCGCCGAGGGCTGGACGCCGCAGACGATCGCCGACCACGCGATGCCGGCGATGAAGGGGAGCTTCTACAAGCTTGACCGCTCGGCGGACGTGTTCACCTGGGATCCGGTGTAGGAGCCGCCTCATGTCGAAAGGAATTCTTCGTCACGGCGCCTATGTTCCCATGCGCCGACTTCAGCGCAAGGCGATCGTCGCCGCCAATGGGTGGTTCAACAGCGCCCTTCGCACCCAGGGCAAGGGCGAGCGCGCGATGGCGAATTGGGACGAGGACAGCGTCACCATGGCTGTCGCCGCCGCGCGCGACTGTCTTGGCGATTTTGCGCGTGACACGATCGCGGCGCTGCACATGGCGTCGACAACGCTGCCTTTCGCTGACCGGCTGAACGCCGGGATCGTCGCTGGCGCGCTGAACCTCGCAGAAAGCGTCGCCGGCCACGATCATTCCGCGACGCAGCGCGCGGGCCTGTCTGCGCTCGCCGATGCGCTGGGCGGCTCAGGCGCGGCCCCAGTCCTTGTAATCGCCGCCGACAAGCGCCGCGTCAAAGCGGCGAGTCCGCTGGAGTTGTCGTCGGGCGACGGCGCCGCCGCCTTTCTGGTCGGCGAGGGCGACATCATCGCCGAACTCGTGGCGCGCGCCAATCGCACCGTCGATTTTGTCGACCATTACCGTGGCGATGGCGTTGCGTTCGATTACACGTGGGAGGAGCGCTGGATACGCGACGAGGGCTACTCCAAGATCGTGCCGGCGACGGTGAAAGACCTGTTTGCGAAAGCCGGTGTGACGGGAGCAGACATTGCGCATTTCTGCATGCCCTGCACGCTGGCGAAGGTTGCGGGGTCGGTCGCGAAAAAGACCGGCATTTCCGAGACGTCGGTGCGCGACAATCTGGCGGATGTCTGTGGCGACACGGGCGCGGCGCACGCTCTGGCGATGCTCGCCCATGCGCTCGAAGACGCCAAGCCCGGCGAGATGATTCTCGTTGCGGGCTTCGGGCAGGGCTGCGACACGCTTCTGTTCCGTGCGACGGACCGGATCGGTTCGACGAAGCCGACGCGCGGCGTCTCCGGCTGGCTGGCGCGCCGGCGCGAGGAAACGAATTACCAGAAATTTCTGTCGTTCAACGACAATGTCGAGATCGAGCGCGGCATGCGCTCCGAACTCGACAAGGCGACAGCGTTGTCTTCGCTCTACCGGAACCGCAACACAGTGACGGGGTTCGTCGGTGGCAAGTGCAAGGTATGCGGCACATTGCAGTTCCCGAAAACGAACGTCTGCGTCAATCCGAACTGCAACGCCTTCCATAGCCAGGAGCCGCACCCCTTTGCCGACATGGAAGGCCGCATCATGAGCTATACGGCCGATAACCTCACCTACAGCGCCGATCCGCCGGCCTGCTACGGCATGGTGCAGTTCGACGCCGGCGGCCGCATCATGATCGACTTCACCGACGTCACGCCGGACGAAATCGAGGTCGGCACGGCGATGGACATGGTGTTCCGCATAAAGGACTACGACTCGCAGCGCGGTTTCACGCGCTATTTCTGGAAGGCGACGCCGGCTTCGAGCGCCGCGGCCAAGGGAGCGTGACATGGCCAGAGGCATCAGGGACAAGGTGGCGATCATCGGGATGGGGTGCTCGAAATTCGGCGAGCGCTGGGACAAGGAAGCCGATGATCTCATGGTCGAAGCATTCGAGGAGGCGCTGAACGACGCCGGCATAGAGAAGAACCAGATCGACGCGGCGTGGCTTGCGACTGCCATCGAGGAGCAGCATGTCGGCAAGTCGGGCACGCCGCTGGCGGTCGCGCTGCGCCTGCCACAGATCGCGGTGACTCGCGTGGAGAATTTCTGCGCGTCCGGAACGGACGCATTTCGCGGCGCCGTTTATGCGGTCGCGTCGGGCGCAGCCGACATCGCGCTTGCGCTCGGCGTCGAAAAGCTCAAGGACACGGGCTACGGCGGATTGCCGCAACGTTCGCGCGGCGCGCTCAATTCGATGTGGTGGGCGAACGCCTCTGCGCCAGGCAATTTCGCGCAGCTCGCCGCCGCCTATCGCGCAAAGCACAATGTGGCGAAGGGGGATTTCAAGCGGGCGATTGCGCACGTGTCGGTCAAGAGCCACGATAACGGCTCGCGCAATCCGAAGGCGCACCTGCAGAACAAGGTGTCGATGGATCAGGTTCTGGGCGCGCCGATCGTGGCCGAGCCGCTCGGCCTGTTCGATTGCTGTGGCGTGTCGGACGGCTCGGCCTGCGCGATCGTGACGACGCCCGACATAGCGCGCGGGCTCGGCAAGACAGATATCATCTCGGTCAAGGCGTTGCAGCTTTCGGTGTCGAACGGCGTCGAGGCGCAGCACAATTCGTGGGACGGTTCCTATTTCGCCACGACCCGTGTCGCCTCGAAGAAGGCCTATCAGGAAGCCGGCGTGACGAATCCGCGCGAGGAAATCGACCTCATCGAAGTGCACGACTGCTTCTCGGTGACCGAGCTTGTCACGATGGAAGATCTGCACATTTCGCCCGAAGGCGGCGCAATCCGCGACGTAATGGACGGTTTCTACGACGCGGATGGCAGGATTCCATGCCAGATCGACGGCGGCCTGAAATGCTTCGGCCATCCGATCGGCGCGTCCGGCCTACGCATGATCTATGAAATGTATCTTCAATTGCAGGGCAAGGCCGGCGCGCGTCAGCGGTCGGAGCCGCCCCGCCTCGGCCTCACGCACAATCTAGGCGGCTTCCCGCATCAGAATGTTTGTTCGATATCGATCGTGGGACGATACGGCGCGTAGGAGAGGTCGCTCGGGGACGGGAGCGTGCGGCCGGGCTCGTCCTTGCGTGGCGAACCGAAACGAATTCAGCCGCGGTTGTAAACGTCCTCTATGCGAACGATGTCGTCCTCGCCGAGATAGGAGCCGGTTTGGACCTCGATCAGTTCGAGGTCGATCTTGCCGGGATTGCCGAGCCGATGCACGCAGCCGATCGGCAGGTAGATTGACTCGTTCTCGTGCACGAGGTGGCGTTCGCTGTCGCGGTCGACCTCCGCGGTTCCCTTGACGACGATCCAGTGCTCGGCGCGATGGAAGTGCTTTTGAAGCGAAAGCCGGTCGCCCGGCTTGACCACGATCCTCTTGACCTGATGGCGGGCGCCTGAATCGATCGACTGATAATAACCCCAGGGCCGGAAAATACGTTTGTGCTCGGACGCCTCACGACGATTCGTCGCCTTCAGGTGGTCAACCAGCGCCTTCACCTTGTCGGAATCATCGCGATGCAGGACGAGCACGGCGTCCTGGGTCGTGACGACGATCACGTCGTCGACGCCGACGACGGCGGTCAGATGCTCGTCAGAGCGGACATGCACATTGCGGGCGTCGAGCACGACGCCATGGCCGCGCACCGAATTGCCGTTTGCGTCGCGATCCGACAGTTCCCAAACCGCCGACCAGGTGCCGACGTCCGACCAGCCGATGTCTGCGGGCACCAGCGCAAGCTTGTCCGACCGTTCGATCACTGCATAGTCGATCGACTTCTTCGGCGCGTGGCCGAAGGCCTGACCATCCAGTACGAGAAATTGCAGGTCTTTCTTCGCCCCGTCGACTGCGCCGCGGGCTGCTTCCACCATTGCCGGCTCGAAGGCCTGGAGTTCGTCGAGCATGACGTCCGCGCGGAAAACGAAATAGCCGCAGTTCCAGAAATAGCCGGCGACCACGTATTTTTCTGCGGTCTGCAGATCCGGCTTTTCCTTGAATTCCTCGACCTTTCGCACGGGTGAACCAGGCTCCAGCGGGGCGCCGGCGCGAATATAGCCATAGCCCGTCGCGGGTCCGGTCGGCTTGATGCCGAGGGTCACGATCGAGCCTTTCGCCGCGGCTTCGGCGGCGTCGCGGCAATGTTCGATCAGCCTGGCCCGGTCCTGCACGACATGATCGGCGGCGAAAACGACGACAATTGTTTCCGGGCTGCGCCGGGCGGCCATTTCGGCGGCGACTGCAACCGCCGGACCAGAATCGCGGCGCATCGGTTCGAGTACGATATCGGCCTGGGCGCCGATCTCGCGAAGCTGGTCGACGACGAGAAAGCGGTAGTCGATGTTGGACAGGACGATCGGCTTTTCGAACAGCGGATCCTTCAGCATTTCCATGAGCATCTGGAACGTGGAGCGTTCGTTGACGAGCGGAATGAACTGCTTGGGAAGAGAATCACGGGATTCTGGCCAAACGCGCGTGCCGGCGCCGCCGCACATGATCACAGGTAGGATTCGGGTCATATGAAATTCCCTGCCGAGGCAGCCGCCTGCGGCTTATTGCGGCGTCACCGCCTGATAATCCTTCACGTCCGAAAATTCAACGTCGGGCCAGCGGTCCTGCTCATAGCGCAGGTTGAAGGCCGATGTCGCCATGAAGACCGGCGCGCCGTCGAGATCCTCGGCGATCGAACTCGGATAGGCCCCCAGAAAGCGGTCGAGTTCGGCCCTGGTCTTGCCCTGCACCCAGCGGCAGATCTCGAAGCGGCTTTGCTCGAAGCTGGCGTCGAGCCCGTATTCGGCCTTGAGCCGCTCGGCGAGGACGTCGAGCTGCAGCGCGCCGACGACGCCGACGATGAGCCCCGAGCCATCGGCGGGGATGAACAGTTGCACCACGCCTTCCTCTGCCATTTGCTGCAGGGCCTCGCGCAGTTTCTTGGCCTTCATCGCATCGCCGATGCGGACGCGCCGCAGGATTTCCGGCGCGAAACTCGGCACGCCCCGGAAGATCAGATCCTCGCCCTCGGTCAACGTGTCTCCGATGCGCAGGGCGCCGTGGTTGGGAATGCCGACAACGTCGCCGGCATAGGCCTCGTCAGCAATGGTGCGGTCCTGCGCGAAGAAGAATTGCGGCGCATTGAGCGCCATGTTCTTTCCGGTACGGATGAGCTTCGCTTTCATGCCGCGCGTCAGCTTGCCGGAGGTGACGCGCAGGAAGGCGATGCGGTCGCGATGGTTCGGATCCATGTTCGCCTGGATCTTGAACACGAAGCCGGTCATTTTCGCCTCGCGTGGATCGACGTGGCGCGTCGCCGTATCCAGCCCGCGCGGCGGCGGGGCGAATTCGGCCATGGCGTCGATGAGATCCCGCACGCCGAAATTGCGCAGCGCGCTGCCGAAGAAAACCGGCGTCAGATGCCCTTCAAGGAAGGCCGTGCGGTCGAAAGGCTTCGAGGCGCCAAGCGCCAGCTCGATTTCGTCGGCGACATGCTGCGCCAGCATCTCGCCGGCGAGCGCGGCGATCTGCGGATCATGAGGGCCGGAGACCTTCATCGGCTCGGCGTCGGCCGCCGCGTCGAGCTTGCGAACCACATTATGGCGCAGATCGTAGGTGCCGCAAAAGGCGCGGCCGGAGCCGATCGGCCAGGTCAACGGCGTTGTGTCGAGGGCGAGCGTCTTCTCGATCTCGTCGAGCGTCTCGAATGGATCGCGCGCTTCCCTGTCGAGCTTGTTGACGAAGGTGACGATTGGAATGTCGCGCAGACGGCAGACCTCGAACAGCTTTCGCGTGCGCGCCTCGATGCCTTTGGCTGCGTCGATGACCATGACCGCGGCGTCGACCGCGGTCAGCGTGCGATAGGTATCTTCAGAAAAATCCTCGTGGCCGGGCGTATCGAGAAGGTTGAAGACGCAGTCGCCGTATTCGAATGTCATGACCGAGGTCACGACCGAAATGCCGCGGTCGCGCTCGATACCCATCCAATCGGAACGGGTCTGGCGACGGTTCTGCTTGGCGCGCACTTCGCCGGCAAGCTGAATTGCGCCGCCAAACAACAGCAGTTTTTCGGTCAGCGTCGTCTTGCCGGCGTCAGGATGCGAGATGATCGCGAAGGTGCGGCGACGGGCGACCGGGTCGGCATTGGCGAGCGGGGCGTTCAAGTCATCGACTCCTTGGAGACGGGCGGCGGGCACCCTCCTTGTCCTCGCCCGCTGCGCAGGCGAGGAAACGAGCGGCGTTTCCAGCCGGCCTCGGTCAGGTCACCGGCCGGCCCCGCTCTTGCGACGTGCGAGAAGCGCGGGGAGGGGCCTCATATCACTCCGCCGCGCGATGGGCGAGGTCCGCCACCGCAGGTGCGGCGTCGCCATGCAGCGCGGCGTCCGCGCGGTGGTCGCGGGCGATGAAAGTGTAGATCGCCGGCGTAACGAACAGCGTGAACAACGTGCCGACGCTCATACCCGCGGCGATGACGATGCCGATGGCGATGCGGCTCTGCGCGCCCGCGCCGCTCGCCACGATCAGGGGAGCCACGCCGATCACCATGGCCGCCGTCGTCATCAGGATAGGCCGCAGCCGCACGCCGGCAGCGTGCTCGATCGCCTCGCGCCTGTCCATGCCTTGCTCCTGCATGCGGTTGGCGAATTCCGTCATCAGGATGCCGTGCTTGGAAATGAGGCCGATCAGCGTGACGAGGCCGATCTCCGAATAAATGTTGAGGCTGGCCATGCCGAAGATGCTGAGCAGGTTGAGCGGCAGCAGGGCGCCGAACATGGAGGTCGGAAGCGCGATGAGGATGATGAACGGGTCACGGAACGATTCGAACTGCGCGGCGAGGACGAGAAAAATCACGATCAGCGCGAAGATGAAGGTAATCGTCAGCGCGTTGCTCTCCTGCACGTATTGCCGGCTGTCGCTCTGGAAATCGTAGGTATAGCCGTCAGGGAAGACGTCTTTTGATTTCGCGGTCAGGAAGTCGATGGCCTCGCCGAGCGTGCGGCCGGGGAAGGGCACTCCCGACAGTGTGGCGGAATTCAATTGCTGGAATTCGGTCAGCGCGTTCGGCTGAACCGTGCGCTGGATGGTCGCGACCGTCGATAGCGGAACCAGTTCTCCCGAAGCAGTGCGCACCTGGTAGCGCGTCAGCCAGTCCTGAACGTCGCGGAATTCGCGAGGCGCCTGCGGAATGACTTCATACGAGCGGCCGTACAGGCTGAAGCGGTTGACGTAATTGCCGCCAAGCAGCGTTGCGAGCGAGGAGCCGACATCCTGCATCGACACGCCGAGCCGGTTCGATTTTACGGCGTCGATCTTGAATTCGATCTGTGGCGTGTCGAACTTGAGATCGACGTCCGTGAAAATGAACATGCCGCTGTCGGTCGCCGCTTTCTGCATCTGCGCGACGACGTCGGCGAGCTTCTGGTAGTCGCCGCTCGTGCGAATAACGAACTGCATCGGCGGGCCGCCCGTCGAACCGGGAAGCGGCGGCTGCGAGAAAGCGAAGACAGCGCCGCCCGAGATGGTCGCGAGCTTCGGCTGCAGATCCTGCATGATCTGCTTTTGCGTGCGCCCGCGCTGGTCCCAGGGTTTCAGAAGGATTCCGGCGAAAGCCTGATGGACGCCGTTGAAGCCGTTGATGACGAAAAGGTGGGCCCGTTCCGGAATCGATTGCGTGACGTTCCAGAGCGCCTGCGTCGTCGATTCGAGATAGTCGAGATTGGCGTATTGCGGGGCCTTGACGATCGAGAGCAGGATACCCTGATCCTCTTCCGGCGCGAGTTCCCTGGGCGTCGTCATGAACAAGACGGCGGTGATCGCCAGCACGCCGACGAGGACAACGACGGTGAGCGCACGGAAGTTCAGGGTCTTGTGCAGGCGTCGCTCGTAACGCTGGCGCAAGCGGTCGAACAGGCGATCGAGAAAGGCGCTGAAGCCGCCGTCCGCGCCGGGCGCATGCGCCTTGAGCAGTTTCGAGCACATCATCGGCGACAGCGTGAGCGCGATCACGCCCGACACGACGACCGAGCCCGCCAGCGTGAAGGCGAATTCGCGGAACAGGGCGCCGGTGAGGCCCGAAACGAAGCCTATTGGCGCATAGACCGCGGCGAGCGTGATCGTCATGGAGATGACGGGCCCAGCGATTTCGCGCGCCCCCCTCAGAGCGGCGTCGCGAGGCGTCATTCCATCCTCGATGTGACGCCAGATGTTCTCAACGACGACGATGGCGTCGTCGACCACGAGTCCGATCGCCAGCACAAAGGCGAGCAGCGTCAGCAAGTTGATCGAATAATTCATCGCCAGCAGAAAGATCATCACTCCGATCAGCGAAAGCGGAATGGTGACGATCGGGATGACGGTCGATCGCAGATTGCCGAGGAACAGAAAAATCACGACAATGACGATCAGCGCCGCCTCGATCAGGGTCTTGGCGACCTCCCAGATCGACGCGCGAATGAAGTCGGTTGCGTCATAGGCGATCGCCGAGTGCAGGCCGGCCGGCAATTGAGCTTGAATTTCGGGCGCAGCGCGCCGCACCGAATCGATGACGGTCAGCGGGTTGGCCGTCGGCGTCGCATAGACGCCGATGAACACTGCCTTGAGGCCGTCGAAAACGGAGGAGGACTCGGCGCCTTCGGGGCCGAGTTCGATTCGCGCGACGTCGCCGAGGCGCACGAGCGCGTCGCCATGCGCCGAGATCACCAGTTGCGCGAAGGCGCCGGCGCTGTCGAGCGAGGTGAGCGCGTTGATGCTGGTCTGCGTGTAGTCGTTCTTGATCTGACCGGCGGCGGAGGTGAAATTGTTGACGTTCAGCGCGTTGCGCACGTCGGCGGGCGTCACGCCGTGCGCCGCCATGCGGGTGGGGTCGAGCCAGATGCGCATGGCGAAGGTCTGCCCGCCGAGGATCTGCGCATTGGCGACGCCATCGATCGTCTGGATTTTTGGCTGCACGACGCGCGTCAGGTAATCGGTGATCTGCGAGGCCGTCAGCACATCCGAATTGAAGCTCATGTAGAGTAGCGCGTAACCCTGGCCGGTCTGCTTGACGACGACGGGGTCCATTGCGTCGCGCGGCAACTGACTCTTGACCTGCTGGATCTTCGACAGGACATCGGCGACCGCGCGATCGGGGCTGGCGTTCAGCCGCATGTTGAGCGTGATGGTCGACACGTTCTGCTGCGAATTTGAGACCAGCGTGTCGATGCCCTCGGAACTGGCGACCGCCTGCTCAAGCGGCGTCGTGATGAAGCCCTTGATCAGGTCGGCGTTGGCGCCGGGGTAGGCTGTGGTTATCGTGATCGTCGTCTGGGACAGTTCCGGATATTGCCGGATCTGCAGTTTGAAGCCGGCCTGCGCTCCCACGAGCAGGATCAGCAGGCTGACGACGGAGGCCAGAACCGGACGGCGAATGAAGAGGTCGGTGAAAGAACCCAAGGTCGCAACCTCTCAGAGGCGTGGCAACGGCGACATCGGCGTGAGGCCGGCATTCGGGTCAATGCGCACGCGCATGCCCGGCTGCAATTTGATCTGGCCTTCGCTGATGACAGTCTCGCCGGCCTTGACGCCGTCGTCGATGGCCGTGCGATCGCCCTGCGTTTCGCCGACGCGCACGAAGCGGCGCTCGACCGTGTAGAGCTGGTCGCTTTGCGGCTGCGCAGCGGCGGCCTGCGCTGCGCCCGGCGCGGATTCGGCAGGCTTCAGCACGTAGACGCTGTCGCCATAAAGCGAATAGGCGATCGCGGTGCGCGGCACCGTCACGATTTTGTGCGACCGACCGGCGTCCACCGAAACATTGGCGAACATGCCAGGCAACAACTTCTTGTCTGGATTGGCGATCTCGGCGCGCACGAGGAAATTGCGGGTGTCCGTGCTCACGCGCGAATCAAGAAACCGGATGCGGCCGACGAATTTCTGGCTGGGCAGCGCGTCGAGAGTCGTCTCGACGGTCTGTCCCACCGCAAGCTGAGCGAAATTCTGCTCGGGCGCCTGGAAATCGACATAGATCGGATCGAGATTTTGCAGCGTCACCAGCGGCGTGCCGGGCGAGACGTATTGACCGAGATCGATGCGACGGATGCCCAGCCGCCCGGCGAAGGGCGCAACGATCTGTTTCTGCGCAATGATCGCTCTGGTGCGATCGACGCCCGCAGTCGCCTGGTCGCGGGCTGCGAGCGCGGAATCGACGCTGGCCTGCGTGGTGTTGCCGCCGCCGACGAGTTTGCTCTGGCGCTCGAATGTTATCTGCGCGTTGCGCAGGATCGCCAGGTTGGATTTGAGGTCCGCCTGTTCGGTCGAATCGTCGATCGCGACGAGCAGGGCGCCTTGAGCGACATCCTGCGAGGATTCGAACTGGATCGCCTTCACCACTCCGCCGATCTGTGGCGCGATGTCGACGCCCTGCGTCGCGCGCAGCGAGCCGATCGCCGTGAGCCGGGGCGTCCAGTCATCCTGCCGCGCGGTCGCGACCGCGACGGAATTGACGGGACGACCCGCTGCGGTGATGAAGCCCTTGATCATCTTCGGTTTGAAGACGATCTGGAACCAACCGAGGCTACCGGCGATCCCGAGCAGCAGGACGAGGGCGACGGTGAGGACGAGAGCGCGTTTCATTCAGTCGACCAATTTCGATGGCGGGTGAAGCGGGGCCTGGCCAAGTTCAAGCCGCCAACCGCGAAATAGTCCGGCGCGGCGCGGAAACAAGGGCGGCGACCCTATCCCGGTCGGGCGAAAGAAGCCAGCCCGCCCGCCGCAGCGCAGCAACGCCGCTCGCCGTTCAGACGAGAGCCAAGGCCGCCTCGGCCAGAACCGGGACCATCTCGCCCATCGCAATGCCGCGCTCGGGATTGGATCCATTGCCGTCGAGCGCGCGTTTCTTGACGCCCTGGATGATCGCCGCCAGCCGGAAAAAATTGAAGGCTATGTAGAAATCCCAGTTCGGTATCGAGGAAACGCCGATGCGCTCGCAATAGGCGGCGACATATTCTTCTTCCGTTGGAATGCCCAGGGCCTTGCGGTCGAGCCCGCCAAGGCCCGTGAATATGCCGGCGCTGTCGGTGCGCCACTGCATGCACTGGTAGGAAATGTCCGCGAACGGGTGGCCGAGCGTCGACAATTCCCAGTCCAGGACCGCCAGCAACCTTGGCTCGTTCGGATGAAAGATCATGTTGTCGAGGCGATAGTCGCCATGGACGATCGACACGCGGCCATCGTCGGGCGGCACATTGTGCGACAGCCAGCCAATCACCTTGTCCATCGCCGGCAGAACCTCGGTCTCGGACGCGCGATACTGATCGGTCCATCGCTTGAACTGGCGCTCGAAATAGGAGCCTGACCGCCCAAAATCAGCAAGTCCGACCGAAGCGGGGTCGACCATGTGCAGCGCGGCCAGCGCCTTGTTCATCTCGTCATAGACTTTCGCGCGGTCCGCCGATGTCAGATCAGGCAGCGCAGGGTTCCAGAAAATACGTCCGTCGACGCGCTCCATGACATAGAACGCCGTGCCCAGAACGCTGTCGTCCTCGCACAATACCTCCATGCGCGCGACGGGCACCTGCGTGCCCACCAGCGCGCGTTGCACGCGAAACTCGCGGTCGACCGCATGCGCGGATTTCAGCAGAACGCCCGGCGGCTTGCGTCGCAGCACATAGGCTCCGCTGGCGGCCTCGATCAGGTAGGTGGGATTGGACTGGCCGTCGCCGAATTTCTTCGCCTTCAGCGGGCCCCTGAACCCCACGAGATTCTGTTCGAGCCAGCGCGCCAATGCGGCTTCGTCGATGGATTTGACATCGATGGACACGGGTTCCCTTCCTTCATTGCATCGTCATTGCGAGCGCCGCGACGCAACTCATTTGCCGGAGCTGGCGATGGGCCGGCTCGTCGCTGCGCCCATCGCAAAGACAGAAAACTCACGGAAGCCAGAGTCAGGCTTGCGCGATGGTCACCCCTTGCTGAGCGACACGCCCTTGGCGGCCGCGGCCTTGGAGACGAACTTGTTCGTCTGCTGGAACGCTCCCGCGAGCGCCTCCTGCTTGCTGGCGTCCGAAATCTCCGCGAATTGCGCCGCCACCTTTTCGGGCGTCGGCTCGTCGATATAGACGCCGTCGGTCTCGTAGACATAGGTGCGGGCGAATGCGCCGGCGCCGGCCCCGAGAATGCAGCGCGTCGGGCTGTCCTGGCTGACGAGATAAAGCACGCCGGGCGTGATCAACTCCGGCCGCATCAGGTCGAGCGCCTGCTTGGGCAGCAGTTCCTCGGTCATGCGGGTCGCCGCCGTCGGCGCCAGCGTGTTGACGCGGATGTCGTTCTTCTGGCCTTCCTGCGCCAGCACGTTCATCAGACCGACCATCGCCATTTTCGCCGCGCCGTAATTGGCCTGGCCAAAATTGCCGTAGATGCCCGACGACGACGAGGTCAGCACGATGCGTCCGTAATTCTGCGCGCGCATGACGTCCCACACCGCCTTGGTGCAGATCACCGAGCCCATCAGGTGCACGTCGAGCACCATGCGGAAATCGGAGATGTCCATCTTTGAAAAGGTCTTGTCGCGCAGGATGCCGGCGTTGTTGATGAGGATGTCGATGCGGCCCCACGTCTGCATTGCCGTCTTGATCATGTCGGCGACGCCGGCCTCGTCGGTCACGCTGCAGGGCGCGGAGATCGCCTCGCCGCCAGCCGCCCTGATCTCGGCCACAACCCTGTCGGCGGCGTCCGAGGAACCGCCGGTTCCGTCGCGCGCGCCGCCGAAATCATTGACCACGACCTTCGCGCCGCGCGCGGCGAGGCCGAGCGCGTGGCAGCGGCCAAGGCCATTGCCCGCGCCGGTGACGATGGCGACGCGCCCTTCGAAACTGATGCTCATCTTGTCCGTCCTCTATCCATCAACCAAAGAAGGCGATCGTCAGCCATTCGGCCGCCAGCGCTGGCTTCGGCTTGCCCTCGATCTCCACCGAGACCGCGTATTTCACCACGAGCTCCCTGGGCGACTTGCGATTGGCTTCGCCCACCACGAAATGGGCGCGCACGCGGGAGCCGGCCGGCACCGGCGAAATGAACCGGATCTTGTCGAAGCCGTAGTTCATGCCCATCGTGCGGCCCTCGACCTCCGGCAGCGCGTCATAGGCCATGGCGCTCAACATGGACAACGTGAGAAAGCCGTGCGCGATCGAACCGCCGAACGGCGTTTCCCTGGCTGCGCGCGCCGGGTCCATGTGGATGAAATATTCGTCCTGGGTCAATTTGCCGAAGGCGGTGATGAGCGCCTGGTCGATCGTGAACCACTTGCTGACCCCGACCTCCTTGCCGACCTGGGCTTCAATATCGGTTGCGCTGATCCTGGGCCGGCTGGCGTTGAAAGGGGTAGCTGTCGCGGTCACGTCCTGTCCTCCCGAATTTTCGATTGTCGGACATAATCATCATATGGCGCCGGGGAAAAGCCCCTTGATGCAGGATGACGCCAGCGGGCGCTGCGCCGCTTGAAGCGGGCGCTCGCGACGTCTATCTTGCCTTATCGCCATGGGGTGCTGCGCGGAGCCTTCGGGCTCCTGCGGCTGAGATGACACCCATAGAACCTGATCCGGGTAATGCCGGCGCAGGGAAGGCCGAGCTGGAGGCAATCCGGCATAGCCCCCCTGTATTGCGGAGGACAGCCCATGAACGTGCATGCCAAGCGTGTGGCGACGCCTGAAACCGTGACGACCGGCCCGATCCAGGGGTCGCGCAAGGTCTATGCGACGCCGGCCGGATGGCCTGCGCTGCGCGTGCCGTTCCGCGAAATTGCGCTGAGCCCCGAAAGCGGCGAACTGCCGGTGCGCGTGTACGACGCTTCCGGCCCCTACACGGATTCTTCGTTCACGCCGGATCTGGCGGCCGGGCTGCCGCCCGCCCGCACATGGCTCGCCAGCCGCGCTGGCCTCGAGGCCTATGCCGGCCGCTCGATCAAGCCGGAGGATAACGGCAATGTGTCGGGCGACGGCCTCGCGCCACCCTGCCCCGCCAGCCGCGCGCCACAGCGGGCCGCAGGATCGGCGCCCGTCACGCAGCTCGAATTCGCGCGCGCCGGAATCATCACCGAAGAGATGATCTATGTCGCTCACCGCGAAAACCTCGGGCGTGAGAAGGCGGTGGAGGGCGCGGCCGCCGTCATTGCCGACGGCGAGAGCTTCGGCGCGGAGATTCCGGAATTCGTCACGCCGGAATTCGTGCGCTCGGAGATCGCGCGCGGGCGCGCGATCATTCCGGCCAACATCAATCATCCCGAACTCGAGCCGCAGATCATCGGCCGCAATTTTCTGGTGAAGGTCAACGCCAACATCGGCAATTCGGCCGTGACATCGTCGGTCGCGGAAGAGGTCGAAAAGATGGTGTGGTCGATCCGCTGGGGCGCGGACACCGTCATGGACCTCTCCACCGGCCGCAACATCCATAACATCCGCGACTGGATCCTGCGCAACAGTCCCGTGCCGATCGGCACCGTGCCGATCTATCAGGCGCTCGAAAAGGTCAACGGCGACGCGACGAAACTCGACTGGGAGGTGTTCAAGGACACGCTGATCGAGCAGGCCGAACAGGGCGTCGATTATTTCACCATCCACGCGGGCGTGCGGCTGGCCTACGTGCCGCTGACAGCGAACCGCACGACCGGCATCGTCTCGCGCGGCGGGTCGATCATGGCGCGCTGGTGCCTGTCGCATCATCGCGAGAGCTTCCTCTACGAGCGATTCGGCGACATCTGCGACATCATGCGCAAGTACGACGTGTCGTTCTCGCTCGGCGACGGCCTGCGTCCCGGCTCCGGCGCCGACGCCAATGATCGCGCGCAGTTCGCCGAACTGGAGACGCTCGGCGAACTCACCAAGGTTGCGTGGGACAAGGGTTGTCAGGTGATGATCGAAGGGCCGGGCCACGTGGCCATGCACAAGATCAAGATCAACATGGACAAGCAATTGCGCGAATGCGGCGAGGCGCCGTTCTACACGCTCGGACCGCTGACGACCGATATCGCGCCGGGCTACGATCATATCACATCAGGCATCGGCGCGGCGATGATCGGCTGGTTCGGCACCGCCATGCTCTGCTACGTCACGCCGAAGGAGCATCTTGGACTGCCGAACCGCGACGACGTGAAGACGGGCGTCATCACCTACCGGATCGCAGCCCACGCAGCCGATCTCGCCAAGGGCCATCCCGCAGCCCACCTGCGCGACGACGCGATCTCTCGCGCGAGATTCGATTTCAGGTGGGAGGATCAGTTCAACTTGGGGCTGGACCCGGACACAGCGCGAAAATACCACGACGAGACGCTGCCGAAGGATGTGCACAAGGTCGCGCATTTCTGCTCGATGTGCGGCCCGAAATTCTGCTCGATGAAGATCACGCAGGATCTGCGCGCCGAGGTGCAGGCGATGGGCGACAACGAGAAGGCCGCGCTTGGCCTGAGCCCCGAGCAGATCGCCGCGGCCGAAGGCATGGCGGCCAAGAGCGCGGAGTTCATGGAAAAGGGCGCACAGCTCTATGTGGAAAGCCCGACCTGAGTTTTTGCAAACGAGCGATCGAGGCGGCATCGAGGAGACAGGATAGTGGCAGGGGAAGCCGTCATCGGCGTCGTCACCGCCTCCGACCGCGCGAGCGCCGGCGTCTACGAAGACATTTCCGGCCCCGCGATCGAGGCCTATTTCAAGCGTGTGCTGGTCACGCCGTTCCGCATCGTCAGGCGCGTCATTCCCGACGGTTTCGAAAGCGTGCGCGACACGATCGTCGATCTCGTCGACAATGCGCGGTGCGATCTCGTGCTGACCACCGGCGGCACTGGACCGAGCGCGCGCGATCTGACGCCCGAGGCGACGCTTGCCGCTGCGCCGCGCGAGTTTCCGGGTTTCGGCGAAAAGATGCGGCAGGCCTCGCTGGCGCAAACGCCGACGGCGATCCTGTCGCGCCAGCTTGCGGCGCAACGCGGCAAGTGCCTCGTCATCAACCTGCCGGGCTCGCCGCGTTCGATCGACCTCTGTCTCGATGCGGTGATGGCGGCTGTACCCTATTGTCTCGACCTGATCGGCGCGGCATGGATCGAGACGGATGCAAAATTCGTCGAGGCGTTCCGGCCGAAGAAATAGTCACTCCATCGCCATCGCGAGTTCTTCGTCGCCGGCCTTGTGCTTTGCCGGCCGAAGCAACAGGACGAGTGGCGTCGCGGCCAGCGCGAGAATGGCCATCAAACGATAATCGTCGATATAGGCGACAATGGCCGCCTGCCGGGTGATTTCGCCATTGAGCGCGGCGCGGCCGGCGAGCGATCCGAGGCTCCATAAGTGGCTCACGACCGGCTCATGCAATTGCCGATTGAGCGGATTGGCGAATTGCGAGAGCTGGGCGTGCATCTCCTGCGTATTGCGTTCGAGCATGAACATGACGACCGACACGCCGATGCTCGACCCGAGATTGCGCAGAAGGCTGAACAGGGACGTGCCTTGCGTGCGCAGGCTCGTCGGCAGCGAGGCGAAGGTCACGGTCGACAGGGGCGTGAACAGGAAGCCGAGGCCAAATCCCTGCACGATGCCGTTGATGACCAGCGTCCCCATCGACACGACGGGAGTGAACGTCGTCATCTCCCGAAGCGACAGTGCGGTTAGCCCCAATCCAAGGACGAGAAAGACGCGCGGATCGATCCGGTTCATCACGCGGCCGACGATCATCATCGCGACCATGGTGCCGATGCCGCGCGGGCCGAGGACGAGGCCTGCGGTCAGGACCGGGAAATTCATCAGGGTTTGCAGATAGGGCGTGAGCAGAGCGACGCTGGCGAGGAGGATCACGCCGACGACAAAGATGAGCGAAACGCCAACGAGGAAATTGTTGTCGCTGAAGAGGCGCGGATCGATGAACGGGTTTTCCGCCGTCGCGGAATGGACAATGAAGAGATAGAGAGCGAGGGCCGACATCGTCGCCTCGATCATGATCTCGTTGGACGAGAACCAGTCCACGATCTGGCCTCGGTCGAGCATCATCTGGAGGGCGCCGACGGCGATGCCGAGAGTCAGGAAGCCGGTCCAGTCGAACCGCATGATCTGAAGCCGACTTTCGGCCATCACGGCGGCAAGGCCGAAGCTTACGGCGACGCCGATCGGCACGTTGATGTAGAAAACCCAGCGCCACTCATAATATTCGGTGAGATAGCCGCCGAGCATGGGGCCGAGGATGGGGCCGACCATGACGCCGACGCCCCACATGGCCATGGCGGAGCCGTGCTTTTCCTTGGGGTAGGAGTCGAGCAGGATCGCCTGCGACATCGGCACGAGCGGCGCGCCGAAAACGCCCTGCAACAGCCGGAACATCACCATCTGTTCGAGGGTCTGGGCGGCGCCGCAGAGCCCGGAGGCGACCGTGAACCCGAGCACCGCCGTCATCAGCAGTTTCTTTCGGCCGAAGCGCGCCGCGAAGAAGCCGGTGACCGGCATCATGATCGCCGCCGATACGATGTACGAGGTGAGAACCCAGGTGATCTGGTCCTGCGTCGCCGACAGAGACCCCTGCATGTAAGGCAGGGCGACGTTGGCGATGGTCGTGTCCAGAGCCTGCATGATGGTGGCGGCCATTACGCAGAGCGTCAGAAGCCCGCGATGCTGTACTTGGGGGGCGTCGGCCGACATGGCCTAAAATCCGATCATCCGCGCCAGATCGTGCGGCAGCGTCGCCAGCGAACGCTTGATGCCGGTGTCGATGGAGGCGTAGACGCTCATTCCAGCGCGCAATTGCGGCGCCTCGGCCGGGTGGTCGACGGCAAGCCTGACGGTCAGGCGCTGCACCACCTTGACCCAGTTGCCGGAGGAGTTCTGCGCGGGCAGAACCGAGAATTCCGAACCCGCCGCGGGCGCGATCGACGCGACATGCGCCTGCCAGACCTGGCCGGCGTAAGCGTCGACGGAGACGGTCGCGGGGTCGTCGACCTTCACGTTCTGCAGGTCGGTCTCTTTCAGATTCGCGTCGACCCACATGTTTTCGAGCGAGACGAGATTGAACGCTGTCTGGGAGGCTGCAAGGTAATTGCCGGGCTGCAGCGCAGCGACATTGGTCACGATCCCCTCGACGGGCGCAAAGACCCGCGTATGGGCGAGGTTGCGCGCGGCATTGTCGAGCGCGGCCTTTGCCGCGAGGTATTGCGGGTTGCGTTCGACTGGCTCGTCGGGCTTGCCGTCGAGTTGCGCCAGCAGGGCGTCGGCCTGCTTTTGCGCGCCGATGAGGCGTGACTGCGCTCCCAGATAATCGCGGCGGGCCTGGTCGAGCGCAGCCTGCGAGGCGGCGCCGCGCTGGACGAGGTCGGTTGCGCGCTGGTTGGTGAGCTTGTAGAAGTCGAGATCGGACTTGGCCTGTTCTACCTGCGCGCGCGCGGCATTGTAGCTGGATCTGGCTGCGTTCAACTGGTTGGCGACGATGCCGAGTTGCGCCTTCGCTCCGTCGAGCGCGATGCGGAACGGTTCGTCGTCGAGCCGGAACAGCATGTCGCCACGGTGGACGCGCTGGCCCTCCCGGACTGCGACCTGCGAGACGATGCCGGAAACGTCGTCGGCGATATTGACGATGTCGGCCTTCACATAGGCGTCGTCGGTCGAGGCGTAGCGTCCGCCGCCAAGATAGAGCCACAGCGCGCCGAGAATGACGACGAACGGGCCGGCGAGCATCAGCGGGCCGCGCAGCGAACGCTTCTTTGTCGGCGCCGCCGCGGGTTGTGGCCGAAACGGCGCCTCGACCGGCGTCGATGGCGCCTCGGCGGCTGGCGCCTCCGCAGTGACCGAGGCGAGCGTCGGACGCTGCGGCTCGGGGTCGTATTGTCTCGCCGCCTCAGCCATGGGCGACCTCCCGAGGTTCCTGCGCCGCCTCCGCCGGCTTGTCGCAAGCTGCAATCAGGTTCGATTTCATGGCCGCGAGAATGCGCGTCAGCGCGACGCGGTCCGCCTCGCTCAGACCCTGAAGCGCCTCCTCGCGCGTGGCGTCGCCGATCAGGAACATCTGCGCCAGAAGGCCATGGGCCTTGGGCTCCAGATGCAATTGCCATATGCGCCGGTCGTGGGGGTGGCGGCGGCGCTCGATCAGGTCGGCGGCTTCGAGCCGGTCGATGATGCGCCCGAGAGTGATCGGTTCAAGCTCCAGAATATCGGCGAGCGCGCTCTGCTGGATGCCCTCGTTACGAGCGAGATAGGACAGAACCTGCCATTGGGCGCGGGTGGGGCCGAGGCCGCGCGCGCGCTGCTCGAACCTTTTGCGCAACAGGCGCGCTGTATCGTTGAGAATGAAGCCCAGCGTCTGCTGGTAGGGGCCGGGGGCCATCTTTGTGTTCGTCCCAAGAGTCAGGCCGGTCTTTTGTAAGCCGGCATTATATGTGTGTGCTTATTATCTATGACGAAAGCAGATCGGGTCAAGCGAGGAGGCCTGCGGCGGAAGCATGCCGGGCGCCCGGAAGCCGTTGACCTGCGGCGCATTCTCCGGCGGATCGGGAGGGCGCGCGGCTTATGCCGCAGCCAGCGTCCGCCTGCGCGGCCTCTGTGTCAGCAACACACCGATCGCCCCGGCGATCGGGGCGAGCGCCCAGGGCGAGCCGAAGGCGGTCAGCGCGAAGGCGAGCGCCCAGAACAGCGACAGCAGGTGCTCGATGATTCCGACGAGCTTCGACTGGCTGTGCCGGCGCAACAGGTCGCTGCGCCTGCCGACGACGGGATGCCACAGGTTGAGCAGCGCCGCACAGGTCGCCGCTGCGACGACGTAGAACAGCGTGATCGCGCCCGCCTGCCATGACGACATGAAGATGACGGCGACCGGGGTGGCGAAAAGGATGGCGACCGGCAGCGCGACAGCTTCAAGCTTGCGCCGCTCGATTTCGCCCGGAGTCACGGGGGCCGTCACTAGAAATTCCGGCGCGTCCTCGCTTGAAATCGTCAGCCAGGCGAGCGACGCCGCAACGTTGGAGGCGACGGCGACGAGCGCGGGCGCGGTGGCCAGCGCCACCGAGCCATTCGGCCCCATAGCGCGCCAGAGCACCACCGAAATTGGCATGGTGTAGATGATTTGCAGGAAGATTTGCGAGGCGAGTTGAGGGTCGCGCGTCAGCAGGCGCCATTCCTTGAGCCACAGCGACGGTCCGACGCCTGCGCGGAATTTCTTCAGGCGGGCCGGGCCGTCCGTTGCGCCGGCTGCGGCGCCTGTGGCGGCGGCGACGCCATTGGCGAACGTTTTGGCGAGCGTGACCGCCGCGAGCGCAAAGACGAGGACGGAGGCGGCGAGCCAGATCGCCAGCGCGCTGGGTTCGCCCGCAGCGGCGCGCACTGGCGTCCAGAAGGCGCTGTCGGCGTCGAGCAGCGCCCCCATGTGCGACCTGGCGAGCGCCTGGCCGAGATTTGCGCGAACGGTGGCGGGTGCGATGTTGAAGGCCTGCAATGCGATGGCGAAAGCGGCGCCGATGAGCGTCGCGATCAGATTCGCGATGACGCGCGTGCGGCGCGGGCCGCATATTCGGAACAGAACGAGCGCGAGAATGAGGCCCACGCCGGTTCCAGACAGGCCGGCCGCGGCCAGCGTCGGGTAGATCGCGAGCCAGCGCCAGTCCACGACGAGCGCCAGCATGTCGGCCAGCGGCAGGACGAAAATTGCGACCGACAGGACGGACTCGACCGCAATGGCGAGGCTGCGCGCCGCAAACACCGGACGCGGCGACATCGGCGAGGCCAGCACAAGATCAAGGTCGCCGCGGGAATAGAGCGCGCGCGTCGCATTGGTCAGCGCCTGCGACACAATCCACGGCAGGATGAACAGCGCGGCGGTCGCGACCGAGGGATAGAGCTCTTCCCGACCGTCCTTCGCATAGCCAAGGGCGAGGTTGGCGGCGGCCCAGGCGAGAGCATGGAAGAGCGCAAGCGCGGCGGCGAGGATCAGCGCGATCCTGACCGGAGCGATCGCGCCGAGGAAGCTTTGAATGCGTCGCAGCGCCAACCGCAAGTCGTGCGCGACGAACCAGAGGAAAGTCGCCGGGCGCATCAGGCGGCGCGACCGGGTTTGGCCAGCCCGGTCTCGCTGGTCAGGCGAAGGAAGACGTCTTCGAGGCTCGCGCCCGCCGCCCCGGCCTGCGCCTGCAAATCGACAAGCGCGCCCTCGGCGACAAGGCGGCCCCGCCGGATGATGCCGATCCGGTCGGCGAGACGCTCGGCGACTTCGAGAATATGCGTGGTCAGGATCACGGAGCAGCCGGCGCGCGTGCGCTCGCGCAACAGATCCTTCACCTGGCGCGCGGCTTGCGCGTCGAGGCCGGTCAGAGGCTCGTCGAGCATCAGCAGCTTCGGGTCATGGATCAGTGCGCCGGCGAGCGCGACCTTCTGCTTCATGCCACGCGAAAACCCCTCACAACGCTGGCGGGCGCTCTCCGCGAGGCCGAGAACAGCGAGCAGGTCCATCGCGCGCCGTTCAGCGACTTTTGGCGGGACGCTCCACAGGCCTGCGACGAATTCCAGATATTCGAGCGGATTGAGTTTGTCGTAGAGCAGGGGTTCGTCCGGGAGCCAGGCGGTGATCCGCTTGGCTTCAACTGGCGTTCTGCGCACATCGACGCCGAAGATCGAGATCGCGCCGGTGTCCGGCGGCAGGAGGCCTGCCGCCATGCGCAGCGTCGTCGTTTTTCCTGCGCCATTCGGACCGAGCAACGCATAGAATTCGCCCTGACGGATGGTCAGGTCGAGCCGATCGACAGCCGGTTTGCCGAAAGATTTCGAAAGTCCTTCGATGCGAAGGGCGGGGCTGGGTGCGTCAACCATCTGGATCTCATTGCGGAGCGCGGATCTACACGATAGGCCGGGCCACTTGCTCCGGAGTTAACCGGCGGCCCGCGCCGCCATTGGTATCGCGCTCGTTTGTGGTTAGATCAGGCTCCACGGCAGGATTCGGGAGGAATGAATGTCGACTGCCCGCATGATCGCCGCGACCATGACGGTCGGCCTTGCGCTTGCGGCGCAGCCGGCCGCTGCGCAATTCCTTAATCCGACGCTCCGGATCGGCGTGTTGACCGACGAGGCCGGCCCCTATGCGGATTCCGCCGGGCCGGGATCGGTTCTTGCTGCGGAAATGGCGGTTGCGGATTTTGGCGGCTCGGTGAAGGGCCATAAAATCGAGGTTGTGCATGCCGACACGCTGAACAAGCCGGACGTCGCCGCCGGAATCGCGCGGCGCTGGTACGAGGCCGAGGGCGTGAGCGCGATCGTCGACCTTCCGGTGACGCCGGTTGCGCTGGCCGTGCAGCAGCTAGCCAGGGAGAGGAACCGGACGGTGATGATCACCGCCTCCGCCTCATCGGATTTCACTTCCAAGGCCTGCTCGCCGGTGTCGAGCCACTGGGCCGACGACAGCCACGCTCTCGCTGCTGGAACAGCGAAGGCGATCGAGGCGAGCGGGCCGAAGAGCTGGTATTTCATCACTGTGGACATCGCCTTCGGCGCGGCGCTGCAACGCGATGCGACTGAAGTGATCGAGGCGACAGGCGGCAAGGCGCTCGGCGCCTCGAAGCACCCGGTCAATGCGCCGGATTTCTCGTCATTGCTGTTGCAGGCGCAGGAGTCGAAGGCGCAGGAGATCGGTCTCGCCAGCGTCGGCGGCGACCTCGTCAATGAGATCAAGCAGGCGCATGAATTCGGCATCGGCAAGGACAGCCGGCAGGCGCTGGTCGCCTTTCTGGTCTATATTCAGGACATCAACGCGCTCGGCCTCGACACGGCGCAGGGGCTTGCCGTCACGTCCGGCTTTTACTGGGACCAGAGCGACAGCGCGCGCGCGTTCGCCAGACGATTCTTCGAGAAGCGCAGAATGATGCCGTCGAAGAACCACGCCGAGATCTACACAGCCGTTCTGCATTATCTTCGCGCGGTGGATGCGGCCGGCACGGACGAGGCGGTCGCCGTCAACAAGGCGATGCGGGCTGCGCCGGTCGATTACTTCGGGCGAAGCGCGACCCTGCGCGCCGACGGCAGGCTGCTCTACGATCTGACGCTCTATCGTGTGAAGACGCCCGGCGAGAGCAAGACGCCGTGGGATTTTTACGCAGCGGTTCGCGCCATTCCGGCGGCTGAGGCGTTCCTGCCGATGAATCCGGCCTGCGGCGGCTGAGGGAAACGGCGCCGCGTTTACGGCGCGCGTATTTTTTGAAGCGCCTCAGGTCAAGATAGGTTAGAGTGCCGGTCTGATCAGATGCGCCAGTATTTCCGGAGGTTTTGTTAATGCGTAATGATAAGCCGGCCGCCAAGATCGCCGAGACCGGCGCTGGCGCGGCCGATGCCGACACGATTGATCAGGTGCGCGAACTTCTATTTGGCGCGACCAAGCGTACGACCGAGGCGCGGCTCGACGACATCGATCGTCAGATCGCGATGCTGCGCGACGATCTGGCGGCGCGTTTCGCCTCGCTGGAGGCGCGTCTGACCGACCAGGGGCGCGACACCGACGTCAAGCATAGCCGCTCGATCGACAATATCGGACAGGCCATCGCCGAACTTGGCGCGACGATCAAGGCGCTGGGAACAGGCGGGAAGGCCCGCTGAGATGAACCGGCCAGCCGGCCAGTCGGGTATCGAACTGGACCGTCTGAGGGAGCTTCTGCTGCGGCCGGAGACGGACCGGCTCGGGGCGGTTGAAACGCGCGTCGATGCGCTCGACGCGCGCGTCGGCACGGCGGATCGGCTTGAAGCGGCCACTGCGGACATACTGGTCGACGCCTTTCGTCGCGCCGAAATCGCACAGCACCGCGAATTGGCGAGCGCGATCGCTCCGGTCGTCGTCGCGGCGATCCGCAGCGAGATCAAGAATTCCCGGGACATGATGGTTGAGGCGCTCTACCCGATCACCGGTCGCCTCGTCGCCGCGGCGGTGGCCAACGCCTTCCGCGATCTTGTCGCGGAACTGAACGAGCGGCTCGATCGCACGTTGTCGACCCATTACTGGAAACTGCGGTTGCGTTCGCTGCAGACCGGACGCCCGATGAGCGAACTCGCCCTCGCCGACGCGCAGCAGCCGACATTGCGGCGCCTGCTGCTGCTGGAGCGCGGCAGCGGGCGGTTGATCGCCGCCTGGCATGCGAACGACGAGGAGGACGCGCAGTCTGAACTCGTCAGCGGCCTGATCGCCGCGATCACGGAATTCGCATCGAGCGTCTATGGCGCGCGCGCCGGAGAGTTGCGCACGCTCGATCTCGGCGGCGCGCGTGTTTTTCTGCGCGGCGCGCCGGTCTATCTGATCGCCGCCGAATGCGCCGGCGCGCTGAAGCCCGAACACGAACGTGAACTCGACGGCGCTTTCCTGTCGCTCGTCTCGCACATTGATCACAAGCCCGAGGACGCGCAGCCCGCGCTGGCGCGCATGGCGCAGACATTGTTCCAGCCGACGCCGGAACGAGCCAAATCGCGCCTGCCGCTGCTGGTCGTGACGGCGGGACTGGTCGCCACTGCGGCCTGGTTCGCCAGCGGTCCTATTCTTCGTGGCATCAAGGAGCGCAAGATAGAAGCGGCCTTCGCCGAGGCGATCGCCGCGCGGCCGGAGCTTGCCGCCTATCCTTTGCATGTCGCGGTCGACCACGCGGCGAAAACGGCGACCATAGAGGGCCTGGACCCGTCAAGCGCCGCTGTCGGATCCCTGAGCGCCGCCATAGCCGGCGCGGCCGCGCCTTATTCGGTTGTCGAACGCACGGAGGCAGTCAGCGCAGCCGCGCAGGTCGAGAGTCTGCAGCGGCGTGTCGAGGCTTCCGACGCGCAGATTTCAGCATTGCGCGCGCAAATTGCGAGCGCGACGGCGCAGACGAGCGCCGCTGTGCATGAATTGCAAGTCCAGGAGCGCGCCGACAGCGACCGGCTGACCGCGACGATTGCGGCGACCGCGCCGTCGCAGCGCGACAGGGTTGCGGCGCAACTCGCGCGAACGGCCATTTTCTTTTCGCAAGCCGCCGTGCTGGCCAATCCTGAACTGGCGGCAAGGCGCGCCGACGAAATCGCCGCGGCGCTGAAGGGCAACGATCTTTCGATTCGCGTCGTCGGGCGGGCCGATGTATCCGGGGGCGAGCGGAGCAACGCCGCCATCGCACAGGCTCGCGCCGAGGAAGTGATTGCGATGCTGGCGCAGCGAGGCGTCGACCCAGGGCGCCTGAAAGCGATCGCCCGTCCCGGCGTCGCCGCTGCAAACGCAGATCCCAGAGACCGGCGCGTGACGTTCGAACTCGCCTATGATGACGAGATCCACCCGTGAGCGCAGCGAAGGTGATGCTGCTCGGCGAGATTGGAGTCGGCAAGACGTCTCTGGCGCGCCGCCTGGTATTCGATCGCTTCGAAAGCGATTACAAATCTACGATCGGGGTCGACATTTTCACACACGATGTGGCGCTTCCCGACGGGCAGGCGCAGCGCCTCGTGCTTTGGGATACGGATGGCGATTTCGGTTCGCGCATTTTTGACACCGTCTATGTCAAAGGCGCGTCCGGCGCGCTGATCGTAGCGGATGTGACACGGCCAGCGACCCTTGAGAAGGCGGCGCGGCTCGCCACGAATTTCATCGACGCCTTTCCTGGGCGTCCGGCGCGGGTGATCGTCAACAAGATTGATCGGGCCGAGATGGAGGCGACTGCCGTGTCCTCCGCCGGACTGGCTGCAAACGCCGTGCTGAGAGCCAGTGCGCGCACCGGCGAGGGCGTCGCCGCGCTGTTCCAGTCGCTTGCGGCCGATATCGTTCGGCGCGGCCTGTGAGAGGGCGTCCGACCTTTACTGCCGCCCCGATTTCAGTGTCTTGATCGCCAGTTCGGTGCGCGAGCGGACGTTCAGTTTCTCCATGATGCGGCTGACGTAGTTCTTGACGGTGCCTTCGGCCAGCAGCAACTGGTTGGCGATTTCCTTGTTGCTGCGGCCGGCGGAGACGAGCGCCAGGATCGTATGTTCGCGATCGGTCAGCGGCTCGCCGGGTTGGTCGTCCGCGTGATCGCCGATCTTGTGCGTCCGGCGGACTTCTCCCATCAGCTTTTCTGCGACACTGGACGAGAGGCGGGTCTGGCCGCGAATGGTCGCAAGAATGTCCGCTTCGTCGGCGTCCTTCAACAGGTAGGCGGAAGCGCCTGCGGAAATTGCGTCGAATATCATCTCGTCCGTGTCGAATGTGGTCAGCACGATCACGCGTGTGTCCGGCAGGTCCGCGAGGATCTGGCGCGTGGCGGCGACGCCGCCGAGACGCGGCATCTGCAGGTCCATCAGGATCACGTCGGGACAGGAGAGCCGTGCAAGCCGGATCGCCTCGTGCCCGTCGCCCGCCTCGGCGACCACGTCAATGTCGGGCAAGAGCGACAACATCGTCCTGAATGCGCGGCGAATCAGATGCTGATCCTCGACGATCATCACGCGGATCGGGTTTCCGGCCGTCGCCCCCTCCGACATGTATCTACCCCCTGGCGCGGATGGGCGCGCGGATCGTCGTCGTGACGCCTCGCCCGGGTTCGGAAACGATCGTCAGGCGACCGCCGAGCATGTGCGCCTGCTCGTCCATGCCTTGTAGCCCGTAATGGCCCGGATGCTCCAGCGTCGGATCAAAGCCGCGGCCATCGTCGGCCACCACGATCTCCGCCTGGTCGCCGATCTCGCTTGCGGAAAGCCGCACCGACCGGGCGTTGGCGTGCGCTTCGACGTTGCGCAGGGCCTCCTCGACGATCCTGTAAAAAATCTCGGCGCGATCGCCGATGACGCGATCCAGCGCGGGGTCAAGTCGCACGTCGATCGCCAGGCCGGTTCTTTCCTCGAATCGGGCGGCGGCGCGGGCGAGCGCCGTCGAAAGGCCTTCGACGCCTGCGCGCTGGAACCGCACCTGGCCGAGCGCTTCCCGGCTGCGGTCAAGTCCGGTGCGGGCGGCTTCTTCCGCGCGGGCGAGTTCCGCGTCAAGCTGTTCCGGCGCTCGGGTCGTCAGCTTCCGGACGAGGCGCAATTGCGCGACGACGGCGACGAGCGCCTGCACGATCGTGTCGTGCAGATCATGCGCGATCTTCAGGCGTTCGCGCATGACGAGCGCCGAGCGCGCCTCCGCGTTGGCGCGCTCCACGTCCGCGCGCAATTTGCGCAGGAGCGTTATATCGCGGCCGATAGCCTGGTATTCGGCGGGTCCGCCGGCGGCGCCGAGCCAGGCGGCTCGCCACCAGATCCAGATCGGCGCGCCATGCGCATCGACGATCTGCTGTTCGAACGAAACCTCGCTCGCCTCGCCCGCGATCGTCGTCCATGGCGCGCCGTCATGAGCTGGGAGCGCTTCGGCGATGTCGCGGCCGACAAGCGCGGCGAGATCGCCGCCGCACATTGCGACCAGTTTGCTGTTGGCGAACGCGATCCGTCGGTCGGCGTTCAGCCGCAGCACCAGATCGGCGCCGGACTCGACTATGTCGCGATAGAGCGCCTCGCTGATGTTGGCGCGCCGCCGGGCCGCTTCGGCCTGCTCGTCGGCCAGTCTGCGCTCGCGCCGCTCGCGGACGAGCATGAGTTCGGTTTCGCTCGCGCCGAACGACCGGGCGCTCGCAATCGAGAAGCAGGCGTCGTTTTGGTCCCAGACGATGGTGACCGTTGCTTTTTCGGCGCGCTCGCCCATGCCGACGTTGGGCAACGCGATCAGATCGCCGCGGCCTTCGCGAAGGTTTTGAAATTCGCCGTCCAGCCCGGTCAGCAGCGGCGCTGCGAAGCACGATTCGCCCGGCGGCGGCAGCCAGCCGGACGCCGAGCCGATGCGGTCGATGACAGAGCCATCGGCGGCGACGCGCGCCAGTCCGAATCCGTGGCGCTCAAGGTCACGAATTTCAGCCTTCCGTAGGCCTTCCGCCGGCTGCACGCGCCCTCCTGTCCCCACAAGGGGAGTGTGGATGAAACGGCAATTCTTGTCATCACGTCAAAGCGCGCATCCAGTCGTCGCGCATGACGACCTCGACAATGCGCGCCGCCGCTTCGCGCCATGTAGGCTTTATGATCAGCGCGGCGTCGCCGGTCGCCCGGCCCGCGATGAAGTCGTCCAGGACTGCGGCGAGGGCCGCTGAATCGTTGACCCGAAAATAGAGCGCGCCGCGGCCGCCGATTTCGCGGAAAACCGGAATGTCGCTGCAGATCACCGGTTTCCCCTTCCATGCGGCCTCAGCCAGAGGCAGGCCGAAGCCTTCCGCATAGGATGGCGCGAGCACTGCGGCGCAATTGTCGTAGGCGCAGGCGAGGTCGGAATCGTCGGCGTCCTCGAACCAGAATAGGCGGCGACCGAATTCCGCGTGGCTCTCAATGTCTTCGATCAACGCCTCGACGTGCCAGCCGCGACGGCCGATCAGCATAAGATGCGCATCGCCGCCGGCGCGCCAGAGCGCCTCGAAGGCGGCGAGCGCAATCGTGTGTCCCTTGCGCGGCTCGATCGTGCCGACGAGCAGGAAGGTTGGCGCAGACGACGCCATGGCTTCCCGCATGGGCTGCGTCGCGCGGCCGTTGCCTGCAGGCGCCAGGTCCGAACCGCAGTGGAACCAGCCGATGCGCAGACCGGGCCGGGTCGCCAGCGCGCGCTGCGCGATGTAGTCGCACAATTCTTCCGCGACCGTGCGCGAAATGGCGATGACCCCATCGCTTTCCACGAGCGCGGCCTTCAACCAGGCCAGATGAATCTCTGGCACGCGCCCGATCGAAGCGCCCTTGTAAAGCTGCGGAATGAGATCGTAGATGCAGGAGACGACCATGCCGCCAGCCGCGCGCACCTGCGCAAACACTCCGGCGAAGCGCTCAAAATCCGCCCAGGAATTGTCGAGCATCAGCAGGCGGTCGCCCGGGGCGATCTCGATCTCCGCTTCAGGGACGGTTTGCGCGACGCCGGTCAGCACGGCCATATAGCTTTCGCAGGAGACGAGGGCGCCGTTGCGCAATCGGACGGCGACCGGCGTCACGGCGCCCGGATCGGAATCGAGGTACAGCGCCTTCACGACATTGCGCACGACGCGCTGAATGCCGGTGCGGTCGTCCTTCGCCACGATAGTCGTGACATCCACGAGCAACCGCCGCCGCACGCCGTTGTAGAGGTCCGGACAGGACGCGAGAATGCAATCGGCTGCGGTGTTCGCCGATAGAGACGCTGGCGCTGATTTCAGGATTTCGGCGGCCTCCGCTTCCAGACCATCCGTGAGCAGAAGCGACGCGGGCAGCGGTCTGGCGCGGGCGACAGCGGGCGGTCGTCGCCAGGCGTCGCGTATGGCGTCGAGCGCGCGGACGGCCGTTTTCTCCCAAGAAAAGTCTTTGGCGCGCGCGAGGCCCCATGCGCTCGATTCCGCCAGGCGAGCCTGATCGCGCAGCAGCGCCGCCATCGCGGTTGCAGTTGCGCGCGGCGAAGCCGTATCGCACCGCAAATCCGCACGATCGACGATTTCGCGCAGGCTCGAATTGTCGCCGACCAGCACCGGCGCGCCACATTGCATGGCTTCAAGCACCGGCAACCCGAACCCCTCGTAGAGGGAAGGAAAGAAGAACAATTCGCAATGCGAATACAGAAAGACGAGGTCGGAATCGTCGACTCGCCTGAGAATGACCAGTTCGTGATCCTGCAGGCCCGCCTTGCGCGCCCGGGCGCGCAGGCGGCGCTCGTGATCCTGGTCGAGCGGCGTCAACAGGACGAGCTGGCGTGCGTCTCGATCACGCCTGTCGAGACTGGCGAAAGCGTCAATTGCGGCGGCTACATTCTTGCGCGGGTCATCTCCGGATGCGCAGAAGACGAAGGGCGCACGCACGCCGAGGCGCTGGCGGATCTCGTCATCGCCATCGCCGGGCGCCATCGGGCGAAAGATTGGCTCCGCAGCAGCAGAAATCGTGACCACGCGGGAGGGCTCAACCCCCAGCAGGCGTATCGTGTCGAGTCTGGTGCAATCCGAATTGGCGAGCAGCAAATCGGCGCTGGCCGTCGCCTTCATCTGTTCCGCGAAGAATCGCGCGGTTGTCCGGTCGCGCAGATAGAGGTCAGGGAAGATGGCCGGGATGAAATCATGCACCAGCACCACCCCCAGGCGGGTTGGCAGACGGGCGAAATCCGGCAGGGCGAAATCCGGCGGCCACGCCTCGAACACGCTGGATACGAAGTAGGCGTCCGGGTCCGCGCCGGTCACGACCCGGCGAATAATCGTCTCGCCAAGCCGGCGGGCTGGATCGGAACGGGGAGCCGCATAGCGCGCGGAATGCGGCGTCGCATAGGTCGCGAAGCGCGTCTGCGGCGCGATCCGGCCGATGTCCCGTCGCAGATCGTTCGCTGCCTCGGCGAAGTTGGCGCTGAGCGCGAACGCAAGCTCGTCATCGCCGCGCTGCCGGAGCATTTCCAACGCAAGCGCGCGCGTGTAGCGGCCGATTCCGCGCCGTCGTGAGTCAGTTTGCGCGCCAATGAGGTCGAAAAGGATGCGCACCGGCGCGCTCTCAGACCGGCCGGACGATGCGCCGCGCGATGCGTGCAGCGAGCCGTTCGGCGGTCATTGGCTGCGGTGGCGGTTGCAGGTCGAGGCGCGCTCCGGGGGGCATGGCCGCGTCAGGCGCGGGGGCCGCGCCACGCGCGAGCGCGCGGCGGATTGCGCGCTCGATCACGCGCACTGGCCAGCCGAAATGCCAGGCGACGCTGTAAATGGCCTCCGCGTGCCGCGCTTCCAGCAATTCCAGTTCGCGGCGGAGGTGATCGACCTGGAATTCGAGAATGCGAATGCGGTCGGCGCTGGCGGTGTCCACGGCGGATGTTTCGCGATCCATGCCCGTCCCTCAGGCGCGTTCGGCGCTGGCCGACTTGCGCCAGTGGTCCAGAAGAGAGCCCATGATCTGCGGGATTGCAACGGTCGGGCGCCAGCCGGTGGCCGCATGCAGTCTGGTGGGCTGGCCGATGGCGCGCGGAATGTCCAGGGGCCGCATGCGCGCCGCGTCGACCACGGTCTCGAAGGGAACCTTCGCCAATGACCGGAACATGTCGACGAGATCGCCAATGCTGTAGCTCAGGCCTGATGCGATGTTGAACGCCTCGCCACGCTGCAGGCCCGGAGCTGCGGCGAGAAGCGCCAGATAGGCGGCGCAAACGTCGCGTACGTCGAGGAAATCGCGCTCGGCCGCGAGATTGCCGACGTCGAGCTTCGGCGGCTTGCGGCCAGCCTCGATTGCGGCGATCTGTGCGGCGAGCGAGGGCAGCACGAAGCGCTGGTCCTGTCCCGGGCCGGTGTGATTGAACGGGCGCGCAATGATCAATTTCGTCTGCGGCGCCAGCACGTCCGGGAGCATGGCTTCCGCAGCGGCCTTGGCGCGCGCATAAGCGTTCATCGGCCGCAGGGCAGCGTCCTCTGGCGCGGGACCGTCGCGAAAGCTCCAGCCATAGACTTCCGACGAACTGACAAAGAGGAACGTGCTGTCGGGGGCGTGACGCGCGCAGGCGACGGCCAGCTCAAACGTGCCGCCGAAGTTGACGCGCCAGGTCGCCTCCGCCGCGCCAAACCCCGCGCCGACCGAGGCCTGAGCGGCGAGGTGAAGGACGAGATCGGGCCGGAACCTTGCGACGAGCGCGTCCAGCGCGGCGGCGTCCGTGATTTCGGCCTCGGCGTTCGCCCACCCCGACCGCGCCGCGCTGTCGGCCGGCCGACGCAGCAGCAGGCGCTCGGCTTCGGGATAGGCGGCCGCCAGCGCCGGAGCGAGAGTGGCGCCGACGAACCCCGTCCCGCCCGTTAGCAGGATGCGCCGGTAGGATGCTGCGGGCGTGATCACAGGGATGCGGCGGTCCTGACGCGGTCAAGATCGGCGTCGAGCATTTCCTTGATCATGTCCTCAAGCGATATTTTCGCCTCCCAGCCGAGCGCCGCGCGCGCCTTGGCTGGATCGCCGAGCAGCACCTCGACTTCCGCCGGGCGGTAGAAGGCCGGATCGATCACGACATATTTGTTCATGTCGAGGCCCACATGCTCGAAAGCGATGCGGCACATGTCGCGCACCGTCGTCGTGCGCCCGGTCGCCACGACGTAGTCGTCGGGCTTGTCCTGCTGCAGCATCAGCCACATGGCTCGCACATAGTCGCGCGCATGGCCCCAGTCGCGCTTCGCGTCGATGTTGCCGAGCCGCAATTCCTTGGCCTTGCCGAGCTTGATGCGCGCCACGGCGTCCGTCACCTTGCGCGTCACGAACTCGATGCCGCGCAGCGGACTCTCGTGGTTGAACAGGATGCCGGAGGATGCGTGCATCCCGAAACTTTCGCGATAATTGACCGTGATCCAATGGCCGTAGAGTTTGGCGACAGCATAGGGCGAGCGCGGATAGAACGGCGTCTTTTCGTTTTGCTTCTCTTCCTGGATCAAGCCGAACATTTCCGACGACGACGCCTGATAGAAGCGCGCGTCCGGCTTTTCGGCGCGCATCGCCTCCAGTATGTTGGTCACGCCGACAGCGGTGATGTTGGCGGTCAAAATCGGTTGGCGCCAGGAGGAGGCGACGAAAGACTGCGCAGCGAGATTGTAGATCTCGCCCGGCTGCACTTCCTTGACGATGCGCACGAGACTCGACAGATCGGACATGTCGCCGTCAATCAGCGTCACCTTGTCGGCGACGCCGAGCCAGCGCAGCCGATGATCCTCGACGCCGCGATGGGAGGAGCGGCGGATAACGCCGAACACTTCGTAACCTTTGTCGAGCAGGAATTGTGAAAGATAGGCCCCGTCTTGTCCGGTAATGCCGGTCAGGAGCGCGCGTTTCGACATCTGACGTCCTTGAATCTACGGATGTTTCCAGCGCAACGGACCATCCCGCCCGCGAAACTGGCCTCGCGCGCGCCGCTCGCGGCGCCCGGAGACCGCGCAATTAGCAACACGCCGGCTGCGCTGGCAAGGGGAAGGCGCGAGCGGCTTGATTTTCGCCCGGTCGCCCGGTCAGACGTCCTTGAAATCCGGCGTTCGGCGATCGATCTGGGCGCGGACCGCCTCAATCTGGTTGGGGCTGCCGATCAATTTGAGCTGTTCGACGGATTCAGCAGTCAGGCCGGTCCCGGCGTCGGTTGCGACTGCGAGATTGAGCAGGCGTTTGGCGGCGCGGATCGCATGCGGGCTCTTGCCGGCGATCTCGCGGGCCGTCTCCAGCGCCGCGGAGCGCGGATCGGCTGTCACGCGGGTGACAAGGCCGTAGGAGAAAGCCTCCTCGCCTGAGAAAATGCGGCCGGTATAGGTCAATTCGCGGACGATATCCTCCCGGCAGAGATGGCGCATGAGCTGGGTGCCCGCGACATCCGGCACCAACCCCCAGCGAATTTCCATCACCGACATTCTTGCATCGGGGGTCGCGTAGCGCATGTCTGCGCCGAGCGCGATCTGGAAGCCGCCGCCGAATGCGACGCCGTGAACGGCTGCAATCACTGGCACGGGCAGTTCGCGCCAGAGCCACGCCGCCCATTGCGGGCGGTTGGCGACCCCGTGCGTGCGAACAGTCAGATCGCGAAGTCCGGCCAGCGCCTCGCCCTTGTTTTTCATGTCCTCGAACCGGCCCATGTCGAGGCCGGCGCAAAAAGCGCGGCCCTCGCCCGACAGCACGACTGCGCGCAAGCCATGCATAGCCGAGAGCTTTTCTCCCGCCTCGATCAGGCCGCTGAACATAGCTTCGTCAAGGGCGTTCATCTTGTCGGCGCGGATCATGCGGACGTCGGCGACGCCGTCCTTCATATCGATGGCAATCCTGTCCTTCATGCGTTCCTCACGATTTGCCGGCGTTACAGCACTTTGCCGGGATTCAGGATGTTGTTGGGATCCAGCGTCTTCTTCAACGTGCGCATGAGGTCGAGTGCGACCGGATCCTTGACGTGCGGCAGTTCGTCCCGCTTCAGCACGCCGATTCCGTGTTCGGCCGAAATCGATCCCGCATATTTCGCGACGAGGCCGTGCACGATTGCGTTCACTTCGCTCCAACGCGCCAAAAACGCCGCCTTGTCGGCGCCGACCGGTTGCGACACGTTGCAATGGATGTTGCCGTCGCCGAGATGGCCGAAGGCGACCAGCCTCGCGCCCGGAATCGCTGCTGCGACAGCTTGCTCAACGTCGTCCAGAAAAGCGGGCGCCGAAGAAATCGGCACGGAGACGTCGTGCTTGATCGACCCGCCCTCGTACTTCTGCGCTTCCGACAGAAGTTCGCGCAATCGCCAGAAGTCGAGACGCTGGTCGAGCGAGGCGGCGATGACAGCGTCCTCGACGAAGCCGCGTTCGACCGCCTCGGAGAGAATGGTCTCGATGGTCGTTTCGAGGGATCCATCGGTCTGCGACGCCAGTTCCATCAGCACATACCAGGCGTGCGGGGCAGCAAGCGGGTCGCGCGCGCCAGCGCCTCGCCGCAGGACGAAATCGACGCCGATCCGCGGCGACAGTTCGAAGCTCTTCACATCGGCGCCGGCGCGCTCCTGCGCGAGGCCGAGTAGGTCGAGCGCCGCGTGCGGCGAGGCGAGTCCGATGAAGGCGGTCGCCGTCGCGCGCGGTTTGGGAAACAGTTTCAGGACGGCAGCAGTGATGATCCCGAGGGTGCCCTCCGCGCCGATGAACAGGTTCTTCAAATCGTAGCCGGTATTGTCCTTCTTCAGTTTGCCAAGCGTCGACATCACGCGCCCGTCGGCCAGCACCACTTCGAGCCCAAGCGCCAGATCGCGGGCGACGCCATAGGCGATCGCAGCGACGCCGCCGGCGTTGGTCGAAAGATTGCCGCCGATCGTGCAAGAGCCTTCCGCAGCGAGCGAGAGTGGGAAAAGCCGGTTCGCCCTGTCCGCCTCTTCCTGCGCGCGCTGAAGAACGACGCCCGCCTCCACCGTCATGGCGTTGGCTTTCGCGTCGATCTCGCGGATTCGATCGAGGCGGCGCAGCGACAGCACGATCTCGTCACCGGCGCCGGATGGGATCTGGCCGCCGACCAGCCCGGTATTGCCGCCCTGTGGCACGATCCCGACGCCGCGCGCATTACAGAGCGCCACAATGCGCGAAACCTGCGCGGTATCGGCCGGGCGCACGATCGCGCGCGCCGCGCCTTTGTATAGACCGCGCTCCTCGACGAGGTAGCTCTGCATGTCCTCGGGCGCAGTCAGAACATTCCCGGCGCCGACGATGAGAGCAATTTCCGCGAGCGTGTCGTCGCGGCGTGTATCAGGAGCGTTCAAACGAGACCTCGTTCCTGAATCTCCGCGCTGGAGCCCATGACTGGCGGGCGAGAATGTCGTGAACCGACGGGATCGCCTGCAAGGTTGTTCCTGCTTCCACATGGCGTCGCGTCATAGGCTCGTCCGACGCGAGACTGTTGGCGCCGCCGCCCACCGTCGGGCTGACAGGGCATCGCAGCAGCGGACTTGCAAACCTCCGCCGCGATGGGCGCGTGGAATGATCGCTGGACTGTTGCACGGGGACTCCGAGGGAAAGGGCCGTGTATTCAGACCACGAAGGGCAGGTCGGACGCAACCTGCCCCGCGCGCGGGGCGCCACCCGCGCTCCGCACAGGTTGCGCCGCCCACATCCGCTCGATAGCCTTGGTTTCCGGCGCAAGGGGGCGAACAATTGGCGACGTTCACGATCAGGGGCGGGGTGGCCGTCGTCACTGGCGCCGGGGGCGGAATCGGGCGCGCGCTCGCGCTTGATCTCGCGTCGCGCGGGGCGGAACTTGCGCTCACCGACCGCAACGCGCAGACGCTGGCGGCCACCGCCGCGCTTTGCCGTGCGAGCGCCCGGAAAGTCAGCGAACATGCGTTCGATATGGCCGACGCCGCCGCAATCCAGGCGCTGCCGGAAGCAGTCCTCGCCGACCACGGGCGGGCGGATCTCGTCATCAACAATGCCGGCGTCGCGCTCGCCGGCGATTTCGACCAGATCGGGCTCGACGATTTCGAATGGCTGATGGCGATCAATTTCTGGGGACCTGTGCGCATGTGCAAGGCGTTCCTGCCTGTGCTGCGGCAGCGCCCGGCTGCGCACATCGTGAACATTTCAAGCCTGTTCGGTCTAATCGCGCCACCCGGCCAGACCGCCTATTGCGCCGCCAAGTTCGGGGTGCGCGGGTTTTCGGAATCGCTGCGGCACGAACTCCAGGACACGGACGTTGGCGTCACTCTCGTGCATCCAGGCGGCGTGAAGACCGACATTTCCAATAACGCGCGCATCCCGGCGGGGGCGAATGATCCCGATCTTGCGATACGCATGCAGAAATTCAACGCGCTGCTGACGATAGAGCCGGGGGAGGCGGCGCGCCAAATCCTGGATGGCGTGGAACGGCGCGCGCCACGCGTGCTGATTGGCGCCGATGCGCGCGGCGGCGACCGGCTGCAACGGCTTCTTCCGGCACGGTACTGGACGCTCATGAAGCGCGGCGCCGAAGCCGCGCTGAAGTAAGAGGACGACATGACGAGTCTTCGCGCGCGCATCATCACGTTCGTCATCCGGCATGTCACCAAAAGGCGGCTGTCCGCCTGCCGGACACCGCTTGACGTGCGCAGGGTGTTCAATTCGGCGCCCGCGCTTGCGCCCGGTGGCGTGACCTTTCGGCCGGGCGCGCTGGGCGGCGTCGGCGGCGAATGGGCGGAAGCGAATACCGGCGCGTCGCCGCGCGCGACGCTGCTTTATCTCCACGGCGGCGGCTATGTCGCCATGTCGCCGCAAACGCATCGCGGCGTCACCGGCTCCTTCGCGGCGCGAGGATTTCGAGTTTTCGCGCCGGACTACCGTCTTGCGCCGGAGCATCCGTTTCCGGCCGCGCTCGACGACGCCGCAGCCGCATGGCGGGCGTTGCGGGCTTCGGTCGATGGCCCAGTCTACGTCGCCGGCGATTCGGCGGGCGGCGGATTGACCCTGGCGCTCCTGCTTCATCTGCGCGACCGGGGAGAGCGCGGCCCCGACGGCGCATGTCTTTTTTCGCCGTGGACCGATCTTGCGATCACCGGCGATTCGATCAGGCGGAACGCCGCAAGCGACCCGCTGCTGGTCGCCGACGGGATGGACACAATCGCAGCCGCATATCTTGGCGGCGCCGACGCGCGCAATCCGCTCGCCTCGCCGCTGTATGGGGACTACGCAGGATTGCCGGCGCTGCTCATTGATGTCGCCGCAACTGAAATCCTGCTCGACGACTCGCGTCGCGTCGCCGAAAAAGCGCGCGCGGCTGGCGTCAAGGTGGAGATCAAGATCGTGCCCGGCGTGCCGCACGCATGGCCGATTCTGAGCTGGATCATGCCCGAGGCGCGCCGTTCGGTGGATGAGGCGGCAGCGTTCCTGCTCGCGAGCGCCGCGCGATAGACGGCGGCCTCCTGCTGTCCAGCGTCAGTTCTGCAGTTTCGTCAAATCCCGGCGCCAGATCCGCGAGACCGCACGCACACATTCGTCCAGTTCGGACGATTGCATCGCCGCGCTGAGCGCCAGCATGGCGAGGCCGTGCAACTCGGCCCACCAGAGCCGCGCAAGCATGTCGGGCGAGATATCCCGGCACAGGACGCCGGCTGATTGCGCGGCGGCGATCGGCTCGCTCATCATGTCGAGCAAGGCGCGATACTGGGCTGGCGATGCGCCGCCTTCCTGCGCCATCACGCGATATTCGCCGGGGCGGGACACGGCGAAGGCCAGATAGCTCCCGGCGATCGCCTCCAGACGCTCGCCAGGCGGCGCAGGCTTGTCCTTGTCGAGGCGCGCTTTGAGCGCCTGCACGCCCAAGCGCGCGATTTCTTCCAGAAGCGCGCCCTTCGATGCAAAATGCCGGTAGACGGCCGCATGACGAACGCCGGTCAGACTGGCGATCTCACGCAAGGTGAAGTCGGGTCCGCCGCGGCGCACCGTCAATTCCGTTGCAGCGGCGATCAGCGCGTTGCGCAAATCGCCGTGCCGATAAGCGCCAGGCGGTTTGGTCATGCGCACCGCGGAGTCGCCGATCGTTTCTCCGACAGCATCCATACCCTTCTCCCCGATCGCAAACCCTGATTGCGAAGGCCTTGCCCCACCTCACCGGACCTTATTTCGCGCCGGGGAATCTATGATCTAAATCAAGTTCGTGTTTGCGGCGCTGCAAATGAGGACCAGCGCGGGGCGCGCGCTTCGGCCGATGTCGGCCAGATCGGTCGTTACGGCAAAGGAACCCATCCGGGATTCTCGGATTTTCAGGGCCAGGCCCGCCATCGGGGCCGGGGGCGCCGTTTACGCCCGAAAACCGGCTGCTGCTTCAATTCAGCGCAGCGACGCTGGCCTGCTCCCGCCCAACACGAGCGTGTTGAGGTGGCCGCCGCCGGAAATATCGATTTCCGCGCCGGTGATGTAGCCCGCTTCGTCGCCGCATAGGAATGCGACCAGCGCGGCGATTTCCTCTGGCTCGCCGAAGCGCTGCGCCGGCGTCGCCGCGAGCGCACGATCGCGGATCGTCTGCGGCATGGCGCGCACGTTCTCCGTCTCGACCATGCCTGGCAGGACCGCGTTGCAGGTCACGCCATTTCGCGCATATTCAAGCGCGACCGTATGCGTGAGGCCGAGCAGGCCGGCCTTGGTGGCGGAATAGCCGACCTGGCGCGCAAGCCCGCCGCGCGCGGCGACCGACGAAATATTGACGATGCGGCCGAAGCCGCGTTCGGCCATGGCGCCGACGACCGCGCGCACGAGGTTGAACGCGCCGGTGAGATTGACGCCTATCTCCTGCGCCCATTTCTCGTCGCTCATTTTCTCGACGGATGCGATGTTGTCGACGATCCCGGCATTGTTGACGAGCAGATCGACCGGGCGGAGTTCGGCGGCGACACGCGCGACCGCCGCCTTCACCTGCCCGGAATCTGAAATGTCGCAAGCGATAGCCAGCGCGCGGCGACCGAGCTTGCGCACTTCAGCCGCCGTATCCTCGATCGCCGAACTGATATCTAAGAGGCCGACATCGGCGCCTTCGCGCGCGAGCCTGAGCGCAATGGCGCGGCCGATGCCGCGCGCGGCGCCGGAGATGAGGGCAGTTTTTCCTTCAAGGCGCATTTGGAACTCCGCATGACAGGGCAACTCCTCTCCTCCGCAAGGGCGAGAGAACCAGATCCCGCTAATGCGTCGCGATGCTCAGGCCGCCGTCGACCACGAGGCTCGCGCCGGTGACGAAGGCGCCGCTGCGGGCGCAGAGGTAGAGCACGGCGTATCCGATCTCCTCGGGCTGGCCGGTGCGACGGAGCGGCGTGCCCTTCAGAATTGCTTCTCGCGCCGAGCCGTCGAAGGCGGCGGCCAGCCTGGTCTCGATCACGCCGGGCAGGATCGTGTTCACGCGAATGCCGAACTCGCCATATTCGAGCGCGAACGAGCGGCTCATGCCGATCATCGCGGTCTTCAACGTCGAATAGAGGCCGAGCATCCTGTCGGGATGGAGCGCCGCCACTGAGGAAATGTTGACGATCGACCCGCCGCCGCGCGGCTTCATCAGTTTCGTCGCCTCGACCGAAAGATACCAATTGCCGCGCATGTTGACGTCGAGCGCCTTGGCGAACAGGGCTGGATCGGTGTCGTCGATCGAGCGCCAGGGGCTCAGCACGGCGTTGTTGACGAGAATATCGAGACCGCCGTGCCTTTCCTTCAGATGGGCGCACATGGATTCGATGTCTTCCATCTTGCCGATGTGGCAGACGCGCGGCTCCGCCCTCAGGCCCTCGACCTCAAATTCCGCCGCGACGCGCGCGCAATCATCGGCCTTGCGACTGGAGATCACGACATGCGCGCCCGCGCGCGCGAGCACGCGCGCAATGCCTTCGCCTATGCCCATGGTCGAGCCCGTGACGAGCGCGACCTTGCCGGCGAGATCGAACGGATTTTCGTGTACGCTCATGCGCTCTTCTCCCCTGGCGGCGTGAGCCCGATCTGGCGAAACAGGACGGGGTCGATGTTTTCACGCACAGCGTTTTTCTTGTAGGCGAAGACCCGGCATGGCGCGCCGGGTTTCATCTGCGCATGTCCGTCGATCACGAAGAACAACGGCGTTTCCGGCGACAGCGCGCCCCTGAGCTGCGCGCGGTTGGAGGCCGCGCAATGCGTGCAATAGGCCGGCGCGCCGGAGCGATTGAAATTGACGTCATGCGCAGACGGCATGATCGGGGCAAGCGGCTCGCCATAATGGAACATGTCGCGCCACATTTCGCCCCGGAACAGGCGTCCGCCACTGCCGCACGGATCGAGCCGGAACACGAAACGGTCGTCCTCCTCGTGCAGCGTGAAATCGGCGCAATGATAGTTCCATGTGCGCGCGATCTCGCGCGCGAGTTCGTCGTCGCTCATTGCGGCATAACGCGGAAACCCCGCGTGAAAAGCCGGCTCGTAGGTTTGCGCCAGCACTTCCTGAAGATAGTCGGCGCCGCCCTTTTCGAGCGCGATCGCATAAAAATATTCGAGCAGAACGACGCCGAAATCATGCCAGGGCTTCCAGTCCTTGCGCTGGCCCTTCAGCAGATGTTCGATGTCGGTTACGCCGGCGTCGAGTTTTTCGCGCGCCTGATCGACCCTCGTCTTCGTCAGATTCAGGCGATCTTCGTCTGTGAACAATGTCTTGCCGCGTGTCTCGCGCTTGGCGAATGTCAGCTTGCACGCGCCGTTTTCGCCCTTGTCGGTCGTCCAGACGTCGGCGCCGACGGATTGGTTCAGAGATGTCTGACAGGCCTTGCAAATCTGGCAGAACGAGCTGATTCCATCGCTCCAGCCGCCGTACCAGTCCGGATGTTTTTGCGGCAGGCCCTGCTTCTCCAGCCGGCCGCCGCTGCCGCAGGGCGCCAGATCGAGCGTGATCTTGTCGTCGTCTTCCCGCAATGGCGCGAGTTTCGCGCCGAACTGCTCACGGAAGATCGCGATCAGATCGCAGATCGCGTCACGCTCGGCTCCCTGGACATACTGCTGCGTCCACGTGCGCATCAATTGCGCGCCGATGCGGTGGAGGGATGCGAGCGCGACGTCCTCGCCGAAATCACGGCGCAGCTTGGCTGCCTTGCGCGCGAGCGTGTGGCCGGAAAGACCGTCGAGGCCAGCCGGGCCATTCTTCATCTCCACGAGCAGTTCCTTCACGCGCGAAATGTCGCCGGCCTTCAACGCGGCGATGGCGTGGTCTTCGAACGGTTTCGCAATTTCGGCGAGTTGTTCGTCGGTGTAGAGGCGAGACATTCGTTTCTCCCCGCTCGCGCGTTTATTCCCCACTCCACAAGAGGCAGGGGGCAGGCGTCATCTCACACTTCCGGCGCATATCGCTTCAGCAGCGCGCGGCCGAGTTGCGACATGTGCACCTGATCGGGCCCATCGCCGATGCGGATGAAGCGCGCATAGGTATAGGCCTCGGCCAAAAACGTATCCTGCGACACGCCCATCCCGCCATGGATCTGGATCGCGCGGTCGATCACACGCGCGGCCATGCTCGGCACGACGATCTTGGCGGCGGCGATCAGGTCGCGCGCCGCCTTGTTGCCTTCCCGGTCCATCTTGTCGGCAGCGCGCAGAGTGAGCATGCGCGCCTGTTCGATCTCGCAGAACGAATTGGCTATATCCTCGCGTACCGAACCCTGGTCGCCCAGCGGCTTGCCGAACGCGATCCGTTTTTGCGCGCGCGAGCACATAAGTTCGAGCGCGCGCTGGGCGCAGCCGATAAGCCTCATGCAATGGTGGATGCGGCCGGGGCCGAGGCGACCTTGCGCGATCTCGAAACCGCGGCCTTCGCCGAGCAGCATGTTGGAGGCGGGCACGCGCACGTTGTCATAGACGATTTCGGGATGGCCGACCGGCGCATGATCGTAGCCGTAGACTTTCATGTCGCGGATGATCTTCACGCCGGGCGCGTCCCTTGGCACGAGGATCATCGACTGCTGGATATGCTTGTTTGGATTGTCCGGATCGCTCTTGCCCATCACGATCAGGATCTTGCAATCCTCGTTCATCGCGCCGGAGGTAAACCATTTGCGGCCGTTGATGACGTATTCGTCGCCCTCGCGCCTGATCGAGGTCTCGATGTTGGTCGCGTCGGACGAGGCCACCGCCGGCTCCGTCATCGAAAAGCCCGAGCGAATCTCGCCATTGAGCAAGGGCTCAAGCCATTGCTTCTTCTGCTCGTGGCTGCCGTAGAGCGTCAGCACTTCCATATTGCCGGTGTCGGGCGCCGAGCAGTTGAACACTTCCGACGCCCAGTCGATGCGGCCCATGATTTCCGCGAGCGGCGCGTAGTCAAGATTGGTGAGGCCGGCGCCGTGATCGCCCGGCAGGAACAGGTTCCACAGGCCTTCGGCTTTCGCCTTCTTCTTCAGATCCTGCACGATCTGCGGCGTCCTGTAGCGCGCCGCGCCTTGCGCCTGTTCGCCATAAAGATGTTCATTGGGATAGACGTGCGCCTTCATGAAGGCGGTCAACTGCGCCTGCAACTCCTTCGCGCGCGCGCTGTGCTCGAAATCCATCGATGCTCTCCCCTGCGGCGGGTCAGGCGCCCTCCAACGGAGAAATTGTCCGACAATTTCTAAATACAATCAAGAGGCCGGTTGCTAACCGGCGAAAGCTGCGTCCGGCAGGCGGTCGATGGCGTCGCCGAGCCGGCGAATGTGGGTCTTGGCCGCGGCCTCGGCCTTGCGGCCAACCCCTTCGGCGATCGCATCGTAGATCGCGCGATAATCGCCGATCCGGACGCCCTCGTCGACGGTCTGATAGGCGCGAAACTGCACACGCAGCAGATCGACGTTCGTACGCGGCATGATTCGCGCGAGTTCGTGATTGCCGCCGATTGCGACCATTGTCTTGTAAAAGGCGTTGCGCGCGCGCGCGAAGTGCAGGAAATCACGCTGCACCTCGGCGTCCAGCAGCGTGGCGCAGGCGTCGTCGATCAGCTTTCGGTTTGCGCCTTCCTCGATCCGGTCGGCGGCGAGGCGCGCCGCGAAGCCGTTCAGCACCTCGAGCAGCGCCACGAGATCGCGTACCTCGACCCGGCTCATGGAGCGAATGATCGCGCTGCGGTGCAGGCTCATGCTGATGAGCCCCTCGGCCGCCAGCCGGCTCAGGGCCTCGCGCACGGAGCCGCGGCCGACATCGAAGTCGCGGGTGAGGTCGGCTTCGACGAGCCGCTGTCCCGGGACGTAACGCCCTCGATATAGCCCGTCGACAATGCCGCGGTACACTACGCCTGGCGATCCATCGGCCAGGGCGGCTTGCTGCTTCGTCATCAAATGTCACCAAGATCGTCCGACATGCAGTTCATACGTATCGGGCCGTATCCGTGTCAATTATGCGACAGGCTTAGGCTGGCGGTCATGCAGCCGCAATCCAGCGCCCATCGAGCATCGACCGGGCGCAGTCGGCCGGGGCACGTTCGAGGTAAATTGTGACCTGCGTTCTCAATCATGCGGTCGCGCCGCGCACGCGAGTTTGGCGGCGTGGCGGGCTTTGCCAGGATTTGCGCCGTCGATCGAAATGGCAGGCGCGGCGATCAGGGGCTGCGCGGCCGCCGGGCGAGCCGCGCCCGACGTGAACGATTTACACACCGCCCGCGCAAGCGAGCCTAGCGTTCATCAGGTTCATCTCCCCGTGAAGACCGGTCGCCGCTTTTCGAGAAAGGCGCGGCGGCCTTCCGCATAATCGGCGCTGTCGAAACAGGCGACGACGCGCTCGTTGACCCGAGCAGGGTCTGGCGTGTCATGCACGATCTGGTCGATGACCTCCTTCGACGCGCGAATCGACAGCGGCGCGTTGCTCGCGAGCGTCGCGCAGAGCGTCTTGATGTCCGATTCGAGGTGTGCGTCCGGGACCACGCGATTGACGAGTCCGAGGCGGGCGGCGTCGCTTGCGGCGATGCGATGGCCCGTGAACAGGATGTCCTTGGCGACGGCCGGTCCCACCAAAGCGACGAGGTCGCGCACCGAATGCGGCGGATAGGCTATTCCGAGCCTGGCGGCGGGTATGGCGAACAACGCGCCTTCGGACGCAATGCGCAGGTCCGCCTTCATCGCGATCGCGAGTCCGCCACCGAAACAGAATCCGCGGATCATCGCGATCAATGGCTTTTCAAATGCGCCGAGCGCGCGCCATGCGCCGTCGGTCGCCGCCGCGTAGGTCGCCTGCGCACTGGCGTCGTTCCGGTTCGCCTCGAACTCGGAAATGTCGGCGCCAGAGACGAATGCGGCGTCGCCTGCCCCGCGCATGACGACCGTGCGAATCGACGGGTCGGCGGCGAAGGCCTCGAGCGCGTCGGTCACGCCCTTCCACATGCCCAGCGACATGGCGTTGCGGCTTTTCTGGTTGTCGAAGACGATCCAGCCGATCGGCCCTTCGACAGCGGTTTCGATCCTGCCTGCGCTCATGGAATCCCTGCCTTTCTTTGAGGGGAGAAAGAAAGCATGCGCACGCGAAAGACAAGTCGGGACAGCCGCCAGGGCTCCTTGACGCGGCGCGGGGTTTGACGAATGGAAGCGCGGGACCGATCATCCATTCGACATTGTGGCCTTTCGCCCGGAGAATTTCGACATGCGGAACTTACTCGTCCACCTTGATTCCGGCGCGCAGACCGGGAACCGGCTGGAACTCGCGATCAATCTGGCGCGGCGGCTGAACGCCCGACTGGTCGGGGTGTTTGCGCAAACGGCCCGCGTGCATGCGGGCGTTGTCGCAGCGTGGCCGCCGGAGGACTATGCGCGGGCGTCCAAGGACGCCGCCGCGGCCTTCAAGGCCGCCGCCAGCGGTCTCGTGAACGTCGAATTCATGGATCTAAATCGTGGAATCGAGGCCGAAATCCTCCAGCAGGCGGTTGACCTCGCGCGCCATTTCGACCTCATCGTCTGCGGTCAGCCGGTCGAGAATTCGCCGGCGCCGACGGACATGATCGAGCGCATCGTCGTCGATTCCGGCCGACCTGTCCTTGCGGTACCCTATGCCGGCCATTTCACGGACGTCGGCAAACGCCCGCTCTTCGCCTGGTCGGATTCGCGCGAAGCGGCGCGCGCGCTCGCCGACGGAATCGGCCTCTTGCAGAAAGACGCCGACGCGACGGTCGTTTCGATCTCCAAACCCGATGACGCCAACATCGCCTATAACAAGACCTCGCTCGAATTCGCCGTCGCCCATCTCCGGGCGCACGGGATCAAGGCCGTCGCCGATCAGGCCGTCGCCGTCGAAATCGGCCTGATGGACGCGCTGCTCAATCAGGCGGCCGATCATGCGGCCGACCTGCTCATCCTCGGCGCCTTCGGCGGCGAGGGCTATCCGCGCTTTTCGCGCGGCTCCGGATCGCGCTTCATGCTGAAGCACATGACGGTTCCCATACTGCTCTCGCACTGAGCGCGCGAAAGGAGAGGCGGTTTTCGCCATGGTGGAGCGAACGGCAGTCGCGGCAGGAGAAGGCCGGCGGCGCGCGACGTTCGGCAACCGCGCGCCGCTGTCGATCATCGCGGGGCCTTGCGCGCTCGAGAGCCGCGCGCTCGGCCTCGAAGTTGCGGAGGCGCTTGCCGCGCTGGGAGAGCGTTTCCAGATTGGCGTTGTGTTCAAAGCGTCCTTCGACAAGGCCAACCGGACGAGCGCGGCGTCGGGCCGCGGAGTCGGCCTGTCCGCCGCGCTGGACATTTTCGCCGAAATCAAGGCCCGAACGGGGTTGCCGGTTCTGACCGACGTTCACGAGACCGCACATTGCGCCGATGTCGCTGCGGTCGTGGACGTCCTTCAGATTCCGGCGTTTCTCAGCAGGCAGACGGATCTCATCGTTGCGGCTGCGCGGACGGGTCGCGCAGTCAACATCAAGAAGGGCCAGTTTCTGGCCCCCTGGGATATGCAATATGCGGTCGAAAAAGCGCGCTCGGTTGGCAACGAGCGCATTCTCGTCACCGAGCGCGGCGCAAGTTTCGGATACAATATGCTCGTCTCCGACATGCGCGCTCTGCCGATCCTCGCCGAGACCACCGGCGCGCCGGTGATTTTCGATGCGACCCATTCAGCGCAGCGGCCCGGCGGCCGCGGGGGCGCGTCTGGCGGCGACCTGCAATTCGTTCCCGTGCTGGCGCGCGCGGCGGTCGCTGTTGGCGTGGCGGGCGTTTTTCTTGAAACGCATCCAAATCCCGAGGCTGCCGTCTCGGACGGCGCGACCATGATCCCGCTCGACCAGTTGCCCGATCTGATCGAGACCCTTCTCGAATTCGATCGGTTGGCGAAGCGCCAGACCGAAATCTGATCGAGGGACCGGCGGTCGCCACGGATGCGCGGGCACGCCGTAGCAGTCGCCCTGATCGGGAGGCCTGTGGCTTGATGAGCTGAAGGCCGAGGCGCAGATGCTCATGCGGCCTTTCGTTCCGCCTGCGGCAGCGCCGCCATTACCGCATCGACAATGGCCCGGCACTCGGGAGACAGGTCCGGGTTGCGGCGGTAGCGGACCCATTGCGCATCGCGCCGGTCGACCACAAGCCCGGCCGCCTTGAGAACGCTCATGTGGCGCGACATGCGCGACTGGGTTGCGCCGAGCTTGTCCATCATTTCGCAGACGCAATGCTCGCCGCCATCCCACACGATGTGAAGCGCGGCCATTCTGGTCGGTTCAGCGAGAGCGGAGAGGAGGGCGACCATTTGTTGCATGTCGGTCATCTTTGCATGCGCACGCAGGCGCGCAAGATGTGGCTTGACGCGTTGGCGGAGTCAGGCGCGTCCATGCCGCTCAAGAAAATCGAAGTAGGCGATTTTTCTCCATGCGGGGCGACGTCTCATCCCGGCTGCTGCGGAGGCGCGGCAGCGTCGACGCAACGACGCACACGTCCCTCCGGAGACAATTTTCAAATGAAAGACGGCGCAGGATATGCCCCGCGCCCCTTTCACCTCTGATTCCAATGTACCGCTGCGGACAGTGACGCTTAGCGGCTTGAGGGAACCGGCACGCGCATTTCGCACGGCGTAGGGCCTTCAATTCGTGCGACGATCACATTTCCATTAGCTTCCGGCCTGGTCGCCGAAGCATGGGAGACGGTTCCATTGCCTTCAGGCTTGTCGGCGGAAGCGTGGGAGACGGTTCCATTGCCTTCAGGCTTGTCGGCGGAAGCATGGGAGACGGTTCCGTTGCCTTCAGGCTTGTCGGCGGAAGCGTGGGAGACGGTTCCATTGCCTTCAGGCTTGTCGGCGGAAGCATGGGAGACGGTTCCGTTGCCTTCAGGCTTGTCGGCGGAAGCATGGGAGACCGTGCCATTGCCTTCAGGCTTGTCGGCGGAAGCGTGGGAGACCGTGCCGTTGCCTTCAGGCTTGTCGGCGGAAGCGTGGGAGACGGTTCCATTGCCTTCAGGCTTGTCGGCGGAAGCGTGGGAGACGGTTCCGTTGCCTTCAGGCTTGTCGGCGGAAGCATGGGAGACCGTGCCATTGCCTTCAGGCTTGTCGGCGGAAGCGTGGGAGACCGTGCCGTTGCCTTCTGGCTTGGCGGCGGAAGCATGGGAGACGCTGCCATTGCCTTCAGGCTTGTCGGCCGAGGCGACGGTCATCGACACGACCTTGCATGCGACAAGCTTTGCAGGAGCCGCATTTGCGGTTGCGCCAAATCCTCCAACCCCCAGCATCAGAGCTGCAACCGCGGTCATTGTTGAAAATTTCATGATTGCCTCCTACCGGCTGTTTCCGGTCACACGGTAAGTGTGCGTGACCGCGCATATGCGCAAGATGAGCGAAATAAATTTTCCTGTTGCGACCAGCGTGTTGACGTAGATCACGCCTCTCCGCGACAGCCGGCGTTCGTCGCAGGATTTGAATCGACGACATGGTCGACTGGTCTGAAAATTCTCGACCGTCGTCTACTCCCTGGCGTATCGTCGATATGGCGCACGCGCGCTATCAGTCAAGCTGGCGGGACATTGGCGCGCAGCGCAGCTTCAGATGCGATTGCCTCAAGGCGTGACACAAATCGTCAGCGTTGCTGAAAGAATCCCCTAAGGCGCAAAGTCGACCAGGGACCAGACGATCCATCGAAAGCCGGTCTTTGACCGCACAAGGCATGTCGAGACCGAACGCTTTTCATCGATGGCGCGGTGGATTGCCGCCTTCAGATCGGCGAGCGACGCAATTGGTTTCAATTGAGCGTTAACGATCACGTCTCCCATGGACACGCCCGCGTCTGCGGCCTCGCTGTCCGGCTTGACCGACGTCACCACGACTCCTTGAATATCCGGCGGCAGGTCGAATTGCTGTCGCAGTTCGTTGGTGATGTCGGAAACTTCCGCCCCGAAATCCATCTTCATGCCGGGGCCGTTGAGTTTGGGCCATGCCGTTCGTGCGGAGGGGTTTGGCGCCTCGCCAGGCCATTCGGCGGGCGTCAGCGAGACGTGATGTTCGGCCCCTTCCCGCCAGATTTCGAGAACCGTGGGTCGCCCGAGCAGGGGCGCAGTGCGGAAGTAAAAATCGTGAGCGTCGTCGACGTCGTTCGCATCCACCTTCATCACGATGTCTCCAGCCCGCAGCAATCCAGAAGCTGGGCTGTTCTTGTCGACTTCAGACACGATAGCGCCGTGCATGCGGGCGAGATCGAGGGCCGACGCGAGTTCCGGAGTGAGATTCTGCACGATCGCGCCGGTCCAGCCCACGCGCGGATATCCGTACGTCTTGAGCAGCACGGCGACATATTCCGCGAGCTTGGAGGGGATCGCATAGCCGATGCCGATGAAGCCGCTTCTTGCATTTCCGCCATTGTAGAAAGCGGTATTCACTCCGATGACGTCGCCATTCGCGTCGAACAACGGCCCGCCTGAATTGCCGTGATTGATTGCGGCGTCCGTCTGGATGTAGGCGTCGAACATCGAGAAATTCAGGTTGCGGTTCAAACCGCTGACAATTCCCGACGTCACGGTCATTCCCAGGCCGAAGGCGTTGCCGATCGCAATGACCGGATCGCCGATCTTGAGCTTGTCGCTTTCGCCAAAATGGGCGGCCAGCAGCGGCTTCTGCGGTCTGATGTGCAGCAGCGCGAGGTCGGTCTTGGGCGCAAGACCGATAATTTCAGCCTTGTAGGGCGATCCGTCGGCAAGCGTCACCTCGATTTCGCAGGCGTCCTCGACGACATGCAGGTTTGTCAGGATGTAGCCTTGCGTGTCGATGATGAATCCGGATCCAAAGCTCTCCTTTGTCGATAACGCGGGTGACGATGCGGACTGCGTGGCGCCGTCCGCGGCCTTGGGCTTCATCGCCTTGCTTTTGATATTGACGACCGACTGCATGACCTTCTGGACGAGGTCGGCTGCGTTTGGAATGCCCGGTTCAGCCGACGCTGCGCCTGACGATGTCAGCGCGACCACGCCCAGCGCGAATATCATTCGACGCCACATGCTCCGATGCTCTCCTCATTTGAACGCGTCGCGCAGCGCGGCTCTGCGATCCTGCCCGTGCACGCCGTTTGATCACATTGCCGGACGCCGCCCGATTTTGCCGTGAAGCCGCTGTTGCGTTCGAGATGGCGCGTTCAAGCGCCTGCAGTGGACATAGATTGTCATTTTTGCCGCTTCGATCAAGAGACGCCATTGCGGAGCGCGCGGTCACGAAAATTTGAGCGCGCGCCTTCCGATCTCCGCCCGGTCCGAGGCCGGCTATGTTTGTCAGCGAGATCGGCGCAGCAAACACTTTCTTCCAGGCGGCTGATGTGCGCAATTCACAGCGCTTGTCGCGGCTGTTTCGCAATCCTGTCCCGAAACGCCCGGGGTGGATCGACACGTCGAACCGGGCCGCCGTCAAGACCGGGGACGGACGTGTTTAATCGGTCACTTAATTTCGCTTGATTCCCACGTCTGTGTGGGCGATGTTCCAATCAGCGTCCGGCAAGATTGTTCGACAGTCTCGAATCAGACCAGCGGCCACTGCGTCGGCGCCAAGATTACAGCCGCCAAAGCGCGGCGATCCGGGGAGGATCATGCTCGACTTCGTCCAGCAGGCGATCAGCGGCGTCGCGCTCGGTTGCGTCTACGGGCTCATCGCGCTCGGATTCGTGCTGATCTACAAGGCGACGGAAGTCGTGAATTTTGCGCAGGGCGAACTGACGATGCTCGGCGCCTTCCTGTCCTTCACCTTCATCAATACGCTCGGCCTGAACTACTGGCTCGCTTTCGTTCTGTGCGTCGTTTGCATGGCGATCGCCGGGGCGCTGATCGAGCGGCTCGTGGTGCGGCCGATCCTCGGCTATCCGCAATTCTCGATCGTCATGGCGACAATCGGACTTGGCATGGTGCTCCGCGCCCTCGCCGGCATGATCTGGGGCACCGACGACCTGCGCATCGAGACGCCCTTCTCCAAGGGTGTCCTGCACATATGGGGCCTGACGCTGCCGGCTGACAATCTGTCGATCATCGTCGCGACCGCCATTCTCAGCGTCGTGCTCTATAGTTTTTTCCGCTTCACACGCATTGGCGTCGCCATGCAGGCGACCTCGCAGAACATGCTCGCGGCCTATTACATGGGCATACCGGTCGAGCGGATGTTCTCTGCGATATGGGCGATCAGCGCCATGGTTGCGACGTCCGCCGGCATCCTGCTCGCTCCGATCACCTTCATCCATTCCAATCTCGGCCTGCTCGGCCTCAAGGCTTTTCCCGCGGCCGTGCTCGGTGGGTTCACCAGTATTCCCGGCGCGCTCGCGGGCGGAGTGATCATCGGAATCGTCGAAAACCTGTCGGGATTCTATCTGCCGGAAGGGTTCAAGGATGTCGCCGCCTACATCGTCCTGCTGTTGGTCCTCCTGCTGCGGCCGCAGGGACTGTTTGGCGGCGCCGCGTTGAAGAAGGTCTGAACCGATGGCTTTCAGGATCCGCACCGGCTACGAGGACGATTTGCGGCTTTTTCAGACGCCGATGTCTGGGGCGGCCTATGGACTGCTGCTGGCGCTTCTGCTTGTTGCCCCGTTGACGCTGGGCTCGTATTTCCTCAGCCAGATCGTCTTCGTGCTCATCTACACGATTGTCGGCGTCGGTCTCGTGCTGTTGTCCGGCTATGCCGGCCAGACTTCGATCGGGCATGCGGCCTTCCTGGCGATTGGCGCCTACACGGCCGCGAACGCCGCTAAATACGGTGTGCCGATTTACGTCTACCTGCCGGGAGCGGCGCTGCTCACTGGACTGGTCGGCTGGCTGGTCGGCTTGCCGGCGCTGCGGTTGCACGGAATCTATCTGGCGATCGCCACTTTCGCATTCGCCATCATCGTCGAGGAAATTCTCGCGCGCTGGGAAAGCGTCACCAACGGCAATGAAGGCTTCATGGTCAAGCCGGCATCGCTGCTTGGCAAGCCGCTCGGCGAGACCGGATTTTACTATCTGTGCGTCTTTGCAACCGTCGCAGTCCTTTTGGTCGCCATCAACGTCATTCGCTCGCCAACAGGGCGGGCGTTTCTCGCCTTGCGCGACAGCGAGACCGCCGCACGCAGCATGGGTGTCGACGCCGCGCGCTACAAGACCTTCGCATTTGCGCTGTCGGCGGGAATGACGGGCCTCGCAGGCGTGCTCTATGCACACAAACTGTCGTTCATCAGCCCTGAAATGTTCACGCTCTCCCTGTCGATCGAATTCGTGATGATCGTCATTATCGGCGGCGTCGCCTCGATCCGCGGCGCGGCGCTCGGCGCGATCTTCATGATCATGGTCGACCCCCTGCTCGTGCTGATCAAGGACAAGCTCCCGGGCATGCTGGGCGCGATCGCCGCCTCGCCGGCCATCGAGGACAAGACGAGCATCCTGCTCAGCGCGCCCGGCGTGAAGAGCCTCATCTTCGGCCTCATCATCATCTTCTTCATCATCCACGAGCCGATGGGGCTGGATGGACGCTGGATCAGACTGAAAACCTGGTTCGCGCAGTTTCCCTTCTACCGCTCGGCGACGTTCCGCCGCCACAAGATGTACCTGAAATCAGAGCGCGCCCGATGAGCTATCTTTCGGTCGACAACGTTTCGATTCATTTCGGCGGACTGAAGGCCGTCGACGGCGTTTCGTTCGATGTCGAGAAGGGCGAGATTTTTACGATCATCGGCCCGAACGGCGCGGGCAAGACGACGCTGTTCAACCTGATCAGCCGGCTCTACAATCCGTCCGCCGGACGGATTCTTTTCAAGGACGAAGACATCACCCAGCTTTCGGCGCAACAGATCGCCGGCCGCGGGATTGCGCGTACATTCCAGAACATCGAATTGTTCGAGAATGCGTCGACGCTTCAGAATTTGCTCGTGGGCCGGCACCGTTATTCGCGAACGCGGTTTATTGAAGATATCCTGTTTCTACCCGGCGTTCGCCGCGCGGAGATCGTCCATCGCCGCGCGGTCGAGGAGGTTCTGGCTTTCCTGCGCTTGCAGAGCTACCGCGACACGCTGATTGGCGCGCTTTCCTATGGCGTCCGCAAGGTCGTCGAGGTCGGCCGCGCGCTTTGCGTTGGCCCGGAGATTCTGCTGCTCGATGAACCGTCGTCCGGTCTGAACGTCGAGGAAACCGACCGCATGGCGGACTGGATACTCGAAATTAACATGCGTCTCGGCATCACCATTCTGATGGTCGAGCACGACATGTCGCTGGTCAGTCGCGTGTCCGATCGCGTACTCGCCTTGAATTACGGGCGTATCATGGCCATCGGTGCGCCACAGGACGTTCAGGCTCATCCCGATGTCGTCGCCGCCTATCTCGGAGGATGACGCAGGCATGAGCGAAGCGCCAATCCTCCGGTTGTCCAACGTGGAGAGCGCCTACGGGCCGATCACCGCCATCCGCGGCGTAAGCCTCGATCTCCCGCGAGGCAGGATCGTGGCGGTGCTTGGCGCCAATGGCGCAGGCAAGACGACCATTCTCAAAACGGCGTCGGGCGTGCTCGATCCCGTGAACGGCTCCGTCGAACTCGAAGGGCGGCGCATCGAGCGCATGGCGCCGGATCGCATCGTCGCGCTGGGCATGAGCCATGTGCCGGAGGGGCGCGAGATATTTCCGTTCCTGTCCGTGCGCGACAATCTCCGGATGGGCGCCTATCTGCGCCGGGACCGGGCCAGCGTCGCCGCCGATCTGGAGAAGGTCTACGGCTATTTTCCGGTTCTGCGCGAGCGTCGCGAACAGGCGGCGGGCCTTCTATCCGGCGGCCAGCAACAGATGCTCGCCATTTCGCGCGCGCTGATGAGCAGACCGAAGGTTCTGCTTCTCGACGAGCCGTCGCTTGGGCTATCGCCTCTGCTGGTGAAGGAGATTTTTGCGATCGTGCGCCGCCTCAACCGGGAGGAGGGCGTATCGATCCTGCTGGTCGAGCAGAACGCGAAGGTCGCGCTGGAGACAGCCGATTATGGATACGTGCTCGAAGTCGGCCGCGTCGTCATGCACGATGCAAGCGAGGCGCTGATGCGCTCCGACGAAATCAGGGAATCCTACCTCGGCGCGCACGCCGACGATGGGCGGGAGAAAGGCCGCCGCAACCGCGCGAGGCCCATGCGATGAGCGCAAACCTTCCGGCGCGCGTACTGGCGCGGGCGCAGGCCGGGCCGCAGCGCGCAATCCTGCGTCGCAAGCGTTACGGGATCTGGACGCCGATCACGGGCGCCGAGTTCACACGCGCGGTCGCTGATTGCGCCGCTGGTCTTCTCGCGGCCGGCCTGCGGCGCGGGGAGACAGCCGGCATGCTGGCGGCGGGGAGTCCGGAGTGGCTGATCGCCGATCTGGCGATTCAGTCCGTGGGCGGCGTATCCGCTGGATTCGACGTGGGGGCGTCGGCCGGCGAACTTGCGCCGCTCATGCGCCGCTGCGGTGTCCGAATCCTGTTTGTCGATGTCCTCGATACGCTCGTCACCGCCCTCGAAATTGCGGATGCGTGTCCCGATCTCCTGTCGATTGTCTGCTTCGATTCCGCGATCGCCGCCGAATTCGATGATGCGCGCGTCTCGTCCTTCGAGGCGTTGACCGCAAAAGTCGCGCCGACGCGGGCGAGCGCTCCCTGGGCTGACCTCGCTGCCGGCGCGAGGGCCGCGATCATCCCGACCTCCGGCGCGAGCGCGTCGCCAAAGGCTGCGGTGTTCGACCATGTCGCGCTGTGCGCCGCGGTCGATATTGGCTTGTCGCTGGTTGAGATGCGCGAGGGCGACGAACGCCTGTCGTTGATGGCTGCAAGCCACCATTTCGAACGGGTCTTTGGCTATTATGCGGCGCTCGTGGCCGGCGTCGTCGTGAATTTCCCGGAGAGCGCGGAGACGGCATTTGAGGATCTGCGCGAGGTGCAGCCCCATGTCGTCACGGGGCCGCCGGCGCTGTGGCGGAAGATCGCCCGAAGTCTGGCGCGCTCGGGCGCCGACGCAACAAAATTTCAGCGTGCGATGTTCGATCGCGCCATGCGGTCCGCCGGGGGACTCGTCGGTCGCCTCGTGCTTGCCAAAGTCCGTCGCGATCTCGGTCTCGGCCGGGTGCGGACGGCGCTGTCGGCCGGCGCGCGGCTTGCGCCAGACGCGCGGCGGACGCTGGCGGCGCTGGGCGGCGACGTGAGCGATGTCTATTCGCTGACGGAAATGGCCGGGCCGCTCGCGATTGCATCCGACGGCATGCGCGAATTCACGCTTGCGAGCGCGGTGATTGCGGATATTGGCGCAACAGGCGAGCTTCGGCTGCGATCCTCGGCGCTCTGCTCCGGCTATGTCGACGATATGCTGGGCGCCGACGGCTGGTGCGAGACCGGAGATATTGCGGCGCCGGGGCCGGGCGGCGCAGTGACGCTTCTGGGTCCACGTGATTCATTCGTTCCTGGCGGGGCGCAGCCTCTCCCGGCCTGGTCTATCGAGGATTTGATCGAGGCGTCGCCTTACGTTTCGGCTTGCATCGTGGACGGCGAAACGCCGGAGGAATTGTCGGCGATCGTGCTGATCGACTACGATAACGTTGTTCGATACGCTCAGGCCAAGCTGACGCCGTTCACGCATTACAGAAGCCTGATCGAGGCCCCGGACATCCGATCGTTGTTCGATCAGGAGATCGCGTGCGTCAACGCCATGATTGCGCCGTCGCGCATTGTCGACCTCGTGCTCGCCGATCGACCTATCAGACCAGGGGATCCGGAGCTGGGGCCAGCAGCCAATCTGCGGCGGCGCGTGGTCCTCCAGTCATTTTCTGGCGGGGCGACCGATGCGTCGGGTTAAACAGGGAGGAACGAAGGATGAATAGACTGGCTTACGCCATCGGCATCGGCGCCGTGACCGGCGCGCTCGCGTCGTCGTCGGCGCTTGCGCAATTCAAGACGCAGGGCGTGACGGACACGGAGATCGTCATCGGCACGCATATGGATTTGTCCGGCCCGATCAAGTCGTGGGGCATTCCTGCCTCCAACGGCGCCAAGCTCGCGGTCGAACAGATCAATGCGAGCGGCGGAATCAACGGCCGCAAGATTCGCTACATTCTCGAAGACGACGCTTATGATCCGAAGAAGGCGGTGCTCGAGACGCAGAAGCTGATCGAACTCGACAAGGTTTTCGCGATCGTCTCGCCAATGGGCTCTGCGACGAGCCTGGCGCCGCTGCCTATCGTTCAGGCCGCAGGCATCGCCTATCTGTTCCCGATCACCGCCGCGGAATTCACCTACACGATGGATCCGGCCAAACCCGAGGACAGGCTGAAATTCAATATCTTCTCGCCCTATTACGATCAGGCGCGCGTGGGCATCAAATATCTGGTCGAGGCCAAGAAGCCGAACAAGGCCTGCATCGTCTACCAGGACGACGAAATGGGCAAGAATTTCACGGATGCGTACAAGGATCAGCTCAACGCGATGAACGCGCCGCTGGGCTCCATGGTGTCGTTCAAGCGCGGCGCGACCGATTTCTCGTCTCAGGTCGCGCGTCTGAAGGCGGACGGGTGCGATCTGGTGGCGCTCGGTTCGGTCGTGCGCGAATCCGTCGCCATCCTGACGACAGCCAGGAAGACCGACTACAATCCAATCTGGGTTGCGTTTTCTCCGACTTACGTTCCGGATCTGGTCGATCTCGGCAAGGAATACGCGGAGGGCGTCTATGGCGTCGGCCAACTCGACATCTTCTATCCGGATACCGCAACCGGCAAGGTCAAGGAGTTCATCGAAGCCTACCAGAAGATGTTCGGGACCGCGCCAAATCTCCAGGTCACGTCTGGCTATAACGGGATGATGACCTTCGCTTATTTTGCGGGTCTGGCCGGCAAGGCCCTCACGACCGACTCGCTGATCACGGCGATGGAATCCGGAAAGGGCTACCAGGACATTTTCGGTCAGGCGCCTGTCGTCTTTTCAAGGACCAACCATCTCGGCGCGGAGGCCCTGCTCGTCGCCCAGGTCAAGAACGGACGGTGGACCACCATCGCGCAACATCAGACGTACAAGTGAACCCTTCGCAAGGGCCGGCGCGTCCCGCCGGCCCTGTTTTCCGTCAAACCGGAGAGCACATGCCGGATCCCCTTTCGACCCTGCTCTATGAAACGCCGGCCGATGGCGTCGCACGCATCGTCATGAACCGGCCTGATGCGCGCAATGCGCAGAATCTCGACATGACCTATGAACTCGACGCTGCATTCGCGCGCGCGGTTGCCGATGATGCAGTGAAGGTCATCATTCTTGCCGGCGCCGATCCGCATTTTTCCGCAGGCCATGATCTGCGCGACGCAACGGAGAAGCAGCTCGGCAAGGATTATCCGGTCGTGTCGACCTGGGGCGGATTCGCCGCGCCGGGCGCCGAGGGCCGCTATGCGCGCGAGCAGGAAATATACCTGCAGAATACGCGTCGCTGGCGCAACCTGGCCAAGCCAACGATTGCTGCCGTGCAGGGAAAATGCATCGCCGGCGGGTTGATGCTCGCCTGGGCATGCGATCTGATCGTCGCCAGCGACGACGCGCAATTCTGCGATCCTGTCGTGACCATGGGCGTGTGCGGCGTCGAATGGTTCGTGCATCCTTGGGAACTTGGACCGCGCAAGGCGAAAGAACTCCTGTGGACCGCTGAGTCCTGGAGCGCGGCGGAGGCGCATCGCCTCGGAATGGTGAACCATGTCGTGCCGCGCGGCGATCTCGATCGTTTCGTGCTGGATCTCGCCGAAAGGATCGCAGCCAAACCATCGTTCGCGGTGAAGACGGTGAAGGAAGCCGTCAATCGCACGCTCGACATCATGGGGCAGAACAGTGCGATCGAGCAGGCATTCGGCCTGCATCACCTTTGCCACGCCCACAACATGCTGCAGTTCGGAACGCTGGTCGATCCGTCCGGCCTGCATCCATCTGTCAGAAAGAAGTCGTGAGCCATGGATCTCGCCTATTCCGACGAACAGAAATTGCTGGCGGAGAGCGCCCATGGCCTGCTCGCCACACGCGCGCAGAGAAAGGACGCGAGCGGTCTCTGGCAGGAGATGGCCGGCCTCGGCTGGCTCGCCCTGCCGGCGCCGGAGGAACATGGCGGACTTGGACAGGGCGCAGTCGACGTCGGCATCCTCGCCGAGGCCTTCGGCCGTCATCTCGTTGCGACACCCTACATACCGTGCATCGTTCTGTGTGGAGGCATCGTCGCCTCGGCGGGCTCGAACGAGCAGAAGCGCGCGATTCTGCCCAGCCTCTCGGTGGGGGGCGCCACGCTCGCGCTGGCGCACGCCGAGCAGGGCGCGCGGCACGATCTTCGACATGTCGGCGCAGGGGCGACCCGCGATGACGGCGGATGGAGATTGTCGGGCCGCAAGATCGCGGCGCTGGGCGCCGGCGAAGCCGACCGTCTGATCGTCTCTGCCCGGATCCGCGGTTCGCTCGACGACGCCAATGGGATCGGCCTGTTCCTTGTTGAGCCAGGCCAGGCCGGCGTTGTCCTCGAAACGTATCGAACCGTCGATGGCGCGTCTGCCGCGCGCCTCACGCTGAACGACGTGAAGTTGCCTGCCGATGCTTTGCTCGGCGCCGACGAGAATGCGCTGGCGCAGATCGAGCGCGGTTTCGATCATGCTGTGGCCGCCTGGTGCGCCGAGGTTGTCGGCCTGATGGATGCGGCTGCGGCGGCGACAATCGAGTATGTGAAGATTCGTGTGCAGTTCGGCAAGCCGCTGGCGGCGAACCAGGCGCTGCGCCACCGCATCGCCGACATGGCGGTCCAGTGCGAGGAAGCGCGCGCAATGGCCCTGCGAGCCGCGTTGTATGCAGCCGACGACGATGCGGCGCAGCGCGCCCGCGCGATCGCCGGCGCGTGGGCCAAAATCAGTAGGGGCGGGCGCTTCGTCGCCGAGCAGGCCATTCAATTGCATGGCGGTATGGGCGTTACCGACGAACTGCAGATTGGCGCCTATCTCAAGCGCATTGTCGCGCTCGACGCGATCATCGGCAGTCCCGAACATCACCTGCGCCAGCACGCCGCGCTCTCCGCCCGTTTATCACGGGCAGACTAGGAGGCCGAGATGAATCTTGAATTTTCTCCGGAAGAGCGCGCGTTTCAGGCGGAAGTTCGCGCGTTCCTCGATGAAAAGCTGGCGTCGGACCTGCGCCGCGCAAACGCTCTGACGGCGAGCGTCTTTTCGGAGCCGGACATTCACAGGCGCTGGCAGCGCATCCTGAACGACAGGGGTTGGGGGGCGCCGTCCTGGCCCAAGGAGTATGGCGGTACGGGTTGGTCGCTCACGCAGCGCTACATCTTCGAGATCGAAGCGGCGCGCGCTGGCAGTCCGCCGCTCCAGCCGATGGGCCTGCGCATGGTCGGGCCGGTGATCATGAAATTCGGAACGCAGGCGCAAAAGGAATTCTACCTGCCGCGCATCCTGAGCGCCGACGATTACTGGTGCCAAGGCTATTCGGAGCCGGGCGCGGGGTCCGACCTCGCCTCGTTGAAGACGCGCGCGGCGCGCGACGGCGATCACTATGTCGTCAATGGCTCGAAGATCTGGACGTCGCACGCGCATTTCGCCAATCGCATGTTCGCGCTGGTGCGCACGTCGGATGAGCCGAGGAAACAGGATGGCATCAGCTTCATCCTGATCGATATGGACACGCCCGGCATCACCGTGCGCCCGATCCTGACGATCGGCGGCGACCATGAGACCAACCAGGTGTTCTTCGATGATGTGCGCGTGCCCGTGGCGAACCGGATCGGGGCTGAAGGACAAGGCTGGTCCTATGGGAAATACCTGCTGGAATTCGAACGCGGCGGCGCTATGGCGTCCGGGCGTCTGCGCGCGGGGCTTCGGCACGTTGAGAGACTGGCCCGCCGCTATTCCGGCAATGGCTCGTCGGCGTCGCTCGATCATTCGATTGCGCTTCGCCTGTCGCAGATCGAGATCGATATAGACGCGCTCGAAATGACCGAGCTACGCCTCATGTCGAGCCTGCAGACCGGTCAGAATCCGGGTTCGGTCTCATCGTCAATTTCCAAGTTGCGCAACAGCGAATTGAAGCAGGCGATCACGTCGCTCGCTGTCGATGTGCTCTGCGAGGACGCTCTCGTCTGGGAGCCACGACGTCCGCTGCACGAACTGAATCAGCCTGCCATGCTCGAAGAAGACGCGCTGGCCGCGCTGCCGGAATATCTGAATGGGCGCGCCTATACGATTTTCGGGGGCACGTCGGAAGTGCAGCGCGACATCATCGCCAAGGTCGTGATCGGTCTCTGACGCAAGGAACAAAGCAGATGTTCACGGAAGAATTCGCGCCGAAGGTTCTCGGCGACGTGGCGCGCAAGAACGCCGCGATTCGCGGCGATGCGATCGCTGCGCATTTCGAAGGGCGCGATACGACGTTCGCGGAGTTCGAGCGACACACCAATCAGGTCGCCAATGGCCTGATCGCGCTCGGCGTCGAGCCGCAGAAACACGTCGCCTACGTCGGCAAGAACAGCGATCTGTATTATGAATTGTTCTTCGGCGCGGCCAAGGCGCGCGCGATTCTGGCGCCGGTCAACTGGCGGCTCGCGGCGCCTGAAATGGCCTACATCATCAATGACTGCCAGGCGGAAGTGCTGTTCGTCGGTCCGGAGTTCATCGAGGGCGTACGCAAGTTTGCGGGGGAACTGAAGTCGGTCCGGCGCATCGTGTCGATGGATGGCGCAACGACCGAGTGGCTGGATTTTCAGCAATGGAGGCGCGCCCAGAGCGATGCGCGGCCTGACAGGGCCGAGAGCGAGGACGACGTCGCGATCCAACTCTACACGTCAGGCACCACCGGCCATCCCAAGGGCGCGATGCTTACCAACCGCAATCTCCTGGGCATGCGTCAGCGCGATTCATCCGACGTGCGCCAGTGGAACCTCGCCTCGCCCGACGACGTATGGCTGGTTCCCATGCCGGTGTTTCACATCGGCGGTTCCGGCATTCTCGTCTGGGCCTCCTACAACGGAGGAAAATGCGTCATCACGCGCGAGTTCAATCCCGTGACCATCCTCGACGATTTCGTCAGGCACCGCGTATCCAAGCTCTTCCTCGTGCCGGCGGCCATGCAATTCATCGTGCGTCTGCCGCAGGCGCGGCAGGTCGACTTTTCGCGGCTCAAATACATGATGTACGGCGCCTCGCCGATCCCGCTCGACCTGCTCCGGGAGTGCATGGATGTGTTCAAGTGCGGCTTCGTGCAAATGTATGGCATGACCGAGACGACCGGGACGATCGTCGCACTCGAACCGGAGGACCATACGCCCGAGGGCTCGCCACGCATGCGATCGGCGGGCAAACCTTTGCCGGGCGTCGAAATCGCTATTCTCGACGACGCAGGCAGGCAATTGCGGCCGCACGAGGTCGGCGAGATCGCAACGCGCTCGATGGCGAACATGAGTGGCTACTGGAATCTACCGGAGGCGACAGCGCGCGCCATGGCGAAGGACGGATGGCTGCGCACCGGCGACGCCGGCTATCTCGACGAAGACGGTTACGTTTATGTGCATGACCGCGTGAAGGACATGATCATTTCCGGCGCGGAAAACATTTATCCCGCCGAAGTCGAGAATGCGATCTTCGGCCATCCCGCGGTGGCTGAGGTCGCGGTTATCGGCGTGCCCGACGACACCTGGGGCGAATCCGTGAAGGCTGTCGTCGTGCTGAAGGAAGGACAGGAGGCGACGGCCGACGATATCATCGCCTTCGCCCGAACTCGCATCGCCGGCTACAAGTCGCCGCGCAGCGTCGATTTCATCGAGGCGCTGCCGCGCAACCCCTCCGGGAAGATTCTGAAACGGGAATTGCGTGAGCCCTACTGGGCCGGGAAAGACCGGCGCGTGAACTGACGCGGACGCCGCGCGGCGTCAAAAGGCTCATGTCACGCGATGACGAATCTGAGTCCGTGCGGCGCGCCCGGGCCTCATTGTATCGCCGCGGGCTGGCCGCCTCGCCGCAATCCCGGAGAACAGCGCCTGTCATGAAAACCCCGCGGGTCTGCAAACCGGCGGGGGCCTTATGACGCAATCGGAGAAGGCGTCCAGCAACGGTGTTCTATTGCGCGGGCACGTCATCCGCTTAATTTGCGCGGAGGTGAACGATGTCCGCGATGACGGAACTTCCCGGCTGGTTGAATAGCCCGAAGGCTAAAGCCGAACTCAATGCCGATTTCGAGATCGGGACTACCGGTCAAAGACCACCTTTCATTGCTTCGAAACATTTTTGCTTGACCACTTTGAATACAAGGTTCATAGGCGGCGCTTCGGGCACTTCCTGCGTCCCGACAGTTCCGCAACCCAGAAAGAGACATGGGCAGTAGCAACTCCGGCGCTATGACGGCTGCGTTGATCGGTCTGATGGCGTCGAACCAAAAAGCGCCTGTCCGCAGGGTGACTGAGTGAGAGGAGCGAGGCTGACCTAGCCTCGGTCCTGTCGCTCGCCTCCCATCGCGGACAAGGAGGTGAGCCATGAACAAGATCGTCCGTCTGCATGCGGCGAACCGTCGCATCTTCGAACTTCCGCCCCACAATCCTGTGATCGCGCGCCGCTCCGCCGCGCTGGTCTGCGCATGGACGCCTGACCCGGCGACCGGTCGTCTCATCTGCCGCTGGCGTTCGTCCGATGGCGTGCAATCGGCCGATGATCGACCTTGCACCGGCCGCGATGACGCGCGCCGGGCATTCGGCATGCGCCTCGCGGCCTAAAGGAAAGCACGATGAACGACCACTCGCGTTGGCTCATCGGTAGCGCCCCGTGCGCGCTGGTGAGCGGACGAATCAAAGAGACAACACCCCAATTTCGCGCCGCACGGCGGGCCTGAGCGTATCTGCATCGCTCGGCCAGCCCGGTTCTTGAGACCGGCGCAGGAGCAAGAGCGATGAATACACATATAAGAGCCGACGAGGCCCAAGGCGCGGTCCTCGACGCAGCCCACGTCGGCAATATTCGAGGCGCGCTGGGCACCATTCTCCAACACGACACAGGTCCGCGCGAAGGCTGGAAAGCCCGCCTGCGGACGCTGATGGCGATCATCGGCCCCGGCCTGATCGTCATGGTCGGCGACAATGACGCCGGCGCATTCGGCACCTATACGCAGGCTGGCCAGAACTATGGTACGGCGCTGCTGTGGACGCTGCTGCTGTTGGTGCCCGTCCTCTACGTCAATCAGGAGATGGTGCTGCGCCTCGGGGCGGTGACGGGCGTCGGCCATGCGCGGTTGATCTTCGAGCGGTTCGGCAAGTTCTGGGGTGCGTTCAGCGTCATAGACCTGTTCCTGCTCAACGCCCTGACCATCGTAACCGAGTTCATCGGCATCGCGCTCGGCCTGTCCTATCTGGGTGTCCCCAAGGAGTTGGGCGTCGCGCTGTCGGCCGTCGCCATCATGGGCGCGGTCAGCACGGGCGATTTCCGCCGGTTCGAGCGGTTCGCGCTGGCGTTGGTCGCCGGGAGCCTCGTCCTGATCCCGGTGTTCGTGATGGCTCATCCGCCGATGGGCGAAGTCGCGCGCGATTTCTTCATTCCGCGCCTGCCTGAGGGCGGCAAGCTGAGCGAGGTCATGCTGCTGATCATCGCAATCGTCGGGACGACGGTCGCGCCGTGGCAATTGTTTTTCCAGCAGAGCTACGTGATCGACAAGCGGATCACGCCGCGCTTCATTCAGTATGAACGCATCGACTTGTGGCTCGGCATCGTGCTCGTCGTGATCGGCGCGGTCGCCATGATGGCATTCACCGCTGCCGTGTTCGCCGGTCGTCCCGAGTTCGGCGCATTCACCGACGCGGCGGCGGTGGCGAAAGGTCTTGAGGCGTACTCGGGGCGCATCGCCGGGGTGCTCTTCGCTATCGCTCTGATCGACGCGAGCATCATCGGTGCGTCCGCCGTCTCGCTGTCCACGGCCTACGCTATCGGCGACGTGTTCTCCATGAGCCATTCGCTTCACCGCAAGCCGCAGGACGCGAAGGGCTTCTACGCCGTTTACGCCGCGCTGATCATCATCGCCGCCGGCGTGGTGCTGACACCCGGCGCGCCGCTTGGCCTGCTGACGAACGCGGTGCAGACGCTCGCCGGCGTGTTGCTGCCGAGCGCGACCGTGTTCCTCCTCCTGCTGTGCAACGACGAGGCCGTGCTCGGCCCGTGGGTGAACGGCCGCGCCGCTAATCTGTTCACGGGCGCGGTGATTGCGGTTCTCGTCATCATGTCCGTGATCTTGACGGCGTCGGTCTTGTTCCCTGAGCAGACAGACGAGACCGTGATCCTTGGCATACTCGCAGGCGGCGTCGTTCTGGCGATGGTCGCGGCGTTTGTGACAGGAGCGATGCGCGTCTCCTCACGCGCCGCACCGGCGATTGGTTTGAGGAACAACCGGAATCACTGGCGTATGCCTGCACTCGGGAAGCTGCCGCCCGCGCGACTGTCGAAGGCAAGCCGGCTGTGGATGGGCGTCCTGCGGACCTATCTCGTCCTCGCAGGCGGCCTTGTGTTGGCGCGCATCATCGCACTCGCGGTCAACGTCTGACGGGCCAACCCGACGGATCGTGATGGTCCGCGAATGCGGCCAGATCCGAACGCCCGGAGGCGGGGATGACACTCGCCTATGCCCGACGTGGCGCGGGTCTGGACAGGGTGAAGGCCCGTAAGCGGCGGGGATCCTGTCGCAAGACGCGACATCAATCGGCGGTAACGGTCACCGCCGACACATTCAAGCGGACTTCGCAACGCACGTAAGGGAGACTACCGCGACAGACGACTTGGACAGTTGATCGTGGATTTATTTTTTTGATACGCATTTGAAAAACTGACCCGCTTCGAACCGTTCTCCTGGCAGAAGCGGCTTTACGAGCAGTATTTCGCCAGGGGCGACATTCCCGGCGCTGTCGATATTCCCACCGGCCTTGGCAAGATCTCGGTCATGGCGATCTGGCTGATCGCGCTTGCGCATGGCGCGCAATTGCCGCGACGGCTCGTCTATGTGGTGGACCGGCGCGCCGTCGTCATCAGGCGACGGCCGAGGCCGAGAAATTGCGCGAGCGCCTCGATCGCATGCCCGACCTCAAGCGCATGCTCGGCCTCGACGGGGACCAGAGCCTTCCAATCTCGACCCTTCGCGGCAAGCAGGTCGACAATCGCGGGTGGCTGGAAAGTCCCGTGATTCGTCCAAGCCCGGAAGGGTTCAGGTCGACATCACCGGGCAACTCACGGCCCTCTTAGGGGAGAAAGCATACCCCAACAGGGTCAAAGGAGTGCGGGGTAAGATGGTAGCGGGGGAGGGACTCGAACCCCCGACCCCAGGATTATGATTCCCGTGCTCTAGCCAGCTGAGCTACCCCGCCACGCGGCGACCGAAGTCGCCGAGCGCGGCGGTATAGGACGCTGGTCCAATGGGTGTCAAGGCGGCGCAGGCGCGCCGATGGGCAGGTGAGGCTTGTGGCGGCTTCATGGCGGCGACCGTCCATTCGCGAGGATTTTGCGGCGAATATGGTTAACGTCGGATTGCGCCATGTGCCGAACAGGAACGGAAAAGGGGCGCCGTGGTCGCAAAGTCTGACATAAATCAAGGATTTTCCTTGAATTTTTCCAATTTCGCGGCGCTATGCGTTTAGGTAAATCTTAAGCGCGCGGCTCTAGTATCCGGTTCGAAGTGGTCAGTCGAGTGTGTGAGTAAATCAATGACCGAACCCTATCGCCCGCGGGCCAAATACGTGATCGGACCGGACGGCAGCCCATTGACCGTCGCCGATCTGCCGCCGCCATCGACCAAGCGCTGGGTCATCCGGCGCAAAGCGGAAGTTGTGGCCGCGGTGCGCGGGGGGCTGCTCTCTCTTGAAGACGCGTGCAGCCGGTATACGCTCACCGTCGATGAATTCCTGAGCTGGCAAATGTCGATTGACCAGCATGGACTGGCGGGCCTGCGCACCACGCGCATCCAGCAATACAGAGTCTGAGCGCCAGCCGCCTCCGTCCGAAGCGGCCGCCGCTGCGCGCCTAACTTCAGTCCTGCGCGAGAGAGCGCGGGGATCCGTTCGTTCCATCGTGACGGTCCCTGAGCGCCTCGACCAGTCGACGCCTTTCGAACAGCAGGACCACGACGAGGGCGAAGGCCAGCGGGATCAGCAGGTAGAACAGGCGGAAGACCAGCAGCGCCGCCAGAACCTTGCTCTTGGCCACGGCCGGCATGGCCTTGATGAATATGAGTTCGAACACGCCGAGGCCGCCGGGAGCGTTCGAAACGAGGCCGGCCGAGAAAGACGCCAGAAATACCGCCAGAACCGCGAAAAAGCCCGGATTGCCGTCGGCGGGGAGCGCGAAATAAATGATTCCGGCCGCCCCCAGCAGCTCCATCGGCGCGGCGATCATCTGGCGGGCCGCGATTTCCGGGCGCGGATACTCCAGTCGGAATCTTCCGATCTGCATCGGCTTGAATCGCTTGATCGTTCCGATGATGTAGAGGAAGACCGAACCGACGCACAGGAGCCCGATGACGGTCGCTGCGCCTTCCTCGGTCAGCGCCTGGGGCAGCAACCCTTTCAGGCGCAGCAATTGCTCGGGCTCAAGAAGAAGGACCAGCCCCCCGAGCAGAGTCGTTCCGAGCAGAAACGTGAACGAGCACAGGGTTACGAGGATTGCGACCTGGGCTGCGTCGAGCCCCTTGGTCGAATAGGCGCGATAGCGGACCATCGCCCCTGAAAAGACCGAAGCGCCAATGTTGTGCGACAGCGCGTAAGTCGTGAACGAGCACAGCGAAACGAACGTCCAGGATATGTGCCGCACGCCGAGGTGGATGAGCGCGATGCGGTCGTACCAGGCAAGCGCTGCGTAGGCGACCAGAGTCGACAGGGCGGCGGCCACATAGCGACCTGACGGAATAGCGCAGAGCGCCTCGATCACGTCATGGCGGACCGCCTCACCTCGAAATTCGCGCGCCAGCAGCCAGAACGCGACGAGCACCGCTGCGACGCCAACGATCGGCCAGACGAATTCGAGCGCGCGCTTCATAGTGTTCCCGCGCCCGGGACGCGCCGGGCGATCGCGCAACCCATGCACCACTGGCCTCATGGCCGCAAGCGCGCGGCGCGCAAAAAAAGACGCCGCCGGGCGGCGGCGCCTATTGTCGAGATCAATGGGTCTGGAGGTCAGGCGCGCGCAGCGCGCAGGCCCATCATGCCGATGTCGGTCGCGCGAACGACATCGTGCAGCCGATCGCCAGCCTTCTCGCGACCTTCCAGGCTCTCGGCCTTCGCTACATCGGCCAGCGCTTCGTCGAGGCGGGCGCCGGCTTCCTGGAGCTGGCCGCGCAACTCCTCCGTCGAGCTCAGAAGATTGTCCCGGCGGCTGCGGGCGGCGCGCGCATAGGTCGGATAGGCGAAATGCGAGGGGTCCGAGATACGGGCCCGCTGTTCCTCGGCAGCGATCTCCCGGTCGAGATCGGCGGCCATGCGATTGAATTCCGCGATCATCATTTCAAGCTGCGTCACGCGTCGCCGCTTTTCGTCCGCTTGAAAACGCTTCAATCTCAAAAGGGTATCCCGCGACTTCATAACACGGCACTCCAGGACGACGGTCCGAACTCGTTTTGGTTACGCATTAGGCATGATCCGCGAGACGCACGGATCATGAGCAATGGAGGTTGCTCGTTAGTTACTTGACGAATGCGCTGGACAAAAAAATCCGCACCGGCGATTTTGATGAGCGATTCGTTTTGCGCGTCCGGTTCCGGCGGGAGCCATGCAAAAAGGAATCGTTAACCCGTTTGCTTAACACTTGTTTGCGTCCGGCTTCTGGCCAGCGTCGCGTTCGTCGGGGATTCCGGCGCCTGCGAATTGCTGCGCGGAACGCTCAAGCATGAGCGCGACAGTTCGTGGCGGGAATACTGTTTGTTAACCATTCGGCGTTAACTCTGGATACGACGAATGGCTGGTGCGTTTGGACCGATGGAGCCGCACGCCGTGAGCCGAGGGCGAACGAGGCCTGACGGCGCTGCACGGGGAAGGGTGGGGACTGCTGATGCGCGTACTACTGATCGAAGACGACAGCGCTACGGCGCAAAGCATCGAACTGATGCTCAAGTCCGAGAATTTCAACGTCTACACGACCGACCTCGGCGAAGAGGGCATCGACCTCGGCAAACTTTATGACTACGACATCATCCTTCTGGATCTGAATCTGCCGGACATGTCGGGTTACGAGGTTCTGCGGACGCTGCGCGTCGCCAAGGTGAAGACCCCGATCCTCATTCTCTCCGGTCTCGCTGGCATCGAAGACAAGGTGAAGGGGCTCGGCTTCGGCGCTGACGACTACCTCACCAAGCCGTTCCACAAGGACGAACTGGTTGCGCGCATCCATGCCATTGTTCGCCGCTCCAAAGGTCATGCGCAGTCGGTCATCACGACGGGCGATCTGGTCGTCAATCTCGATCAGAAGACCGTTGAGGTGGATGGCGCCCGCGTGCATCTGACCGGGAAAGAATACCAGATGCTCGAACTGCTCTCGCTGCGGAAGGGCACGACGCTGACCAAGGAGATGTTCCTCAATCATCTCTACGGCGGCATGGACGAGCCGGAACTCAAGATCATCGACGTGTTCATCTGCAAGCTGCGCAAGAAGCTCGCGAATGCGAGCCAGGGCCGCAACTACATCGAGACGGTGTGGGGCCGCGGCTACGTGTTACGGGAGCCGAACGAGGCGGAAGAGCGCAGCATCGCCTGAGGTCGGATGCGCCGAACGAAAAAGCCCCGCCGGAATGGCGGGGCTTTTTTCGTTTGCGGCGATCAGGAATTGGCGACGAGCCGCAATGTCCGTTTGCTGGACCCGGCGCGCCGAAACAGGCCCGCGTAGCCTCCCGCAGGAACGAAATCGTCGCTCAGTCCGACGACGGTTTCAGTCGCCCCGAGCATCAGGTAGCCATCCGGCGAAAGTTGCTGGGCCAAGCGGACGAGAATGTCGCGGCGCCGCGCCACATCCATGTACATGAGGGCGTTGCGGCACAAGATGACGTCGAAAACGCCCTGACGGGAAAAATCCGATGTCAGGTTGATGCGTCGGAAGTCGACGGCGGCGCGCAAATGTTCGTTGATCAGCCAGCCGCCGTTGTCTTGCCGGAAATGGCGCAACAAGAGCGGTGTCGACAATCCCCGCTGCACTTCGAACTGCGAGTAGCGGCCGACCGTGGCGACCGCGAGCGCCGCCCGGGAAATGTCCGAGGCGACGATATCAATGCGCCAGCCAAGAAATTGGCGAGACATTTCATCGAGCAGCATCGCGATCGAATATGGTTCCTGGCCCGTTGCGCAGGCGGCGCTCCAGATTCGCAGCGTCCGCGCCTGCTCTCGCGCTTCGCGCAGCGTGGGCAGCACCACGGTGCGCATGGCCTGGAATGGCAAGCGGTCGCGAAAGAACAGCGTCTCGCAGGTCACCATCGCGTCGATGGCGCGATCGATGAGTTCCGGTTCCGCGCCGCGTCGCAGGCGCGCGACGAGTTCGCGCAGGTCTTTCGTGGCGGCTTCGGCCATGACCGGCGCCAGCCGCGATTCGATCGAGGCCTGACGGCGCTGGTCGACTGAAAGGCCGATGCGATCCGACAGGAAGCTGGCCAGTTCGGCGAGCGCGGCCATCATGTCCGCACCCTGCGGCTGCCGGCGAGCCGGTCGATGACAATATCGGCGAGCGATCCGACCGGCGCGACTGCAGCCGCCAGACCTGCGCGGGCGATTTCGCCGGGCATGCCCCAGACCACGCTGCTTGCCTCATCCTGGACGATGACGCTGCCGCCAGCGTCGACGATCCTGTGTGCGCCCTTCAGGCCGTCGGCGCCCATGCCGGTCAGGACGACCGCCAGCGCGCCCGGGCCGAAGGCGTCGGCGACCGAGCGAAACAGCACGTCGACCGCCGGTTTGCAGAAGTTCTCCGGCGGCGCGTCCGAATAGGCGAGCGCATGCGATGCGCCAATCCTGACGACCTTGAGATGTACGTCGCCGGGCGCAAAGTATATGCGGCCGGGAGAAAGCGATTCGCCGTTCGCGGGCGCATAGGCGGGCAATCCGGTCAGCCGGCCGATTTCGTTGGCGACGACCTCCGTGAAATCCTTGGGCATATGAAGCACGACGACGACCGGAACGCCGCCGAGGCGCGGCGCCAGCCGGGCAAGCAAGGTCGAGAGCGCCTGAGGACCGCCGGTCGAGGCGCCAATTGCGACGATGCGCGGCGTCAGGGCGGCGAAGCGCCGAAGCTGCGCGGCGCCGTCGACTCCGGCCGCCGGCGGCCGCTCCCGCGTCCCGATTGATTTTGAGTCGCGCGCCGAGTGTGACACGCTCAGGCGAGCCCGATTTCTTCGAATTTGGATTGCATGATCTGACGATCGAACGGCTTCATGATATATTCGTCGGCGCCCGCGTGCATTGCGCGCGCAATCTGCGAGACGTCGTTTTCAGTCGTGCAAAACACGACCTTCGGTTTGGAGCCGCCGGGGAGTTTCCGCAACGCGCGCAGGAACTCGAACCCATCCATGACTGGCATGTTCCAGTCGAGAAGGATGCCGTCCGGCATGGCTTCGGAGCAGACATCGAGAGCTTCGCGGCCGTCTGTCGCTTCGATCGTGCGCAAGCGCATGCCATCGAGAATGCGACGCGCAATCTTGCGAATCACGGCGGAGTCGTCGACGACGAGAATCTGTTTCATTTCACTGCTCCGGAACTGGCGCTGGCGGACGCCGGTTGGGTCTGAATGTTGGCGATCTCGACCAGCGCTTCGATATCCAGTACGGGAAGAATGCCGCCGTCGATGCGGTAGTACGCCTTTGTTGCGTGGGCGCGCAGGGGGTCGACGTGCGGCGGCGCTTCGATGAGGTCGCCTTCATCGCACTCCATCGCATCGCCAACGGAGTCGACGACGAGAGCGTAGGTCTCGCCAAGGCAATCGACGGCGACAGCGAAGGGAGATTGCGCCGGCGGCGCGTCGTTCATCGCCAGCCGCTTGGCGAGGCTGATCGCCGTGACGACCTTTCCGCGCAGGTTGACAAGGCCCGCGACAATCGGCGGGCCGAGCGGCACGGGCGTGATGGACTGGAGTCGAAAAATCGTCTGGACCGAATCGACCGGAAGGCCAAACGCCGCGCCGCCCGCATTCACGCTGAAGAACCCGCGCCGTTCGCGCTTGGCTTTTGTTCCGAATTCGCCCGTCACGTCCTGCGTTGCGATGCTCATGCCGCTGTCTCCGAGAGTATGCGGTCTTCAAGGCGCTGTCCTGAAAGCTCGCCCCGGTCGAGCGCTTCAGCCAGCACGTTGAGCAGCGTTTGCCGATCGAACTTGCCGGCGATGGCGTCGACGCCGGAGGCGTGCGCCGCCTTCAACGTCTTGTTGTTCGGATGCGCGGTCAACGCGATGATGGGAGTTTGTTTGCAGTTCGGAATGGCGCGCAGCGCGCGCGCGAGCGAATAGCCGTCCATCTCCGGCATGTCGGTGTCGGTAACGAAGGCGTCGAAGGCGACGCCGTTCTCTACGAGCGCCAGGGCTTCAGCCGCCGATTCCCGTGTCGTCACCATATAGCCCGCGGCTGACAGGACCGGAGTCAGCATGTCCCGGAAGAACAGCCGGTCATCGACGAGCAGGATCCGAAACTTCCGGTTGACGCCGCGCGCCACCGAATCCGGCCGGGCTATGCGAATGAAATGGGTGAGGTCGAGCAATTCGGCGACGACGCCGCCGAATTGCGCCGAACCGATGATACCTGGCGCGCCATGCGCAACCTGTATTTCCAGCGGATCCTCGACGATGTCGATGATCTCGTCTACGAGCAAACCCATGGTCTCGCCGCCGAACCCGATGACGAGGATCGGTTGTTGAGCGTGCGACGGCGTGACGGTGGCAGCCGCCGGCAGGAGCGGCATGAGCTGACCGCGGTGATGGATGACGTAGCCCGTGCCGGTTTCCTCGATTTGGGAACTGTCAATGCTCTCGATCCGTGTGATCAAAGAGAGCGGCAGCGCCTTGCATACGCCGGCGCCGGCGCGCAACAGAACGATGCGCGCGCTCGACTGGCGCGGCAAGGCAGGCCCGTCCGCAACCGCCGCGCGATAATGCGTCGACCGATCGAGGCCAAGCGCATCGGCGACGCCGCCTGTGTCGAGGATGAGCACGACCGAGCCGTCGCCAAGGATCGTCTGGCCGGAATAGACGCGCAGATGCGCGAGCTGGGCGCCCAATGGCTTGACGACGATCTCCTGCACGTCGTCGACCGATGTGACGATCACGCCAAAGGTTGACGAGGCGACACGCACGACGATGACGAGGCGGTCCTGATCGTCGGCGACGGTCGGCGTTCCAATCCCGAGCAGGCCGGCCAGATCCGCGACTGGCAGCACCTCGTCGCGCAGACGCAAGACGAGCGCCCCCTGCACGGTCTCGATCCTGTGTTCCGATTCGCGACCGATGGAAACGGCCTCTATCACGCCAGCCTGCGGCAGCGCGAACCGCTGCCCTCCGGCAGAGACGATCAGCGACGGCGCGATTGCAAGCGTGAGCGGAATGCGGATGAGAAAGCGCGCGCCTGCGCCCGCTTTCGAGGAAACCGACACCGTGCCGCCGATGGCGTGGATGTTGTCGCGGACGACGTCGAGACCGACGCCCCGTCCAGATACGCTGGTGATCGACTTTGCAGTCGAAAACCCCGGCGCAAAAATGAAACGGTAGATCTCCTCGTTCGACATGACGGAGATCTGCTGCGCACTGGTCAACCCCTGCGCCACCGCCTTCTTCCTGATGGAATCGAGATCGAGGCCGCGTCCGTCGTCGCCGACTTCGATCGTAATCTGGCCGGCCTCGTGGGCGGCGGAAATGCGGATTACGCCGGTTTCCGGCTTGCCCCTTTCGACCCGTTCCCGCGGCGTTTCAAGGCCGTGATCCGCGCAATTGCGGATCATATGCGTCAAGGGATCCCGGATCAGGTCGATAAGTTGCCGGTCGAGTTCGGTGTCTGCGCCCTCCACCACGAAATCAATCTTCTTGCCCAGCTCGGACGCGAGTTCGCGCACCAGCCGCGGCAGGGCGTTGAACACGCGACTCATGGGCTGCATGCGGGCTCGCATCACCGCATCCTGCAGATCGGTGGCGACCGCTGACAAACGTTGCAGCGCGCCCTTGACGGCTTCGTCCGTATTGGCGCGCGTGACTTCGGTGAGCTGATTGCGGGTGAGCACCAGCTCGGACACCAGCAGCATCAGCGATTCGAGCGCGTCGATCGTGACCCGGATCGTGTCTGTCCTGAGCGGACGCGCAGCATCGGCGTGTTCAAGGCCGATCCCGCGCGGCGCTGCGGGCATCATGGCCGTATCAGTCGGCGAGTCAGGCGGCTCGGGCGCAAGGGCTTGGCTTTCGGCGGCGCTGATTTGCGCGGGCGCCGTCATGGCGAGCGGAGCGTCCATTCCTGCCGCAAAGGCAAGCAGGTCCTCGATCAGCGCCGAATCGTCGCCCTCCGGCTCCTCGCCCCGGATTTCGATGTCCGCGAGAAGGGCCTTGATGCGGTCGATCGTCGACAGGACGAGCGTAATGGCGTCGGCGCTCGGGCGGGCGCCGTCGCGCAGCCGGCCGACCACGTTTTCCGCCGCATGCGTGATTTTCGCCAGCCGCGCCAGGCCCAGGAATCCGCAGGTGCCCTTGATCGTATGCACGAGGCGGAAAATGCTCGAAATCATCTCCTTGTCGGACGGGTCGCGCTCGAGACGCACGAGCTGCTCGCTCGCGGCGTCGATGTGCTCGGCCGTTTCGACCAGGAAATCCTTGAGGATATCGTCCATGTATCCGCCTGGGGAGGCGCGAATGCGCACCTCCGCAAGACTATGCGACGCCTAGGTTAAGGGAGGATTGAAATCCCTGCCGGTCAGGCAGCGTTCGATGCCGACGCCGCCTGCTCCTGCTGCCTCGGCGAGGCGCGGAGCGCCATGCTCTCCGGCGCGCTTTCGAAGGTGAGGACAAGGTCGCTGTCGCGCGCGACCAGGCCCGTATAATAGGCCTGAATGCCGTGTGCATCGACCGAACCGTTGTCCGGCTGGCCATCGAGCAGGGAGGGCACATGGGCGGCGACACGCGCGTTCACGCCCCTCGCCGCGACCGACAGGTCTGCGCCTTCGTCCGCGATCGTCACGATGATCACCCCGCCGCGCGGAATTGCGGCTGCGGCGATCAGGCACATGTTGAGAACGAGCTTGACCTTGTTCTTCGGCAACAGAATGCGCGGCGCGTTCCATTCGAGGCTGGTGCGGCCGTCCGCTAGCAGCCCGCGCGCGACGTTCTCCGCGTCCCCGGTGTCGATCGCTGCGCCGGCCGATCCTGCCGCGCCAAAGGCGAGGCGGCAGAACTGAAGGCGGGCTGAAGCGGTGCGGGCGCTCTTCTTGATCAGGTCGAGCGCGAACGTCCGCATGTCCTCGTCCTTCTCGTCCTCCAGGACTTCGAGGCCGTTGACGATGGCGCCCACCGGCGAGATCACGTCATGGCATACGCGCGAGCAGAGTAGCGCGGCGAGGTCGAGTGGGGCGAGCGAGAATACCTTGGGCTGATCGGTCATGAGTGCGATCCGGAAGGTCGTTGGACGCGAAAACGGCGCCGGGCGGCCACTTTACAAACATTACACGACCCGGTTTCGAACCGGCATTCCACGCCCGCGAATCGCAGGCGCGTGTCCGAATCGATACTCCGGCGCAGTGCGTATGGAAAGCGCGGCCGCACATTGGGGCCGCAGACTTAATGTTCCTTTAAAAGGGCCGCGCCCTTGATCGTCCCCCCGGATCGGCGCATGAGGAGCCATGTCCTCCTCGCTCTCCGATTCCGCGCGCGAAGAAATCGCCGAAATCTTCGGGCGAATCGCGCTCGTGGCCGGGGGCGTCGTGATGAAGGTTTACGCCGGCGCGCCGCGCGCGCGTACCAAGGCCGATTCGAGCCCTGTCTGCGACGCGGACGAGCGGGCGGAGGCCTCGATCCTTGCGGCGCTGGCGGCGGATTTGCCCGATATTCCCGTAATCGCTGAAGAATCAGTCGCGCGGGGACGCGTGCCCGAATGCGGCGCGCGGTTCATTCTGGTCGATCCGCTCGACGGCACCCGCGAATTTCTGGCGCACAACGGCGAGTTCACCGTCAATCTGGCGCTGATCGAGGATGGCGCGCCGATCGCGGGCGCGATCTACGCGCCGGCGCTCGAGAAGCTCTGGCTCGGCGGCGCGACCGCCTGCCTGTGCGCTGCGGCGCCGGGCGCAGCGCTTCCGCCTGCGGCTGCGCGGAAAAAGATCGCCGCGCGCGTTGCGCCCGCCGATGGACTTGTGGCGCTTGCGAGCCGGTCGCATGGCGAGGCCGAGACGGAGGCGTTTCTGGCCGGGCTCAGGATCGCCGAGCGCACGAACGTCGGCTCCTCGCTCAAATTCTGCATGATCGCGGAGGGGGCGGCCGACGTCTATCCACGCTTCGGTCCAACCATGGAATGGGACATTGCGGCTGGCGACGCGATCCTGCGGGCGGCCGGCGGGCGGGTGCTCGGCGCGGACGGCGCGCCGGCGCGTTACGGCAAGCGCGCGGACCATTTCCGAAACGGGCCGTTCGTCGCCTGGGGGCGGGCCAACTGAGGGCCGCATGGCAGCCGCCGCGTTCGGCCGGCGAGCCGGGCTTGCCTGTCCGAGCTGTCAACCCTTCGTTAACCATGCTGCGGCAGTCTGCCGGGCGGCACGTCGGCGGCGCCGGCGCGGATCGGGCTGCGCCATGTGTTCACCGCTTTCGCGCGCGAAGCTCGCGCTTCGATTTGGGACGGCGCGCCAGCGCGGGAGGAGACGGCCATGACCACGACACGCCGCGAGTTGATGAAGCTATCGGCTGGCGCCCTGCTGTTGACAGCCGCGCCCGGCGCGGTGCTGGCGAGCGAGGCTCCCGACAGTTTTTCGACGAACGAGATCGTCAACAACGGTCACCGCTTCTTCGGATCTGTGTCGCGCGGCCTCGCACAGGGAATTGAATCGGCGACGCGGCGCTGGGGCAAGCCCAACGCCTATATTCTCGGGCAGGAAGGCTCCGGCGCCTTCATCGGAGGCCTGCGCTACGGCGAAGGCAAGATGTATACTCGCAACGCCGGCGATCGTCCGGTTTACTGGCAGGGCCCCTCGCTTGGTTTCGACGCGGGCCTCGATGGCGACCGCACCATGATGCTTGTGTACAATCTGCCCGCCGTGGAAGCGATCTTCCAGAGGTTCGGCGGCGTCGACGGCTCAGCCTACCTGATTGGCGGCTTCGGCTTTACCGCACTGGCCGCGGACAAGGTCGTCGTCGTGCCGATCCGTTCGGGCGTCGGCGCGCGGCTCGGTCTCAATCTGGGTTATCTCAAGTTTACGCCGACATCGACCTGGAACCCGTTCTGACGTTGTTCCCGCCGCTTTACCTTGCGGCCCCGCGCATGGCATTGTCGCGGCGGACTTCATCAGGCTAGGGCCTCGGCGTTTTGATCGAAGAGATCATGATTTTTTTGCTCGGCGTATTTTCGGCCGGGCTTGTTTCGCTGTTGTTGCTGCCGGCCATTTCGCGCCGAGCGATGCGGCTGTCGCGACGGCGGCTCGAATTGCTGCTGCCGTTGTCCATGGACGAGGTCGTGGCCGAGCGCGATCTGCTGCGCGCCGAATTTGCCGCTGAACGTCGTCGTCTCGAACAGAAGATGGAGACGGAGGCTACGGCGCAGGCGCTGCAAATGGCCGAACTGGGGCGACGCGCGACTGAAATCGTGACGCTCAATGGCTACCTTTCGCAATTGCGGGGCGAGCACGCCGATCTTTCGCTCCGACATGCGGTTGCGACGCGGGAACTGGCCGAGGCGAACGGCGAACGCGGCGCGCTGATCACGGAGCTGCACGATGCGGCCGGGTTGTACGAAACGACGCGCGCGCGCCACGAGGAGCTTGGTCGCGCGCATGCGGCTCTCCTGGCGCTGGCCGATGAGCGCAGGAGCGCGATCGCCGGACTCGAAACGCGGGTCGAAGGCCTGGTGGCGAGGATCGAAGGACTCGACCGAGATCTGGAGGCGCTTGCCCGCAAAGCGAAATATGAAGAAGAGCGCGCGCTCGGGCTTGGAGAAGAACGCGACATGGTCCTGAAGGAGATGCGCGCCGTCGAGCAATTGATGGCTGCGACCCAGGCGCGTTTTGAATCCGAACGCGAGCGCGCGGCGGGATTTCAGCATGCGCTCGATACCCAGCGCATGGAGGCGGACGCGACGCGCGCCTTGCTCCGCGAGGCGCAAAAGGCGAGCGAAGCGGCCGAGCGCGCCCGCCTGACCGCAGAGGATGACGCGCGCAACGTTTCGCGTCGCTTGGCCGGGCAGATGGATTCCGCGCGCGCGGCAGAGGAATCCGGCGCCGCGCAGACCGAGCGCCTGCGCGCCGAGGTCGCTGCGCTCCGCGGCGCGCTCAAGGTTGCGCGCGGCGCTCAGGCGGGCCGCAGTTCCGCGGAGACGGAGAAATTGCGCGCCGCGATCGCCGATATCGGAGCGAAAGTGGCGCAGATGGCTGACGCGGACGTGCGCCTTTAAGCGGCGGGATCGGGTTGACGCTCAGAATTCGATCGCGGAGTTCGGAAATCAATGCCCGTCAGCGCCCATGCCGAGCATGGGAGGCTTGCGGACAAAAGGAACCAGCAACAGCATCAAGGCGAAGATCACGGCGATCAGCAGAAAGACGTCCGATAGCGCCATGACCAGGGCCTCCCGCCGGACAAAGCCGGCGAGTTGCCGGGTTGCAGCCAGATCGGCGGAGGAGCCGAGCCTGGCGAAGGCGCCTGTCAGCGTCGTCAGCCATTGCTGCGTTCGGTCGGACGACCAATTTACCTGGTCGTGCAGCCGCGAGAGATGCAGATCCCAGCGATCATTCAGGAATGTGTTGATGATCGCAAGACCGACGGCGCCGCCCAGGTTGCGAGTCAGATTGAACAGGCCAGAGGCGTTCTTCATCTCGTGAGCCGCGAGCGATCCCATGGCTACGCTGTTGATAGGCACCATGCACAGCATCAGCGACGACCCGCGGAAAAGCTGCGGCACAAACAATTGCCAGAAATCCCAGTCCTTCGTGACGTCAGTCATCAGCCAGCAGGAGATGCCGAAATTGGCGAAACCAATCGCGAGCAGGATGCGGGCGTCGACGAACATCATGATGCGACCGACGATCGGCGCCGAGAGCATCTGCATCATGCCGGTGACGAACATCGTCTCGCCGATCATCAAGGCCGTGTCGCCGCGAACGCGCGCGAGATAGACGGGATAGATGTAAGTCAGACCATACAGGCCGATGCCGAGCACGAACGAGAACAGACTGCCGGCCCAGAAGCTCGTGCTGTGGACGCGCAGATCAACGATAGGATTTCGCGAGACATAGGAGCGCCAGAAGAAAACGATCGCGCCGCCGAGCGAAGCAATCGCCGAATAGACGATTACGTTCTCGTCGAACCAGTTCTTGGAGGGGCCTTCCTCCAGCACGTATTCGAGGGCGCCAAGGAAGACCGCCATCGAGATCAGGCCGGTCCAGTCGAACCCCTTGAGCAGGCGCAGGTCAGGAGCGTCGAAGTCGATCATGAACCAGGAGACGAGCGTGACGAGAATGCCTGGCGCGATATTGACGAGAAACAGCCAATGCCAGGAGAAAATGTCGGTGAGATAGCCTCCTGCCGTCGGGCCGATCGTCGGCGCCAGCGTTGCGACCAGGCCGATGATCGGCTGGATGACGACGCGCTTGGATGGAGGAAATACTGTGAAGGCGCTGGCGAACACGGTTGGGATCATGCCGCCGCCGATGAAGCCCTGGATCGCTCGAAACACGATCATCTGTTCGATCGACGTGGCCTGTGCGCAGAGAAAGCTCATGGCGGTGAAGCCGCCGGCGCAGATCGTGAAAACATAGCGCGTTGAAAATGCGCGCGATAGAAATCCCGAAAGCGGGATCATGATGACTTCAGCGACCAGATAGCTCGTCTGAACCCAGGTCACCTCGTCGGCGCCGGCCGAAAGTCCGGCCTGAATTTCGTTGAGCGAAGCAGAGACGATCTGGATGTCGAGGATCGACATGAACATGCCGAACACCATGCCGGTGAAGGCGATGATGCGATGGGCGTCGAATCTCTGATTCGGCGCTGAAGCCGCGGGCGCCGGTCGTGGCGTGCGGCGGTCGCCTGCTGTCGCGAGGGCGGACATTCGCGTCAGCGCGCCGCGTCGCCGCTGCGGGTGTCGATGTCGACGATGACCGACAGCCCCGGCCGTAAGATGCCGGAGCGCGCGATGTCAGCGGGCACACTGATGCGCACCGGCACGCGCTGCACGATCTTGGTGAAATTGCCTGTCGCGTTTTCCGGGGGCAGGAGTGAGAACTGCGCGCCGGAGGCGGGAGCGACGCTATCGACGACGCCTTCGATCCGACGATCGTTATAGGCGTCGACCAGAATCGTGGCCTTCTGGCCGTGCGCGATACGGCCGAGCTGCGTTTCCTTGAAGTTGGCCTCGACATAGGCGGTGTCGACAGGAACCAGCGCCATCAAACGGGCGCCGGGCGTGACGAAAGCGCCGGGCTGGGCCGCCTTGTTGCCGACCACCCCATCGAACGGCGCGCGCACCGTAGCGAAATCGAGGTCGCGCCTGGCGCGGGCAAGCGCAATTTTCAGTTCATCGCGCGCCCGCTCGGCTTCGGCGCGCTGCGCGCGCAGTACGGCAAGGTTGGCCTCGGCAGCGTTCACCGCCGCCTCGGCTCCGGCGACTGCCGCGATCGTGCGATCCCTGTCCGCGCGCGCCTGATCGAGACGTTGCGGCGTGGCGAAATTCTTTTCCACCAGCGACTGCGTGCGCTCGAATTCGGAGGCGGCGCGGATCTGGTCCGCCTGACTCGCCGCTTCCTGCGCATGGGCCTGCGCCACTGCGGCCATCTGCGCGCGCTCCTGCGCTTCGATGCGGGAAACCGTCGCTGATTGCGTATCGATGCGGTCCTGCGCGGCCTCTACCGCCAGACGATAATCGCCGGGGTCGATCTCAGCCAGAATTTCGCCGGCTTTCACCACCTGGTTTTCGGCGACGGGCACAGCTAGCAGATGGCCGGCGACCTTGGCCGACAGGATCGCCGTGTCAGCCTTCACATAAGCGTCGTCGGTGGAGACGATGAACCGCCATTCCGTGACGTAGCGATAGCCGTACCAGACGCCGGCGAGCAAAGCGGCCGCGCCCAGAATCGGAAGAACGACGCGGCGCTTCGCCGGCGGCGCAGTCTTCTCGAATGGCGCGGACGCGTCTCGCGCCGGCGAAGACGCCCCAGCCGGACCATTCAGCCGGTCGGCCAATCGCTCGAAGCTTTCCTTCGGAAATTGCTCTGTCATCGGCGACTCTGAAATCGGGTCCGTGCGTGACGTGTCATCAGGGCGGCTCTGGTCGAGCAAACCGAACGGTTCGGTCGAGCTTGACTAGCACGGGCGCGACCGACTAACAAGGTGACCGAACGGTTCGGTCTGGAAACGATGTCTTTCATTTCTGCCGATAATCCCGCCCTGGCGATTGAGGTCTTTCATCAGGCCGAGGCGCCGGACGCCGGGATCGACAGCGCCAAGGCGCGTCAGATCCTAGATGGCGCGCGTAAAGTTTTTCTTGCCGATGGTTTCGACGGCGCATCGATGAACGATATCGCGCGTGTCGCGGGCGTGTCGAAGGGCACGATCTATTCGCATTTCCCTTCGAAGGAGGCGCTGTTCGCCGCGCTGGTGCGCGAGGACAGGCGGGCGCAGGCGGAACAGCTCGGCGCCTATGACGATCACGACGGCCCGGTGGACGAGGCGCTGCGGCGCATGGGCGTCAACCTGATGAAGGTCATGCTCGATCCCGCCCATGTCGCACAGGTCAGGACCATCATCGCCGCCGCGTCCAAATTCCCGGAAATCGGGCAGGTGTTCTATGAGGCGGGTCCGCAGTTCGGGCAGGAGCGTCTGGCCGCATGGCTTCGACGCAAGGTTGCGGAGGGGGTTCTCGCTGTCGCCGATCTCGACGCCGCCGCGGTGCAATTCTTCAATCTGGCGCAGGGCTCCCTGTTTCGCAGGATGCTGTTCTGCGGTTCGCCGCCGCCGCCGTTGGCCGACATCGAAAAAACCGTCGACGATGCGGTGCGTGTGTTCCTGATCGCCTATCGACGGTGAGCCGTCCTGGATCGGCGGCCGGTCGCGCTGCTTCAGGCGAATGCAAAGCTGTCGGGGCGGGCTTTGCTCCATGCCTCCGCAAGGCGGCGTTTGTCCGTTCCTGCGACCAGTTCGCCCGGGGCCAGAGCCGGATACAATTCATCGAAGCCGCAAATATCGCTTGGCGAAACCCGGCGCGCGAAATGTGCGGTCGTCAGGCCGCCCGGGTGGTCCAGGCCGGCGGCGGCCGTGAGTTCCGCCAAGGTTTCCAGCGTCGCGCGGTGGAAATTCGCAACACGCGCCGCCTTGTCCGGGACGACGAGGCCGCGGGCGCGATTTTCGTCCTGGGTTGCGACGCCGGTCGGGCAGCGATCGGTGTGGCAGGTCTGCGACTGCAGACATCCGAGCGCAAACATGAAGCCGCGCGCGGCGTTGCACCAGTCGGCGCCGAGTGCGACCGCGCGCGCAATGTCAAAGGCGCTGACGATCTTTCCGGCGGCGCCGATCCGGATTCGGTCGCGCAGGCCCGCGCCGACCAGCGCGTTGTGTACGAAATTGAGGCCGTCGCGCATCGGCATGCCAAGATGGTCCATGAATTCGAGCGGCGCCGCGCCTGTCCCGCCTTCCTTGCCATCGACGACGATGAAGTCCGGATGCGAGCCCGTCTCCAGCATCGCTTTGACGATCGCCAGGAATTCGATGGGCTGGCCGATGCAGAGCTTGAATCCGGCGGGTTTGCCGCCGGAGAGCCTGCGCATCTCGTCGATGAACTTCACCAGTTCGATCGGGGTGGAAAACACGGAATGCGAGGCCGGCGAGACGCAGTCCTGCCCGAGCGGCACGCCGCGGATCGCGGCGATTTCCGGAGTGAGTTTCGCCGCCGGCAAGACGCCGCCGTGACCGGGTTTCGCGCCCTGACTCAATTTCAGCTCGACCATCTTGATTTGCGGATTGGCGGCTGTCCTGGCGAAAAGATCCGGTGAAAAACGGCCGTCCACGGTTCGGCAGCCGAAATAGCCGGAGCCGATTTCCCAAATGAGATCGCCGCCATTTTCGCGATGATAGGGGCTGACGCCGCCTTCGCCGGTATCGTGCGCGAAATTTCCGCGGCGCGCGCCGGCGTTGAGCGCTCGGATCGCATTCGCGCTCAATGCGCCGAAGCTCAGAGCCGAGATATTGAATATCGACGCGGAATACGGCTTTGCGCAGGCTGGGCCGATATCGACGCGAAACGACTCTCTGCATACCGGTCTCGGAAAGATTGAATGGCGGAGGAACTCGAAGCCTTCGGCATAGACGCGCTGTTCGGTGCCGAATGGGCGCTTGTCGAGCTGGCTCTTGGCGCGCTGATAGACAAGAGCGCGTTCGTCGCGGCTGAACGGCGTTCCGCTCTTGTCGTCCTCGAAGAAGTACTGCCGAATTTCCGGTCGCAGTTCTTCGAGGAGAAAGCGCAGATGTCCGGCGATGGGATGCGTGCGCAGGATCGCGTGCTTCTCCTGGCGCAGGTCGTATATGCCCAGACCGGCGAGCATGGCGAACACGCATGCGAGAAGGGTGAAGAAGCCGCCGAATATGGGAGAGACCGCGGCGATCGCCAGAAAGACCGGCGAGCAAACGACGCTGAGCGTGAGCGGCGCGTAACGTGGCGTGAATGCGAGCCGGATGATGTTCATAAGCGCCTCTGTTCGGGGACGCGATGCTTTGCGCTCGATTGTGGCGCGCCAATGACCGGATTATTCGTCCGGCTCGGTCAAGTGGAACCTGGTGTAGTTTACGCGCACCCGGTCCTCATCCTGCGATTCGAGCACATCGACATAACGCTCGCCGAACACGATGTCGGATGACATGTAGGTTTTTCGCGCACGGACGGTCTGCGTCGACGTTTCGTCGTAGCCCTCGATCGTCACGAGCACCGAGCCCTGCATCGCCTCCAGCGCGGCGGCGTCGATCCCGTGCAGGGGGCTCGCGGCATCTATGTCGTGGATGATCGTCCAGCTCAGCACGAACAGAGGCGATTGCGCGCGGAGGAGCGGAAGCTCGGCGAAGCGTCGAAACGACTCGCCTTCCGCCGTAATGACCGTCGTCGCCAGCCAGGCTTTTGCGCTGGGGTTGGCGATCGGGTTGAGCCTTTCGTTGGCCACCCGCAACATCAGGCTCAGCCGGCCTTCATGACGCGTGACGACGGCGCGTTCGGCGAACAGAAACCGCGCGCGGGGGCGCGAGAAACGATAAAAAATGAGGCCGGTCAAAACGGCGGTAGCGAAGATTCCGACAAACATTTCCACACTTGCGACGATGTGGCCGTAGTGTGTCTGCGGGTGCATGTCCCCATAGCCGACGGTCGCGAGCGTCTCGATGCTGAAATAGAAATAGTGCAGAAAGTCGCCGGACGCATTGGCCACTGGTTGTGCGCCGAGCATGAAGATCGCTGCGAACAGGCAATTGAGCAGCAGAAATGCGACGGTCGCGCCGGCGATGAACGTGGGCCAGCGCGCGGTCAGACTGCGGTGGTTGATGTCGGCCCAAAAGTCGGTTCGCAGGCCGTAGGATTCGATCTCGCGCCCGCCGAGATTGAGTCGGCGTGGCCTGCTCGCGCGCCTGTGTTTTTTCGACATGATGTCTCCGTCATGCGGAGACTAACGCATCAGGGCGGCGTAAGCGAAGGCGCCGTGGACGGGGTCATGCGCTCGTGATCTGCGGCTGCAACGGCCTGATGACCATCGGCATGCCGCCCTGCGGCCTCAGCGTGACGCGCTGAACCGCGTGAACCCGGTGTCCCGGCGCCAGGTCGAAGCGGAAACGCCTTGCGAGATGCGCGATGACGATGAGCGCCTCCTGCATGGCAAAGCCCATGCCGATGCAGATGCGCGGCCCCGCGCCAAACGGGATGTAGGCGTAGCGATCGATCTTGTCGCGGTTTTCCCCGAGGAAGCGCGTCGGATCGAACAGATCAGGTTCGCGCCAGAGCTTGCGATGGCGGTGCAGCAGGAAGGGCGAGACCGTGACCACGGTTCCGGCGCGGATGAGCTTGCCGCTGATTTCGTCGTCGGCGATCGCGGCGCGGCTCAGGAAGGCCGCGGGCGGGTAAAGCCGCAGGGCCTCTTCGAAGACGGCCCTTGTGACGGGCATGCGCTCGGGCAATGTGTCGATCGGCCCGGCGTCGAGTTGCGCCTGCGCCTCGGCCTCGACCTTTTCGCGCCAATCCTGCGCCTGCGACAGGAGATAGAAGGTCCAGGTCAGCGCATTGGCCGTTGTCTCATGGCCGGCGCCAATGAAGGTGACAATGTTGGCGCGCAAGTCGTCCTCGCGCATGCCCTGGCCGGTCTCCGGATCCTGCGCTTCGAGCAGGAGCGTGAGCACGTCGCGCGGCGGTGTCTCGCCGCTTTCGATCAGACTGCGGCGCGCGGCGACGATGTCGTCGACGGCGCGCGCGAACCAATCGAGCGTCGCGCGACCGCGCAGCCGGCCCAGCCGCGGCAGAAACTGCGGGAGGCCAAGCAGATCGAATGGATCAATTCGACCGACCGTATCGAAATAGTGCGTCACCGCGCGCTGGAATTCGCCGGTGTCGCGACCCAGTCCTTGCGAGAACAATGTGTGTTCGAGGATTTCGAGCGTCAACCGCGCCATTTCCTGCGCCATGTCGATCCGCTGGCCGGGGCGGCGACGATCAAATCGTTCAACGCCTTCGCGCGTCGCTTGAGCCATGGCCTCGCCGAAGGCTGCGACCTGCCGCGGCGTGAAGAGAGGCGCAAGCGAGCGCCGCTGCGCGCGCCATTCGTCGCCCTCGCTGGTCAGAAGCCCGTTGCCGAGCGCGGGCCGGAGCACGCGCAACTGGAGGTCGTCCTTGCGATAATTGGCGGCGTTGTCGAGAAATATGCGGCGCACGCCCATCGGATCGCTGACGACGGCGCGATCGCCCATCACGCCGCGCCCGACAAGGACCGGCAATTCGTAATGAGCGCGCGTCCAGATTTCGAGCGGATTTCGCCGAAGCGCCGAGATCATGCCGAAGAAGCCGAGCGGCGTTTCGCGCGGTTTCGGCGCAGGCGGACGAAAAGCGATCGAAACAGCGGTCATCACGGCGTCCCTCATCACGAGGTCTAACGCTCAACGACCGGGCATTCAAATGTCGAGGCGCAGCGCCATCGAGGACGCCGCGGTCAGTTCGCCGCGGGCCGTTCGCGCAGGTCGAGCATGAAGTCGCAACCAGGATCGGCCTTGCGCACGAGGCTGACGAGATCGCGCGCCACCTTCTGCGCGTGCTCGGCCGAAAACGCGCTCATCTCGGCAAGCGAACGCTCGGTTTCGTCGTGGACTATCACGCAGAGTTCGTCGTCCGTCGCTTTGCGACGGACCGAGATGCGATAGCTTCCCATGGCCGTCTCCCTGTGGCGGAGATTACGCTATCCATGGTGGCGCATTTACGTCAGTCAAGCAAATAAAATCACCGCTGCGGTGCTGTCCACAACGCTGATATTTTCAGCGGCTATGCATAATAGCGGACGTCGTGTCGTCGCCATCGCTGCCCGGATCGAAAGCGCCGTCCTCGCGGATCACTCCGGGAGGGCGAGGAAACGCTGAAGCGCGCGACACATCGTGCTGCTGCTGGAGCGCCAGCGGAGGCAAGCCGCCGCTCGGCGCGGCGTGCATGGCGTAGGCGGCGTCGCCGGGCAACCGCTTGGTCTGCGCAATGTCGGTTTCTTCTTCCAGCTCGGGCGCGTCCGGCAGATCGTCGCGTTTCGGCGGCGGCGCGACGTTCTGCAACGTCGGTTTGCAGATGCGGCGCAGGCCGCGCGACGAATTGCCGTGCATGGCGAGATCCACATGCAGGTGATCGTAGTGGAATGCGTTGGAGCCGGGCGCGAGCACGGTGGTGAAGCGGTCGCACGCGCCGCCCTGGGCGTCGCGCAGGAAAGCTTGCGTCTGCTCGTCGCCTTGCGTCCAGTCGTGGCGGATGACTATGGCGCGTCCATCGGCCAGCAAGAAGCCGCCAATGTCGATGGCGTTGCCGAACGCGTGCTCCGAAATGCGCGCGCCGATCTGGTTGTTCATTCCGCGACAGGAATATGCGCCCATGGTGTTGATCTGCACTACGGGTTGGCCAAACCGGGCCTGCGCTGAGGGCTGGATCACGTCGGCGACCCAGGACTCAAGTTCGGCGACCATCGAGCAGTCGAGCGTCGCGCGCGAGTTCAGCCGCACGGCGCCGCCCTGCAGCGCGGTGACATGCAGCGGGTGAGTGAGGCCGCAGATGCCCGGTCCGTCGATTTCGCGGGCGGTCTGAACATAAGCCGTGATCTGAATGCGGTTCTCGGCGAAGCAGGCGTTTTCCGCCGCCGCGCGCCAGGCCGGCCGCTGCGGCCTCTCGTAGAGCGAGCAGCCGGCGAGAAGGGACAGAAGTCCTGTGCAAGCGAGGAATGGCAGAATGCGACGCGCCATTTGTTACGGATGCGCCGCCTGAGTTAACCCACGCCAAAAAAAGAAGGTTAATGCGTAAATTTCGACGGAGTGTCGCTTTCGGGAGGGGCGCCGCGCGAGATCAGGCCCGCAGTCCTGTGTTCACGCCGCCGTGTGCGTCGGCAGCGCCTGTCCGGCCTTCGCGCCGGGCGCGCGGGCGAGAATGCCGGGAACCAGCGCTTCCGCCGCTTCGGCGCCAGAGATAATCACGGCTTCCACGCCCGATCCGACAGTGCCGCCGCCGGCGATCACCAGGTTGCGCACCGGCGATTTGGAGCCCTTGAGCCTGCCCTGCGACGAAGGGCCGTAGATCGAGCCGGCGCTCGACCAGTCGTAGCGGGCGTAGGTCACGGGGCTCGCGTCGGCGCGGTAGACGATGTGGGCGCGCAAGCCCGGCAGGAGCGTCTCCGCGGCTGCGATCATCTCGTCGCCGAACGCCAGCTTGCGCCGCTCGTATTCCTCGGATCGCCGCCACGCCCTCCAGTCGTCGCCGCCGCCTTTCGGCGGGAACCAGGTCCGGGCCTTTTCGTTCGGCACGAGTCGAATGAGATTGAGGATCGAATGGCCGTCCGGCGCGGCGGAGGGATCGACGAGCGACATGGCGGCGATGCCGATATGGGCGCCATCAATCAGATGCGTTGCGGGTTTGATGTCCGGCACGTAGTCAACGCCGAGTTGCACGGTGAAGGCAGAGCAGGCCGGCTGCGCCGCAGCGAGACGGGCGCGGAAGCCAGCGGGCGTATGTTTGGCCCCGACCAGTTCGCTGAACGTGCGCTGGAAGTCGGCGTTCGAGACGACGGCTTTGGCGCTGACGACGCGGCCGTGTCCCAGTTCGACGCCGCAGGCTGCGCCGTTTTTCACGAGGATTCTCTTCACCGGCGTCTTCAGATGCACCGCGCCGCCACGCGCCTCGATCGCCTCGACCAGCGCAAGCGAGAAGCGGCCGGAGCCGCCGACCGGATAATGGCCGCCCTTGAAGTAATAGCCGAAGATAGGAACCATCTGCGCGCAGGTCAGGGTCTCCGATCCGTCATGCAGATAGCCCGACAGCGCATAGATGACCTTCAGCGCGCCGGGATCGGAGACATATGTCGCGACGAGTTCGTCGAACGGCCGTCCCATCCATTTGAACCCGTGCGGATGCTCGTTCGGGAAGGCGAGCATCGCCTCGAGGCTGGCGGGGAGGCCGGGTATGCCGCTCCGTCCCGCGCCGGTCGAGAACATGTCCTCGAAGATCGCGGCGATCTCCTCGAACAAGGCCATGATTCCGGCGGCGCTCTCAGGAAATTTCGCGCCAAGCATCCGCGCGTAGTCGCACCAGTCGCGTGGCGGGTCGATGCGCCCGTCCTTCGTGATGTAGCTGTGGTCGACGCGCCTCCACTCGATGCGGTCGGCGATTCCGAGGCGCTTGAGCAGGCCGATGATCGTTCCGCCCTCCCACACGCCGGAAAAATCGTGCGGGCCGGCGTCGAAACGGTAGAGGATCGGCTTGCCCTGATAATGCGCCTTGCGGGGATAATGGTGGCAGTAACCGCCGGGCAGCGCGTGCTGGTCGAAGACCTGCACGCGATAGCCGGCGTCGGCGAGAAAGGCCGCCGCCGACAGGCCGCCGATGCCGGCGCCGACGATCGCCACATCGCAATCGCCGCTCTCGTCATCGAAGTCGGGCGCATCCCAATGAAAGGTTTCGCGCGCCGCCAGCATACGGGCGAGCGCGGCGCGGATGGCGAGCTTCGGGCCGAAGATCGACAGCGCCGCGCCGGGAATCAGGATTGCGACCGATACGAAGCCCGGCGCGCCGAGGGCGCGGGCGGCCGCCAGCGCAAGAAAGAGGACGCCCCACAGGCCGGAAAGCGCGGCGTTGATCATGAAGAATTGCGGCGTGTCGGCGTTGTCGGGAAAGGCTGTGCGCGAATAGTCCGACGTCCACGGCCGCTTCAGCGCGAGGCTGGCGAGCGCGACGATGCCCTGTCCGGCGAGGGACAGCCAAAGCGCATTGGCGCCGGTCGCGGCGGGCGCGACGGCATAGCCCGCGCCGAGCCCGGCGAAGATCGCCAGCGAACCGATCTCGAAGACGAAGATTTCGCGGCGCGACAGGCGCCAGAGTTCGAGCGCGGCGGTGAGCGCGAAGCCGCCCGCGATCGCTTGAGCGGGCATGCCGCGCGCAAGCAGGGCATAGAAAACGACGAAAGGGATGAGCGTGATTTTGACGGCGAGAAATGTCTTCATGGCCGCCCCCGCGCCCAAATGAAAACGCCGGCGGAAACCCCGCCGGCGCCCGGTCGATCGAATTAGATCTGCGGCCCCTGATCGCCCGGATTCTGCGGGGCGGCGCGGCGCTCGTTCATGAACCTGTCGAATTCCTCGCGGTCGCGGGCGCGGCGCAGCTTGTCGAGATGCTCGGCGAATTCGCGCTCGGCGGCGACGAGTTTTTGACGCTCCTCCTCGAGGCGCGCGAGTTCGGCGCCGCGCCAGTCGTCGAAGGCGCTGTTGCCGGTGGGACGGGGACCGAAGCCGGCGCGCCATTCGCGATGCGCCCATTCGCCTGGCGTCCATTGCGCCCGATGGCTCATGCACCTAGCTCGCATGTTGCTTATCCTTTCCTGCACGAAGCTGACGAGATCGCCCCCGTGACCTTCGCGCTTCTGCCAGATCTTCAGGAAGAGGATGGCGAGGCCGAGGGGCCAGAAGAAGATGAAGCCGAGGATCATCGCCGCGAGTTCGCCGGGCCTCCACCGCCCGCCGCAGCGCCGGCCGCGAGGCCCGGAAGGCTGCGGTCCGTTGTCGATAGTGCCTTGATAGACGCTCATGGTTCGCTCCATCGGCATGACCCCTGTTGGTCGCCGATATGAATGTAATTTACATTTACATTGGCGAGACGACAAGGGGCGGACGGATGAAATTTTGGAAAGGGGCGATTGAGACTGTTCACCTTATGTCCCAAGTTCGTGAATTCTCGTCCTTGCGCGAAGATGGCGCTTGCCGGCAAGTGATTCGAGAAGGTGACGTATGCATTCTGCCTCGGACGATCTTCTCACGAAGACAAGCGGCAAGACCTTCAAGACGATCCTCGCCGACCCCCCTTGGCAATTCCAGAACAAGACAGGAAAGGTCGCGCCCGAGCATCGTCGTCTCAGCCGCTACGGCACGATGGACCTCGCGGCGATCAAGCGTCTGCCGGTGGCGAATGTCGCGGCGAGTACGGCTCATCTTTATCTGTGGGTTCCCAACGCGCTCCTGCCCGAAGGGCTGGAGGTCATGAAGGCATGGGGCTTCAGCTACAAGTCGAACCTCATCTGGCACAAAGTGCGCAAGGACGGCGGTTCGGATGGTCGCGGCGTCGGATTCTATTTTCGCAACGTCACGGAGATCGTCCTGTTCGGCGTGCGCGGCAAGAACGCGCGCACGCTCGCGCCGGGACGGCGGCAGGTGAATCTGCTCGCGACGCGCAAGCGCGAACACAGTCGCAAGCCAGACGAGCAATACGAGATTATCGAGGCCTGTTCGCCGGGACCGTATCTCGAATTGTTCGCACGCGGCGCGCGGCCGAATTGGACGGTGTGGGGCAATCAGGCGGACGAGACGTATGCTCCGTCCTGGAAGACTTATGGGCATAATTCGGCGAGCGATGGATCGCTGATTGCTGCGGAGTAGCGAACTCCAATGTTCGCCGCGCTCGTATCCAAAGGACTTGAGGTCGAGCGTTACACTCATGCCAAAGTGATCCTGACGACGGATTTTCCTGCCGCCGTCTCTGACATAATCGCGACGCCTTTGCCCGATCCTCGCTGCGCGAGGGCCCCCCTCTCCCGCGGTGCGGGAGAGGGGACGGGGAAGCTCAATGCCCCCCGTTCGCCTTCTCGCTCGCCCGCGCCTGCACGATGGCGTCGGCGTGCTTGCCGACCACTTCCGCCAGATGGTCGAATTTGCAGGTATAGCCGCCTACCCCTGAGGTGGCCGAGCGCAGGTCGACGATGAGGCCGCTCATTTCGGCTTCGGGGATCTGCGCCTCCAGCACGTCCCAGCCTTCCCAGCCCGGACGGCCGTCGAAGCCGAGGATCTGGCCGCGCCGGCCGGACACGATGGCGGTGGCGCGCGACATGGCTTCGGTCGGCACGGCGATCGACACGGCGAGGATCGGCTCCAGCAGCGCGGGCCCGCCTTTCT
>JAJXWB010000046.1:5000-16345 GCA_021781815.1 Pseudomonadota bacterium | reverse complement strand
TTGCTACCTAATGCCGCGAAATCGGCGGCGCCGGTCGTATAATCGCCGGTCGTGATGAAAATGCCGACATCGCGCTCGTCCACCATGGCGTAGAACGCTTTCACGCTGTCGGCGCCGATATTGGCGTCGTGCGCTTTCACCTGGATCTTGACGATGGGCGGCTCGATGCCGAGTTCATCGCGATGGGCGACAACGTCGACGCCCTCGTCGCGATGCCTGCGGGTCGCGCGCGCATTATAGCCCATGGCTCGAAACAGATCGGCGACGAAGGGTTCGAGAGCATACCCCTTGAGGTCGGCCCTGATGCGTCTGGAAATGAAGTCGCGCGTCGTCTCCTCGATATCGCGCATGATCTCGCCTTCGCCGCCCTCGCCGGCGTCCGTTTCGCGCGAGCCGCCAGGATCGCCGAATTTCCTTCGGAACTCGTCGGCGAAGGCCTTCGCCTCGAACAGGACGAGCATCGAACCGAGTTCGTAGAGCGCGCCCTGTGTAAAGGCGTCGCGCGCCAGCGTGCCCAGCCAGCGGACGCCGCGCCGGTGGGCGAAAGCGCTGGCGCCGTCGGCCTCGAACACATAGGGCTCGACCACTTCGCCCCAGCGCAGGGTGCGGTCCGATTTGCGCGGATAAATGATGTAATCGCCGATGCTCACCTCATGCACGAAGCGAAAGAGCTGACCGGCCGCGACGGGAATTGACCCCGGCGGCGCTGTGGGCGCGGCGCGCGCGAAGGCGTCCTTGAAGGCGGCGCGCGCCGCGGGAAGCTTGGTCGCGTCGTCGTCCACCTCGGCAAAGGAGATTGCGATCTGATTTTTCTTCAGAAAAAGGGCGTCGGCCTCACCGCGCGCGCCGGCCCTGACGCACCAGATACGTCGGCAATTCATTTCGTCCCCGCAATACAAACAAGTAATCGACGCCGGTCCGCACGCGGACGAGCAGCGTGCTTGACGCAACGTCAGACACAATCCAGACATAAAATGGCAAAGCTTACGTTGCTATGGCAAACGGACTTTAACCTCAAGTCTTTGCGAATATAAACCAAGCAATTTTCGGCGCCTGGTCGCCAATAGGTAAAAGAAAAAGGCGCCGGCGTTTGTCGCGCCGACGCCATCGCGAACCTGACCGCAGCCGCGGCGTCAGACCATGTACTGGCCGCCGTTGGCGGTGATCGTCGAGCCGGTGATGAAGCCTGCGTCGTCGGCGGCGAGGAACACCACTGCGCGGGCGATCTCCTCAGGCTCGCCGAGGCGGCCGACCGGGATCTGCGGCAGGATGCTCTTGGCGAGGACTTCGGCGGGAACCGCCTTCACCATTTCAGTGGCGATGTAGCCGGGGCAGATGGCGTTGACGGTGATGCCTGCCTTCGCGCCTTCCTGCGCCAGCGCCTTGACGAAGCCAATGTCGCCGGCCTTGGCGGCCGAATAATTGACCTGGCCCATCTGGCCCTTCTGGCCGTTGATCGAGGAAATGCAGATCACGCGGCCGAACTTGCGCTCGCGCATGCCTTCCCACACGGGCCGCGTCATGTTGAACAGCGAGTTCAGATTGGTGTTGATGACCGCGTACCACTGGTCCGCCGTCATTTTGTGGAACATGCCGTCTTTGGTGATTCCGGCGTTGTTGACCAGCACATCGACCGGACCGAGGTCGACTTCGATCTGCTTGAGGCCGGCGACGCAGGCGTCGTAGCTCGAGACGTCCCATTTGTAGACGGCGATGCCGGTCTCGGCCTTGAATTTCATCGCCGCTTCGTCATTGCCGGCGTAGCTCGCCGCCACCTGGTAGCCGGCGGCCTTGAGCGCTTTCGAAATCGCCTCGCCGATGCCGCGCGTTCCCCCCGTAACAACCGCAACTCTGGCCATTATCCCCTCCTGATGTTCGTCTGATCATCTTTTGAAATTCGGCTCCGGAGAGAGCCGTTCGTCCGCGCGGGCGGCATGAAGCCGCCCGCGTTCGAATCCCGGAAACCGGACGTCGTTTTTTCGCCTCAGCGCTCGACGGTCAGGGCAATGCCCATGCCGCCGCCGATGCACAGCGTGGCCAGGCCCTTCTTCGCGCCGCGTTTCTGCATTTCGTGCAGCAGCGTGGTGAGCACGCGCGCTCCGGACGCGCCGATCGGATGGCCGATGGCGATCGCGCCGCCATTGACGTTCACGATCGAGGGATCCCAGCCCATGTCCTTGTTGACCGCGATGGCCTGCGCCGCGAAGGCCTCATTGGCCTCGACCAGTTCGAGATCCTTGACCTTCCAGCCGGCCTTTTCGAGCGCCTTGCGCGAGGCCGGGATGGGGCCGGAGCCCATGATCGCCGGATCGACGCCGGCCGTCGCCCACGACTTGACGGTCGCAAGCGGCGTCAGGCCGCGCTTCTTGGCCTCGTCGGCGCTCATCAGCACGATCGCGGCGGCGCCGTCGTTGATGCCGGAAGCGTTGCCGGCGGTCACAGTGCCTTCCTTGCTGAAGGCGGGCTTCAGCTTCGTCAGCCCGTCGATCGTCGTGCCGGGCTTGATGTATTCGTCCTGATCGACCACCACGTCGCCCTTGCGGGTCTTGATGGTGACGGGGACGATCTCGTCCTTGAACCTGCCGGCCTTCTGCGCGGCCTCGGCCTTGTTCTGAGAGCCGACGGCGAACTTGTCCTGTTCCTCGCGGCTGATCTGCCATTTGGTCGCGACGTTCTCGGCGGTCACGCCCATGTGGTAGCCGTGGAAGGCGTCGAACAAGCCATCCTTGAGCATGGAATCCATGAACTTGATGTCGCCCATTTTCGTGCCCGCGCGCATGTAGGCCAGATGCGGCGCCATCGACATGGATTCCTGTCCGCCCGCCACGATGATCCTGGCGTCGCCATTGGCGATCTGCTGCAGGCCGAGGGCCACTGCGCGCAGGCCGGAGCCGCAGAGCTGGTTGAGGCCCCACGCCGTTTTTTCCTGCGGAACGCCCGCCTTCATCGCGGCCTGGCGGGCGGGGTTCTGCCCTTCGCCGCCCGAGAGAATCTGGCCCATGATCACTTCGTCGACATCGGCGGCGTCGACTTTCGCGCGCTCGAGCGCCGCCTTGATCGCGACGGCGCCCAGTTCATGCGCCGGCAGCGATCCGAAGGCGCCATTGAAGGAGCCGACCGGCGTGCGCGCGGCCGAAACGATGACTACGTCTGTCGACATGAAAACCTCCTGGCTCGGACTGCGCCGCCATGCCGGCGGTTGCGCAGCGCGTTCTTTTCGGATGTCCTATGAACAACCTGCCATTGCGCGGGTCAAGGAGCGGGCGCCGCCCGGGAGACGAGCAATTCGTCTTAAGCCCCGCAAGCGCGGCCCCGCGATCCCGCAAGGCGCAACGCCATGTCAGCCCCGCAAAATCAGACTTGCGGGAATGTGCAAAGGGAATATCGTCAATGTTGCACTGCCGCCCAAGGGATGGGCGTTCGGCCAAACGCGCGACAGGCAAACTCGATGTCCAATGAAAAACAGCCGACGACGATCAAGAAATATGCAAACCGACGCCTCTACAATACCGGCACAAGCGCATACGTGACGCTCGAAGATCTGGCGGAAATGGTCAAGAAAGGGGAGGATTTCGAGGTTTTCGACGCCAAGACCGGCGACGAGATCACCCGGTCGGTGCTGACCCAGATCATTTTCGAACAGGAGGGCAAGGTTGGCCAGGCGATGTTGCCGGTCTCCTTTCTGCGCCAGCTCATTCGCTTCTATGGCGACAGCATGCAGACGCTGGTGCCGAGCTATCTCGAATTCACCATCGACAAGCTGACGAACGAACAGCAGAAGTTCCGCGAGCAGTTCACCAGCGTGCTCGGTTCCGGGCCGCTGGCCGAACCGACGCGCCAGATGTTCCAGACGATGGACGAGCAGGCGCGCAAGAACATGGCCATCTTCCGGCAGGCGCTAAGCATGTTCAATCCGTTCGTCGGCGGAGCCGGCGCGGCGGCAGGCGGCGAAGCGCCCGTGACGGCGCCGGCCCAGGCCGGCGCGGAACTCGACGATCTGCGCAAGCAGGTCGGCGAGCTGCAGCGCCGCATCGACGGCATGGGCGGCAAGGACTGAGCCGCTCAGGCGGCGACGGCTGGGCGGGATTCGTTTTCGACAATGCGGGCATCGGCGAAATGCATTCCCTGCATGTATTCGACGCCCCAATCGGTGAGCAGCTTCGCCGATTCCGCGTCTTCGACCCATTCGGCGACGACGGGCATTCCCATGTGACGGGCGAGGTCGATCAGCGTGCGGACGAAGAAGCGGTCGTCCGGCGAGCGTGACAGATTCTGCACAAATGCGCCGTCCATCTTGACCAGGTCGAACGGCAACCGCCGCAGATTGCGGAACGAGGTGTGGCCGGCGCCAAAATCGTCCATTGCGACGCGCACGCCGAGCGAATGAGCGCAGGCCATGACGGTGCGCGTCGCCTCGATGTCGGCAATGGCGCAGGTCTCCGTGATCTCGATGATGAGACGGGGGGCGAGCGAGGAATCGCGCGCCACCATCGCCTTGAACCGCGGCTGCCATTCCGGATCGTGGATCGTCGCGCCCGACACATTGACCGACAGGGTCAGCGACGGATCGGCGCTCAGGCGCGCCAGAGCAAGCTCCAGCACGCGCTGGTCGAGCATGTGGACAAGGCCCGCCTTTTCGGCGATCGGCAGGATTGCGCCGGGCGAAACGATCGTCCCGTCAGCCTGCCGCAGGCGCACCAGAGCCTCGCTGAACGCTGCATCGCGCGTGCGCGTGTCGATGACCGGCTGCAGGGCGAGCACGATACGGCCCTCATTGAGCGCGGCGACGATCTCATCGGCCATGCGGGCGGCCTGCACACGGTTGTCGCTGCGCGCCAGGGATGGCTGGTAGGCGATGATGCGCGGCGCGGAAGCCCGAGCCAGATCGAGCGCTTCTTCGGCGTGCTGGAAGAGCTGGTTGGCCGTGCGGCCGTCGCGCGGCGCGGCGACGCCGCCGATCCGCAGGCTGATCGGAATAGCTCCGGCGCTGGTTTCGAATGGCTCCGCGCTCGCCTCGTCGAGAAAGCGCCGGGCGGCGTTCAGCATCTGATCCTGATCGCAACTGTCGAGGATCAACGCGAATTTGGCGCCGGCGTAGCGCGCGAGCGAATCGGGGCCGCGCATGGTCCGGCGCAGGCGCTTGGCGACGCCGGCGATCACCTCGTCGGCGACGTCGTAGCCATAGGTGCGGTTGAGGACGAACATGTTTTCAAGGCTCGCCAGCAGAATGCAGAAATGCGGCTGCTTGCCTGGCGGGCGCGCCAGCATGCGCGCAACGATCTCAAGCAGGTGGCCGCGGTTGTAGCAGCCCGTCAGCGGATCGAACCTCGACCGGAATTCAAGTTCGCGTTCGGCCTCGTAATAGTTGGTGATGATCCGCAGCAGGCCATGCGCGCGTTCAGGCCGGTCGCTCGCGCCGGCGAACCAGCGGCCGCTGTCCTCGACCCAGATCGTTTCTTTCCGTCGTCCGTCGGAAGCTGGGACGGACAGGCCATAGCGGGCGCGATAGGGGGCGCCGGCGCCCTGATCGATCGCGCCAGGCGCCGAGATGGCGGCAAAGCGCGTGGTCGCGCTGTCGGGGGCGATGATCTCGCCATAACTGCGACCGCTCGAAATCTGCTCGCGGGAGACGCCGGCGAGCACTTTCATAACGTTCGGCCCCCAGGTCAGCCGGTCGCTGACGAGATCCCAGTCATAAACGACCTCGCCGATCGAATCGAGAATGAAGCGGGGGTCGGGGCCAAGCGGGTCGAGCCGCGCCGGAGCGGCCCGCGTCGGCGCCGGCGCGAGCGGCGGCGCTGCTGCGGTCTCCCGCGAGGGGCGCTGAACGATTTTCCGAATATCCAATGTGACCACCCGCCGGAGTAAGATCGGACTCAGTTTGGACCGCCGCCAGTAACCTTTCCTTTAACGGAAGGGCGCGAAGCCGCGGGTTGGACCGATTGCGCCTCCCGCGAGGTTGAAAAACGTGCGAAAAGATCGCGATGCCTCTCGACGTCGTCGATCTCCAGACATTTTACGCCTCGCCGCTCGGCATGGCCGCGGGCCGGTTCCTGTCGAAGATCGTACGAACGCGGTGGGACAATTGCACGGGAATGGCGATTCTGGGCATTGGCTACGCCACGCCCTATCTGTCGATGTTCCGCGACGAAGCGGAGCGGACTCTGGCCTTCATGCCCGCCGAGCAGGGCGTCGTGAACTGGCCGACGACCGGCGCCAACGCCTCGGCGCTGGTAGAAGCCACCGCGCTGCCGCTGCACGATTCCTGCATTGATAGGATTCTGATTGTCCATGCGCTTGAGGTGAGCGAGCAGCCGCGGGAGCTGCTGGCGGAGGCGTGGAGAATTCTGACGCCGGGCGGACGCATGATTCTGGTGGCGCCCCGCCGCGCAGGCCTGTGGTCGCGCGTCGACACGACGCCGTTCGGCCACGGACAACCCTATTCGCGCGGGCAGCTGCGGGATCTCATGCGCGAAACGCTTTTTTCGCCAATTCATTGGGCGGAGGCGCTGTATTGCGCGCCATTCGCGCGGCGTGCGCTGCTGCGGTTCGCGCCGGCGCTGGAGCGGTTCGGGGCGCGGTTTTCGCTGCCAGGCGCCGGCGTGCTCATCGTCGAGGCGACAAAGCAATTGTATCGACCGGTCGGCTTGCGGCGGGCTCGCCTGCGGACCCTGCCGTTGCCGGAACTGGCGCCGCTTCCCGCGCCAGTATCCACGTGCGGCCAAACCTGAGACTCGTGCGGCGCGAACTTGCCGCCGCGCGCGCCCGCGCTCTAGCATGTCACTCACCGATCAAGTCCAGAGGAGAAGGAACGAATGACCACAGGCGCGCCGCTCGCCCTGTTATCCGGTCGCCTGCGCGCCGGGGAAAGCCTGTACATGTCGTGGTGCGGCATGAACGATTCGTCGGTCGCGGAAGCGAGCGCGCGGGAAAATTTCGACGCCGCGCTGGTCGACATGCAGCACGGCATGGTCGATTTCACGACTGCCGTGCGGGCGATTGCGCTCGTGGGGCTCGCCGGCAAACCGGCGCTGGCGCGCATCCCTGTCGGCGATTTTGCGACCGCGTCGCGGCTGCTCGACGCCGGCGCCGCCGGCATCGTCGCGCCGATGATCAACAGTGCGGAAGACGCCAGACGTTTTGCGAGCTTCGTCAAATTTCCGCCAATCGGCGAACGGAGCTGGGGACCGCAACGCGCTCTCGCTCTCTCCGGTCTCGAAGGCGCCGCCTATTTCAGGCAGGCGAACGACCTGCATGTCGCGCTCGCCATGATCGAAACGCGCGACGCGCTGGCGGCGCTCGACTCAATTCTGGATACGCCAGGCATCGACGGCGTTTTCGTCGGGCCATCGGACCTGTCGATTGCGCTCACCGGCGGGGCGACTGTCGACGCGCACCATCCGGACGTCGACGCGGCGCTTGGCCATATCGCCGCCAGTTGCAGGACCAGAGGCAAGATCGCAGGTCTGTTCTGCATCACCGGCAAGCGCGCGAAGGAAATGTCCGCGCGCGGTTTCAATTTGTGCTCGGTGTCGACTGATGGCGCGATGATGCGTCTGGGGGCGCGCGCGGAACTCGCGGCGGCGCGAGGTTAGCGCCGAGGCGGCGCCGGCGGCGGAACCGCAGCGTCGACGCGAATTCCAAAATTCTGCGCGAGGAACAGGCCGCCGTGCATCAGCCCCGCCTCGTCGATGCCGTGGCCGAGGCCGCGCGACAAATGCCACTGGCAGCCGATGTCGGCCCTGGCGAGATCCTCGGCAGCCGCAAACAAGGCGTCTGGCGGAATCACCTCGTCCGAATCGCCATGCACGAGCAGGACTGGCGGCGGATGGCCGTCGGCGCGGCGCGCCGTGGCCTCGGCAAGATGGTCCGGTCCGACGAGAACGCCGGAATAGCCGAGAATCGAGGCAGGCGACCTTGCCCGCCGCAACCCGGCGTGCAGCGCCAGCATCGTGCCCTGGCTGAAGCCGACGAGTGCGAGCGCGGACTCGGGCAGCGCGTGCCTTGCGAGTTCGGCGTCGAGAAAGGCGTCGAGCGCCGGCCGCGCCTTGACCACGCCTGACCAGCGTTCGTCCGGGTCGCGCATGGTGAGCGCGAACCATTGCCTGCCGGATGGGGACATGGAGCAGATCTCCGGCGCGTGCGGAGCGACGAAGGCCGTGTCCGGCATGAAGGCGCGCCACTGGCGGCCAAGTTCGATCAGGTCATTGCCGTCGGCGCCGTAGCCATGCAGAAACACCACGAGTCGGCGCGCCGTCCCCGATTTCGGCGCGACACGCGGACCATCCAGCATTGCGGTCATTCCCACCTCCATCGAGCCAAGAGACCGTCACGCGAGCGCCATGCCCGAACGGCCTTCCTTCATGACGCGATAATAGGCCCATAGCAGCCGCGCGGCGACGCCGCGGCGCGGCCTCCATCGCTCGCCGATCTTTTCAAGCCCTTTCGCATCGGGGCGTCGCCGCAGGCGGAGGGCCAGCCGCGCTGCTTCCTGCAAGGCGAGGTCGCCGGCTGGCCATGCATCGGGGTGGCCGAGGCAGAACAGCAGGAAGATGTCCGCTGTCCATGGACCTACGCCATGAATCGCGCAGAGCGCGGCATGCGCGTCCTCGGCGCTCGAACCGGCGAGCGCCGCGAGATCGAGCGCGCCGTCGAGCATCGCCCTGGCGATCGCGCGCAATGTCTTCATTTTCGGCGAGGACAGGCCGCAGGCGCGCAACTGCCCGTCGTCGGCGGCGGCGATCGATTCGGGGTCGAGGCGCGGGAAGGCCGCGTTCAGACGCGCAAAGATCGCATTGGCGCTGGCCGTCGACACCTGCTGCCCGACGACGATCCACGCAAGACCAGCAAAGCCCGGCTCGCGACGCCGCAGAGGCGGCGCGCCCGCCACCGCCAGCATGGCGTCGACGCAATCGGCGTCCTGCTCGCGCAACCGGGCCACTGCCGCCGCCAGCGTCTCCTCGTCAAGGATCAGCGGCCCGGCGGCGTAGGCTCGCCGAGCCGGCTTCGCGCGCGGCCGTGATTTGCGCGCGGGCGTGCGAGTGGAGCCCTTGACGGCGGCGATCGGCGTTCTCCCTGAGCGTATGCGGAAAAACAATGTTATAGCGAGTGGGAAATGAACGGCTCGCAAAGTCAATCCGTCTGGCGCTTCGCTCCGTCGCCCAACGGGTTTCTTCATCTCGGCCATGCCTGCTCGGCCCTGCGCAACCAGGATGCGGCGCGGCGGACGCATGGTCGGTTCATCCTGAGGATCGAGGATATCGACACCGGGCGCTGCCGCCCCGAATTCGAACAGGCGATCTACGAGGATCTGACCTGGCTCGGCCTGAGCTGGGAGACGCCGGTGCGCCGGCAATCCGACCATTTGGGCGAGTACGCGCTCGCGATCGACCAGCTCGACGCGCAGGGCCTGATTTACCCCTGTTTCTGCACCCGCGGCGAAATCGCGGCCCGCGTCGCCTCGCGGCCGGGCTGGCCGCGCGATCCGGACGGCGCGCCGATCTATCCGGGCTTGTGCCGGGGCCTGAGCGAGACAGAGCGTCGCGAGCGCCTGCTGGCCGGCCGCCACGCCGCCATGCGCCTCGACATGGAGGCGGCCTGCGGGCGCGTCGATCACATGCTCGGCTGGACTGAATACGGAGAGGGTGACGAACCTCGCGACGTGCGCGCCGAACCGCAGATCTGGGGCGACGTCGTCCTCGCGCGTCGCGACGTTCCGGCGAGCTATCATACGGCGGTGGTAGTCGACGACGCCCTGCAGGGCGTGACCGACATCGTGCGCGGCCTGGACCTGTTTCATGCAACCAGCGTCCATCGGCTGCTTCAGACGCTGCTCGACCTGCCCGCTCCGGTCTATCGGCACCACTGCCTCATTCTCGACGCCGAAGGCAGGAAGCTGTCCAAGAGTCGCGGCTCGGAGACGCTGCGCGACGCGCGCCGGGCCGGGGCGACGCCGGCCGATATCCGCAGACGCCTCGGTCTCCCTGCGCAGGCCGCGCCAGTTTGAGACGGGCGCAGCAGGGAACATCGGCAGGCTCGATGATCGGGGCGGGGGTCAATTGCCTGAGTTGCGCGCGGCGACGTGGGTCGCATTCGGCGCCTTGGCCATCAGGCCATCAATTCGATCTCGCTCGTGCTTGAAATCAGCGAGCAGCCTGCCCTCGATCTCGCGCGTGCGGGCCAGTTTCACGCGCATCGGGTCGACGAAATGGCCGTTGACCATGACCTCGTAATGGAGGTGCGGCCCCGTCGAAAGCCCGGACGATCCAAGATAGCCGACGAGCTGGCCCTGTCTGATGCGCAGGCCTTCGTTCATGCCGCGCGCGAAACCCGACATGTGGTTGTAGGCGGTCACATAGCCGTTGGCGTGCTGGATTTCGACCCGACGGCCATAGCCAGAATGCCAGCCGGCGGTGAGCACCGTGCCATTGCCGGCGGCGAAAATCGGCGTGCCGATCGGCGCCGCGAAATCCACGCCGGTGTGCATTTTCGTGTAGCCGAGGATCGGGTGGTAGCGCGAGCCGAAGCCGGACGTAATTCGCGAGGCGCCGATCGGCTGGCGGATAAGGAACTTGCGCGACGACTTGCCGTTTTCGTCATAGAAATCGACCTGCCCGTCGTCGGGCGTGCGGTAGCGGTAGTATTTGAACGTCTCGTTGTGCGTGGTGATCGAGCCGTAAAGAAGCTGGTCGTGATCCTCGTTGTCGCCGGTCTCGTCATAAAAGGCCTCGAACGAATCGCCGGGCGACACGGATCGCTGGAAGTCGACGTCATTGGCGAAGATGCGCACAAGGCTGGAGATGATCGGCTTCGGCATCTCCTGCTTCAGCGCCGTTTCGTAAAATGAATCGTAGAGCCGCATGCCGCCCGAATCCGAGTCGTCGTCGCCGTCGTCGGACGACTTCGCTGACGCCTGGGCCGGCGCACCCTGGTCATCAGCGCGCGCAACCTGCACATAGCGGCCGTTGTCCCCGATCGCCGCGGTCGCCTCGATCCGGTCATCGGAGTGGATCGAAACCCGGGCGAGCGTCATGTTCTTGCCTGAGCCGTCGAGGTCGGCGAACAACATCTTGACGCGGCGTCCTTCAAACGCGACCTGATCGGCGCGCCGTCCGCCGAACGCGGCGACAACGGCGGCTGCGTCGTCCTTCGAGACGCCATTGGCGCGCAGAACGTCCTCAAGCGCCTCGCCGTGATGTATCACCGCCAATCGCTCTTCCATTTCCGTCGGTTGCCGGTCGCCGGACGGGGGCGCGCTCTTCGAGATCAGCGTCACATTCTCCGGAACCATCTTCACTTCGATCGAGGTGAAGGGCGCGGAGGTCGCCAACGGCTCGCCGACATTG
>JAJXWB010000059.1 GCA_021781815.1 Pseudomonadota bacterium | reverse complement strand
TTTTTTGTTCTGGCCGAAAATAACGAAATCAAGGGTCTGGCCTGGGGATAACAGGAATTTCGCCGCTGGCGTCAGTCCCTCAGGCGGAGGGGCTTCAATATGCCGGCGAGCCCGTGGACATTTCTGACGGGGCCGATGGCGCCGACAGCGAGCGTGTCCACCGGACCGATCACCCGCTGACGGCTCAGGTCGAGTCCGGAGAGGGACATGACGGCGGGCTGGGCGAGGGCGATGGCGAGACCGGCGACAGCGATGACCGCGAAAAACATCTCGCGCGAAACGCGGCTCTTCGGCGGGGGCTTCTGCGTAATCGGGGCTGGCATCGATCGTCTCCCGAGACGACGATGCCGGGGCAAGGTGAACGAAGGCTTAAGAGGCCGCCCGCCTCACCGCATGTTGTTCTTCACGGTCTCGATCAATTGCTTCAGCGTGAACGGCTTCGGCATGAAGCCGAAGTCTTCGCCTTCGGGCAGGTTCTTGGAAAAGGCCTCTTCAGCATAGCCCGAGACGAAGATCACCTTCGCCTTCACGCCGCGCTTTCGCAGTTCGCCGAACATGGTGGGCCCGTCCATCTCGGGCATCACGACGTCGGAGACGATCAGGTCGACCTTGCCACCCGCCTCCTCGACGACCTGGAGCGCCTCGACGCCGCTGGCGGCCTCGAGCACTGTATAGCCGCGTGAGGCCAGCGCGCGGGCGCCGAAGGCGCGCACCGCCTCCTCGTCCTCCACCAGCAGGATCACGCCCTGCCCCGTCAGGTCGGCGGCCGGCTTGGCCGCCTCCGCCGCCTTTGGCGCAACTTCCGCTGCGTCAGGAATATGGCGTGGCAGGAAGATGCGAAACGCGGTGCCCTTGCCAACCGCGCTGTCGACGAACACGAAGCCGCCGGTCTGCTTGACGATGCCGTAAACCATCGAGAGACCCAGGCCGGTGCCCTTGCCAACCTCCTTGGTCGTGAAGAACGGCTCGAAAATCTTTTCGCGCAAATCCGCCGGTATGCCGTGGCCGGTATCGGCGACTTCGAGCAGGACATATTCAGCCGGCGCCAGCAGCGGCTCGCGGTAGGCGGCGCATTCGGCCGGCGAGACATTGGCCGTGCGCAACGTTATCCTGCCGCCGTCCGGCATGGCGTCGCGCGCGTTGACGACGAGATTGACCACCACCTGCTCGAGCTGGTTGAGGTCCGCCTTCACCAGCCACAAATCGCGGCCGTGCTTCAGTTCGAGGGCGATCTTCTCGCCGACCAGGCGGCGCATCAGCATTTGCAGATCCGACAGCATGTCGTCGATCTGCAGAACCTGCGGACGCAGCGTCTGCCGGCGCGAGAAGGCAAGCAACTGACGCACCAGGCCCGCCGCCCGGTTCGCGTTCTGCTTGATCTGCATGATGTCCTGAAAGGACGGGTCGGTCGGCCTGTGATTGGCGAGCAGAAGGTCGGAATAGCCGATGATCGCGGTCAGCACATTGTTGAAATCGTGCGCGACGCCGCCGGCGAGCTGGCCTATGGCCTGCATCTTCTGCGACTGTGCGAAATTCTCCTGCAACGTCCGCTGCTCGGTCGTATCGAGCGCGTAGAGCATGACCGCGGCGTCGACGGACGTGTCTTCCGCCGCCGCCAGAAACAGCCGCGCCGAGGACTGACCGCCGTCGGCGCCGATGTCGAGCGGCGGGAGGTCCGTCTGGCCCGCGAGCGTCGCCGCAAGCGCGGCCTTCACTGCAATAACGTCCCTGTCCGACATGCCCGAAAAGATCGAGCGCCCCTCCTCCGGTCCCTTGAGCGCCGGCGCCATGAGCTTGGCGAAAGCAGCATTGCTGCGCCGCACGCGGCCATCCCGGTCGAGCATGGCGATCGCCATCGGCGTCGAATTGAAGAAGCGGGCGAAACGCACCTCCGCCGCGCGAAGGTCTTCCTCCGGCGCCTCTCCCGCGGCGCGGTTGAGTACGAGGGTGCGGGATTCGCCGGGCGCGCCGTCGCTGGAGAAGGCCACGCGATGCAGAAGGCGCGCGGGCAGGCGCTGACCGCCGCGGCGCTTGAGGTCGATGTCGATCTGCTCGGTGCGCACTTCGCCGGGGCCTCCGGCGACGGCTTCGAGCAACGCCGACCCGGACCCGGCGACGAGTTGCGACAGCTTCATGCCGCCGAGACCAACCTGCGCCAGATCGTAGTCGAGCCAGGTCGCCAGGGTCGCGTTCATGTAAGTCACGACGCCGCGCTGATCCGTCGAGAAGAAACCGGCGGGCGCATGATCGAGGAAATCGATGGCGTGCTGGAGTTCCTGAAAGACGTTTTCGTGCCGCTCGCGCTCGCGGGTGACGTCCGTCACCGTCCACAGCGCCGCGCGCTTGGCGCCGAGACGTTCGAGCGGGCGGACGCGAATGCGATACCAGCCGACCGATCCTTCCCCCGCAAGCGGGGTCGACAGCCGCACTTCCTCCGCCCCGCGCCGATTTTCGCGCGCAGCCTGGGCGAGGCGATAAATGGATTCGGACACCTCCGGCGCGCCGGAAAACAGACGCTCGACCGTCCGAACGTCGGCGGCGTCATGCGCTCCGGAAATGGTCAGATAGGTCTCGTTGGCGTAAATGACGCGGGAATCGCCCTCCGTCACCAGGAGACCGTCCGAGCTGGTGTCGGATACGATCTTGGTGATGTCGTTCTTGACCGACTGCCCTGCAAACTGGAGGAAGCCGACAGCGTAGGCGAACAGCGCGAGGACGCCGATCATGGCCAGCAGAGCGAGCAGCCCGATGATCAGACGCGCTGCGTCCTCGCGCGGCAGGAAAGAGAAAGCCGCGGCCGCAGCCACGAGAATCCCCGCCAGCACAAGAACGAAACCGGGGCTGCCGGTTCGTTCGCTGCGGTCGATGGCGGTGAGCGGGGCGTCGTTCATGGAAGCGGGCAATCCTGGGCCGCGCGGCCCGGCAAGCCCCGCGGAAACGGCGATTCGCAAGAGGATGAAGCGAGGCGCGCAGCAATGCAATCGGCACGGACAGGGTTGCGGTCCGCCCGTCCGTTAACCATGCATTAACCTTCCTCGCGGAGCAGGCCCGCATCATGTTAATCTGCAACGTCCAATATCGACGGACGCACCAAAGGCTGAACCTTCATCATGGCGTCTCTGAGCACATTCTTCACCGACAAGGCCTGGGCCATCCCGGTCGCCCTGATCGTGATCCTGCTGGGGCTGGCCCTGGTCGTCCTCGTATACAGATCGCTGCGGAGCGGCCGCATCGGCGCGTCGTCGACGCGCGGACGCCAGCAGCGTCTGGGCGTCGTCGACACCCACGACATCGGCGGCGACCGGCAACTGATCATCATCCGGCGCGACAATGTCGAGCATCTGATCATGACCGGCGGCCCCAACGACGTGGTGATCGAATCCTCGATCCTGCGCGCGGAAGGGAGGGGCCTGCGCGAGCGCGAACCGGGCGCCCCGAGCTGGGCCGCCGGCGAGCATTCCACCCCGGACCAACGACCGGCCGCTCCCGAACTCGCGCCGCCGCCTCCCTCGCCGCCGGAGGAGATCGCTCCGCAGCCGCAGCTTGCGCCCACTTCGTTCCGCCAGCCGCCGAAGCTCCCCGACCTGTTCGCCCGCGTGCGCCGGCCTGCGCCCGAGCCGCGGCCGGCGGAGGCGGCGCCGGAGCGAACGACGGCCGAGCCGTCTGTCGAGGCCAGGCCCGCCGCCGCGCCCGAAAGCGGCCAGCCCGCGCCGCCCGTGACCGGCGACGCCCCTATCCATCCGGAGACGCCGGAGCCTTCGCCCGCCCCGGCGGTCGCCGCGCCCACGCCGCCGGCCACTGCCCCAGCCGCTCCGCCCGTCGCCCCCATCACGCCGCGCGCG
>JAJXWB010000005.1 GCA_021781815.1 Pseudomonadota bacterium | reverse complement strand
GCGCGGTGGTCGGCGGCGCCGCAATGGGCGCTGCGGCGGCCGGCGCGTATTACGGGGGCAACTGTTACCAAGTGGTGGACGCATATGGGCAGATCTACACGCGGTGCCAGTAGTCGCTGCCGATTGCCTACTGCAGACGCAGGCGCCAACTATTACAGGGCGGCATAGCGACGCGACATAGTCGTACGATATGCCATGGAAGCCGTAGCGGCGGACGCCCTCTTCCGAGAATTTGCGCGGCAGGGCGAAGGTCTGAACTTCCCATGCATGCGTGCGATGGAAGGCCGTATCGAAGCAGGCCACCTGCGGCAGCGACGGCTGCCGGCTGCGGATCGCACGGATGGGCGCCAGATTGTGCGGCTGATGCAGCGGCGCAAGCGGCGTGAAGCTGTCGAGTTCTTCCAACAGCGCGTCCGTGACGAGGATCGGCTCGGCGTATTTCGGCCCGCCGTGCACGACGCGATGGCCGACAGCCGCGAGTTGCCGGCCGCCGAGCGCTTTCGCCGCCATGACGACCAGCACATGCGTCGCCTCGTTGTGATCGACGGGTCCGGTTTGCTGTTCCGTCAGCAGCTTGCCGTCCGGCGCGAGACGAGCGACTTCGGCGCCGCGCCGATGCCCTCGAAACGCCCCTTGAGCAGCAATTCGGGCTCGGCCGCGACACTGTAGGCCGCAAGCTGGTTGATCTCCGACACGCGGGCGGTGGTCTCGAACTGGCGCTGGTCCTGGTCTGCTCGTCATAGATATTGCCGCGCTCGCGAAGCACGTCGAGGAACAGCACCGAACGCTCGAATGCGTCGCGCATGTAAACAAACTAGGGATTTCCGGTGCTTTCAGGCGCAGAGCGTGACATTGGATGCCTCCAATCGGGCGCCGGCCGCATGGCTCGGCTGGCATTGCGCTTCTCGTCATCCCGTTTCACATCTCCGGGGGCGCCGGCGTCAGCCGCATCGTGCGGGGCTGCGCCAGAATTGCCGCCGGTTCAGAACTTCCAGGTCAGATACATGCCGACGTCGCCCGGCAAGCCGTTCGGCCAGTCGATGATCAGAACCTTCAACTTGTAACCGAGCGGGCTCAACTTCTCTTTCCAGAATTCGTAGACCTTGCGCGGACGACCTTGCAGCGTGTCGGGCCAGCCGTCTTCCGCCTGATTGATCGCGCGCCCGTGGTCTGTGCACAGCTCGCTCGGGAAGCGGCCGATCATGATCTCGTTCGCGCCCGTCGTCGCCACCGATTTCAGGCGCGCCAGAAAGGAATGCACCGTCGCGTCGTCGATCGGATCGTTCGACATCAGCTTCTTCAGCAGTTCCTGCTGCTTTTCGTGCGCCTTGTTGTAGGCGGACAAGGACTGCTTGGCCTTGGCCATTTCGACTTCGTCTACGTAGTGCTTGAGCTCCTTCACCGACATCAAGAGGTCGTCTTCAGCGGCAGGAACTGCGGTAGGTTTGTCGGTCATGTCGGCGTCTCCTGCTTCTCGTCCTTGTTTGAACTGCACCATATTCGGCCGCTCGGCCGCATTGACACGCGTCAAGATAAAACATTGGAAAAGCAAGTTTATAGTTACAACGCCGAACGTACGCCGACTTTACGGGCGAGTGTAGAGTCGTCTTCAGAACTGCCTACTCTGAATCAGAACTGCCGGCTCTGAAATTGTCACAATCAAGCTGATAGCCGGCAGGTCAATATTCCGCCAGCGTGCTCATCATGCTGCAGGCGCTTCCGGTTCGGCCTTCTTGGGGCGCGCGCCGGGCCGCAGTTTTTCACGGATCGCCTGGAAGAACACGTACAACGGCGGGATCGCGAAAATGCCGACGAACGACGCGAGGATCATGCCGCCGAACACCGGTGTGCCGACGTTGCGCCGCGCGAGCTGCGAGGCGCCAACTGCCACGACCAGCGGAAAGAGGCCGAGGATGAAGGCAAACGACGTCATCATGACGGGACGGAACCGGTCGCGCGCGCCCTTCTCCGCCGCCTCGCCGATCGGCATGCCGGCCTCGCGTTTCTCCTTGGCGAATTCCACGATCAGGATGCCGTTCTTGGCCGCCAGACCGATCAGCACGATCATGCCGATCTGCGCGTAGAGATCGAGCGTGAGGCCGCCCATCACGATGCCGATATAGGACCCGAGCATGCCGACGGCGACCGACAGCAACACAGGCACCGGGATCGTCCAGCTTTCGTAAAGCGCAACCAGGAACAGATAGGCGAACAGCACGGCGAAACCGAGGATCATCGCGGTCTTGCCTTCCGCGCGCTTCTCCTGGAACGCGGTGTCGGTCCATTCGCCGGCATAGCCCGCGGGCAGCGTCTTGGCGGCCACCTGCTCCATTGCATTCAGCGCCTGCCCGGACGAATAGCCCTGCGCAGGTCCGCCCTGCACGGTCACGGCGCGACGGTTGTTGTAGCGGATCAGCGCCGGCGGCCCGACCACGATCTTCACTTCGACGAGGCTGCGCAACGGGATCATGTCGCCTGCCGCATTGCGCACGTTGATACGATAGATGTCGTCCACGCTGGCGCGGTCGGCCGCTTCCGACTGCACCTGCACCTGCCAGGTGCGGCCGAACAGATTCGTGTTGTTGACGAAATAGCCGCCGAGCGAGGCTTGCAGAGACTGGAACAAGGTGTCGAGCGACACCCCGAGCACCTGCGCCTTGTCGCGGTCGATGTCGAGATAGACAGATGGATTGGTCGCCGAGAAGGTGCTGAACACACGGCTGAGCTTCGGGTCCTGATTGGCTGCGACCACGAGCCCGCGCAGCACCTGCGCCAGCGTTTTCGGATCGCCCGCCTGCAGGTCTTCCAGCACGTAGGCGAAGCCGCCGCCGGTGCCCAGCCCGATGATCGGCGGCGGGGCGAGCCCGACCACCGTGCCCTCGCGGATCTGCGCAAACTTCTGGCTGAGCCGCGCGATGACCTCCTTGGCCGATTGCCCTGCGCCATGGCGCTCCTCGAACGGCTTCAGGGTCACGACGACGAAAGCCGAGTTCGACTGCGAATAATTGTCGATGAAGTTGAGGCCGATGACCGAGGTGTAGTCCTTGATGGCGTCCTCTTCCTTCAGGATTTTCTCCGTCTCCGCGATGATGGCCTCCGTGCGCCCGACCGATGCGCCGCCCGGCAATTGCGCCACGACGAAGAAAGCGCCCTGGTCGTCATCCGGCAGGAAGCCGGTCGGCGTGATCATGCCAAGACCGACGATCCCCGCGACGGAGACGCCGACGAAGATCAGGCCGACCACGGAGAAGCGCACGAGCCGCGCGGCCACGTCGCCGTAGCGATCGCGCACCCAGTCGATCGCGTTCATCACGCGACCCATGACGCCCTTCCGAACGCCATGTCCGCGCTTCAGCAGGATGCCGCAGAGCGCGGGCGAAAGGGTGAGCGCATTGACCGCCGACAGGAACATCGCGACCGCGACGGTAACCGCGAACTGACGGAACAATTCGCCCGAAATGCCGGGGATGAAGGCGACCGGCACGAACACCGACAGCAGCACCAGCGTGATGCCGATGATCGGCGCGGTGATTTCCGCCATGGCCTTCTTGGTGGCTTCGGCGGCCGTCAGTTCCGGATGCTCCTCCATCACGCGTTCGACGTTCTCGACCACGACGATGGCGTCGTCGACGACGATGCCGATGGCGAGCACGACGGCGAGCAGCGAGACCGTATTGGCGGAATAGCCGATCGCCTTCAGCACGATGAAGGCGCCGATCAGGCTGACCGGCACCGCGAACATCGGGATCAGCGTAGCCCGCACGCTGCCCAGGAACAGGAAGACGACGATGACGACGAGAACGAAGGCCTCGCCGAGCGTCTTCTTCACCTCGTGAATCGTATCGGTTACGAAGACGGTCGGATCGTAGGTGACCTGCCAGGCGAGATCCTCGGGGAAGCGCTGCTGGAGCGTTTCGAGCTGCTTCTTGACCTGGTCCAGCGCAACGATCGCATTGGCGCCGGGCGCCTGATAGATGGCGATAGCCGCCGCCGGCGAACCATTGAAGCGCGTCTCGCGGTCGAGATTAGCGGCGCCGAGTTCGAGACGCGCGACGTCGCTCAGACGCAGGATCGAGCCGTCGCCATTGGTGCGGATCACGATGTTCTCGAAATCCGGGATCGACGTCAGGCGGCCCTTGGTCGAGATGTTGAGCTGCAACTGCTGATCGTTCGAAATCGGCCGCGCGCCAATACGGCCGACAGCGGCCTGCAGGTTCTGCGTCTGGATCGCCTTGATGATGTCGCCCGTCGTCAGCCCGAGGCCGGTCAAGCGGTCCGTCTTGACCCAGGCGCGAACAGCATAGTCCTGCGGCCCCCAGAGCGAAGCGTCGCCGACGCCAGGCGTGCTCTTGATCTGGTCGAGAATGTTGATGGTGACGTAGTTCGACAGGAACAGGGCGTCGTGCGTGTTCTTCGGCGAATAGACGGCGATCACGCCGAGCAGCGCCGAGGATTTCTTTTTCACCGTCACGCCCTGGCGCTGCACCTCGGGCGGCAGTTGCGACAGCGCGATCTGGACGCGGTTGTTGACGTTGACGGCGTTGATATCAGGATCGGTGCCGAGCTCGAACGAGCAGATCAGCGAATAGCTGCCGTCATCGCCGCTGACACTCTTCATATAGATCATCTTGTCGACGCCGACGACCTGCGCCTCGATCGGCTGCGCGACGGTCGCTTCGACCACGCCGCCGTTCGCGCCCGGGTAGAGCGTGGTGATCGAGACCTGCGGCGGGACGATGTCCGGATATTGCGCGACGGGGATCGAGAACAGCGCCAGAGCGCCCGCGATGGTGGTCACGATGGCGATGACGATCGCAAATCGCGGCCGATCGACGAAGAGTGCGGAGAACATCCTATTTCATTCCGATCGATTCGGCCGCGGGCGTCGCGCGCACGGCAACGCCGGGCCGCACGGATTGCAGGCCGTCGACGATCACGAGATCGCCCTCGGACAGCCCGCTCTCGACGATGACGCCGTCCTTGAAGCCGCCGCCGGTCTTCAGTCGCTTGACCACGGCCTTGCCGTCGACGACGGCGAAGACATAGACGCCGCTCTGGTCGGCCAGCAAGGCAGCCTGCGGCACGACCAGCTTCTCCTCGGGCTTGTCGCCCTGCAGCACAACGCGGACAAACTGTCCGTCGACCAGCGCGCCCTTCGGATTGGGGATGGAGCCGCGCACGTTGATCGTGTCGGTGGTCCGGTCGACGCTGACGTCGACGAAGTTGATCACACCGGCCTCGTCGTATGTCGAGCCGTCGGCGAACTTGATCCCCACCTTGACCTTGTCGCGCGGGACGGTCGGTCCGTCGACCCTCAACTTCAGGAAGTCACGCTCGCTGACGGGGAAGGTCACATACATCGGGTCCTGGCTGACGATCGTGGTCAGCACGCCGCTGTCGGGGCCGACCACGTTGCCGACCGTGACCTTGGTCGCGCCGATCTTGCCGGCGATCGGCGCCTTGATTTCCGTATAGGACAGGTTGATCTTCGCGATGTCGAGCGCGCCTTCGTCGGTCACCATCTGACCTTTCGCCTGATCGTCGGCGGCCTGAGCCTGATCGCGGGCGACCGCCGTGCCGGACTGCTTGCTCAGCAGATCTTCGGCGCGCTTGAGCTGGATCGAACTCAGTTCCTTCGACGCCTTGCTGCGGAGATAGGCGCCCTCCGCCTGCTTGACGTCGCCTTCGAACTGCCCCTTCTCGATCCGGTAGAGCGGCTCGCCGACCTTGATCGCGTCGCCTTCCTTGAACAGCACCGCCTCGAGGTAGCCCTTCACGCGAGCCCTGATTTCAACCCGGCCGATGGCGTTGACGCGCCCGACGAATTCCGACGCCTGTTCGACCGGCGTCTTTTCGATCCGCACCACGCCGACGGGAATGGCCCCCGCATCCTGGGCGAAAGCGCCCGAGCACGTGGAGACAGCAAGAGCAATCGCGCAAAAGTATCGCCAGACGACCGAAGAGCGCCTGTCCGTGCTCTCCAGATCCCGTTTCAGCAATGGACCGCTCATGTGCACACACAGCTCCGCGAATATCGGCAGCGTCTACGGCGTTACAAATCTGTCGCGCATCCCTCTCGCGCTTTCAACTGAATAGTTCAATGCGGCGACATCGTTTTCCCGCGTAATCCCGGATCGATTTCACCGCGCTTCGCATAGCTTTCCAGCAGTCGGCGCTCATCACATGCCTCAATATTTCTCGGATCAATCAATGATGTGATAGCCGCCGTCGATGAAGATCGTATCTCCGTGATCAGTTTGGCTGCGTCGAGCGCCAGGAAGGCGGTGGCGATGCCGACGTCGTCGATGCTGACCAGGCTGCGGGCGGGCGCCTTCGAGCGCGCCTTTTCAAGCAACTCGTCGAATTCCGGAATGCCGGAGGCTGCGCGTGTCGCCAGCGGTCCGGGCGATATGGCGTGGACCCGAATGCCCTTGGGGTCGAGTTCGGCGGCGAGATAACGGACAGCGGCTTCAAGCGCTGCCTTTGCAACGCCCATGATGTTGTAGTTCTCGACGACCTTCTGCGCGCCGAAATAGCTCATAGTGAACAAGGCGCCCCCGTTCTTCGTCAGCGGCTCGGCGAGACGCGCGGTGCGGATGAACGACCAGCACGACAAGTCCATTGTCGTCAGGAACCCCTGTCTGCCGAAATCGACGACGCGGCCGTGCAGCGCCTCCTTGGGCGAGAAAGCGATCGAATGCAGCGCGAAATCGAGTTCGCCCCACGTCTTGCCGATCCGGTCGAACACGGCCTCGAGCTGGCCCTCCTCCAGCACGTCCAACGACAGAAACAGCGGCGCCTCGAGTTCGCGCGCCAGCGGTTCGACGAAGCGCGTCGCCTTTTCGTTGAGATAGGTGACAGCCAGTTCAGCGCCGAGACCTCTGAATGCTTTCGCGCATCCCCACGCGATCGACTGATCGTTGGCGATGCCGATGACGAGGCCCTTCTTGCCTTCGAAAAGTTTGGCCGCTTCGCGAATTCTGGGAATCATCGCGCGCTCCCGTTCCCGACCGCAGCATCGCGCGTACAAAGTTGCAAAAGTTGACACGCATTGATCGGCCAGCACCCTGACATAGATCAATCATCCGTGTATCTCTATCAGAACACATAGCTCGAGCGCGGCAATCGTGCGGCCTACGCTGAAAGCTATGCTTCAGCTTGCATTCGAAGTCGTCAAGCGCCGCCGTTCATCGTAGCTTCGCTTCCGTCGGAAGAGCGTCGCGGTGACGCTCGAAGAGCAACGGAGCGGCGAAGTGGCGGACATGGCTGCGCCGACGACCCTGACACGCGCTTCCTTCAAGACGCCGAAAGCGGCGGCGGTCGCCGGCATTATCTTCTCGACGCTTCTGATCGGGATATTCTGGCTGTTCCGCGCGAGCGTTCCAGCCGATCCGACGGCGCCGGGCGCATGGCTCTACAGCAACCGCAGCTCGATCGCGCTCGCGCTCAATCTCGTTCCGATCGCGGGCGTCGCGTTCCTCTGGTTCATCGGCGTACTGCGAGACCGGCTCGGCGAGCTGGAGGATCGGTTTTTCGCAACGATCTTCTTCGGCAGCGGCGTCCTGTTTCTCGCGCTCCTTTTCTCCGCCGCGGCCATCATCGGCGCCCTCATCGTGACGGCCGAGGCCGACGGATCGCAGGCGATAGTCGACTCGGCGGTGCTGCATTTCGGCAGGGCGATCGCGCATACGGTCGTCAACGTCTACCTGATGAAGATGTGCGTCGTCTTCATGTTCTCGACGTCGGTGATCGCCTTGCGCACCGGGCTGGCGTCGCGATGGCTCGGCTTTGCCGGGCTCGTGCTGGCGTTGGCGATCATCTTGTTCGGATCTCTGTTCGACGGAGCGCTTTTCGCATTTCCGCTCTGGGCGCTCGTCCTGAACGCCAATTTGCTGGCGCGACAGCAGAGCGCGTCGATTGCGTGAGCGTCCGTTCGTGTTTGCTGCACGCATTTCGCGCTGTCTCCGGAAGATCTGTTGCCGGCCGCCGCGGTGGCGGTCTTCGGCGGTTTGCGCGGCAAGCGAGATGTGCGCATCACGATTCTTCTCATGCCGACGGCCTGGTCGCTCGCGGGTTGCCTGTGGGATGCATCGTGTCGAGCGCATTATGCGGCCACAAGATCAAGGCTGTGCGCGGCTACAAAACGCCTCGTACGATCGCTGGTCGACCCTCCATCATCGCGCCGAACCATCTGCAGCGCGAGTTCACTGTCGATGCACCCAATAAGGTCTGGGTGACCGATATCACCTATATCCGCACATGGCAGGGCTGGCTGTATCTGGCGGTGGTGCTCGACCTCTATGCCCGCAAGGTCGTCGGTTGGTCGATGAAAGCCAGCCTTTCTCGAGAACTTGTGCTGGATGCGTTGCTGATGGCCGCCGGGTAGCGCGTGCCTAAGGCGCCGTCCATCTCCGCTGATTTTCGCCAAAGGCCGGTTGCGTGGCGCGATGGCGAGGGAGGGAGACGCCGAATTGAGCCTTTCCGCCCTGTAGGCTGGTACTGCTCGAATAGGCGGCGGCACGCGCCAGTCGCAATTGGCGAACTTTTCGGAGACCGCTCGTCGCAATTAGGGGCGTGCTGTGGCGACTCGGTGGCGACTCGTACAATCAAATTCAGGAGTGCCGGTTAGTAACCCTTTGAATTTATGGTCGGAGTGGCGGGATTCGAACCCACGACCCCTTGTCCCCCAGACAAGTGCGCTAACCGGGCTGCGCTACACTCCGACTTGGCCCGCTTATAGAGAAGCGATTCCTGTCACGCAACGCGCAATCCGCGATTTCACCCGTTCCGCGCCGCCCGCAGAATTCGGACGCAGTCCGCGAGATCGGCCGCAAGCGCCGACAGGTCGCTCGGGAGCGTCGGCTGATCGACGACGCCCGCCGCGCCGGCCCCCGCGGATTCGTCATCTTCTTCCGCAGCGTCCGGTTCGAGCGCCAGCATCGCTTGCGTCGCATCGACCGGGGCGCCGCCGCGCGCCATCGCCACGACGGCGCGCACGCCATTGTCCTTGAACAGTTTCTGCACGCCCTTGATCGTATAGCCCTGCCCGTACAACAGGCTCTTGATCGCGCGAACCAGGTCCACGTCGTCGGGCCGGTAATAGCGCCGGCCGCCGGTCCGCTTCATCGGCTTGATCTGCGAGAACCGCGTCTCCCAGAACCTCAGCACATGCTGCGGCAGATCGAGGCTCTCGGCGACCTCGCTGATGGTGCGGAAAGCGTCGGGGCTCTTGTCCATGGCAATACGTTAGCGCCCGAATCGGTCGGGCCGCTCATGCTAGACCAGATCGACGCGGCGCTGTACCGACCACCGCGCGGCGACCTTCAGTCCTCGCTCGCAAGCCCGTCGACAGCGCCGCCGTTGATCCGGATCTTCAGCACATTCGACGCCTTGAATACAATCACGCGCCTCGGCTCGATCTTCACCTCGACCCCGGTCTTCGGATTGCGGCCGAGCCGCTGCCCCTTGGAGCGGATGACGAAGGAGCCGAAGGAAGACAATTTCACGGCCTCGCCGGCGACGATCGTACTTGCGATCTCGCCCAGCACGGCCTCGACCATGTCGGCTGATTCGGCGCGCGAGAGGCCGACCACGCGGTAGACAGCATCCGCGAGATCGGCGCGGGTCACGGTGCGCGATTCCTTGGAGTTTAGGAAATTTGGATGACCGGGCGGCAGATTGTTTGTCATGAAGCAAATCTCTAAAAACATTTTCGGCAAATCATGGCAGGCCAGATAGGAATTTTATCTCTTCCACTCAATCGCTCAAATACCGCTGAACGCGCGCCGCATGACAGCGCCATCGCTCACGAACCAAACGGGACGCAACGGAATATTCATTAGGGCGCACATTTGCAAAAAATCAACCGGCGAGCCGCGCCCCGGCCGCCACAAAAGATTAATTTGTCGCAATCATTGAAAAATAAATTTTACCAACGGATTATGGCGGCGCCCCATGTGAAGCCGCCGCCGACCGCCTCAATCATCACGAGATCGCCGCGCTTGATCCGGCCGTCGCGCACCGCGACATCCAGCGCCAGGGGAATGGAAGCGGCCGAGGTGTTGCCGTGCTTGTCCACGGTCGTCACCACTTTCTCCGGCGCAATGCCGAGCTTGTCGGCCGAGGCGTCGATGATTCGACGATTGGCCTGATGCGGCACGAACCAGTCCAGCGTCCCGGCGTCTATCCCGGCTTCCTTGAAGGAATCGAGCATGACATCGGCCACCTGCCCGACCGCATGTCGGAAAACGTCCTTGCCGAGCATGCGCAGATGGCCGACTGTGCCGGTGCTCGACGGGCCGCCGTCGACATAGAGCTTCTCGCGGTGGCGTCCGTCGGAACGCAGATGCGTGGAGAGAATTCCGCGCTTTTCCGGTGTCTCTTCCTGCGCCTCCAGCACCATTGCGCCTGCGCCATCGCCGAACAGCACGCAGGTCGTGCGGTCTTCCCAGTCCAGCAGGCGCGAGAAGGTCTCGGCGCCGATCACCAGTGCGCGTTTGTGCGAGCCCGAACGAAGGAACTTGTCAGCCGTAGCCACGCCGAACACGAAGCCGGAGCAGACCGCCTGCAGGTCGAACGCAACGCCTCGCGTAATGCCGAGCGCAGCCTGAATCTGCGTCGCAGTGGCGGGGAAGGTATAATCTGGAGTGGAGGTCGCGCAAATGATGAGGTCGATTGATTGCGCGTCGATCCCCGCATTGGCGATCGCCCTCTCGGCGGCCCTGACCCCGAGCGTCGACGTCGTCTCGTCGTCGGCTGCGATATGGCGCTCCAGGATTCCGGTGCGCTGCACGATCCAGTCGGACGTTGTGTCGACTATCTTTTCGAGATCGGCGTTGGTCAGCGTCTTTGCCGGAAGATAGGCGCCGACGCCGAGCACGACCGAGCGCAGGCATGAAGCGTTGTTGTTCTTGGAACCGTGAACCATGAGCGCCGTCGCCCTCAAGAAGATGTCGCATCGCCGGCGACCGGCGCATTCGCGCCCTCGCTCGACAAGGTGATCGTTTCGCGAATTTTTTCGAGCAAGCCGTGACGAACCATCTCGTAGCCGATTTCTATCGCGCCGGCGAAGCCGAGTTCGTCCATGCCGCCATGGCTCTTGATGATGATCCCGTCAAGTCCGAGGAACAGGCCGCCGTTCACGCGGCGGGGATCGATCTTTTCCTTCAGCGCCCGGAACGCGCCGCTCGCCAGCGCAGCGCCGATCCTGGATATCAGCGACGAGCCGAAGGCGTCGCGCATGTACCGGGCGATCTGCTTGGCCGTGCCTTCGGCAGTCTTCAGGGCGATATTGCCGGTGAATCCTTCCGTCACCACCACGTCGACAGTGCCCTTGCCGAGATCGTCGCCCTCGACGAATCCACGATAGTCCAGCGTCGGCAGAGCCGCTTCGCGCAGGCGCCGCGAGGCGGCTTTCACCTCCTCGAGTCCCTTGATTTCCTCGGTGCCGACGTTGAGCAGCCCGACGCTTGGCCTGTCGATGTCGAAGAAGATGCGCGCCATCGCCGATCCCATGATCGCCAGATCGACGAGGTGTTCGGCGTCCGCGCCGATTGTCGCGCCCACGTCGAGAACGATCGACTCGCCGCGCACCGTCGGCCAGATCGCCGCCAGCGCCGGCCGTTCGATGCCCGGCAACATGTGCAGCGCAATCTTCGACATGGCCATGAGCGCGCCGGTATTGCCGGCGGAAACCGCGGCATCGGCCTCGCCCTTCTTCACCGCCTCAACGGCGAGCCACATGGACGATCCGCGACGGCCAGTGCGCAGCGCCTGGCTCGGCTTGTCGTCATTCTTGACGACGACGACGGTGTGCCGGATTTCGGACACCGCCGCGAGCTTTGGATATTTGTCGAGCAGCGGCTTGATCAATTGCTCGTCGCCGAAGAACAGATAGGACGTATCCGGCCGGCGGTCGCGCGCGCGCGCGGCGCCCGGCACGACGACCGATGGACCGAAGTCGCCGCCCATGGCGTCGAGCGCGATCCGAACGCTATTGGTCATTTCGGGAGGAACTCCGCGGGAACCCTGCCTGCCGCAAGGCGCGGCGGACCATAGCCGCTCAGGCCAACATGGCAAGCGGCATTTCGCCTTGCCGGGGCGCCCGGTCCAGACGGATGGCGCCGCAGCCTCTCACCGGCCCGTCTTGCCGCCCGATCCAGCGACGAGAGAGCCGAGGTTGGCGAAGGGTGAAGCCCGCTCGGCCGGCTCGGCCGGTTCAGCGAAGGCGACTCCCGGCTTGCGTGGATAGGGATCGATTCCGAGCGCCAGATGCTCGGCCGCCAGCGCGCCAAGGTCGATCCTGCCGTCCACGATCTCGTCGGGCGCGTCGAGATCGTCGATCCCCTCCGCCTGCTGATCCTGCTCCGGGCCCGAACGGCCACGCCGGGCGCTCTCGCGTGGCTCCCGCGGCGCGGCGGCGGGCGGCGGCGCGAATTCCACGTCGATCGGCTCGACGATCTCCGCCTCGAACGGTTCGAGGCTGACGACGCAGGTCTGCGTGAGGCGCGCCCGCACCTGGCCCACGACATGCAGCCTGTCGCGCCCGCGCCGCGTCACCCGCATGTGCGCCTCGACCGAGGCGATGGCGAGCACGCCGTCCTCCTTCGCCAGTCGCTTGCGAACGCCCTCGTCGGCGATCAACGTCGTTTCAAGCCCATTCGCTGGCACATCGACGACGGGGAGCGGCGCCGACCAGACCGGAACGCTGGATTTATTCATGATGGACCCTTCACACGATCGTCGCCGGATCGGGAAATGGAGCTTCGCCACGCTGAAATGCGGCAAGCGGCGCCTCCTTCAGCGCAGCCACGATTGCAAGCATATAGCGTGCAAGCGCCTCGGCCTCCGCCGGCTGGGGCGAGCCGTAGACATTGCGGCCGAGCGCACGCTGCAACCCATCGCCGCCCTGCGCCAGCGCTCCCTCATACGCCGAACAACGGCCGTTGTAATCGGCCGCGAGTTTCTTCATCCGCTTCGGCACCGCAAGATCGCCGACGCCCATTTCCCGCAACGCCCGGTCAAGGCTGAGGAACACCCAGTCCGACAGGGCCTGCGCCAGTTCGGGCGCCGGCGCCGGCATCGCCTGGAGCTGTCGCACGACGGCGAAGACATGAATCGTCAAAAGATCGAAACGGCCCTCAAGGCTGTCCGGAACGCTGTAACGCCCGAGAAAAAGCTCAGGCCGCCGCGCAGCGGCCATGATCTGCGCATACAGACGCTCCACTGCGGCGGTTTGGGGCTTGCGGGCGAAAAGTTTGAAAATCATGGCCTGGAGCCGGGATTGCTGATGGACGGGAATGTGGCGGCGGCTTGCAATTGGCCGCACCGGGGGTTAGGCATCGCCGGTCGCGGATGCAAGCTTTTTCGCAACCGTGCGGATGCAGGTTCTCGCGACTTTCGAAGGTCAGCGGCGGAGTACGTGTATGGCTACGACGGTTAGGCGACGCTCTCGTCTCGCGGCCCGGCTCGGGGTCGTCGCGGCGCTGGCGGGCGCGCTCGGCGCATGCCAGGCTGGACAATTGGGTCTCGGCAGCGGCTTCAGCTACGATGGAACCATCCAGCGTGGATACCAGCTCGACGAAAAGACCCTTGCCGATCTCAAGCCCGGCACGCCGGCCGAGAAGGTGCTGCAAACGCTCGGCACCCCATCCACGACCTCGACCGTCGGCGGCGACGCATGGTATTACGTCAGCCAGACCGTGAACCGCAAAGTCGCGTTCATGCCTCAGAAAGTCATGGATCAGCGCGTTCTCGCAGTCTATTTCGGCAAGGGCAAGAAGCTCGAACGCGTCGCCAATTACGGCATGGCGGACGGCAAGGTGTTCGATTACGTGAGCCGCACGACGCCGACGGCCGGCGGCGACGTAGGCTTCGTGCAGAACATGCTGACCAACCTGCTCAAGTTCCAGTAACGGCATGAGCGCGCGGGACGCCGGGCCGCAAGTTGTTGCGGTCTCGTGTCGATCAGGGCATCATTTCTCGAAGACGCCGGCGCGTTCCATCCGGCTCGTCGCCGGTCTCGGCGTCGAGGGCGATGGCCATGCCGGCGCGACGGTCCAGCATATTTCACGGATGAAGAAGAATCCGACGCAGCCAAACCTGCGGCAGGTCCATCTCATCCACGCCGAACTGTTCGATGAATTCGCCGGCCGCTTCGGCCCGCTTGCGCCGGGCGACATGGGCGAGAACATCTTGACGCGAAAAATCGACCTGCTGGCGCTGCCAACCGGCGCGCGGCTGCATATCGGCGCGCAGGCAGTCGTCGAGATCACGGGTCTTCGCAACCCGTGCAGCCAGATCGACGCATTCAGGCCCGGCCTGATGGCCGCCACCCTCGACCGCGACGCAGCCGGAAACCTGATCCGCAAGGCCGGCGTGATGGCGATCGTCCTGACCGGCGGCGACGTGGCGGCTGGCGACGATATCAGCGTGAAAACGCCAAAGGGCCAATTCCGGGCGCTGGAGCCGGTGTAGCGGAAATCAGCTCGTCGGCTCCTCCTTGGATTCGGCCGCCTTCGGCGCCCCGTCACGCCTGGGTTTCCTTGGCGCCGTCGGACCGGCGATCGCATGCTCCGGCTGCAGCGTCACGAAAACCGGGTTCGGAAAATGATCGAGCGTCGAGCCGGTCGCCGCGTCGACACCCATGCCGATTACGCCCCCGGCGACGATGTTCCCCGCAAAGCCCGCCGCTCCCGACCCCCCAAGCTTCGTGCCAACCGGAACCTGCTGGCTGACATAGCCGGGCTTCGAAAAGGTCACGACGAAATCCTGCTTGCGTGAGATTTCGAACGTGCATGGCGTCGCCGGACATTGCAGCCCGATCGATGTCTGGGCTGTTGCGCCGGCGGGCTCGGAATTGAACGTCACCTGATCGGTCGTGCCCTTGGTGATCGTGGCGCAGCCGGCGAGCGACGACGCGGCCGAAGCGCCGCAAATCGCAATAAAATTACGAAACATAAGAACTCCGAAAAATAAAAAAAAAAAAGCCAATGACAATATCGTATTCGCCCCGCGCGCGGTCGCGTCAATGCGCCGCTTTGCCGCGCAGGCGTTAGATTTTTTTCACGAACTGCGTCTTCAACACCAGGCCCTTGACCTGCGCCGAGCGGCATTCGATCTCGCCCGGATCGTCGGTGAGGTGAATGTTCTTGAAGGTCGTCCCGCGCTTCAGCGTCGTCGAGGCGCCCTTCACTTTCAGATCCTTGATGATCGTGACGTTGTCGCCTTCCTTGAGGATCGTCCCGTTGCTGTCTTTTACGTCCATGATGCGCTCCCTTGATGCGGATTGGAGGCGGCTGTCATTCCCGGCGTTCGCACGGCGAGCGATCGGCTGCCGACAAGCGCCTGGAACTGGATTCCCGCTTACGTTGGAATGACATGCCTTTAATCGAAAAGGGCGGGGTCTCCCCCGCCCTCCATTCGTTATTCCGTAATCGCCATTCGCTCAGTGCGCCAGGATCGCCAGCAGCAGCAGCGCCACGATGTTGGTGATCTTGATCGCCGGGTTCACGGCGGGGCCCGCCGTGTCCTTGTAGGGGTCGCCGACGGTGTCGCCTGTCACCGACGCCTTGTGCGCGTCGGAGCCCTTCAGGTGCTTCACGCCGTCCTTGTCGACGAAGCCGTCTTCAAACGACTTCTTGGCGTTGTCCCAGGCGCCGCCGCCCGAGGTCATGGAAATCGCCACGAACAGGCCGTTGACGATCACGCCGAGCAGCATCGCGCCCAAAGCCGCGAAGCCCGAGGCCTTGGAGCCCGAGATCCAGTACACGCCGAAATAGGCGACGAACGGCGCCAGCACCGGCAGCAGCGACGGGATGATCATTTCCCGGATCGCTGCCTTGGTCAGCATGTCCACGGCGCGGCCATAGTCCGGACGATCCGTGCCAGCCATAATACCGGGCTTTTCCTTGAACTGGCGACGCACCTCCTCGACCACGGAGCCCGCCGCGCGGCCGACCGCTGTCATCGCGATGCCGCCGAACAGGTAGGGGATCAGGCCGCCGAAGATCAGGCCAGCCACCACGTAGGGGTTGGACAGATCGAACGAGACCTGGCCCATGCCCTTGAAATAGGCGACGCCGCCCTCGGTGAAGTGCTTGAGGTCGTTGGTGTAGGCGGCAAACAGCACAAGGGCGCCGAGGCCCGCCGAACCGATCGCATAGCCCTTGGTCACGGCCTTTGTCGTGTTGCCGACCGCGTCGAGCGCATCGGTCGACTGACGCACTTCCTTCGGCAGGCCGGACATCTCAGCGATGCCACCGGCATTGTCCGTCACCGGGCCGAACGCGTCGAGCGCGACGATGATGCCGGCGAGGCCGAGCATGGTCGTGACCGCGATCGCCGTGCCGTAAAGGCCCGCGAGCTGGTAGGTGGAGATGATGCCGCCGACGATCACCATGGCGGGCAGCGCCGTCGATTCGAGCGACACCGCAAGGCCCTGGATCACGTTCGTGCCGTGGCCCGTCACCGACGCCTGCGCGATCGAGACGACAGGCCGCTTGCCCGTGCCCGTATAATACTCAGTGATCCAGACGATCAGCCCCGTCACGACCAGGCCGATCACGCCGCAAACGAACAGAGCCGATCCCGTGACATCGACGCCATTGGCCTTGCCGAGCACGCCCCATCCCGCCACGAACTGGGTGGCGATGGCGAGGCCCGCGATCGACAGCACTCCGGCGGCGATCAGACCCTTGTAAAGCGCGCCCATGATCGAATTGTTGGCGCCAAGCTTGACGAAATAGGTGCCGATGATCGAGGCGACGATGCTTACGGCGCAGATCGCCAGCGGATAGATCATCGCTGTAACGAGGCCAGGCTGACCGGAGAAGAAAATCGAACCGAGAACCATGGTGGCGACGACCGTCACCGCATAGGTCTCGAACAGGTCGGCCGCCATACCGGCGCAGTCGCCGACATTGTCGCCGACGTTGTCGGCGATCGTGGCCGGGTTGCGCGGATCGTCTTCCGGAATTCCGGCTTCGACCTTGCCGACCAGATCCGCGCCGACGTCGGCGCCCTTGGTGAAGATGCCGCCGCCGAGACGGGCGAAGATCGAGATCAGCGAGGCGCCAAAACCGAGCGCGACCAGCGCGTCGATCACGAGGCGATCGTCGGGCTTGTGGCCCATGAACTGCGTGAGGACGATGAAATAGCCGGCGACGCCGAGCAGCGCCAGACCGGCGACCAGCATGCCGGTGACCGCGCCGGCCTTGAACGAGATGTTCAGGCCCTTGGCCAGCGATTCGGAGGCCGCCTGCGCCGTGCGCACATTGGCGCGCACCGACACGTTCATGCCGATGAAGCCTGCGGCGCCCGACAAGATCGAGCCGATCAGGAATCCGACGGCGACGGGCCAGGACAGCAGCAGCCAGAGTCCGGCGAAGATGATGACGCCGACGATGGCGATCGTGATGTATTGACGCTTCAGGTACGCCTGCGCGCCCTCGGCGATCGCGCTGGCGATCTCCTGCATCCGCTGGTTGCCGGCGCTTGCCGACATCACTTGCGAGACCGTCGCGGCCCCGTAGACGATGGACAGGAGTCCACCAAGAATTATCAGCCAAAGAGTCATGACACCGCCTGCAGTTCTTTATCGGCCGGTTCGTTCGACCTGCGCGCTTCCCGTCCTCGGCCGGAATCCGGCCGGGGATCGCGCGCTTATTGCCAGAAATGGATTGTGGCCGCAATGAGTCGGAAGGATAGGAAGCGCCCGTTCTATCCGTTCCCACGCACCGGCGCCGCCTGCGCCGCCTGCGCCGATGCCCGGCTCCAGAAAAGCGAGGTCAGCGCCACCGCCGCCAGCGGGAACACGATCGAATTGACGAGGCCCCAGCCGCCGCCGGCCAGCATCTGGCCGGAGGAGAAAGAGCCGACGGCCATCGTGCCGAAGATTATGAAATCGTTGAAAGACTGAACCTTTGTCCGCTCCTGCGGCCGATGCAGCGCGACGATCATCGCCGAGGCGCCGATGAATCCGAAGTTCCAGCCGAGGCCGAGCGCCGTCAGTCCCGCCCAGAAATGCCAGACGCTTTGACCGGACAGATCGATGACCGCCGCCGCGATTTCCAGCAGCAGCCCCAGCGCCACGACCCTGTGGACGCCAAACCGCACGATCAGCGACCCCGTGATGAAGCTCGGCGCGTACATCGCCAGCACATGCCACTGGAGACCGAGGTTGGACTGCGACAGCGACAGACCGCACATTTTCATGGCGAGCGGCGCAGACGTCATCACAAGATTCATCAGACCATAGGAGACGGTCCCGCAGATGGCCGCCACGACGAACCGCCCCTGCCCAACGATCTCGCCCAGCGGGCGCGCGCCCTCCGTCGAGGCCGTCGCAACGGGCGGCGGCGATTTCACGCCGGACAGGACCAGCATGGCCAAAATCGCCACCACGGCCTGCCCGAGATAGGTCGCGGCGAACAGATGTTGCGGCCAAAGGTCCATCGTGTGCTGCACGAGTTGCGGGCCGATGATTCCCGCAAGCACGCCGCCCGCCAGCACCCATGAAATCAGTTTGGGCTGCAGCCGCGGGCTTGCGCCGTCGGCCGCGGCGAAACGATAGGATTGCGAGGCGGCCGCGTAGACGCCGCCGCAGAAGGTCGCCGCGCAGAGCAACGGAAACGACCAGATCAGCGTGGCGATCGAGGCCGTGACGCCACACACGGCGCCGCTGAAGCCTCCGATCAGAAGCGCCGGACGGCGGCCGAAGCGGCGGGCGACCGCTCCGATCGGCAGCGTGCCGCAGGCCATGCCAATGACAAAGGAGGTCAGAGGAAGCGTCGCGAATCCAGCGCTCGGGGCCATGCTGGCGCCTATGATCGAGGCCGTCGCATAGACGACGGACGCGTTGGCGCCGGCGAGCGCCGCCGCCGCCGAAAGCCGCAGCGCCAAGCGCTTCGACGCGCGGTCGCTCGCGTCCTGATCCGAAAAACTGGCGCCTGTCACGGCCCGCTCCATGCGCGTCCATCTCCCTCGATTTTTCGGCAACGTACAGGCATCCGCCCGCCGGGTAATCAAAAATGGCTGAACGAGCCGCGCCTGAAATGCACAGGCGCCCCGCGCACATCGCGGAACATCGGCGGAGCCTCGCCCGCGACGACCTCGCCAATCCGCGTGACGTCGACGCCGCACTCGTGCGCGGCCCGTTCAAAACTGGCGGCATGAGACGGAGGGACGGTCGCCAGGATTTCGTAGTCGTCGCCGCCGGTCAACGCTGTCTCGAACAGGCTGCCGTCCGCGCTCACGAGTCTCGCCCCTGCGTCCGACAGAGGCGCACGCCATACGTCGACCACCGCGCTCACGCCGGAAACGCGCAGCATCTTGGCCAGATCGCCAACAAGCCCGTCCGAGACGTCCATCGCGCCGGACGCATGCGCGAGCAATGCCGGACTCAGCGCAAGGCGCGGCTGTGGCGCAAGGTAGCGCTGCGCCAGATATTCGCGCTCGTCCTCGTCGAGATGCGTCGCAAGCGCAGGATTCAGGCGCAGCGCCAGGCCGAGCGCGGCGTCGCCGATCGCGCCGCTGACGTAAATCAGGTCGCCAGCCCGCGCGCCGGTGCGCGGCGCCATGCGCCCCGTGGGAACCGAACCCACCGCCGTGATCGTCAGGCTGAGGGGACCGGGCGTCGAGACCGTGTCGCCTCCGAGCAGCGGGCAGGCGTATCGCCGCGCGTCCTCTCCAAGCGCGCGCGCGAACGATTCGAGCCATTCGGGCCGCCAGTCGCCCGGCAATGCGAGCGTCAGCAGGAAGCCGAGCGGCGCGGCGCCCTTGGCTGCGAGATCGGACAAATTTACGCGCAATGCCTTTTGCGCGATCGCATCCGGCGGATCGTCGGCGAAGAAATGGACGCCGGCGACGAGCGCATCGACCGTCAGAACGAGATCGCAGTCAGGCGGCGGAATGAGCGTCGCAGCGTCGTCCCGCAGGCCCAACCCGCCTGGTCCCGCCAGCGGCGCGAAATAGCGGGCGATCAGATCGTCTTCTGAAGGGCGGTCGGACATGGCGGACTATGTAACACACCATTCATTGCAAGCGCAGCGAGGCGCTCCATCTCCGCGCCACGGGATGGATCGCGTCGTCGCTGCGTTCCTCGCGAGAACGGATGTTGCTACCGCGCAAATTCCGCCGCGCGCGTCTTGCGCGCGAGGGCGTCGAGCACGGCGTTGGTCATGCCAGCTTCCTCGCGCGCAAAAAACGCGCCGGCGAGGTCGACATACTCGGACACGATCACGCGCGCCGGCACGTCCGCCCGTTTGCGCAATTCGTAATCGCCGGCGCGCAGAATGGCGCGCATCACCGCCTCAATGCGCTTCAACGGCCAGCTCTCGACGAGAATGTCGTCGATCTGGCGATCGATGGCGACCTGATCGGCGAGCACGCCTTCGAGAATGTCGCGGAAGAAGGCGATCTCCGCCGGCTTGTATTCGTCACCCTCGATTTCCCGGCCGATCCAGTGCGCCTCGAATTCGGCGAGGATGTCGGCGACGCCCTTGCCGGTCACGTCCATCTGATAGAGCGCCTGCACGGCTGCGAGCCGCGCCGCGGACCGGCCTTCGCCACGCGACATGTCAGACGCTCCCGCGCTGCGAGATGCGGAACAACGCGAGCGCGGCGCGCGCGGCGTCGCCCCCCTTGTCGCCCTGCCTGGGATCGGCGCGCACGATCGCCTGATCCTCGTTCTCGACCGTCAGGACGCCGTTGCCGATCGGCATTGGCAGCGACACGGATATATCCATCAACGCGCGTGAAGATTCGCCGGCGACGATTTCGAAATGATAGGTCTCGCCGCGAATGACGCAGCCGAGCGCGATCGCGCCGGCGTAGGGCTCGTTCGAGGAATCGCTGGCGATGATGATGGCCGACGGAATTTCCAGCGCGCCGGGCACGCTCACCACCTCCCATGTCGCGCCGACCTTCTGCAGCGCCGCAGTAGCGCCGTCGAGCAGCATGGCGCCGATGTCGTCATAGTAGCGCGCCTCGACGATAAGAAATTTCGCGCCGTTCACGGGCGTTTCGTCATGGGATTGCGCGCGGCGCGGTTCGGCCATGGGATCCTCGAAAAGGTGAGGCGCTTCATTAGAGGCCGCAGAAGGCGGTGGCAAGCGCCGCCGCGTCTCCACCCCCGCAAAAGCGGGGGCCAGAGCAAATTCGCGGGCGCTCGTGGTTTGCCTCTCGATGCCCGCATTCGCAGACAGACGGTCGAGACTACTGCGCCTCCGCAAGCCGCGCGGCATAGCGCGCCATCAGGTCGACTTCGAGATTGAGCGGATCGCCCTGCCCGCGCTCGCCCCATGTCGTGACCGTGAGCGTGTGCGGGATCAGCAGGATCGTGAACTTGTCGCCGGAAACCTCGTTCACCGTCAGCGACGTTCCGTCGAGCGCAACCGAGCCCTTGGCCGCGATGAACTTCGCCAGATCATGCGGCGCCTCGATCTCGAAATGCGCCATGCCGTCGAAATCCCGGCGCTCAAGGATACGCGCGACGCCGTCGACATGGCCCGTGACGATATGGCCGCCGAGTTCGTCGCCGATCCGCAACGAACGTTCGAGATTGATCCGCCGACCGACTGTCCACAGGCCGACGCTGGTCTTGGCCAGCGTCTCTGCGGCGGCGTCCACCTCGTACCAGTTGCGCCCGCCGTCATTGCCCATGTCGACCACAGTCATGCACACGCCGGAACAGGAGATCGAAGCGCCGAGCGCGATCGTCTCGTGATCATAGGCGCAGGCGATCCGCAACCGTCGCAATTCGCCGCGCGGCTCGACCGAGAGAATTTCGCCGACGTCGCTGACCAGTCCCGTGAACATCTAGAAAACCCTTTCGTACCGCCTGATGCGATCCGCGCCGAGCATCGCGTCCTCCACGAGCGCGTAGCGCGACGGATCACGAAGAATGTTTCGCGCCGCCTCGCCCAGCGCAGGAACGCCGCGCCCTTGCGGTTTTGGAGCCGTGAACAGCGCCACCTCGTCCGCAAGGCCTTCAGCGACCAGCACGGCGCCGATGCGCGGCCCGCCCTCGCTGAACACACGCGTGATATTTCGCGCCGCTAGCGCAGCGAGCGCGGCCTTCAGATCGATCCGCCCGAGCGCGTCGAGCGCGACCGGCGCGATCTCCACGCCAGTTGCGCGCAGATCCTTCGCGCAATCCGAGTCGGCGGCCGCGCCGGCCAGAACAAGCGTCGGCGTCTCGCGCGCGGACGCGGCGAGTCGAGAACGCGGCGACAGCGCGAGCCTGGCGTCGAGCACGACGCGCAGCGGCTTGCGATCCTCCATGCCCGGCGCGCGCACGGTCATCAGGGGATCGTCGGCCTTCGCCGTGCCGATCCCGATCATGATCGCGTCGTGCATTGCGCGCAGCACATGCGTGCGCGCATTCGCAGGCGCAGAGGTGATGGATAGGCGCGGATCGTGCTCGTCGCCGGCCGCATAGCCGTCGAGAGTCTCGGCCAGCTTCAGCGTGACCATCGGGCGGCCCTCTTTCACGCGCAGCACATGGCCGAGATTGGCGCGCAACGCCTCGTCCGCACACACGTTCGTCGTCACCTCGACGCCGCCGTCGCGCAAAATCGCATGTCCCCTGCCCGCGACGCGCGCATCGGGATCCTCGATCGCCGACACGACGCGGGAAACGCCTGCCGCTACGATTGCGTCAGCGCAGGGAGGCGTGCGGCCATGATGGCTGCACGGCTCCAGCGTCACGTACATCGTGGACCCACGCGCGAGCGCGCCAGCGGCGTCGAGCGCGACCCGCTCGGCATGCGGGCGCCCGCCCTCCTGCGTCCAGCCTTGAGCGACGATCGCGCCGTCGCGCACGACGAGCGCGCCGACCGCCGGATTTTCGGCCGTGCGCCCAAGCCCGCGCCGCGCCAAAGCCAAAGCCGCGCGCATGAAATCCTCATCGGATCGCGGCGGTTCGGCGCGCTGGAGAAAGTCGTTCATGCCTTCCCCGGCGCCTTCGTGCGCTTTTTCGCCGGCGGTTCGTCGGCTTCCTCCGTCGAAAGCTCGTCGATGACCGTGTTGAAATCGCGCGCCTCGCGGAAATCTCGATAGACCGAGGCGAAGCGCACATATGCGACGTCATCGAGCGATTTCAGGCCCTGCATGATCAGTTCCCCAATGCGCGCGCTGGGAATTTCAGCTTCGCCCTCGCTTTCGAGCTGACGCACGACGCCGTTGACCATGCGCTCGACACGTTCCGGATCGACCGGCCGCTTGCGCAGCGCGACGCCCAGCGAGCGCATCAGCTTGTCGCGATCGAAAGCGACGCGGCGCCCGGATTTCTTGACGACGATGAGATCGCGCAACTGCACGCGCTCGAACGTGGTGAAGCGCCCGCCGCAATCCGGGCAGACGCGACGGCGCCGGATCGCCGAGGAATCGTCGGTCGGCCGCGAATCCTTCACCTGCGTGTCGAGCGAGCCGCAATAGGGACAGCGCATGGCCAAGGATCCTAAGCTAGCAGCGGCCGTCATTGCGAGCGAGGCAAAACGGTCCGATCCCGAACGCCGGGCGACGGATTGCTTCGTCGCCCCGCTCGTCGCGCCGACGATTCGGCACTCAGTATATCGGGAACCGCTTCGTCAGTTCCGACACCTTTTCGCGCACCGCCCCTTCGACTGCCGCATTGCCAGCCTCGCCGTTGGCGGAAAGGCCGTCCAGAACCTCGACGATCAGTTCGCCGACGCGCCTGAACTCCGCCACGCCAAATCCGCGCGAGGTGGCCGCGGGCGCGCCGAGGCGCACGCCGGAGGTGACGAAGGGCGATTGCGGGTCGAACGGCACGCCGTTCTTGTTGCAGGTGATGTGCGCCCGCCCGAGGGCCGCTTCCGCCGCCTTGCCGGTCAGATTTTTCGGCCGCAGATCGACCAGCATCAGGTGGTTGTCGGTCCCGCCTGTGACGATGTCGGCGCCGCCCGCCTTGATCGACGCGGCCAGCGCGCGGGCGTTGTCGACCACCGCATGGGCGTAAAGCTTGAACTCCGGCCGCAGCGCCTCATGCAGCGCCACCGCCTTGGCGGCGATCACGTGCATCAGCGGGCCGCCCTGCAGGCCAGGAAACACGGCCGAATTGACCTTCTTGGCGATGTCCTCGTCATTGGTCAGGATCATCCCGCCACGAGGACCGCGCAAAGATTTGTGGGTCGTGGTCGTCACGACATGGGCGTGCGGCAACGGCGAGGGATGCGCGCCGCCGGCCACCAGCCCCGCGATATGCGCCATGTCGACCATCAGATACGCGCCGACCTCGTCGGCGATCTCCCGGAATTTCGCCCAGTCCCATACGCGCGAATAGGCGGTGCCGCCGGCCACGATCAGTTTTGGCCTGTGCTGGCGGGCCAGACGCGCCACCTCGTCCATGTCGAGCAACTGGTCGTCCCGGCGCACGCCATAGGGCACGACCTTGAACCACTTGCCGCTCATGTTCACGGGCGAGCCGTGCGTGAGATGGCCGCCCGAATTCAAATCGAGGCCCATGAACGTGTCGCCGGGCTGCAACAGCGCCAGAAACACGGCCTGGTTCATCTGCGAGCCGGAATTTGGCTGGACATTGGCGAATTTGCAGTCGAACAGCCGGCAGGCGCGCTCGATCGCCAGCTTCTCGGCGATGTCGACGAATTGGCAGCCGCCGTAATAGCGCTTGCCCGGATAGCCCTCGGCGTACTTGTTGGTCATGATCGAGCCCTGCGCTTCCAGAACGGCGCGGGACACGATGTTTTCCGACGCGATCAGCTCGATCTCGTCGCGCTGGCGCCCCAGCTCCAGATCGATCGCGCGAGAAATTTCCGGATCGACGTCGGCGAGCGGGGCCGAAAAGAACGAATTGGATTTCTGGGCTGCTGCGGCGGCGTTCTGGCTCATGGGCGGACCCTCTCCGGATAGGAACGCCGGAATAGCGACACCCCACCCCGAAGGGCGCTGGAATCGGCTGCCGGCTGAAGCGAAGGGCGCCGTTTAGCATGGGAGGGGCGTGGGGGGAAGCGTGGGAGGCCAGCCGACCGAACGACGTTCATGGGCGAGCTTGTCCCGGCCCTCCACGCCGGCCCGGTCGCTTCTATCGCGACCGGCGGCGACCGGATGAAGCGACGCCATGCTGGTTTCCCCGGACCGACGCCTGACGCCGGAAAAGATGGAATGACGGACGGAAATGGCAGATGACAGAAATGGTGGATGACACACGGAAATTACGCAATTTTTATCTCGTGACTGTAATTGCGCGGGACAATCCGGCGCTTGATATTCGGTCGCCGTGATTCAATCCGCCGCCGCTCTTCCCTGCAAAGCATCGATTCCGGCTCGCCAGACTATAGATAAGTCGAAATCAGGCCTTTTGTTTAATGCTTCGCTAAAGAACGCAATTGCATTGTCCCCTCAGACGGCGGCTGGATGTATTGCAAAGCTTACGCCCTCCAGCCGGATGTCTTCCGTGCGTTTGCCCTGGAGCGATTCATGAAACGGCAGGTCAGCATTCTCTATCTCGTCCTGCTGGTCGCCGTCGCGCTTGGGTCGATCTTTCCGACCCCGGAACTTACGGCCGTTTCGGCGCACTTTTATGCTGGCTATGAAGCGGTCCTGGAGTCTCTCGCCCGCGCTTGCTCGGTGTCCGCCAACGACGCCTCCTTCAGGGTGATCGCCAATATCGCGCTGATCATCGGTCTGCTGACGACCACGGTATTTTCCGTGATCGCGGCTCTCGACATGTAGCCTCGCCCCATCCCGCAGATCCACGTCAATGTCCCGGGGGCTTTTCAACGCTCGGCGGCAGGTGCATAGATCGCCGGCCGGACAGGCGGTCGCAACTTCCCGTGGGCGCGCGGTGGGTTGTGGCGTGGGGACGGAACGGCGGCTGTGACGGGTCAGGCAGGACGGGCGTTGAAGCAAGCGGGCGGCGCGGCGGCGGTCGCGGCGTTGCTCATGCGCCTCGCCTTCGTCCTTTTGCAATCCTGGCCGGTCGGCTCGTCACCGGCCGCCGATTTCGATACGCTCGCCCGGCTGCACATCTGCGCGCACTCGATTGACGGCTCCAGCGCGCCGCCGACCGACGACGGCGGTCAGGGCGATCACGCCTGCTGCGATCTGTGCATGGCGCTGCACGCGCCCATTCTGCCGCCGCCGTCGGCGGCCTCGTTCCAACTGCCGCAAAGAACCGCGCTTACGGCGCGCGGGCCGCGCCGCGCACCTGCATTTGCTCCGCCCCGCCCCGTCCTCGCGGACGCCCGGCCGCGCGCGCCCCCTTCTCTCGTGTGACGCGCGACGCCCGCGCGGCGTCACCAGCAACGCCTCCATTCAAACGAGAGAAACCAATATGCCCCCCCTGTTCCGGCCCGCTTCGGCGGCCGTCTGCGCCTGCATGGCGCTCGCCTGCGCCTCGCCCGCCCAGGCCCATTGCTGGGTTGGCTCGCGCTTCTTCCCCGCGACGCTGACCGTCGACGATCCCTGCGTCGCCGACGAAATGTCCCTGCCGACCGGCGCGATCTATCGCACTGGCGACGATCCCGCCCTGCGCGAGATCGACCTGTCTGTTGAACTCTCGAAACGGATCACCGACAATTTCGGCGTCTCGATCGGGCCTGCCTGGTCGAACCTGAGGCCGGCCGGCGGGCCGAGCGTCGGCGGTTGGCAGAACCTCGATACGACATTCAAATATCAGTTCCTGACGCTGCCGGAGAGCGAGGTCGCCATGTCGATCGGAACGTCGATTGAATGGGGACGCACCGGCAATCTTTCGGTCGGCGCCGACAAATTCTCGACGATCGCGCCGACGGTGTGGTTCGGCAAAGGATTCGGCGGTCTGCCGCCGGCTCTGGCATGGGCGCGACCGTTCGCAGTCACGGCCCAGATCAGCTATGCGGTCCCGATGTGGTCACGCAACGTGACGGTTTCGGTCGACCCCGACACCGGCGCCGTGAGTTCAGCGATGACACGCAATCCGCAATTTCTGATCTGGGGCGGAACGTTGCAATACAGCCTGCCCTATCTTCGCGCCAACGTGATCGACCTTGGATTGCCCGACGCGGTCAGCCGGCTCACGCCGATCGTCGAAGCGCAGTTCCGGTCGCCGGCCGGAAACAGCTTCATGCCCGATGTGTCGCTGAAGACCACGGGGACCGTGCAGCCCGGCGCGATCTGGGTCGGCGACCGATTCCAGGTCGCCGCCGAAGCGATTGTTCCGATCAACAGGTCGAGTGGCAAGGGAGTGGGGGCGATGGCGCAATTGCATCTCTATCTGGACGACATGTTTCCGACCACCTACGGGCGACCCCTTCTGGCGCTGGCCACGGCGGGAGGCGCACGATGAGACGCGCGTTGATTCTCCTCCCGGCGCTACTGGCGTGCGGGTCGGCCAGCGCGCACGCGATGCTGGAGCGGGCTGAACCGCGGGTCGGCGCCGTCGTCAGCGTCGCGCCGACCGTTCTCACCCTGTGGTTCAACGAGCCAGTCGAACCGGCCTTCAGCGCGATCGAAGTGCAGGATGCAGCCGGCGAACGGGTCGATCGGGGGAAAGCGCGCGTCGACCCCGCTGATCCCGCATCGATGCAGATCGGCCTGAAGCCGCTCGCGCCCGGCCATTATCATGTGCGATGGCGTGCGCTCTCGGCCGATACGCACACGACGCAGGGCGCGTTCGAATTCGACGTGCGGCCGTGAGCATCGCGCTGATCGCGCTCGTTGTCGCGCGCGCGGCGCAGTTCGGGGCGTTGACGCTGGCGTTCGGCGGCGCGCTGTATCCCTTCTACGCGCCGCATGCCGTTCAACGCGGCGCGGCGCGAACCATTCTGATCGCGGCGTCGGTTCTCGCAGTCTTTTCGGCGATGGGCTGGGCCTGCGCGCTCGTGTTCGGAATGACGGGCGAGGTGGGGGCGCTTGCCGATCAGCAGGTCTGGTCCGCATTCTTCTTCGCAACCAGTTTCGGCCGCTTCTGGCTGCTGCGCATTGGCGTCAGCGCGGCGCTGGCCGTTGCGGCGATCACGCTGCGCAACCGCCTTGTCGCGCGAAATTGGCCGACGGCGGCGATCGCGGGGCTGGCGGCGGCGCTGTTGGTCGCCCAGGCGTGGATCGGCCATGTCGCGACCGTCCCCGAGCCGTGGCGCTGGATCGCCGGTGTGGGATACGCCGCTCATGTCCTGGGCGCGGGCGCCTGGTTCGGCGGCCTTGTTCCGCTGGGATTGATGGTGTCGCAGGCTCGCCGCAACAATCAGGGGCGCGATGTCGAACAGGCGCTTCGCCGGTTCTCTGCGGTGGCATTGGTCGCGGTGGCTGCAATCCTTATCGGCGGTCTCGTCGTGACGGCGTTGCGGGCGCATTCAGCGTCAGAATTGTTCGCATCCGAATGGGGGCGGGTTCTGTTCGTCAAGGCTGCAGGATTCTCAGCAATTCTGCTCGTCGCCGCCGTCAATCGCTTTGCCCTGACCCCTCGCGCCTCAGAAGCAAACGTCGTCGTTCTCCGGCGGCTCGGGCGCAACATCGCGATCGAGCAGATTGGTGGACTGGTCCTGCTCGGCGCAGCCGCAATCCTGGGCGCGCTTCCGCCGCCGGGCTGACCGGGTTGCGGGCAAACGCACATCACTAAACGGAATATCAGGTCACATTTCCAGCTATATTATTGAATTTATTTGAGAGATTCGACCCGAGCTTTGTGAGGGCCGAGATCGCGATAACGGCGATGAGCGCCGCCATCAGGCTGTATTCGACGGCTGTCGCTCCGGACTCATCGTTCAGGAAACGAGCAAGGGTGAACTTCATGGGCGAGCTCCCGAGGTCTGCGCGTCTTGCGCCTCGCCCGCTACGCTTAGGCGATCGACCTTGCGGCGCGGTTAAGCCGTTCGCGGGAAGACCGGGAAGTCGGCGGCTCCACGCCTCATGGTGAACGACCTGTTGACTTGGCTTGCGGCGATCGGATGAACCTCGCCGCGACGGGTTGAGCGCATGCGAGCGATGGTGGGCTTTTTTCCCGCAGGAGACATATGATCGCCGGCAGGCGGTGACTCTCATGTCGACACGAACGGAAACAGACGCCTTCGGGCCGATCGAGGTCGAGGATTCGGCCTATTGGGGGGCGCAGACACAAAGGTCGCTGCGGTATTTCGCGATCGGCCAGGACAGGCAACCGGAGCCGATCATTCATGCGCTCGGGATGATCAAATGCGCCGCCGCCGAAATCAACTACCGGTTCGGCAAGCTCGAGGCGAAGCTGAAGGACGCCATCGTCGCCGCCGCGCGGGAGGTCGCCCACGGCAAGCTCGACGCGCATTTTCCGCTTTCGGTCTGGCAAACGGGTTCCGGCACGCAAACCAACATGAACGTCAACGAGGTGATCGCCAACCGCGCGAACGAGATGCTCGGCTCTGCGCGCGGGTCGAAGGCGCCGGTGCATCCCAACGACCACGTCAACATGAGCCAGTCGTCGAATGACTGCTATCCGACAGCCATGCACATCGCCGGATCGACAGGGATCGTGCGCGCGCTGCTGCCGGCGCTGCGTCATCTGCATGGCGCTCTCGACGCGAAGGCGCATGCCTTCGCCGACATCGTCAAGATCGGCCGCACCCATACCCAGGACGCGACCCCGCTCACGCTCGGCCAGGAGTTCTCCGGCTATGCGGCCCAGGTCGGCAACGGGATCGCCCGCATCGAGCAGACGTTGCCCGCGCTGATGCAGCTTGCGCAGGGCGGCACCGCCGTCGGTACGGGGCTGAACGCGCCGGCGGGCTTCGCGGAGGCGATCGCGGCGCGCATCGCTGAACTGACCTCCCTGCCCTTTACCTCGGCGTCCAACAAGTTCGAGGCGCTGGCGGCGCATGACGCCATGGTGATGACGCACGGCGCGCTCAACGCCATCGCTGTCGGTCTGTTCAAGATCGCCAACGACATCCGCTTGCTTGGCTCCGGTCCGCGCGCGGGAATCGGCGAACTGGCGCTGCCGGAAAACGAGCCGGGCTCGTCGATCATGCCCGGCAAGGTCAATCCGACGCAATGCGAAGCGATGACGCAAGTGTGCTGCCAGGTGTTCGGCAATCACGCGACACTGACTTTCGCCGGCTCGCAGGGCCAGTTCGAGCTGAACGCCTACAATCCCGTCATGGCCTATAACTTCCTGCATTCGACGCGCCTGCTGGCGGATGCGGCGCGCTCGTTAACGGACCATTGCGTCGTTGGCGTCGAGCCGCGCCGCGACGTCATCGCGCGCCACCTCGCGAATTCGCTGATGCTCGCCACCGCGCTCGCGCCGGTTATCGGTTACGACGCGGCAGCGAGGATCGCCAAGGCGGCGCATCGCAATGGCACGACCTTGCGTGAAGAAGCGGTCGGCGGAAGGTTCGTGACAGACGCCGAGTTCGACGCGCTGGTGCGGCCGGAAAAGATGGTCGGGCCGGATTGAGCCACCGTGTCGCCTTGATTGTTCAGCCATCAACATTCTATCGTGCCGCAAGCGGCGGCGGGCCTGGCGCATGAGGCGCGGCGGCGGTCGAAACAAGGATCGGGACATGTCAATCGACGGCAAGTGGAATCTCACGATCAACACGCCGATGGGGGCGCAATCCTCGACCATCGACTTCAAGTCGGACGGCTCGACGATCACAGGCACGCAAACCGGCGCGCAGGGAGCGCAGGCAATAGAGAACGGCGCGGCGAAGGGCGACGAGGTGAGCTGGTCGATCGACATCGTCGTACCGATGCCGATGACGTTGACCTTCAACGGAAAGGTCGCCGGCGACAAGATCTCGGGCACAGTGACGCTCGGCGCCTTCGGCGATTCCACGTTCATGGGCGAGCGTGCGTGATTTTCCGGACCGTGGGTCTTCGCGCGCGACCGTGCGCTGCGAACGAGACTGAAGGCTCACGGTCCCGCAGCCTCAAGTCAGCCGCGCTTTGCCCCATTCGTTCCAGCCGGCGAAGCGTGGCGCCTTTGGCAGGTACATCGACGCCATATCCTCGATGACGAAGCCATTGGCCGCGATCGTCGCGCCGACCGGGCGCGACAGGTGGCAATTGCCGGATATGCGGCGCCAGAACGGATCTATGCGCCTCTGCCAGCGCGCCACTCCTTCGTCCGGCGCCAGCCCATGCTCGCAGAACAGAAATGCGCCCTGGGGCCTCAGCACGCGGCGCGCTTCCGCGAGCACGCGCCCGACGTTCGTGACCGAGCACAGCGTATAGGTTGCGAGCACGGTGTCGAACGTCGCGTCGGCGTAGGGCAGCGCCTCGCCGGCCGCCGCCTCGACCGTCACGGACAAGCCCTGCGGCCGCGGCGCCTTTTCCGCCATGGCGCACATTTCGGCGGAAGGGTCGATTCCCGTCACGCTCTCCACGCGCGACGAATCGTAGAATGCGAGATTGTGCCCGGCGCCGATGCCGATTTCGAGGACGCGGCCTGCGGCGCGCGGGACGATCTTGCTGCGCTGGCGCGCGACAGGCCGGCCGCCGCAGGCGCAGGCGATCAGTTTCGGCAGGACATACCGGTCATAGAGCGAGGCCATCGTTTTATTATAGCCCTGTCCGACGTCAGACGTCGAACACCATGCAAGTCGTGCTGCCCGTCGCGACGAGTTTGCCGGCGGAATCGAATGCCTTGCCTTCCGCCACGGCGGAGCGGCGGCCGACATGGACCGCCCTGCCCTCACCGCTGATCGCGCCGGAGTCCACGGTAATCGCGCGCAGATAGTTCACCTTGATCTCAAGCGTCGTATAGGCGCGCCCCTTCGGCAGCATCGTGTGGACGGCGCAGCCCATCACTGAATCGAGCAGCGTCGCCATGGCGCCGCCGTGCACCATGCCGATCGGGTTGTAGAGATGCTCGCCGGGCGCAAGTTTCATGACGATCCGGCCCTCCTCGACCTCTTCGAGCGTCTGGCCCATGAGTTGCGAAATGGGCGGCGGCGCGCCACCTCCGGCGAGCAGGGTCCGGAACAGCTCGAGTCCGGACATTTCGCGCGCCATCCGGGCGACAGCGAGCGGGTCTTCCCAACGCACGATCCGTTCGCGCCGGGACGATGATGCTTCGTTCATGACGATCTCCTCACGCAACGACGGGAACGGGTTTCGCCGCGCGGCCGCGGCCGATCATCAGGCTCATGACAGCCGCGATCAGGCAGCTCGCGCCTGCAATGTAGAAAGCCGGCGCATAGGTCAGCAGCCAGGTACGCGACAGGCCGCCGCCCAGCGCCGCCATCGCCGAACCGACCTGATGCGATGCGAAGATCCAGCCGAACACGAGCCCGGCCTTTTCGCGGCCGAACACGTAACCCGTCAGCTTGACTGTCGGCGGCACGGTCGCAATCCAGTCGAGGCCATAGAATACGGCGAAGACCGACAACCCGTAGACGGTGAAGGTCGATGTCGGCAGCCATAGAAGCGACAGGCCGCGCAGGCCGTAATACCAGAACAGCAGCTTGCGCGAGTCGATGCGATCGGACAGGTAGCCCGAGCCAATGGTGCCGACGAAATCGAACATGCCCATGACTGCGAGCACCGAGGCCGCAGCCACCGCCGCCATGCCGAAATCGACGCACATCGGGATGAAGTGCGTCTGCACCAGACCATTGGTCGACAGGCCGCAGATGAAAAAACTCCCCGCAAGCAGCCAGAAGGCCGGCGCGCCCATCGCCTCGCGCAGCCCGCCGAAGGCGCGCGCCACGGCGTTGCCGGCAGGCGACGCGACGGGCGCCGGCTGCACGTTCGCTTCGCCGTAAGGCGCTATTCCCACATCGGCTGGCCGATCGACGACGAGCAGAAAGACGGCGAGAGCCGCAAGTCCGATCGCCGTCATCGACGGTCCGAGCGCGACGCGCCAGCCGTATTTGTCGATGAGCCAGGTTGCGAGCGGCAGGAACACGAGCTGTCCGGTCGCGGTCGCCGCAGTCAGCATGCCAATGACGAGGCCGCGGCGCGCCGTGAACCAGCGCGACGAGACGATCGCGCTCAACACAAGTGCGGTGAGGCCGGAGCCAATTCCGATCATCAGGCCCCAGTAAACGAACAATTGCCAGAAGGCCGTCATCGTCAGCGCCCCGGCAAGGCCGCAGAAAACGAGGATTTGCGCAGTAAACACGATGCGCCGGACGCCGTAACGTTCGATCAGCGCCGCCGAGAATGGCCCCATGAAGCCAAACAGCAGAAACCGGATCGCGAGCGCCGACGAAATCTGCGCATTGTCCCAGCCGAATTCTTTCGACAGAGGCAGGATGAAGGCGCCCGGCAATCCGACAGCGCCGGCCATGACCAGCCCGGAGAAGAATGTCGCCGCGATGACGACCCAGCCGTAATGCACATTGCGGCGCGCAAGAACAGCGCTGAGGGAGCGTGCGAGCATTTCAGGTCTCCTTCCCGCGCTTGCGCAGAGGCGCCCGCGGGATTAAAATGATAGCTGTCATTGTTATATGATGACGGCCATCATTGCTGTGTCAAGACTGCATCGCGGCGCCGTGATCACGATTTCGGAATTTCGATGCGGCTATCGAAGGAACAGACGGCGGACAACAAGGCGCGGGTTCTGGACGCGGCGCTCGCCCTGTTCGCCGAGCGCGGCTTCGCCGGCGTAGCCGTGTCCGAGCTGATGGCGCAAGCCGGCCTCACGCACGGCGGTTTCTACAATCATTTCGAATCGAAGGCCGCGCTGGAAGCGGAGGCCTGCGCGCTCGCGTTCAACCGTGCGCTGGCCGCGATCGGCAAGGTTGCGGCCAGGCCGGCAGGCGCTGAACGCCGCGCCGGTCTGAAGCTCTTTGTCAGGCGCTATCTGTCGGAGAAGGCGCGCGATGCGAAAGGCGCGCTCTGCCCCATGGTCGCGTTCTCGACCGACGTCATGCGCGAAAGCCCTGACGTGCAGTCCCGCTACGCCAAGGGCTTCGCCGCCTATGTCGAGACTCTGGCGACGGCGATGGAGTCGGACCGCGCCTCCGCCATGATGCTGCTCGCCGAACTCGTCGGCGGCCTCAAGTTGGCGCGCAGCTTGTCTGCGACCGACCGCGCCCTGTCGGACGCAGTTCTCGCCGCAACGCGCGAAGAAATCATCGGGCGGCTCGGGTGAGAGAGGCGGCTCCCACACGCGTCCCGCTCGCACAGGCGGCCGGCTCGCAGCACGGCGAGCGAAAGCCATGAACCTTCGCGATCTGCAATATATCGTCGCCGTCGCCGACCTCGGTCATTTCGGTCGAGCCTCGGCTGCCTGCAACGTCAGCCAGCCGACGCTGTCCGGGCAGATCCTGAAACTCGAGGACGAACTTGGCGTGCAAGTGTTCGAGCGGGACGGCCGCAGCGTGCGCGTGACCGACCGCGGCGGCGCCATCGTCGCCCATGCACGGCGCGCCGTGAACGCGGCGGCCGATCTGGTTGCGGCGGCGCGCGCCTCGCGCGATCCGCTGGACGGCGCCATCCGGCTCGGCGTGATCGCGACGATCGGCCCCTATCTCACGCCCTATCTGCTGCCGGCCGCCGCGCGCTACCTGCCGAAGGCGCCGATCATGCTGGTGGAGGATCTGACCGCGCATCTGCTGCCGATGCTCGCCGACGGAAAGCTGGACGCCGCAATCATTGCGACCGATCCGCCATCGGACCGCCTCGACGCCATTGACCTGTACGAGGAGCAGTTCCTGCTGATGCTGAGCGCCAGGCATCCGCTCGCGCGCAGGCCATCGGTCCGCATCGACGAAATCGATCCGAAAACGCTGCTGCTGCTTGCTGACGGTCATTGCCTGCGCGACCAGGCGCTCGATCTGTGCCGGCATCCGGACCTCGGCGGCGGCGCCATGGCCGACATGCGCGCCGCGAGCCTTGAAACGCTGCTGCACCTGGCGGCGGCCGACTATGGCGTCACGCTGGCGCCCAGCATGGCGGTCGAGAGTTGGGGCAAGCAGACTGATCGACTCGTCGCCGCGCCGATCGAGGGCGAGGGCGTTGCGCGCCGCGTGCGCCTCGTTTTCCGGCGCGACATGCCGCGCCGCGCTGCGATGGATGCGCTGGCGCGCAGCATCTGCGGGGCGCTGCCGAGCAGCGTGACGCCGGCGCCGGATTCGCAGCAGACCGGATAGCGCAAAACGGAGGCCGCTGCGCCATCTCGGCCGTCACCTTTCGCCCTCCGGACTCGATCCGGGCGTTTCCTGTAGCGTTTCGGCCAAGGCGGCGTTCCGCAGAACGCTCCAGAGCGGTCCGCCATTTTCATGCACATCGAACTGCGAGTGCGGGTCGTTGTCGACCGGATAGCGGCCGCTGTCCTGACGCCCGACAAGTCGCCACACCAGCCAGCCCGCGCAATCGGGATTTTTACGCATGGTGTCGAGCCACATCTGATAGGCCGCAACCTGATCCGGGTTCGACCTGGCGTAGCCGAACTCCTCCAGCAGAACAGGCTTGTCCGCCACGCGCGCAAGCGCGCAGAACTTGTTGATGAAGGTGTTGAATCCTGTTGGCGAGAGCTTCTGGTACAGCGGATAGCCATGCCAGGTCGTGAAGTCGAGATCGGCGACATGCAGGTCGGTGGGACGGTCGCCGACATTGCCGTGGCCGGACGCCAGCATATGGTTGGGATCAACCGATTTGACGAAGGCGGACATTTCCGCCAGCCAAGCATTGAGCGCGTCCGCCGGTCGCGCATTCGGCTCGTTCATCAGATCCCAGGCGAAAATGGCCGTCTCGTCCCGGTAGGCGGTCTTTGTCAGCGGATTCACCCTCGTGAGCACCTGCTGCACCCAGGCCTTGTAATCCCGCCTGGTGCGCGGATCGACGAAGAAGAAGGTGTACATGTCGTCGCTGCCGTACCAGGAGCGCATCTGCTGCGCCCCGCCCGTGTAGGCCCAGAAATCCAGGAACGCGAGGATGAGTTTCAGCCCACGTTTCCTGCATTCGTCGATCAGAAAATCGACCTTCTGGAAACCGTTCGGCCCGGTATTGACGGCCATTTCGCCCTTTGCGGAATCCCAGTACAGAAGATATGCGCCATTGACGCCCAGGTCGCTTGCGTCGCTCCGACTCTTCCAGTCCCAGATGGTCGGCGTAGCGCCGTCGAGCGAGCCGATCACCGGCTGCAGAAATGTCCGCACGACATTGGCGCGCATCGCCACAGCCGCATCGAGCACCCGCATGACCTCGCCCTTCGATGCGTAAGCCAGATAGTGGTTGTTGACGCCCGTCACGCGAAACGGCCTGCCGGCAAGTTCGAAGTGCGTTCCAACGGCCCGGACGAATGGCCCTGCAGCAGGCGCCCCGACGCTCGCCATCGTTTGCTGGCCGAACGCCGGCAGCCCCTGCGACAATCCAGCGGCCAACCCGAGCGCAATCACGTCCCGCCTGCGCAGGCCGCCGCTGTCCCGCCCCTCGCCCGGACAGGCAGGGGTCTTGCGCCCGGTTCTGGCCACTGACGACTCCATTCCATCCGATCGCTCCGGTCACGTTACAACGGATATGGGGCGCGGGAGATTGCGCATGGAGTTCGGACGACATCCTCCAAACGAGGTATGCGAATAGCCGAATTCCGCACTTGTCTGCGACGGGTCGACGGAGGCCTGATCAGGTGCGCGCCCAATAGGCCTGTCTGTTCACTCGCACGGAAGGAATCCGGCATGGCTGCCGCCCTGAAATCCGTCGTTGCGACCGGCGTGTCCGGGGCGGAGCGCCTTCGGACATGGCTTCTGGCCCAGCGGTGGTTCTCTGGCGTCCTCCTGCCCTCCATGCCGCGCAGACTGCGCTGGACTCTCCGCAGGATCTATCTCGCTCCGCTTGACGCCGCGGAGCGGATGGCCGGCGCCAGCAACGAGACGACCCCGGCCCGATCCTCGAATTTCACGGGCGCCGTCAGTGATTTCAAGGCGAGCGGCGAGGCCTTGCGCCAGCGGCTCGTCGATCAGGCAGGCCTCGCCCCGCACTCCCGCGTTCTCGATATAGGATGCGGCCTTGGCCGACTTGGGGCCGCGCTAACCGATTTTCTCGATGAAAACGGCCGTTACGAAGGCGTGGACATAGTTCCCGCCGGCATTCGCTGGTGCCGGGAGAATATTTCATCGGCACACAACAATGTGCATTTCACGCTCGCAGACATTTATAACAAGGAATACAATCCAAATGGAATTTTGAAAGCGAGCGAGTTCAGATTTCCGTTTGACGACGAAACATTCGATCTCGCCGTTCTGATCAGCGTCTTCACACATATGCTGACGGATGACACAGAAAATTACATTCAGGAGGTGTCGAGAGTCCTTCGACCTGGCGGGATATGCTTTGCAACTTTCTATCTTCTCACGCCGGACATTATGGATCGAATGAACGCGCCCGACGCGACTTACAATTTCAAATATCGATTTGGAACGCATTGGGCGACCAGCAAAGCGGTTCCTGAGCTCACCGTCGGCTATGAGGCGGCGTACATGCGGAAGCGGTACGACGCCTTCGGTTTCACGTCGGAGCTGCACCCCGGAAGCTGGCGGCGCGGCGGCGGCGCGGACGGGCAGGATCTCTTGATCGGGCGCAAGCTTCGGGCCGATTCCGTCGGCTGACTCGCGCTCATCCGGATTTTTGTCGAGCCGGGCTTTCCGCGCGGAGCGACGGCGACGCTTGTCACAACCGGTCGTCTCGTCATAACTCCGCGCGTCGCGGCCTGGACCGCGCGCTCATTCCAGACGGCCCATGACTACGATCGCCGACCTCACCTATCGCCTCGGCCCGCGCCTGTTGTTCGACGCGGCAAGTGCCCAGTTGCCGGAGGGCGGCCACATTGGCTTCGTCGCGCGCAACGGCGCAGGCAAGACAACGTTGTTCCGACTGATGCGCGGGGAAATTTCCGCGGAGAGCGGGACGATCGCGCTGCCGCGTCGGGCGCGCATGGGCAGCGTTGAACAGGAGGCGCCCGGCGGCCCCACGCGGCTGGTCGATTTCGTGCTCGCCGCCGACAAGGAACGCGCCGAACTGCTGCACGAAGCGGAGCACGCGACCGACCCGCACCGCATCGCAGAAATCCAGACGCGGCTCGTCGATATAGACGCCCACTCGGCGCCGGCGCGCGCGGCGCGCATCCTGTCGGGGCTTGGTTTTGACGAGGACGCCCAAACCCGCGCCCTGTCGGAATTCTCCGGCGGCTGGCGGATGCGGGTCGCGCTCGCGGCCGTCCTGTTCACGCGCCCTGACCTGCTGCTGCTCGATGAGCCGACCAACTACCTCGACCTCGAAGGCGCCCTGTGGCTGGTCGAGCATCTCAAGACCTATCCCGCCACCGCGCTCGTCATCAGCCACGACCGAGATCTGCTCGACGCCGTCTGCGATCATATTTTGCATCTCGACCGGGCCAAGCTGACCTTGTGGCGCGGCAATTATTCGAGCTTCGAGAAGCAGCGGCGCGAGGCGCAGACGCTGCAGGCTAAGGCGGCGAAGAAGCAGGAGGACAAGCGCAAGCACCTGCAGGACTTCGTCGACAGGTTCCGCGCCAAGGCGACCAAAGCCCGGCAGGCGCAATCGCGCCTCAAGATGCTGGAGAAGATGGAGCCGATGGCGGCGATCGTTGATTCAGACGCGCTGCCGATCTATCTGCCCTCTCCCGAGAAGGAACTGTCGCCGCCGATCATCGCGATGGAGCGTGTGTCGACGGGCTATGGCGAGCGCACCATACTGTCACAACTCGACCTGTCGCTTTCGAACGACGACCGCATCGGCCTGCTCGGCGCGAACGGCAACGGCAAGTCGACCTTCGCGAAGCTGCTCGCAGGCCGTCTTGCGCCGACCACAGGCAACCTGGTGCGCGCGTCCAAGCTCACAGTCGGGTTTTTCGCGCAGCATCAGGTGGATGATCTCGATCTCAACGACACGCCCTATCGCGCGGTCGCCCGGCTGATGCAGGATTCGCCCGAATCGAGGGTGCGCGCGCGCGCCGCGCAGATGGGCTTTTCCGGGACGCGCGCCGACACGCCGGTCAAACTGCTGTCCGGTGGCGAGAAGGCGCGGCTTCTCATGGGAATTGCGACGTTCCACGCGCCGCAACTCATCATCCTCGATGAACCGACCAACCATCTCGACATCGACTCGCGCGCGGCGCTGATCGAGGCCATCAACGATTACACCGGCGCCGTCGTGCTCGTTTCGCACGACCGCTATCTGCTGGAGGCCTGCGCCGACCGGCTGTGGCTCGTCGCCGACGGGCGCGTCACGGATTTCGACGGCGATCTCGACGACTACACGAAGTTCGTGTTGCAGAAGACGCGGGGCGGCGAGCCGCCCAAAGCGGAGAGGCCAGCCGAAAAGAAACCCGCCGTGGCGCGCGAACGACGCAACGCATCGCAAAGGAAATTGCAGGCGATCGAAGACCGCATTTCGAAATACACCGACCTGATCGCCCGTATCGACGCGCTGCTCGGCGAAGGCCAGGCGTTTGCGAGAGACCCCAGAAAGGCGGCTGAACTCGCGCAGCAGCGCAGCGATCTCGGCGCCGCGCTCGCCACAGCCGAGGACGAATGGCTTGCGCTCTCTGCCGAGGCGGAGAGCGCCTGACGTCGTTTTTCAGGCTGTCATCAGCGATACCAGCCGCGGCGCCAGCCCCGACGCCAGCCCCACGGACGCCCGTAATAAGGCCCCGGACCCCAGCCGCCATAATAGTAAGGCCGGTAAAACGGGCGCCACCAGCATCGACCCCAGGCGTTGCAGACCCAACGCGCCGGCTCCGGCTTCACCTGCGCCAGGTCGGCGGCCCGCGCCACGCCCGGATCGAGCACCGGCGCGGCCGAGGCTGCTGTCGTCGCTGCGTCGAGCCCGGCGAGCGCCAGGGACGCCGCGAACGCAAGAGCAAGTCTCGTTCTGGACATTGTTTTCTTCCTTCGCTCGTCAACACTTCACGACGGCATAAAAAACGACGGCGGCCAAATCGAGGCTGAACGGCATGCGCCATCAACGCGCGACCGTCGCCCCGCGCGCCGCCAGCCAGACGGCCCCGAATGCGGCCAGCCCGGCCAGCGCGCTCATCGTCTGCTCGTATCCAAGACGATAGATCAGCCAGGTCTCCGGCAGCGGCGCGGCAAACAGTCCGATATTGAAAAAGGTGTTGAGCCAGGCCTGCGGGCCGGCCCTGCGCTCCGGCGCGACGCCTTCGCTGATCCAGACCGACAGGACCGGATAGACCATGCTGTGCCCCACGCCGAACAGAACGCCGCCCAACGCAACCAGCCAGAACCGCTGCGCGGCGGCGACGACGAGAAAGCCGATTGCCTCGAAGGCGAGGCCCGCGCCCACCAGATATCGCCGATTGGCGGTCTCGATGCGCCGCAGCCCCAGCGCGCGCGTGGCGAACATGGTCAGTGTCGAGGCGGTGAAAAAGGCCGCGAGCGGCACCGAGCGCGCCTGAAGCGCCGCCGCCATGTAAGCTGTCGTGAAACCGAACATGGCGCCGCCGACGAGAATGGCCAGCATGGGTTCAATCAGGGACGGGCGCCAACTGGCGACCAGATGAAGACCGCCGGACGAAGGCGGCTTCGGCACAGGGCGAACTCCAAGCGTCAGCGCCAACCCGACCAGCGCAGGCGCCGAGGCGGCCAGAAACATCGCGCGATCGCCCGCCACGTTGAGCACCCATTCGCCAAAGGGCGGCGCGACCGCCTGTGCAAGCGGCATCATCGCCGAAAAGACGCCGAGCAAGAAAAGGAACCGTGCGCTCGACAGGCGACTCTGGGCATAGGTGATGGCAGCGGAGAGAAACAGGCCCTGCCCTGCGCCCTGCACGAGACGCGACGCCAGCGCGGCCGCGAAGACGCCACGCGTCGCCATCAGCGAGGCAAAGCCGACGAGCGTCAGCGCCATCGCGATCCGCAGCGTCGGCAGAACGCCGAGACGCCCGGAGAATTCGCCTGACAACAGCGCAAACAGAATGACCGTGATCGCCATCGACGACAGCAGAACGCCGATCGTGTGCAGATCGTAGCCGTCGTGCGCGAACACGATCGACAACAAGGTCGAGTGCGCGTTCATGAAGGCGACGAGAAAAATGCTGAGCGCGATCCGGCGATATTCGGCGCGCGCCTCGCGGTCCACGAAACCCGCTGCGTCGATATCCCGGTCGCCCGCCGTCGGTTCGTTCATGCGGGACGCTGGAAAATCGCGCGCCAGTGCCGCGCCTCGCCAGATGAAGTCAGCGCCTCGATCGAGGACATCGCAAGGCCGGGAGCGGCGATGGCCTCCATTTCGCGGCTTGACAGCGGCCAGGGCGGCCCGGACGGCGGGGCGCCATCCTCCCTCGCCCGCGCTATGACCAGCAACCTGCCGCCCGGAGCCAAAAATCGGGCAAGCGATTGCGCGGCTTGCGCCAGCAGCAGCGCCGGCAGGGCTTGCAGCGTGTAGCACTCATGCACGAGATCGAACCCGCCGCGCCAGTCAGCCGGCGCATCGAATAAGTCGGCGACGCGATAATCCACACGGCTTGCGGGAAATCGACGCCGGGCCCACTCGATCGCCGCCGATGACAGGTCAAATGCGATCGTGCTTGCGCCCTTCGACGCCAGCGCCTCGGCATTGTCGCCGAGCCCGCAGCCCACGTCGAGCGCCCGCAAGCCTGCGACGTCCTGCGCGGCGAGCCAGTCGGCGAGCAACGGATGCGGTTCGAGATCCGCCCATGGGACGCAGGCCGGATCGTCGTCAGCCATATCGTATACGGCGCGGAACCAGCCGCGGCGGTAGGGATCGCTCAGATCGCCGCGCCTGGCCGGATCGATGGCGTCCAGACGCCTGCGCGCGCTGGCGCGCCGCGCCGCGAAATCCTCGGTCAAGCCGTCTTCTCCCAGCGGCCCTCGTCGTTCTGCCGCCAATAGGACAGTGCAAATCCCCTGTCGCGCAATGCGCGAAATTGCATACGGGCAATGCTCACAGCGTCCTCGTCGCGTCCGTCGAACAGGATGATCGCGCGTTCCCTCGGCGCGGCGACGGGGTCCGAGAGCGCCGCGACCGCGTCGGCGCCTTCGACGAAGAACCGAACCGCAGCCGCGTTGGGGTTGTCGGCGCCGAGCGTCAGCCAGACCGGATGCAGCGCCTCGTCTCCGTCGCGAGCGGTCCCGTGGGCGACGAAGGACTGGTCGTCGTAGGTCCACAAAAGATCGTCGAGAGCGGCGAGGCGTTCGGGCGAGGCGACCTGGATGACGGCCGTCCAGCCATTGGCGAGCGTGCGGGCGACGAGCGCGGGCAATGCGCTTTCGAGCGGACGGCGCTGGAGATGATAGAACCAGACTTCCATGTCCGCCTTGGATAGGCGGCGCGCGGCTTCGCCGCAATGGGCGAGGAATGGCGGCGCTGTCGAGCGCTTGGTATCCTCCGCAGGGCGGCCGCTTGGTTTCGGGGCGCGTCGGCAGGAGAATCGGGGGGATCATGCGCAAACGCAACATCGCGATCGGCCTGTTCGGCGCTGTGGTGGTCGCGGGGGGACTGGGCTTCGCCAGCCTCGACAAGGAAACGCGAGGCCTCCTCCTTCACCTGCCAACCAACGCCGACGCGCTGAGTTGGTCGCAGCCCCAGCGCGATGCGGCGTTCCGCGCGATGGATCGGTTGACGTTTCTCGCGAAGTCGAGCGACATCGAGCCATCCTCCGCCCCTCTTGCCCTGCCACCGGGCAAACCACTGGAGATTCCCGGCCTCGACGACTACATGGCGGGCCAGCATTCGGCCGCCATCGTCATCCTGCAGGACGGCAAGGTCCGCCTCGAACGTTATGGACTCGGTTTCGATCGCGCCGGACGCTGGACGAGCTTCTCCGTCGCCAAATCCTTCACCTCGACGCTCGTCGGGGCGGCGATTCAGGACGGGGCGATCAAGAGCCTGGAGGACAGGGTGAGCCGATACGTTCCCGGCCTGCGCGGCTCGGCGTATGACGACGTGACGATCCGCCAGCTTCTGACGATGAGTTCGGGGGTCGCCTGGAACGAGGATTACGAGGATCCGAACTCCGACGTCTCGCAATTCAACAAGGCGCCGCCCGATCCCGGCCTCGACGCCATCGTCAGCTACATGCGCAAGCTGCCGCGCGCCCACAAGCCCGGCGAGGTCTGGCATTACAACACCGGCGAGACCAATCTCGTCGGCGTGCTCATCTCGTCGGCGACCGGCAAGACGCTCTCGCGCTATCTGCAGGAGAAAATCTGGCAGCCGGCCGGCATGGAGGCGAAAGCGACGTGGATCCTCGCCAAGACCGGGCAGGAGATCGCCGGTTGCTGCCTTCAGGCCGAAACGCGCGATTTTGCGCGGATGGGGCTGTTCGTGCTCGCCAACGGCGTCGCGCACGGCAGGCAGATCACGCCGCCCGACTGGTTCGCCGAGGCGACGCATAAGCAGATGGACATCGGCATTCCCGGCCGGGGCTACGGCTTCTTCTGGTGGACCTACGACGACGGGTCGGTCGCGGCGCGCGGGATTTTCGGACAGGGAATATTCATCGACCCCAGGCGCCGGCTGGTGATCGCCACCAATTCCGACTGGACGCGGGCGAGCCTGGGGCCGGAGCCGAAGGAGCGGGAAGAGTTCTACAAGCAGGTGCAGGCGCTGGTTGATGCGGGCGGGTAAGCCTCGCCGCCCGCTCTCACCCCTCGTAATAATCCTTCACCAGCCGGTCCAGCAGCCGCACGCCCCAACCGGAGCCCCAGCTCTGGTTGGTGTCGGAGGCCGGCGGCCCCATGCCGGTCCCGGCTATGTCGAGATGTGCCCAGGGCGTCTTCTCGACGTAGCGTTGCAGGAACTGCGCGGCCGTGATCGAGCCGCCGTGGCGGCCGCCGGTGTTCTTCATGTCCGCGAATTTCGAATCGATCATCTTGTCGTAGGCCGGGCCGAGCGGCATGCGCCAGACCTTCTCGCCCGTGTCCCGGCCCGCCGTCGCCAGGCGCTCCGCCAGTTCGTCGCTGTTGGAGAACAGGCCGGCGTATTCCTGTCCGAGCGCGACCAGGATGGCGCCGGTCAGGGTCGCCAGATCGACCATGAAGCGCGGCTTGTACTTGTCCTGCACGTACCAGAGCACGTCGGCCAGCACGAGCCGGCCTTCGGCGTCGGTGTTGATGATCTCGATGGTCTGGCCGGACATCGACTTGACGATATCGCCCGGCCGCTGGGCGGCGCCGTCCGGCATGTTCTCGACCAGGCCGATCGCGCCGATGGCGTTCACCCTGGCCTTTCGGGCCGCGAGCGCGTGCATCAGGCCGACGACGCAGGCCGCGCCCGCCATATCGCCCTTCATGTCCTCCATCCCGGCGCCGGGTTTGATCGAAATGCCGCCGGAATCGAAACAGACGCCCTTGCCGACGAAGGCGACCGGCTGATCCGGCGCAGGCGCTCCGTTCCAGCGCATGATTACGACCCGGCTCTCGCGAATCGACCCCTGGCCGACGCCGAGCAGCGCCCCCATGCCCAGATCCGTCATGGTCTTCTTGTCGAGGATTTCGACTGAAACGCCGAGCTTTTCGAGGTTTTTGGCCCGGTTGGCGAATTCCTCGGGGTAGAGGACGTTCGGCGGCTCGTTGACGAGATTGCGGGCGATGATGACGCCGTCGGCCAGCGCCTGCCGCGCGACATGGGCGGCGCGCGCGGCGGTGGGATCGGCGACGGCGAGGGTCAGCGCGACGGCGGCTGCCTCCTTTTCCGAATCGTCCTTCTTTTTGGTCCGGTACAGATCGAATTTGTAGGCGCGCAGCACAGCGCCCAGCGCCATGTCGGCGGCGACCGCCGTCGGGTCCGCCGGCGCCGCCGGCATGTCCGTCATGATCGCAACCCGCGCGGCGCCATTCAGGCGGCCGGCCGCAGCTCCGCCAATGGCGACATAGTCCGGCGCCTCGGGCACCTTGCCCTCTTCCGCCTTGGCTGCGACGCCGAGCACCACCAGCCTGTCCCAGCCAAGCCCCTGCGGCGCGAGAATATCGAGCGCGCTGCCGCTCTTGCCCTTGAATTTGGCGGCGCGCGCCGCCCGCTCTATCGCGCTGGCGGCCGGCGCAACGAGTTGCCCGGTCTGCGGGCCGAAGGACAGGTTTTCGCCGGCGAAGACGATCAGCGCGCTCGCTCCCGCCTCGCCTCCGTTACGTGGCCCCGTCGCGGCGATGTCTGCGAAAGGGGCGAAGTCGACCGTCACGGAAACTGGCATTTTATCCTCTTTGGAAACGCGCGGGAGCGCCGCCCGCACTATCGACCGACCCTCCGGCAGGGTCAATGCGCCCGGCGCGCCCGGAAAAGGCCGTATCATTTTGCTACGTGTCCCAGCGACAACAGGGTTGCGGAAACATCGCGCGGCCCAACCGGAGAGGCTGGAATTTCTTGCTCGAATGGCTCCATATGATTACCGAAACGTTTATGGCGGCTTCGGCGGCAACCAGCGACCGGCGGGCGCAATGAGGATGGCGGCGTTCAAAGCGCGCCCGGCGGGCAGCCCGACGGAGCGCACATGATCGGGCTGACGCTCGGCCGCTACCTGTCCGGCCGTTTTCTCGAACAGATCCTGATCGTATTCCTATCGATCAACGCGCTGTCGTTCCTGATCGATTTCGTCGAGATGCTGCGTCGGGCGAGCGAGGTCCATGTCGGCGCGGGGTTTGTCGCGCTGATGTCGTTCCTGCGCATGCCCGTCGCATCCGAGCAGATTTTGCCGTTCGCCGTCCTGTTCGGGACCATGGCCGCCTTCGTCAATCTGACGCGCAAGCTCGAATTGGTGATCGCCCGCGCCTCCGGCGTCTCCGTCTGGGGATTTTTGATCCCGCCGCTGGCGATCGCCGTCGCGCTCGGCATATTTTCGGTGCTTGCCTACAATCCGATGGCGGCAGCGATGAAACAGCGCGCCGACGAAATGGAGATAGAGGCGTTCGGGCGTCCGGGAACGACGAACGACGCCGGCGTCTGGCTGCGGCAACGCAGCATCGACGGAAAATCGACCATGCGGGCGGAGAAGGTGCTGGACAAGGGCGCGCGCCTCGAAGGCGTCGTCGCCTACCTCGACGATCCTTATGAGCATTTTGTCGAACGGGTCGAGGCGCCGGTCGCCATCCTCACGCCCGGCGCGTGGCGATTCGAGAATGCGCGGGTCGTGCGGCCAGGCGAGGAGGCGCAGACGCACGCAACCTATTACCTGGCGACCGACCTCGATCAGGAGGACGTGCTGCGCAGTCTGACGTCTCCGGATTCGATCCCGTTCTGGCAATTGCCCGAATTCAGGGACCGAACCGCCGAAGCCGGGCTCGACGCAAACGATTATGCGTTGCGCTATCAGACCTTGCTCGCGCGGCCGCTGATGCTGGTCGCGATGGTGCTGATCGCAGCAGCCTTTTCCTTAAGATTTTTCAGGTTTGGTGGCGTGGGCAAGATGGTTGCGGGTGGCGTAGCGGCCGGCTTCGTGCTTTACGTGGCGACGAAGGTGGTCGGAGACATGGGCGGGGCGGGCGTGTTGAGCGCGCCCATTGCTGCATGGTCGCCGGCGTTGGTCGGGAGTTTGTTGGGTGCGCTTGCCTTGTTGCATCAGGAGGATGGTTGATGGGGCGGTGTATCAGCCCTGTTGAGCGTCCGGCGACGAGCGGAATCGCAACGTCGATTTTTCGGCGCACCCTGTCGGGCATAGGGGCCGTGCGTGCGCTCGCCTGCGCGCTCGCGCTTGCTTTCCTGCCCATCGCGTCCGCAGCCGCGGCGCCCGCCGCCGTGCAGCCGCAACGCATGGTGGTCGAGGCGAAAGTTCTCGTCCAGGACGACAACAAGAACACCGTCACCGCGAAGGGCGATGTCCAGATCTACTACAAGGGCCGGACGCTTGAGGCTGACGAGGTCGTCTACGACCGCAACACCAGCCGCGTTCGCGCGATTGGCCACGCACGCCTTACCGAGGCGGATGGTCAGGTCATCAACGCCGAAGAGATGGAACTGACCGACGATCTCAAGCAGGGATTCGTCGACAGCCTGCGCGTCACGACTCCGCAGCAGACGTTCATGAGCTCCCCGCGGGCCGAGCGCGCCGAAAACACGACAGTATTCGACTATGGCACCTACTCCGCCTGCAAGCCCTGCGCAGACGCCAAAGTCCCACCGATGTGGCGTGTGCGGGCCAAGCGCATCATTCACGACCAGGACGACAAGACCCTTTATTTCACCGACGCCAGCCTCGAGTTTCTAGGCGTTCCGATTGCGTGGATTCCGTTCTTCAACGCCCCCGACCCAACCGTGAAGCGCCGCTCCGGTGTGCTTGCGCCGCACTATATTCCTTACAATTCACAACTCGGCGCTGGCGCTGGCGTTCCCATATACTGGGCCGTGCAGCCGAACATGGATCTCGTGTTCACGCCGACGTTTCTTTACAAGCAGGGCTTCCTGGCCGACGTCCAGTGGGCTCACAAGCTCGAGACCGGCACCTATTTCGTGCGCCTGCAGGGCATTCGCGAACTGAATCCGAGCGATTTCTTCTCCCCGCCGCTCGGGGCTGGAAACCGGCCGTTCCGCTGGGCCGCCAACACCGCAGGCAATTTCGACATCAGCGACAAATGGAAATACGGCTGGGACATAACAGCGCTCAGCGATCGCTATTTCTTCTCTGATTACGCGCTCGCCAATCCGCTGATCACGAATCCGTACTTTCGCGAAAACTCCTCGACGGCCTATCTGACCGGCCAGAGCGCCCGCAGCTATTTCGACCTGCGCGGCTTCTACTTCCAGGGGCTGTCGCCGCGCGATTATCAGCCGCAGCTCGCCACAGCCCTGCCTATGATCGAATACAACCGCACGTTCCCGCTTTCTCCGGAAAAATGGGGCGGCGTCGGCGGCGAATTCGAGTTCGACGTCAATGGCATGTTCACGAAGGCGCAGGCCGCGCTATACGAATCGCTGCAACCGCGCACCTTCGACAGCATCTACAGCATCTACAACGTCTGTCAGACCTACGCGCCCGGCATCGTTCCGGCGGCGTCGACCTGCCTGCTGCGCGGCGTCGGCGGCGATTACGGGCGCGGGACCGCGCAGGCCTCGTGGCAGCGCCGCTATATCGACCCCATCGGCGAAACCTGGACTCCGTTCGCCTTCCTCCGCGGCGGCATGAGCTATCTCAACTACGATACGAGTCAGGCTTTCGGCATCTACAACGCGTCGCTTATGCCGCTCTACAATGCCTCGCAGAGCGCATTCCTCGGCTCGGACAATGTTCTGCGCGGACAGATCACGCCGGGCGTCGGCATCGAATATCGCTATCCGATGTTTGCGCGCCTCAACATCGGCACGGTCACCTTCGAGCCGATCGTCCAGATCGTGTCGCGCCCGCATTACATTGGCTCGAATTCCCTGGTGAACATCGATTCGCAGAGTCTGGTGTTCGACGATTCCACGCTGTTCGCGTGGAACAAGTATTCCGGCTACGACCGGTTCGAGACCGGGACGCGGCTCAATTACGGCGGCCAGTTCACCCTGAACTTCAACAATGGCGGCTTCATCAACGCCATGGGCGGCCAGTCCTACCAGCTCGCAGGCGCCAATGGTTACGCTACGCCGGACGCCGCCAACGTGGGCCTGAGTTCTGGTCTCGACACGCGCCGCTCCGACTATGTCGGACGCCTCGCCTTCGCGCCGAACAACTGGCTGTCTTTCGTCGCCAAGGGCCGATTCGATCAGGCGACCTTCCATCTGCGCCGGGTCGATCTCGTCGCTGGCGCAACCTTCGGGCCGGTGACGCTCACCGCACAATACGCCAACTACAGTCAGCAGCCCCTGCTCGGCTTCGATGTCCGCCGCCAGGGCATGACATTCGGCGGTCGCTACGACATCACCGCCAACTATTTCGTGAACGGCAATGTCCAGTTCGACATGAGCCGCTACCTTTACAATTCCACGACCGGCATCGATGGACTGTACGGACACGCGCCGGTGTTCTCGGTCGCGGGGCTGATTGCCGGCGCAGGCTATCACGACGACTGCACCACCTTCACTGTGACCTATTCGTCGGTCTACGAGGTCAACACGATGACCGGCCTGCCCGGGCGCAACCAGACGATCCTGGCGACGCTGCAATTGCGCACGCTGGCGGAGGCGAAGGTGGGCGCAAGCCTGGGATTCGTGCCGCTGAACGACGGTCTGAAGCAGTCGCAATGACGCAGGAGGCGCGCATGCTCGCGCTGACTCAAGGCGATCCATCCGGCATTGGCCCGGAACTGGCGCTCGCCGCATGGGAAGCCGCGCGCGCGGACGCCTCGCTGCCGCGTTTCGTGCTGCTCGCCGATCCGGAGGCGATGCGACGCGCCGCGCTCGCCCTCGGCCGCACGGTCGAGATCGTCGCCTGCGACGTCGCGGAAGCGTCCAGCGTCTTTGAACGCGGCCTGCCCGTCCAGCCCCTGCTTTCGCGCGCAAGAGGCGCGCCCGGACAGCCGGATGTGGCGGACGCGGCGTCGACGATCGAATCGATCGAGCGCGCGGTCGATCTCGCCTTCTCCGGCGCAGTCGGCGCAATCGTCACCAATCCGATTTCGAAGGACGTGCTCTATCGCGCGGGCTTCGCGCACCCCGGCCACACGGAATTTCTGGGCGCGCTCGCCGCGCAGCGCACGAAGACAACGGCCCATCCGGTCATGATGCTGTGGTCGGAGGAACTCGCTGTCGTACCCGTCACCGTTCATGTTCCGCTCGCCGATGCGTCGCGTCTGCTGACGCGCGCGCTCATCGTCAACACGGCCAGAATCGTCGTGGCGGATCTTCAGACACGATTCGGCGTCGCCGCGCCGCGGCTCGCCGTGTCGGGCCTGAACCCGCATGCCGGCGAGAACGGCGCCATCGGCCGCGAAGAGATCGACGTTATCGCCCCCGCAGTGAGAGAGCTAGCGGCAATGGGAATCGACGCGACGGGCCCCTTCCCTGCCGACACGCTTTTCCACGCCGCAGCGCGCGCGAAATACGACGCCGCGCTCTGCATGACGCACGATCAGGCGCTGATCCCGATCAAGACGCTCGCCTTCGATCGCGCCGTCAATGTCACGCTCGGGCTGCCCTTCGTGCGCACCTCGCCCGACCACGGCACGGCGTTCGACATCGCCGGGCGCGGGATTGCCGATCCACGGAGCCTGATCGAGGCGCTGCGGCTCGCGGCGCGGCTCTCGCCGGCGGCGCTCCCGTGATCGACGATCTCCCGCCGCTGCGTGACGTCGTCGCCCGCTACGACATCGCGCCGAAGAAATCGCTCGGGCAGAATTTTCTGTTCGATCTCAATCTCACCGCGCGCATCGCGCGGGCGGCCGGGCCGCTCGACCAGGCGACAGTGATCGAGGTCGGTCCGGGCCCCGGCGGCCTGACGCGCGCGCTGCTTGCCGAAGGCGCCCGGCGCGTGATCGCCATCGAGCGCGATGCGCGGTGCATCGCGGCGCTCGCCGAAATTTCCGCACGCTATCCGGGGCGCCTCAAGGTGGTCGAGGGCGACGCGATGGAGGTCGGCGTCGGCGCGCTGCTCGATGGCCTGGATGACGGCGGCCCTGTCCGCATCTGCGCCAACCTGCCTTACAATATCTCGACCGCGCTGCTGACGCACTGGCTCGAAACCGACGCCTGGCCGCCGATGTGGGATCGCCTGACGCTGATGTTCCAGCGCGAGGTCGCCGAGCGCATCGTGGCATCGCCGGCGCAGCGCGCCGACTACGGGCGTCTCAGCGTGCTGTGCGGCTGGCGGACGAAGGCGCGCATCCTGTTCGATGTGGCGCCATCCGCCTTCACGCCGCCGCCGAAGGTAACGTCGTCGGTCGTCGAGCTTGTTCCACGCGAGAAACCGCTGGAATGCGACCGCCGCGCTCTGTTTTCGATCACGCAGGCGGCGTTCGGCCAGCGGCGCAAGATGCTCAGGCAGTCTCTGAAGAGCGTCGCGCCCTCCGGCGACGCTGCCGCGCTGCTGGATGCGGCGGGCATCGAACCAACCCGACGGGCGGAGGAAGTGGACGTCGAGGGTTTCGTTGCGCTTGCGAATGCTCTGGTCGAGGCGCGATCGTCGTCATCGCACGCATAGCGACACGTTGCGTCTGCAAATATTCGGGACTGGCCTGTTCGCGATCCGCGGCGAAATCCACGCCTGTCGACGTCTCGCGATGAACGGCCCGCTCTCTATTCCGACAACAACTTCCCGACGAACGCCTCCACCCCGTGCTGCTGTCTCGGCCGCCGCAGACGTTCGGCGCGCAGGATGGCGAGCAGTTCGTCGAAGGTCTGCTGGATGTCGTCGTTGACCAGCACGTAATCGTACTGCACCCATCGGCGGATTTCGTTGCGCGCGTTTTCGAGGCGCTTCTCGATCGTGGACGCCGAATCCTCGGCGCGCCGCTCAAGCCGCGCGCGCAGCTCCTTCATCGATGGAGGCAGGATGAAAACGGTGACGACGTCCGACTGAACCTTCTCGCGCACCTGCTGCGTGCCCTGGTAGTCGATGTCGAACAGCACATCACGGCCCTGCGTCAGCACCGCGTCCACCGGCGCGCGCGGCGTGCCGTAGAAATTGCCATGCACTTCGGCCCATTCCAGCAGTTCGCCGCCATCGCGCATGCGCTCAAACTGCGGCCGGCCGATGAAATTGTAATGGATGCCGTCGACCTCGCTCGACCGTCTCGCGCGCGTCGTGACCGAAATGGAGAGCGTGAGGTCAAGGCCTTGAGCCTGCAGCAGCATGCGCGTCAGGGTCGTCTTGCCCGCGCCGGACGGCGAGGAGAGAATCAGCATCAAGCCGCGCCGCAACGGCGATTGCGCCTGATCCCCGTGGTCGTTCGCGTCCATTCGGCCTACTCGATGTTCTGAACCTGTTCGCGGAACTGCTCGACCTCGACCTTCAGGTCGAGGCCGATCGCGGTCAACGCGGCGTCATTCGATTTGGCGCACAGGGTATTCGATTCGCGCCCCAGTTCCTGCGCAAGAAAATCAAGGCGGCGGCCAATCGCCCCGCCTTTTCCAAGCAATTCCGACGCCGCCTTCGCGTGCGCCGCCAGACGGTCCAGTTCCTCGCGAATATCGGCGCGGGCGGCGAGGAGGACCGCCTCCTGATGCAGTCTGGCGGGATCGAGGCCCTGCGTATGGCCAAGCGCGTCGATCTGCCGGGCGATGCGCGCTTTGACCGCTTCGGCGCCGCGCCCCGGCGTCGCTTCAGCCTGGAGCGAGAGTTCGGCGATACGCGCGACCCGATCGACGAGGACTGCGCCGATCGCGGCGCCTTCGGAGCAGCGCATGGCGACCACCGCATCCAGCGCCGTGCGCAGGCCCGCCAGAATATCCTTGTTGAGCGCCGCCTGGACCGCCTCGTCGTCGTCGGCTTCGCGGTAGTCGACGATTCCGCGCACGGCGAGCAGGCCGTCGAGCGAGGCCGGGCGCACGTTGGCGTTGAGCGGCGTTTGCGCCAGTTCGCCGATCAGCGATTCGAGCGCCGCCCGATTGATGCGGATGTCGGCGCCAGCATTTTCGCGTATCGCGGTCAGGTTGGCATGGCATGCGCCGCGGCGCAGGACCGCGGAAATCGCTGCGCGCGCCTCCGCATCGATCGCATCGAATCCCGGAGGCAGTCGAAGGCGCAGGTCCAGCCCCTTGGAATTGACGGTGCGTATTTCCCAAGCCCAGCTCCAGGCGCCGGAACGCCCGCTGCTTCGGCCAAAGCCCGTCATGCTGGAAATGGTCATGCGCCCTCGCTCTTCAGGGCGCCCTTAAATCATCATCCGGCGCGCTTGCCGAGTCCGTCCGGACCGGCGCGCTGGATTTCAATGATAGGACATCACGCTCGGAACATCTTTTGGCGAGTTCAGATCCCAGGTCTTGTTGCGGAGCGGATCGAGCGCCGTCCCTTCCGACGCATCGAACGCGCGGGTTCGCCGCGCGTCGGAGGCCTGTGCGTTGACGACGGGCGTGGCCTGGCCGAGCGGCTCATCGGGCATGGCGCCGGCGACCGGAGTCAGTCCGAGCTTCGCGGCGCGCGCCCTCTGTTCGGCAAGAGCTTTTGGCGACACCGGATAGGTATCGGGATTTCCATCCGTCGCCGGTCCGTCCAGCACATCCTCGTCGCTGACGCCGAGAACCTTGATGCCGGGGTCGGCGAAAGAAGCGGTGATGGGTCTACGCTCGCCTGCCGATACGGACGTCGTCGCGAAAGCAGACTGCGCATTATCGTATGTCGCGAGCGCTTCGATGTCTTCCGGCGGCGGCATGACCGGGCGCACGATTGCAAGCGCCGCGGCGGCATCCTCCGAAGCCAGACCTGGCGGCGCCAGACGGAACGACTGACCCGCCCCATCGGCGGCGACGAGCGCGCCGAAGACGGCGTTCGGACCACGCTCGCTGCGTTGCTGACCGGGTTTCAGCGGTGCGACGGGGGCTGGCGCCACAGTCGCCGGCTGCGCGCGGTCGACGTCCGCGGCGGCGCCCTTCTCGCGCGCATCCCGTTCGATCTGGCGCCAGCGCGCGACGTTGCGCGCATGCTCGTCGAGGCTGCCTGCGAAGACGTGTCCGCCCGAACCATCGGCGACGAAATACAGATCCTGCGTCCGCGACGGGTTGGCCACGGCTTCGAGCGCGGCGCGGCCGGGATTGGCGATCGGCCCCGGCGGCAGGCCGTCGACCGCATAGGTATTGTAGGGCGTCCACTTGTCGACTTCGGATCGAAGGATGCCGCGTCCAAGCGTGCCGCGTCCGCCGACGAGCCCATAGACGATTGTCGGATCGGACTGCAGACGCATGTGCTTCTGCAGGCGGTTGACGAACACGCCGGCGACGCGCGGCCGCTCGTCGGCCTTGCCGGTCTCTTTCTCGACGATCGAGGCCAGCGTCAGCAACTCGTAGGGCGAATGGAGCGGCAGATCGGGGCTGCGGCGCGCCCAGACCTGATCGAGCAGCTTTTTCTCGGACTCCTGCATGTCCTTGAGCAGCTTGCTGACCGCATAGCCGCGCGGAACCTTGTAGGTTTCGGGCAGAAGCGAGCCCTCCGGCGGAATGTCCCTGGCTTCGCCGAGCAGGAATTCGTTCCCTCGCAGACGATCGACGATCTGCTGGCTGGTCAGACCCTCGGGGATCGTGACCGCGTGCAGGATCTGCCGACCGTTCACCAGTGCGTCGAGAACCTCGCGCATGGTCGCGTTCTGATGGAACAGATATTCGCCGGCCTTGAGCTTCGAGCGCGCGCCCTCGATGACCAGTTCGGCGTTCAGCAGCGTCGGGCTGTCGATCACGCCCTCGCTGTAGAGCTGTGAAATGATGTCGGGAAAATCCGTTCCCGGCGCAATGTAGACGACCTTGTCGGCAGCGAGCGGGCCGGGTTCGCGAATCTTCTTCTGCAAGGCGACGAGGCCGAAGCCCGCGCCGACGCACAGGACGAGAAGGAACGAAAGAAATCCCGAAAATGCGGACAGCGCGCCTTCGCGTTGCTTCTTTTTCGGCGGCGGCGGCGGCGCAGCTTCGGGCTGCAGCGCTTCCTTGGGGCTCTTCAGGCTTCGTCGACTCGCAAACAGACCGCCGCGCGCTGCTGGCGGCTCTGGCGGAAGCCCCGAATTGTCGGTTTCAGGCGTGCTCATCGCGAATCCATTGCCTTCCAGCCGACACTACGCCGATTTGTGGCGAAATATGGATGCCGCGCCGCCGGGCGGCTACGCTTACGCGCCCGGCGGACCGACGAAAATCAGCGAAGCGTTGGTTCCGCCGAAGCCAAAAGAATTGGAAAGCGCAGCGCGGATCTCGCGCTTGCGCGCCTTGTGCGGAACGAGATCGATCTTCGTCTCGACGGACGGATTGTCGAGATTGAGGGTGGGCGGCGCGATCTGGTCGCGCATCGCAAGGATCGAAAAGATCGCCTCGACGGCGCCGGCCGCGCCGAGCAGGTGGCCAATCGCTGACTTTGTCGAAGACATCGAGGTCTTCGACGCCGCATCGCCAAGCAGACGCTCGACGGCGCCAAGTTCGATGCCGTCGGCCATGGTCGAGGTGCCGTGCGCATTGACGTAATCAATGTCGGCGGGCGTCATGCCGGCGCGCTTGAGAGCGGCCGCCATGCAGCGGAAGGCGCCGTCGCCGTCTTCCGATGGCGCTGTGATGTGATAGGCGTCGCCCGACATGCCGTAACCGACGAGTTCGGCGTAGATGCGCGCGCCGCGCGCCTGCGCGTGTTCGAGCGATTCGAGAATGACTGCGCCCGCGCCCTCGCCCATCACGAAGCCGTCGCGGTCGCGGTCATAGGGGCGCGAGCCCTGCGAGGGACGATCGTTGAAGGTGGTGCAGAGCGCCTTGCAGGCGGCGAAGCCCGCAATGCCGATGCGGCAGATCGCCGATTCGGCCCCGCCAGCCACCATGACTTCCGCATCGCCGAGCGCGATCAGGCGCGCGGCGTCGCCAATGGCGTGCGCGCCCGAGGAACAGGCCGTGACCACTGCATGATTCGGGCCTTTCAGACCGTGCGCGATCGACACATAGCCGGAGGCGAGATTGATCAGCCGGCCCGGAATGAAGAACGGCGAGACGCGGCGCGGGCCGCGATCCTTGAGCAGAAGAGACGTATCGGCGATGCCCGACAGGCCGCCGATTCCAGACCCGAACATGACGCCGGTCGAAATCTGCTGTTCGTAGCTGGTCGGCTTCCAGTTCGCGTCCGCGAGCGCCTGGGTCGAGGCGGCCATGGCGTAGAGAATGAAATCGTCGACCTTGCGCTGCTCTTTCGGCTCCATCCAGGCGTCGGGATTGAACGTGCCGCCGGAACCGTCGCCGCGCTGAATCTGCGCGGCGATCTGGCATGGCAGATCGTCCACCTCGAAGCCCTGCATGCGGCCGAAGCCGTTTTCTCCGGCGATGAGCCTGCGCCAGGAGGTCTCGACGCTGCTCCCCAGCGGCGAGACCATGCCCAGACCCGTAACGACCACCCTGCGCAGCGCAGACATCAGCAACGCCTGTCCTGGGACACGGAGGCCGCCGTCAGGCGGCTGTCGCCTTTTCGAGGAATTTTACGGCGTCGCCGACCGTGACGATGGTCTCCGCCGCATCATCGGGAATCTCGACGCCGAATTCTTCCTCGAACGCCATGACGAGTTCGACCGTGTCGAGCGAATCCGCTCCCAGATCCTCGATGAAGTTGGCGTTGTCGACGACCTTGTCGGCTTCAACGCCGAGATGTTCGACAACGATTTTCTTCACGCGCTCGGCGACATCGCTCATGTGATCAAGTCCTCATCAGATCAGTTACAGATAGCAGGGGCTAGGCCCCGGAGTCTCACGCGGAAAGTTGGGCGACGGCGCTGAGAAGCAGGCGTACAGACCCGTTCGCAGCGTTTGGCGACAGCTCCCCGACGAATTCCGGGGCTGCGATAACACACTTCCCGCAGCCTCGCCAGTAGCCCCAAGCCTGCGCCCGACTTGTCCACGGAACTGGCGACTTGCAGGCAATCGCCTCAAATCATTGCCATTCCGCCGTTGACATGCAGCGTCTGGCCAGTGACGTACTGCGCCTCTGCGCTGGCAAGATAGGCCACAGCGGCCGCGACATCCGCGCCCTGCCCCAGCTTTCCAGCGGGAACCTGCGTCAGAATCGCCTCTTTCTGCTTGTCGTTGAGCGCATCCGTCATCGGGCTTTCGATGAAGCCGGGCGCGACACAATTGACCGTCACGCCGCGCGAAGCGACCTCGGCGGCGAGCGACTTGCTCATACCGATCATGCCAGCCTTGGACGCGGCGTAATTGCCCTGGCCGGGATTGCCGGTCACGCCCACGATCGAGGTGATCGAGATGATGCGACCGCCGCGGCGCTTCATCATGCCCTTCACGGCGGCGCGAGCGAGACGAAAGGTCGCGGTCAGGTTTACGGCGATCACTGTGTCCCAGTCGTCGTCCTTCATGCGCAGGAACAGGCCGTCGCGCGTAAGGCCGGCGTTGTTGACGAGAATGTCGACCTGGCCCATCGCGGCTTCCGCAGCCGGAATCAGCCTTTCGACCGATTCCTTGTCGGAGAGATCGCAGGGCGTGACATGGACGCGCCCGCCAAGTTCGCCCGCAAGCGATTCCAGCGCCGCGACGCGCGTGCCCGACAGCGCCACAGCCGCGCCCTGCGCGTGCAGCGTGCGGGCGATGGCCGCGCCTATTCCGCCCGATGCGCCCGTGACCAGCGCCGTCTTGCCCGTCAGATCGAACATGTCCGCTTCTCCTCGTTCAACCGCTCAGAGCGCGGCCTTGTAGGCCTCGACATCGGTCGGCGCCCCGATTGCGACGCCGCTCGCGCCGCCCGCAATGCGCTTCAGGAGTCCGGTCAGAACCTTGCCGGCGCCGAGTTCGACGAAACGATCCACGTCATGAGCGGCCATGTAGCTCACGCATTCGCGCCAGCGCACTGTCCCCGTCACCTGCCGGATCAGCAGGTCGCGGATTTCCGCAGGGTCGGTCACGGCGCTCGCCACGACATTGGCGACGATGGGAATTTTGGGGGCGTGGATGGTAGTCCCGGCCAGCGCGGCGGCCATGGCGTCGGCCGCCGGCTGCATCAGCGCGCAATGGAAGGGCGCGGAAACCGCGAGCATCATCGCCCGTTTGGCGCCGCGCGTCCTTGCGATCTCGATCGCCTTTTCGACCGCAGCCTTCGAGCCTGACACGACGACCTGCCCGCCGCCGTTGTCGTTGGCGACCTGGCAGACGCCGCCGACCTCGGCCTGCGCTTCCGCGGCGACCGCGACGCCTGCGTCGAAATCGAGGCCGAGCAGCGCGGCCATGGCGCCCTCGCCGACCGGAACCGCCTGCTGCATGGCGCGCCCGCGCAGGCGCAGCAGCCGCGCCGTATCCGCAAGCGAAAAGGCCCCGGCGGCGGCGAGCGCCGAATATTCGCCGAGCGAATGGCCCGCGACGAATTTCGCATCGCGCGCGAGATCGAGGCCCGCTTCCTTTTCGAGCACCCGCAGCGCGGCGATCGACACCGCCATCAGGGCGGGCTGCGCGTTGGCCGTCAGAACGAGGTCGGCCTCCGGCCCCTCGAACATGAGACGCGAAAGCTTTTCTCCGAGCGCCGCATCGACTTCCTCAAAGGTGTCGCGCGCGACAGGAAAGGCGTCGGCCAGCGCCTTGCCCATGCCGACGGACTGCGATCCCTGTCCGGGAAATACCAATGCTGTCGCCACAAGCGTCCTCCCTGCGATTTGCGCGGTGGAGTGGCGCAGGCATGGCGGCGAGTCAAGCGCGCGCGGTCAGCGGCGCGCTTCCCCTCCATCGATCTGGCGGCCGATGATCGCGATGGCGCGCTCGTAGACGGTCGCAGCGTTCCACGCCTGGATCGCGGCGAAATTGGCTTCGCCGGGCTGATAGCCGGCGCCGGCGGTCCAGCCGTGCGCCCGCAGGAAGTTCGCCGTCGACATCAGGGCGCCGGAGGAAGTTTCCAGATTACCGACGCCGTATTCCAGGATGGTCTTGGGCAGGAACTGCGTCTGGCCCACTTCGCCGTGCATGGAGCCGCGCGTATTTGCAGACAGTTCGCCGCGGTCGATCAATTTCAGCGCCGCATAGAGCTGGTCGGTGAAATAGGCGGAGCGCCGGCAGTCGTAGGCCAGGGTCGCGATGGAGGACAGGACGTTCTGGTTGCCGTGCTGGCTGCCGAAACCCGTCTCCATGCCCCAGATCGCGAGCAACGGTCCTGGCGGCACGCCATAACGATTCTGGATCGAGGCGAACAGGGCCGCGTTGGACTGCCGGAGCGAGCGCCCGCGCGCGACGATCGCCGCGCCGCCGCGTTTGGCCATGAAGGCTTCGAGCGGCAGGTGGAAGCTTTTCAGCCCACGGTCCGCCCTGATGGTGGCGGTGGCGTAGCTGGTTCCCATCAGGGCCGAGATCGCCGCAGCGCCTACCCTGCCCTTGGCTTCCTGCGCGAATTCCTCCTTCCACGCGCCAAACCCCGCCGCGTTCGATCCGCATTGCGCGGCGACAGCGCCATCGCCTGTTGCGGAGAGAGCCACCAGGGCGACGAATGCGATGGTTCTGAAATGTCTGGTCATCCAAATCTCCGTTCACGGGGCTTACGCCGAAATACCGCGCTGTCCGACGAAGCATGGGCGATCTTGGCCGCGCTGATCAATATCCGCAATCCTGAGATTGGAATGTGACAGGGCGGCTTTCACCGGACTGACGAATCCGTCACACTGCGGCCCATGCCCTTCGTTTGCGACATCCCCGCCGTACCCACTCAATTGCAGGACGACGACGCCGTCCGTATCACACGCTGGGACTTTGAACCGAGCGCCGTCACCGGCCTGCACCGGCACGGCTGGCCCTATTTCGTGGTCATGCTGACAGACGGCAATCTGCGCACGGAGACGGATGGCGTCGTCCTGGACCGGCCGATGACGGCGGGCGCGAGTTATTCGCGCCCGGCCGGCGTCCAGCACGACGTGCAGAACGGATCGCCGCACAGGATCGCCTTCATCGAAATCGAGGTGAAGCGGCCGGACCTGCTCGCCACAGACGCCGCCTGACGCGCTCCGCTTGCATGTGACGCGCTCGCGCCCACAATGCGAGATCACGATTCGGCAGCGAAGAAAGCGGTCATGGCTGGCATTCCCGGTAAATCCTGCGGCGGTTGCAACATGTGCTGCCGGTCGCTCGAAATCGACTATTTCAACAAGCCGATGGGCGAGCTGTGCAAGCATTGGAAGGATGGCGGCTGCTCGATCTACGCAGAGCGCCCGCAGGTCTGCCGCGATTTCGAATGCGACTGGAAACTGGAGCGCGATCTCGGTCCGCAACTGAGGCCGGACAAGACCGGCGTGATCCTGTTCGAGGATCCCGATTCCGACGACTATCAGGCCGTGTGCGATCCCTCGCGCCAGATGGCGTGGAGACAGCCAATGATGTTCAAGCACCTGGTTTCGCTGGCCAAAGCCGGCAACACTGTTATCGCCAAATCCGGCCTCCGGGCGTGGCGCATCTATCCGGACGGACATACGACTGAATGGTCCTGAGCGCCGCGGCGCGATCCTGATCTAATCCGCCGCGCCGCGATTGGCGATCACCAGAGCGACGCCGCCGAGGACGGCGACCGAGGACGCCCCCAGCCGCGCGGTGATCGTCTCGCCCAGCGCCAGCGCGCCGCCGATGGCGGTGATGACCGGCACGCTCAACTGCACCGAGGCCGCCTGCGCCGCAGTCAATCCGCGCAGCGCGGCATACCAGAGCGTATAGCCCAGTCCTGACGCGACAGCGCCGGACAGGACGGCGTAGGCAAGGCCGGGAGCGGTCGCGTGAACGCCCCTCGCCGTGGCCGCGGCGAGCAAAATCGCGAACGGCGTCGCGCGCAGGAAGTTGCCTGCTGTCGCAGCAAAGGCGTCGGAGGCGCCGCGGCCGAGCAGCGAATAGGCGCCCCAGGCGATTCCGGCGGCGAGCATGAGCGCCGCCCCCGCCGCGGGCGGCGCTGCGACGCCGGGCGCGACAAGCGCGGCGAGCCCGGCCAGCGCCAGCGCCAGACCGAGCCATTGGAGGGAAACGAGCCGTTCGCCGCGCGCAAGTCCGGTGATGATCATGGTCGCCTGCACCGCGCCGAACAGGAGCAGCGCGCCAACGCCGGCCGGCAGCGAAATGTAGGCGAAGGAAAAAGCCGCCGCGTAGGCGAACAAGGCGAAGGCGCCTCGCCACGAGCCGCCGACAGCGTGGTCGCGCCGCGTCAGCGCAACCAGCGCCCACAGCATCGCCACGCCGGATACGATCCGCACAAGCGTGAAACTCCCGGGATCGATCGCGTCGCGCGCCAGCGCCAGCCGGCACAGCACGGAATTGGCGGCGAAGGCGAACATCGTGATCGTCGTCAGGACGAAGGCGCGCGTCCGGCTCATCGCGTTTCCCCAATGTCTTTCTTGTCCGGACGGGATAGTGGCCGACGAAACGCCTCGCGGCTAGGGCGTTTTTGGCCGGACCGATCAATGGTCCGCGCGCCAGCCGGTGTCGATCGAGACGTCTCCGCCAACGACGCGCGAGACGCAGGCGCATATGCGCCGGTTTTCGCGTCGCTCGACCTCGCTCAAAAAGACGTCGCGATGGTCGATCGCGCCGGACGCCGCGATTACTTCGACCGCACAGAGCCCGCATTCGCCGCGGCGACAGTCGGACATGACCTCCACGCCAGCCGCCGCGAGCGCATCGAGCATCGACATGTCGGCAGGCACGTCGATGGCCGCATCGAGCGCCGGGACTCGCACGCGGAACGGCTCTGCCGCGCGCGCGCCGCCAGATCCGAAGGTCTCCGTCCGGAACAGCTCCTGCGGCCGGTTGGCGGCCGTCCAGGCGCGACGAAACGCCTCCACCAGCGACAGCGGCCCGCAGATGTAGAGTTCGCCGCCCGCCGGCAACTCCGCGATCTGGTCGGCGGGAGCCAGGCGCATGCTTTCGGTCGAGACCACATGCCGCACGCGCTCGCCGAGCGCGGCGTCGAACTCGTCGGCGAACAGCAGGTCGGCCCTCGTCCGCGCCGCCAGAACCGCGCGTACGTCGGCGCCGCGGCGCGCGAGCGCCTGCGCCATGCCGAGAATTGGCGTCACGCCGATCCCACCGGCGACGAGCAGGTAATGGGGACGTCGCAAGTCGATCTCGAAGTGGTTGGCCGGATCGCTCGCCATCAACCGATCGCCCGGCGCCAGCCCGTGCATGTAGCGCGAGCCGCCGCGCCCGTTCTCCGCGCGCTTCACCGCTATGCGGTAATGCGGCCCGGCCAGTCCGACGAGCGAATAGGAGCGCGTCTGCGCGCCTGCCGCCAGGGGCAGCGATACGTCGATATGCGCCCCTGGCGTCCAGGGCGCGACGACGCCCTGCGGCGCGATCAGGAATTCGCGGACATCGCGCGAAAGCTCGCGGACAGCAACGACGCGCGCCTCGCTGAAGGTCGTTGCAAACCGCATATTGTCTTTCTCCTCAGCCGCGGCGGCGGATCAGCGCCGCGCCCGGCACTTTGGACAAGCCCGCGCCACGCAGCGCGAGTTGCAGGTTGCGATGGGCGAGGCGGGCGTGCTCGCGCATGATCGCCTCGGCCCGCGCGCCCTCGCGGTTCTGGACGGCGTCGACGACGAGGCGATGGTGCTCCTGCGCGATGATGAGGATGCGGCGCGATTCCGGCAGGATGGCCTGCGCCTCGACGAAGCCGCTCGGCGATGCGAACGGCAGCGAGGTCGCGCGCTCGATCTCGCGCCGCAGCGGCGCGCTTTGCGCAAGATCGACGAGCAGAGCATGGAAGCGGGCGTTGAGCGGCACATAGCGCGCAAAATCGTCCGCGCTCATCTCGCCGCTCTCGACGATCTCCTCGAGCGCGGCGACGCAATCCTTGAGTTCGCCGAGTTGCGGCGCCGATACGCCGCGCTCGGCTGCGAGCCGCGCCGCAAGCCCTTCGAGCGTGCCGCGAATTTCGATCGCATCGAATATGTCGGCCTCGCTGAAGGCGCGAACGGCATAGCCGCCGGACGGAATTTCTTCCAGAAGGCCCTCCTGTTCGAGACGCAGGAGCGCGGCGCGCAGCGGCGTGCGCGACAGGCCGAGGCGATCGACCATGGCCAGTTCGGCGATGCGCTCGCCCGGCGCCAGCGCGCCAGCGAGAATCAGTTCACGCAGCGCCAGTTGCGCTTTCAGCGCCTGCGATTGCGTCCTTTCGCCGTCGCGTTCCGCCGTCATCGCCCTACTCCGCGGCCTGCGCGACTTGCGCCTGCGCTTCCTTTGCGGTCATGCGGTCGATGAGCCGGCGCGCCCACATCGATCCCGCGTCGATATTGAGATTGTAGAAGGCGCGGTCGGGATGCTCGTCCATCGCCTTCTGCTGCGCTTCCAGCACCAGCTCGTCCTCGCGGAAGATCGTGCTGACGCCCTCGCGCAACTGCGTCGTCAGAACCTGCTCGCCTATCCGGTAGTTGCGGACGAAGGCCCAGAAATACAGGCACGTCCTGTCGGTTTCCGGCGTGATCGAGTTCAGGACGAAGCCGTTGACGCCCTGTGAGCGGTCGCCCTCCGGCGCGCCGGTCCCGGTCGGGGCGACGCCGACATCGATGGCGATCGTGCAGGGCGCCTCGAACCGGACGATCTGCCAGCGGTCGACATTGCCGGCTTTGCCGAGCTGCCCGCGCCAGAATGGAGGCGCGTCGATGTCCTTCATCCATCGCGTGACCGTGGCGAAGCGATCTCCGTGCGTCGCGACGAAAGGCGCCTCGGCCACCGCCTCGTTTCCGATGGACGAATGATGCACGAAGGTCTCGTGGGTGAGGTCCATCAGATTATCGACGACGAGGCGATAATCGCACTTCACATGGATCATCTTGCCGTCGCCGGCCCATTCGGGATCGTGGTTCCAGTGCAGATCCGGGACGAGCGCCGGATCGGCGAGCGCCGGATCGCCCGGCCATACCCAGACGAAGCGATGCTTCTGTATCGTTGGGTAGGCGCGCACGCCCGCGGACGGGTTGCGCGTCTCCTGCGAGGGCATGCGCGTACACCGCCCATGGCCGTCGAAAGCCAGGCCGTGATAGCCGCAAACGACATTGTCGCCGTCGAGCCGACCAAGCGACAGCGGCAGCAGCCGATGCCAGCAGGCGTCCTCGACCGCAGCGACCGATCCGTCCGATCGACGCCAGAATACAATTTTCTTGTTACAGATGGTCCGCGGCGTCAGTTCGCGCTTGACCTCATGATCCCAAGCCGCCGCGTACCAAGCGTTCAGCGGAAAAGGTCGGGCGATGTCCTGATCCATGGCGTTCTCCATTTGAATACAACTTGTATACAATTTAGCCATGTCGTCAAGGCTGCGCGCCCATCCTCGAAAGCCGCCAGCCCAAGGCGAGCCCGCGCTGCCGGAGCGGAACAGGTGACAGGGGTTGATTGCGTGGAGCCGACCGTATATGCAGCGCGCTTCGCGACGCTCCGGCCGGGGGCTGAACGGAGGACTGCCTGTGCAGTCAGGGTTCGCCCATCCTCCCGTGTTCCCGCCTTCGACGATCCGCTCGAGCCTTTCACCGGGGCTCGAAGGGCTCCGCGCCGGGGTCAGCGAGAATGGAAAGGCAAGCACACATGGCGCTCTATGAGCACGTTTATATGGTTCGCCAGGATGTTTCCGCCCAGCAGGTGGAAGCTCTGACGGACCAGTTCAAAAAGGTCGTCGCAGGCCTCGGGGGCACGATCGAGAAGACCGAGTACTGGGGCGTGAAGTCCCTCGCCTACCGGATCAAAAAGAACCGCAAGGCGCATTTCTCGCTCTTCAATATCAACGCCCCGCACGCCGCCATCGCAGAGATGGAGCGTCAGATGGGTCTGTCGGAAGACGTTCTGCGGTTCATGACGATCCGCGTCGATGCGCTTGAGGAAGGCCCGTCGGCCATGATGCGCAAGCGCGAGGACGATGGCGAGCGTGGCGAGCGCCGCGGCCCGCGCGGCGATCGTGGCGATCGTGGCGACCGTCCGATGGGCGAGCGTCGCCCGCGCCGTGAAGAAGGCGCCATGCCGCAGGGAGGTTTCTGATGTCGACCGCGCAACGCCGCCCCTTTTTCCGTCGCCGCAAGACTTGCCCGTTTTCCGGCCCCAGCGCGCCGAAGATCGACTACAAGGACACGCGCCTGCTCTCGCGCTACATTTCCGAGCGCGGCAAGATCGTCCCGTCGCGCATCACGGCCGTCTCGGCCAAGAAGCAGCGCGAACTCGCCCAGGCGATCAAGCGCGCCCGCTTCCTCGGGCTGCTGCCCTACGTCATTCGTTGAGGCCGGGCCGCGAGCCTTCGGCCGCGCCCTTCGCCAAATACGAGTCCCGATTGCGGGCCTGATGGCCCGCAATCCCAAACCCCGGCGGAATCGGCCGTCGGGCAGGCTGGGGCGGGCGTCGACCCGTTCCTAACCGCGTTGCGCGGGACAGCTGAGACATGACGGAATCGCGATCCAAGAGAATAGCCCTCGGCGCGCTCGTCGCCGTTGCCGCTGGCGTTGCGTCGGCGCTGCTCTTCATGCTTGCGTCGCGCGGGTCGTTCATGATGCTTGCGCTCGCCTGCCTTGCGCCGCTGCCGGTCATGATCGCCTCGCTCAGCTACGGCTTGACCATAGGCGCAAGCGCGGCGCTCATCGGCGCGGCCTTTGTTGCGATCGTCTTTCAGCATCCGCTCGTCGGAACCGCCTATCTTCTGTCGACGGGCGCGCCGGCCGCGCTGATCGCAGCGGCCGCCGTTCTGGCGTCGCCGCGCAGCGAGCGACGCGCGCGCGATCTCGCGCCTACCTTCGCCGTGCTGACGGCGGCGCTGACCTCGGGGCTGTCGATCGCAGGCGCGCTGGTGTTCATGTCATGGGGGCACGGCGGCTTTGCGGCGCTGCTCGCGAAGGCCGTGGCCGCCTTCACGCCGGTTCTGAAGCAGATTCTCGATGAGACGCACGCGTCGTCCCCGATCGACATCAAGGAATTGGCGCGATATCTCGCCGAGTCGGCGCCGGCCGAAGCCGCTGTCGTCAATTTCCTGACGATGATCGTCTGCCTCTGGCTAGCTGGCCGTATCGCGCGCATTTCGGGCAACCTGCCTCGGCCCTGGCCCTCCCTCCCCGACGATCTGGCGCTGCCTGGGATGATCGGCGCGCTGTTCGCCGCGAGTTGCGGACTGGTGTTTCTGGGCGGCCTGCCCGGCGTGATTTCGAGCATATTCGCGGCAGTGCTGACCGGGGTGTTTGCGCTGCAGGGGCTGGCGCTCGCCCACGTTCTGACGCGCGGTTCGACACTGCGCTTCGCGCTGCTGTTTTCCCTCTACGCGCTGATCGCGCTGCTGCCGCCCTGGCCCTTGCTGTTTCTGGCGATCGCCGGTCTAGCCGACGCCGCCCTTCACCTGCGGACTAGAAAGTCCGCTTCAACTCCCAAGAACGCCTGACCAATCGGAGATAATCATGGAACTGATCCTGCTGGAACGCATCGCCAAGCTCGGCCAGATGGGCGAAATCGTCCGCGTCAAGGATGGCTTCGCCCGCAATTTCCTGCTGCCGCGCGGCAAGGCGCTGCGCGCGACCGAAGCCAACAGGAAGCGGTTCGAGACGCAGCGCGCCCAGCTTGAGGCCCGCAACCTCGAACTGAAGGGCGAGGCCGAGAAGGTCGGCGCCCGGCTCGACGGCAAGACCTATGTCGTGATCCGTCAGGCCGGCGAGACCGGACAGCTCTACGGCTCGGTTTCGACGCGCGACATCGCCGATGCGATCACCGCCGGCGGCGTCAATGTCGAACGCACGCAGGTCGCCGTGCTGCATCCGATCAAGACGCTCGGCCTGCACCCGGTGCCGGTCCGCCTGCACCCGGAAGTCGAGGTCAAGGTCGTGATCAACGTCGCCCGCTCGGCGGAAGAAGCCGAGCGTCAGGAACGTGGCGAGGCTCTCTCCACGCGCGAGGAAACCTCGATGGACGATCTCGGCCTGGAGGTCGGCGCGGCGCTGGCGGAGGCCGGCGGCGATATGTCCCGCGACTGATCGCGCCGTCTCCAAACGTGAAAAGGCAGCGGGAGACCGCGGCTTTTTTTTGGCGCGCGACTCCGCCAGCGACTCTGCCGCTGGTTCTCCCGCTTTGGGTTGAGGTGTCGCAGGCGCGGGGAATTGATCCTCCCGGCGCCGCGTAGTCTCATGCGCAGCGTTCCAGATCTGCCCCGGAGGACCGAAGCGCCCCCAGAATTGAGCGCCTCGATTGAAACTCCGCCGCCTCTTGCTCGCTCGGCCGGTCAAAAGGTCGATTTTGGCGCATGCAGATCGGTCAGGATCACCTGCGTGTCGGAAATCGGCTGGGTCGACAACGATGCGTTGATGGCGGATATCGGCGCCGCCGGCGGCATCGACGGCAGTCAGTGGGGCGTTCCCTGGCATGACGCAAACGCGCGCGGAAGCTGCAGCCTGCTGGAGGTCGAATTGCTGGACGGCGCGCGCCGCCGTCTTCTGATCGATGCCGGCTGGAACCGCGATTACATGAGACAGCGGCTGGCCGCGACCGGCGTTGACAAGCTGCTGGCCTCCGGCGAGATCGAGACTCTGTTCATCACCCACGAACACATGGATCATCTCTTTGGTTTGCAAGCGGTTCTGGAGTTGCGGCCGGACATCGCGATTTGCGTGCCGGCGACCTTCAAGCCGCAGGGGTATGAATTCATAGCAGGAGCGGAGTTTCCCGCCGCACATGCGGCCAACCAAATCGCGCATACGGGCAAAGTGTTCCGGCTCGAAACCGCCGGGGTCTACCAGCTCATGCCGGGGCTTGCCGCCGTGGCGTTCGACCTGCCGATCATCCTCGGCATCGAAGGCGAGCAGTCGCTCTACGCCAACGTCCAGGGGAAAGGATTGGTCGCCATCACCGGCTGCGGGCATCATACGCTTGATCGCATTGCGGCTTTTGCGGCAGAAAGTTTCGAGGGCGGCGCCACGCTGCATAGGGTCTATGGCGGTCTGCACCTTGCGCCGTTCGGGCGGCTGGCGCCGGCGCAAGAAGCTGCGGTCCGAAACATGGGAAAGTATGGCCTCAAGCGCATCGCCTGCAACCATTGCACCGGGTTGCCGGCCGTCGAATTGATGCTCGCGCTCGGCTATCCGGTCGTGAAAGGCAGCGGCGCGGACGGCTCGGCAAGCGATCTCTATGTCGGCAATGGAGATTCGGTGGCGTTCGACTGAGGCTCGCGGCCGCCCCGGGGCGCGCCGCCGATGCACGTCCCTCAATGCCGGCCGTGGAGCCGGTTGCGCGCAACAGGCAAGTGGAAAACGGGCCGGCGAACTGAAAAATGCGTCGGGCTGTGGACAGCGGGCGAATCGATGCTGCGCCAATGACCCCGGCGCGAAAGCGTGCCACAAAGCAGCGCCGATCGCTGCGTAACTTGTTCTGGCGGATCGATTCGCGTTTTCCACAACCGCGTTTTCAAGAGAAGAGCCTTGATGGCCGCCGTCGAGCAATTGTCCGAACGCCGCATCTCCGTCGCGCAGGGTGAGGCGACGACGCGAACGCCGCCCCACAACATCGAGGCGGAGCAATCCCTGCTCGGCGCGATCCTCGTCAACAACGACGCCTTCGACCGCGTCTCGGATTTCCTGCGCGCCGAGCATTTCTCGGAGGAACTGCACCGGCGCATCTACGAATTGCTGTCGCAGCTCATTCGCGCCGGCAAGGTCGCGACCGTCATCACGCTGAAGACCTATCTCGCCGACGTCGATCTTGGCGGCCTGACCGTCAGCCAGTATCTCGCCCGACTCGCGGCGGAAGCGACGACCATCATCAACGCCGCCGACTATGGCCGCACGATCTACGACCTCGCGATGCGACGCGATCTGATCGTGATCGGAGGCGACATCGTCAACGCCGCCTATGACGCGCCCGTCGATTCCGCCCCGCGCGCGCAGATCGAGGAAGCCGAACGCAAACTCTATTCGATCGCCGAGACCGGCCGCTACGATGGGGGGTTCCAGCGGTTCTCGGACGCAATCACCACCGCGATAGACATGGCGGCGGCCGCCTATCAGCGCGACGGCCACCTGTCGGGCCTCGCCACCGGATTGAGCGACCTCGACAACAAGATGGGCGGCCTGCAGAAGTCCGATCTGATCGTGCTGGCCGGGCGACCGGGCATGGGCAAGACCGCGCTCGCCACCAACATCGCATTCAACGTCGCGCGCGCCTTTCGCGCCGAGGTCCAGCCGGACGGGCACAACAAGACGATCGACGGCGGCGTGGTCGGCTTTTTCTCGCTGGAAATGTCGGCCGAGCAGCTCGCCACCCGCATCATCGCCGAACAGTCGGGCGTACCGTCCAACAAGATCCGGCGCGGCTCGATCACGGAAGACGATTTCCGCGAGATTTCCGCCGCCGCCCAGCAAATGCAGCGTGTGCCGCTGTACATCGACCAGACCGGCGGCATCTCCATCGCCCAGCTCACCGCACGCGCGCGGCGGCTGAAGCGCCAGCACGGGCTGGACCTGCTGGTCGTCGACTACATCCAGCTCCTGTCCGGCTCGAAGTCGCGCGGCGACAACCGCGTGCAGGAAGTGACGGAAATCACGACCGGCCTCAAGGCGCTGGCCAAGGAGCTGGCGACGCCGATCATCGCCCTGTCGCAGCTCTCGCGTCAGGTCGAATCGCGCGACGACAAGCGCCCGCAACTCTCCGACCTGCGCGAATCGGGCTCGATCGAGCAGGACGCGGACGTAGTCATGTTCGTCTATCGTGAGGAATATTACCTGAAGAACAAGGAGCCGCGCGAAGGCACGCCGGAACACGCGACCTGGATGACCGAAATGGAGCGCGCGCACGGCCGCGCCGAGGTGATCCTCGGCAAGCAGCGCCACGGTCCCACGGGCACGGTGGCGCTCGCGTTCGAGGACGAGGTCACGCGCTTCTCGAATCTGGTCGAAACGGACAATCTGCCTGTGCGGATGTGAGGCGATGACCGCCATCCTCGCCATCGACCTGCGCGCACTCCGCGAAAATTGGCGAAAACTCGCCGGCATGATCGCGCCGGCCGAATGCGCTGCGGTCGTGAAGGCGAACGCCTACGGCTGCGGGATCGAGCCGGTCGTGCGCGCGCTGCTCGCGGAGGGCTGCCGCACGTTTTTCGTCGCGCGCCTCGCCGAGGGACTCCGTGCGCGCAGCGTGGCGCGGGATGCGACGATCTACGTGCTCGACGGCCTGACGCCCGGCGCGGCGCCGGGACTGCGCGAGGCGGCCCTGCGGCCGACGCTGGGTTCGATGGCCGAAGTCGGGGAATGGGCGGTTGCCGGCGGCGGCCCCGCGGCGCTGCATTTCGACACGGGCATGAACCGGCTCGGTCTGGCCGAAGGCGAGGCGGCTGCGGCGCTCACGACGCTCGGAGGCGCGCCGGCGCTGGTCATGAGCCATTTCGCCTCGTCCGAAGAGACATCCTCGCCGGACAACGTCAGGCAGATCGCCGCCTTCGACCGAGTTCGTAAATCAATTCAGAATACACCGGCATCTATATGTAATTCATCGGCAATTTTCCTTCCATCGAAGCCGTGGCTTCAAGTCGCGCGGCCAGGATATGCGCTCTACGGCGGCAATCCGACCCCGGGTGCGACGAACCCGATGCGCCATGTCGTGACCCTGCATGCGCCGGTTCTGCAAACGCGGATCGTCGAGCCCGGCGACAGGGTCGGCTACAACGGCCAATGGACGGCGAAACGCCGCTCGCGTCTGGCGATCATCCCCGTGGGTTACGCCGACGGCATACCGCGCAATGCGATGGGAACGGGCGAGAAGGTCGGCGCCGAAGTGGCTATCGACGGGAAGCGCTGCCCGATCGTCGGGCGCGTGTCGATGGATCTCATCGCCATTGACGCGACCGATGCGCCGGACGTCGCGGTGCAGCGTGGCGCGCCAGTCGAGGTGCTGGGCGCAACGATCGGCGTCGACGAGTTTGGCGCGCGCGCCGGCACGATCGGCTACGAGATCCTGACCGGCCTCGGCGCGCGTTACGAGCGCGCCTATCGCGAATAACGGTACGTCCTATTCCTTCGACTGGACGGTCTGGAGATAATCCCAGATCTGATTGAACTGCTCGTCGGTGAACACGTCCTTCCAGGACGGCATTCCCTTGGATGGGCGGCCGTCATGCACGGTCTTCCAGTAGACATTGTGCATGTCGGAATCATAGCGCAGGTTGAGGCGGCGCAGGTCGATGCGCTTTTCGGCCTGGACCCCGTCCGGCCCGTGGCAGTGTGCGCAGGTGCCGTTGAATATCTCCTTGCCCTCCGCGATGTTGGTTGCGGAAGGCGCGGACGTGGCCGCCGGGGGAACGGCCGCGGGCATGGCGGCGGCCTGCGGTCCGGGCGTCGTCGCCGGCGCGGCCTGCGCCAGCGCAAACGCGCCATCGCCCATGGCGGCGACGCGTACGCGCGCCGGGCTCGACAAGGCTCCGAACTTCATCGGCTGGGCGGTCGGAAGACCATATTTCACCAGCAGATCGGCGATTGTCGCCTGCAGGCCGGGCAAGGCCGCGTCGACCTGGTCGCGCAGGTCGGCCGAGCCCTTGGCGAAGCCAACGGCGGTCGGCCAGGTCAGCGCGGGACCGTCGGTCGGCGTGATCCTGAATTTGCCGTCATAGGACGAGGCGTTGAGATAGCCCGCCGTCGGCCCCCAAAGAAAGGCCGCATCGGCGAGGCCGGCGGCGAGTTTTTGCATGCCTTCTTCCGGCGAGAGCACGGTGACTGTCGTCATGTCCTCGCGCGGACCCAGCATATTCTGCGGCGTCGTCTCGTACTGGACGATCACCTTCCGACCTTTGAGCGAGTCGATCCCGGCGAAAGCGAATTCCGGCGACGCCACGATCGCGTAGCCAAGCCGGAACAGCGGCTTCGAGAAGATGACCTTCGGCCCCATGAAATCAGAGTCCTGCGGCAGGCCGATCGTGGCGTCGCACTGCCTGGCGAGCATCGTCACACGCACGGCGCGCTTGCCGAAATTGGTGCGATACCAGACATGCGTCACAGGACGGCCGAGCGCCTTGCCGAGCGCATCGCCGATTTCGACATACAGGCCGGGACGAGCCGGATCCTCGCTCGAAAACGGCAGATTCGCCGGATCCGCGCAAAGACGCAGCGGCTCGACCGCGGTGGCCGCGTCCGGCCCGGCCGCTTGGGCCGGACCGCAGACCGCGAGCGCGGCGAGAGAAAGGAGAGCGGCGAAGGGATTCCGCCCGTTTGAAACTGACATCATGTCCTCCGCCATTCCACGTTCAGGAATTGTCACTCGACTGCGAATACGAACAGCGCGCCGCCTTCCGGCGCCGCCGCGACCATTTGCTTGCCCACGTCGCCAAGGAAGGCCGGGAGAGCCGCTGTGCGGCCGACGACGACCGCGACATACTGCTTGCCCTTCACCGAATAGGTGATCGGGCCGGCGCCGATGCCCGAGCCGAGGTTCTTCTTCCAGAGTTCCTTGCCGTCCGTTGCGTTGATCGCACGGAAGTCGCCGTGCATGTCGCCCCAGAATACGAGGTTGCCGCCCGTCGTCAGCGTCCCGCCGTTGAACGGCAGATCCGACTTCATGCCCCAGACCTTCTTCTGGTTGACTGGATCCCAGGCGATCAGCTCGCCGAGATAGCCGCCGGGGCCCGGGCTCGTCGGGAATTCGGCGCCGAGGTAAAAGACGCCCCGCTTGTAGGCCACGTCAGACACCGACCAGTCCATGCAGACGTTGTTGGACGGGATGTAAACGAGGCCCGTGCCGGGATTGTAAGACATCGGCTGCCAGTTCTTGCCGCCGATGAGGTTCGGGCAGATGCCCTTGGCCGGATGGTTCGGCCCCGGACGCTTGGCGGGATCCTCGACCGCGCGGCTCGTGGCGACGTCCCACTTCGACGCCCAGTTGGTCGACGGCACGAACTTCTCGGCCGACATGACCTTGCCCGTCTCGCGGTTGACGACGAAGAAGAAGCCGTTTCGGTCGGCTTTCATCATCGCCGGCAGCGTGCCGCTCTTCGTTTTCAGATCGGCGAGCACCAGTTCGTTGACGCCGTCGTAATCCCAGGCGTCCTCCGGCGTGCCCTGCACCCACCACTTGATCTTGCCCGTATCCGCGTCCAGCGCGAGCGTCGACGACGTGTAGAGGTTGGTCAGCTTGCCGAAATTGCCGTCGCCGCTCGAACGCACGGCCGAATTCCAGGGACCGGGATTCGACGTGCCCCAGAACACGGTGTTGGTTTTGGGATCATAAGAGCCGACGAGCCAGGCCGCGCCGCCGCCATGCTCGGCGGTGTCGCCCTTCCAGGTGTCGCCGTTGGGCTCGTCCTTGAGCGGAACGGTATAGGTCCGCCAGGCTTCCTTGCCGGTTTTGATGTCAAAGGCCTGCAACGAGCCGCGGACGCCGTATTCGCCGCCGCCAAACCCGGTGATCACCTTGTCCTTCACCACCAGCGGCGGCGAGGTGATGACAGACCCCTGCTTGTAGTCGACGACCTGCGACTTCCACAATTCCTTGCCGGTCGAGGCGTCGAGCGCGACCAGCTTGCCGTCGAGCCGGCCGACGAACAGCTTGCCGTCCGCGTAGGCGACGCCGCGGCTGTTCACGTCGCAGCAGGCGTATTGGAGCACATCGTCCGGAATGTCCGGCTCATAGGTCCACTTGCGCGCGCCTGTGGCGGCGTCGAGCGCGTAGACGTATTTCGGTCCCCACGAGGTCGAGACGTACATCGTGTCGCCGATTACGAGCGGCGAAGATTCATTAGAACGCAACGACCCGAGCTGGAAGGAGTAAACCAGCCCGAGATGCTTCACGTTATTTGCGTCGATCTGCTTCAGCGGGCTGAAGCGCGTGTTGTCATAACCCTTCGAATACATTCCCCATTCATTTGGGTCCGCACTCGACTTGATCGCCGACTCGTTGGCGTTCGCAGCGTTAACGCCAGCGAACACGCCAAACATCAGCGCCGCGCCCGCCAGCAGGCGCGCCGTATTCTTGCGGCTCATATTTTCCTCCGCTGCGCACATAGAAATTGCAGGGGGCGCCATGCGCTTGCGCTTGCCCTTGGACAATTAGAAACATGTGGCGAATGGTCGCGATATTGCCATTAGGTCCAAGTCGTGTTGCGTTGCGACAATCTCCCGCTGACATTGCGGCGACAGAAGGAACGATCTGAATGCGCGCGCTGTTCGTGGGGCACACCTACATTGACGTGACGATGGCGACCGATTTCATGCCGACCGGCGACGACAAGTCCGTTGCGCGCGATTATGCGGTTTCGTTCGGCGGCAACGCGGTGTCGGCGGCGTTCGCCTGCGCGCGTCTTGGCGGCAAGACGGACCTGATCGCGCCGGTCGCCGACGACTGGCTCGGCCATATGTTCACGCACATGGCGGCGACCTATCGCGTGCGCCTGCACCCGCGGAAGGTGGCGCGTTCGTCGCTGTCGTTCATTCTGCCGCGCGAAGGCAAGCGCGCCATACTGCGCGCGCGCGACCAGCATTATCTCGACGATTTCCCGCGTCTTGACGTCTCCACGTTCGCGGCGGCGCATTTCGACGGCCACATGCCCGACGCTGCGATGCATTATGCCCGCGCCGCGCGCGAACATGGCATCCTCACATCGCTCGACGGCGGCGGCCTGCGCGACAATACGGAAGAGCTGCTCGGCTATATCGATGTCGCTGTCGTCGCCGAGCGCCTGTGCGAACAGATGAAACTCAGCGACGAAGGCATGCTTGCCTATCTGAAGAGCAAGGGCTGCAAGGTCGGCGGCGTCACGAACGGCGAGAAGGGCATGCTTTGGTACGATGAGACGGGCGCGGTGGCGCGCCTGCCCGCCCTGCCCGTCCCGCACGACCGCGTGATCGACACCTCAGGCGCGGGAGACATCTTCCACGGCGCCTATGTCGCCTCCTACATCGAGCGGCCGGATGCGCCGTGGATTGAACATTTTCGCTTCGCCCGCTGCGCCTCCGCTTACAAGGTGCAGCATCTCGGCAACGAAGCCGGCCTGCCCTCGCGCGCCGACATAGAGAAAATCCAGTCGGAATTCGCGAGTGCGCGCTAACGGAGGCAAAATGAGAATCGTCCGCGCGCGCTTCGTCGCCGCAATCGTTCTGTTGACCATGTCCGCCGCTGCGCATGCGGACGACTATTCTCTGGACGACGTCGCGATCGTCACGTCCCTCGCGACCTATCGCGCCCGACACGTCGACGTCGTCGGCGCCGCGCTTTCGCGCGACGACGCCTTGAAGTTGCTGGCGGTCGGCGGCGCCAGCTCGGCCGCGGAAGGGCTCGCGAAAATCGATGCGGCGCGCATCTCGATTCCCGAACTGGTCAGCGAAACCAGGGCCGGCGACTTTGCGCAGACGACCGTCTACCACGATGTAGCGATAGAGCGCGTGGCGCACGGAGTCGCCGATTCCGTTGCAGCGGCGGGTCTGACAATCGAGTCCCGGCGCGGCGCCGAAACGGCGAAGGGACGCTTCGGCGCGCTCCATGCCGAAGGAGTCGACTTTCCGGCGGCGGCGCGCATGACGCTCGAACAGCGCACGAGCCCGGACCAGCCCAAGCAGCAGATAATGGCGACGCTCTCGCTCCTGGACATCCGGATCGATGTTCCAGACGGCGGCGGCCTGGCGGTGGACAGGCTGACCGGCAGGAACTTCGGCGGCCGCCCGCTGGCTGCGTCGATGTCGGGCCTGGTGGAGCTCGCGCCACGGCCCGGTCAGCCGCCCGACGCCCGCACACAGCAGGCGGTCGCCGCGATGATCTCCGACCTGCTCGCCAGCATCGATATTGGCGCTCTCGAAATGGACGGATTGCAGATCAAGACCGGCGCCGCGGCGGACAACAGCGAGGCGCCCGGCGCGATGAAGGCGAGGCATGTCGCGCTCGCCGGCGTCGCCGACGGCAAGGTCGCCAGTTTCACAATGGAGGGGATCGACAGCGCCGGCCCCGCTGACGCGTTCCACATCGACCGCATCGCGCTTTCGGGCTTCGACGCGCGTCCGGCCTTCGCTGCCGATGTCGGCGCGGGCGCGCGCGCCGCCCCGCATTTCGACCACGCGGAAATCGCCGGCGCGTCGATCGCGGCGGACGGCGCGCCAGTCAGCATCGGAGCGATCACGGTGGATGCGCGCGACTGGATGGACCTCACGCCGACGAGCCTCGTGGCGCGCGCGGAGCATATCGTCACGTCGCTGACGGGCGCGGGCGTCCGGCGCAGTCCGCAGCTTGCGGCGCTCGGCTACGACAGGCTCGATCTGTCCGCAGCGCTCGACCTCAATCTCGACCGCGACAAGCATGAATTGTCCCTCAACGACCTTTCTCTGCGCGACGACGCTGTCGGCGGCGTTCGCCTGTCGGGAGTTTTCGGCCACGTCTCGCCCGATCTGTTCTCCGGCGTCGAGGACAGGATGCGCAACGCGCTGCTTTCGATCGTCGTCTGGCGCGCCGCGCTGCGACTGGAGAACCGCGGCGCGCTGGACCGCTATGTCGACGCGCTGGCGAAGGCGAATGGAATGACGCCCGCCGTCATGCGCGGCAAGCTGGCGGCGACCGCGCGCTCAATGGCCCTCGCGCTGTTCACCACCCGACCCGATCCGCGCGCCGACGTGGTCGCTCACGCTGCATCGGCCTTCGTCGAGGGCGCCCGGACATTCGACCTCTCCCTGGCCGCGCCGCAAGGCGTCGGGGCGATCGATCTGATGATGGCCGGCCAGTTGGGCGTGCTGATGGACAAACTGAAAATCGATGCGAATGCGAAGTAATCGGCCCAGCGCTGACATCCTCGCCATATCGCGGCGGTGGGATTAAGGTTCGATCTGCTCGCGACCAGTCCGCGATGGCGCCATCAGCCGGCGCAGGAACCAAGGGGGTTTGCATGAAACACATGATTGGCGGCGCGGCGCTTCTCGCCTTCGCTTGTTTCGCGCCTGTTCAGCAGGCGTCGGCTCAGAACGCCCCGCTCATCGGCGGCCTGCTCGGCGCGGGCGCCGGAGCCGCGATCGGCGGCGCAGTCGGCGGCAGCGCAGGAGCGGCGATCGCCGGCGGCATTATTGGCGGGGCGACGGGCGCAATGATCGGCGCCGCCGCCGAACCGCGTCCGCGCGGCTACTGGGCCTATCAGAACGGTTGTTATCGCCGGGTCGGCTACAATCGCTATCGGCGTGTGCCGCCGCGCTATTGCTACTGAAGGACGTCCAAACCGGACGAAAGCCGCCGGTCGCCGGCGGCTTTTTTTGGCCTTGCTCAGGCCTTCTCGGGCAAATTCAGCCTGATGTGCAGTTCCCGCAATTGCTTGGGCGTGACGTTGGACGGCGCGCCCATCAGCAGATCCTCGGCGCGCTGGTTCATCGGGAATAGCACAATCTCGCGCAGGTTCTCCTCGCCCGCCAGCATCATGACGATGCGGTCTACGCCCGGCGCAATGCCGCCGTGCGGCGGCGCGCCATACTGGAACGCGCGATACATGCCGCCGAATTTTTCAAGCAGGACATCCTCGCCGTAGCCGGCGATCTCAAAGGCGCGCTTCATCAGGTCCGGGCGATGATTACGGATGGCGCCCGACGACAGCTCGATGCCGTTGCAGACGATGTCATACTGGAAGGCCAGAATATCCTTCGGGTCTTTTGTATTCAGCGCCTCGAGCCCGCCCTGCGGCATTGAGAATGGATTGTGCGAGAAGTCTATTCTTTTCTCGTCCTCGTTCCACTCGTACATCGGGAAATCGACGATCCAGCAAAACTTGAAGACGTCCTTTTCCGACAAGCCGAGTTCGGCGCCGATGCGCAGGCGCGCCGCACCTGCGAGCTTCGCCGCCTTCTCTTCCTCGCCGGCGGAGAAGAACAGCGCGTCGCCCGCCTTCACACCGGCCTTGTCGGCCATGGCCTTCAGCGCGTCGGCTGGAATGAACTTGGCGATCGGACCCTTGCCGGCGAGCGACCCGCCCTCCTCTTCAAAGATCACATAACCCAGCCCCGGCGCGCCTTCGGAACGCGCCCAGTCGTTGAGCTTGTCGAAGAAGCTGCGCGGCTGCGCGGCAGCCCCCGGCGCGGGGATGGCCCGGACGGTCTTGTTCTTGAAGGCTTTGAACGACACGTCGTCACGGCCGAATTCGCTGGACACGTCGACGATGATCAGCGGATTGCGCAGATCCGGCTTGTCCGAGCCGTATTTCAGCATGGACTCGCGATACGGAATGCGCGGAAAGGTCTGCGTGACCGGCTTGCCGTCGGCAAACTCCTCGAAAACGCCGCGCAGCACAGGTTCAATGGCCTGGAACACGTCCTCCTGCTCGACAAAGCTCATCTCGATATCGAGTTGATAGAACTCGCCCGGCGAACGGTCGGCGCGGGCGTCCTCATCGCGAAAACACGGCGCGATCTGGAAGTAGCGGTCGAAGCCCGCGACCATCAGCAATTGCTTGAACTGCTGCGGCGCCTGCGGCAGCGCATAGAACTTGCCGGGATGCTGGCGCGCCGGCACGAGGAAGTCGCGCGCGCCTTCCGGCGACGAGGCCGTCAGGATCGGCGTCTGGAACTCGAAGAAGCCAGACTCCTTCATCCGCTTGCGCAAGCTGTCGATCACGCGGCCACGCAGCATAATGTTGTCATGCAACTTCTGGCGGCGCAGGTCGAGGAAACGATATTTCAGCCGGATGTCTTCCGGATAGGGCGCGTCGCCGAACACCGGCAGCGGCAGTTCGGCCGCCGGGCCCAGAACCTCGGCGTCGGTGATGTACAGCTCGATCCGGCCCGAGGGCATGTCCGCGTTCTCGGTGCCGGCCGGCCGGATACGCACCTTGCCGTCGAGGCGCACGACCCATTCGGACCGGAAGGTCTCGATCAGCTTGAACGCCGGCGAATCCGGGTCGGCCACGCATTGCGTGACGCCGTAATGGTCGCGCAGGTCGATGAACAGCACGCCGCCATGGTCGCGGATGCGATGGCACCAGCCGGAAAGACGGGCCTCCTGCCCGGCGTTGGCTTCGCGGAGGTCTCCGCAGGTGTGCGAGCGATAGCGGTGCATGGGGATCTCTTGCGCTGCGAAATCGAAAGTCGCGCAGGGATTACGCGCGGGGGGGGCGGGATGCAAGGGCGCGCCCCTCCTTCCCCCCTTATGCCGAACGCAGCCGAGCAGCGGCGAAAATGTTCGTCTACGCCCGGCGTCGCGGTTGCAGCGCCCCTTCCCCGTAGCGCCGGCCCCGGATTTGTGCGATGCACGCGGCCCCGCGGCTTCGCCCGCCTCCACCAAAATCCCACACCCCACAGATCGGCCTCATGTCGCGCGCGCTCGGCTTTGACTTCGGCACCACCAATTCCGTTCTCGCCCTGTGCGACGGGCCGTCCGGCGCGGCCTCGCCGCTCGCTTTCACGTTCGAGGCCCAAAAAATCGACACGCTGCGCTCGGCTCTGGCCTTCTGGAAGGCGGCCGGCGCAGGCGCGCGCAACATCGCCAGCGAGATCGGGCCCTGGGCGGTCGCGCGCTACATCGAGCATCCCGACGACACGCGCTTCATGCAGTCGCTGAAGACATTCGCGGCGAGCCCGCTGTTCGTCGGCGCCTATGTCTATGGCAAGCGCCTGCGGTTCGAGGATCTGCTGGAGGAATTCTTCGAGCAGCTGCGCAGGCACAGCGCGTTCGCGCCGGACGCCATGCCGAAACGCCTCGTCATCGGTCGCCCCGTCGCCTATGCGGGCGCGACGCCCGAGCCGGCGCTGGCGGCGAGGCGCTATCGCGAGGCGCTCGAAAAGTTCGGATTCTCTGAAATCCTGTTCGTCTACGAACCCGTCGCAGCCGCCTTCTTTTTCGCGCGCAACCTCAAGAAGAGCGCGACGGTGCTGATCGCCGATTTCGGCGGCGGCACGACGGACTTTTCGATTCTCCGGTTCACGGTCGACAAGACGGGCGTGCACGCGCAGCCGCTGGCGCATGGCGGCGTCGGGATCGCCGGCGACAATTTCGATTTCCAGATCATCGACAAGGTCGTGCTGCCGCGTCTCGGCAAGGGCGGCAAATATCAGGGCTGGGGCAAGCAACTCGACCTGCCCGCCGGCGTGTTCTCCAGCTTCGCGCGCTGGAACCTGCTGTCGGTGCTGAAATCCTCCGACGAGTTCCGCGATCTCAAGAAGCTGCGCAAGGACTGCCTGGAGCCGGAGAAGATCGAGCGCATGATCGAACTGGTCGAGGAGGATCAGGGCTACCCGCTCTACAAGGCCGTGTCCGAGGCCAAGGCGCGGCTGTCGCACCAGGACGAAACCGACTTCGTTTTCGACCCGCTCGGCGCCGATTTTCGCGCGAGAATCCGGCGCGACGATTTCGAGGGCTGGATTGCTGGCGATCTCGCGCGAATTGAGGCTTCGCTGGTCGCAACGCTCGATCAGGCGAAATTCGGCGGAGAGACGATCGATCGGGTGTTTCTGACGGGCGGCACGTCCTTCGTCCCCGCCGTGCGTGAAATCTTCGAGCGACGGTTCGGTGCGGCCAGGATCGAATCCGGCGACGAATTGCTGTCGATCGCATCGGGGCTGGCGCTGATCGGCGAGCGCGACGACGCATCCGCCTGGGCGACCGCGGATTAGCGAAGTCGGAGAATTGGCGTCATGTCATGGGACTGCGCACCCTGGTCGGGGGGCGCCGCCGCGGCGGAGCCTGACGGATCGGTCACGAGCCTGGTGTCGCGCAACTCCTGCCGCGTCATCCAGTGAACGCTCGCGGCCGGCGTGGCCATCATCAGCGCAACGAGCTTTCTTGAGACATCCATTTCCCGGAGATAATCGGTCATGCGGCTGAGAACGGCGCGCGATGCGCTGGATGTCGAGATTTTGGTCGAGAGCGTCGTCTCGCTGACCAGAGTTCTGAACACCCTCGCCTGATGATTGGGCATGACGCGGCGCGTGAGCCGATAGATGCGACGCGCCCGCCACTGCTTCGTCACCTCGGTGATCTCATGAACGCCCACCGACGACCACGGCGCGACGAGGCGGCGCACGCCGCCTGCAAACAGCAGGACGCAGGCTGACGCGCAATAAAATCCGCGCGTGACCGGCGTTCCGCGCAGCCGCGACGTGTCGCCGGCGACACAGCGCTGGTCGCGGTCGGCCGGACAGCCGTCGAGCGCGGTATGGGCGACGGTCACATCGAGTCCGCGCGCGCGGATCATGCGGCCAATCGCCATGGCCGCATCCACCGAACCGCCCACTGACCGGACCAGGACCGGCGTTTTCCGCGATCCGAGCTGGCGAAAGACCGCCTCGAACGCCGCCGGAGTCTCCTGCGTTATCCTGCCTTCGGCGGCGATCCACTCGGCGCAGTTCGGCTCGCAGCCGGGCGTCGCGCTGCGGACCAGCCTGACCAGCATGGGCGGCCCCTCAAGCAGCCTCTGCAACTTCTGCGGCGCGCGCTCCGCCGCGCGCGCAGGCTCCATGGCCCGGAAAAATCCGCTCCCGAGCAGGAGGAGGACAATGAACGAAAAAAACTTCATCGAAATCGAACCGCGCCGATCAATTCGGAAAAGTCTTAGCGTCACGCGATGCCGTTCGCCAGCGACGCGCCGGAAGCGCCGGCGGCGGATGGCGGAAATGAAGATCACGACGGGCTGCGATTCGGGACGGATTACGATGACGCATCAGCGCATTGCCATAGCCAATTCAAACCCTGGATCGCTTTTCGTCGCGGAATCGTCTTCGGGAGGTCGGTAAAATTGCGGCTATGTTTGTAGCAATTTTACCCATGCGCGCCTGATATGACGCCGAATCAAACCGCTTAAACCCGGATAAAGATAGAAGCGGTTGTGTAACGGTTGGCGCCGCAGCATGTCATTGGGAGTATCGGATCATGCATCTTGATGTGCCGACGCTGATGACTATGGAGAGTTTTGTCGCGGCGTGCGCTGGCATCGTGTTGCTCGTCGCCTGGAGCCAGAATCGACAGGCGTCGGCCTTGGCTCTGTGGGGGTTCGCCAACATCGTGGCCGCCGGAGGCATCTTTTGCATGATGCTGGCAATGGCCTCGCACCGGCCTCTGGCGTCGGCTTTCGGTGGAAGCATGCTGGTGCTGGCGCCGGGCCTGATGTGGATGTCCGCGCGGGCGCTGGACGCGAAGCCCACGCCGCTCGTCTTTGCCCTTCTCGGAACCCTGATCGTCGGGCTCGCAAATGATATTCCCGGAGTGCGTAACGTAACCGGGTCGTTCGGCCTCGCTGTAGGTTCTGCTTATTTGTTTGCCGCGGCCTTCGCTCTATGGCGCAGCCGGAATGAGCGCCTGACGGCGCGCTGGCCAATGATCATTTTCACGACCGTGCATGCCGCCGTCCTGATGATCGGCGCGCACAGCACCCTGCTCGGCCCGACCAGCCAGTACGAGGTGCCCTCGCTGATGACGTTGTTTGGCGTGATTCACTTTGAAAGCATCGTATTTGCGCTCGGCTCGGCCGTGTTCATTCTGGCTCTGATCCGCGAGCGGAGCGAGGCGGCCAGCAAGGTGGCCGCGCAAGTCGACCCGCTCACGGGAATCGCCAACCGGGCCGCTTTCTTTGAAAGCGCCGAGCGGGTTTTAGAACGCTGCAGGCGCGCCGACGCGCCCGTTTCAGTGTTGATGTTCGACCTCGATCGATTCAAGGTGGTCAACGACACACACGGCCACGCGGTCGGCGACGCCGTCATCCGGAAGTTCTGCGAGGTCGGGGCCAAAGCGCTTCGGCCGAATGACGTATTTGGTCGTCTTGGTGGCGAGGAGTTCGCCGTGGTGTTGCCGGGGTCGAGTATTGAGGCTGCATACGTCCGCGCCGATCGAATCCGCTCGTCTTTCGCGGAAAGCTGCAGTTCCCTCGGGGGCCGTCGTGTGAATGCGACCGTAAGTTGCGGTGTTTCGATGAGCGCGACCGGCGAGGAGCCGCTCAGCGCGTTACTCGAATTTTCCGACATTGCTCTTTACCGCGCCAAGAGCGAGGGACGAAATCGCGTCAGGCGCGCCGATCAGCCCAGGCCGCAAAACCAGGCATCGCCTGTGCTCCGCGTGGCGTGAGAATGCGGCGCCGACCAGAAATTTTATTTCCGTCAGAATTACCGGCCAAACTGCAGTGACCTGATGCTGGAGCGCTCTCCAACATCAGGCTCCCAATGTCCACGCCCCTTTGCAGCCTGTCTGAAATTGCCGGGAAATTACGGCGACGCCGGCGCGGTCCGCGCCATCGCGCCATTTCGCGACATCGCCCGCCCTTGCCCGCCCCCGCGAATCCGCTTATCAATGTTCATGGTCCGTTCTCACTCGTCTTTCGCCTGCCAGAACTGCGGCGCGGTTTCCAACCGCTGGCAGGGGAAATGCGAGTCCTGCGGTGAGTGGAACACGATCATCGAGGAATCCGCCGCCGCCGGCATCGGCGCGGGAACGCCCGCTTCGCGCGGCGGACGCAAGGGCCGGCCGTTCAAGCTCGAAGGGCTCGATGGCGAGACGCAGGAGGCGCCGCGCATCGTGTCCGGCATCCGGGAATTCGACCGCGTCACGGGCGGCGGGTTCGTACCGGGCTCCGTGCTGCTGATCGGCGGCGAGCCGGGTATCGGCAAATCCACTCTTCTCACCCAGATCTGCGCGGCGCTCGCGCGAAAAAAGCGGCGGGTCGTCTACATTTCCGGCGAGGAGGCGACGGCGCAGGTGCGGATGCGCGCGGTGCGGCTCGGGCTGGCCGATGCGCCGGTGCAACTGGCGGCCGAGACCCATGTCGAGGACATTCTGGCGACGCTGGCGCAGGGCGAGCGCCCTGCTCTCGTTGTCATCGATTCGATCCAGACCATGTTCACCGACGCGGTCGAGTCCGCGCCCGGCACGGTGACGCAGGTGCGCGCGTCGGCGCAGGCGCTGATCCGCTACGCGAAGACGTCCGGCGCATGCATCGTGCTGGTCGGGCATGTCACCAAGGATGGGCAGGTCGCCGGCCCCCGCGTGGTGGAGCACATGGTCGACGCCGTGCTGTCGTTCGAGGGCGACGGCGCTCACCATTTCCGCATGATGCGGGCGGCCAAGAACAGGTTCGGCCCGACCGACGAGATCGGCGTGTTCGAGATGACCGGCGCCGGCCTTGCCGAAGTGGCCAATCCAAGCGCGCTGTTTCTGGCGGGACGCGAGGCTGGCGCGCCGGGCGCCGCGGTGCTCGCGGGCATGGAGGGTTCACGCCCGATGCTGCTGGAAATCCAGGCGCTGGCGACGCCGACCACGCTCGGCACGCCGCGCCGCGCCGTCGTCGGCTGGGACAGCCAGAGGCTCGCCATGGTGCTGGCGGTGCTGGAGGCGCATGGCGGCGTGCGACTCGGCGGCCATGACGTCTATCTGTCGATCGCGGGCGGCCTGCGCATTTACGAGCCGGCCGCCGATCTCGCGGTCGCCGCCGCGCTTGTCTCATCGCTCACCGGCGCGGTTCTGCCGGCCGATTGCGTGTTTTTCGGCGAGGTCGGCCTGTCCGGCGCCGTGCGGCCCGTGATCCACACAGGTCTCAGGCTGAAGGAGGCGGCGAAGCTCGGTTTCCGCAACGCCATCCTGCCGCCGCCGCCCGGCGACAAGGCCGAGGAGGCGCCGAAGGACATGCGGTTGCGGCCCTCCGGGCATATTTCGAAGCTCGTCGCCGATATCGCCTCGCTCGCGCCGCAGCGCCAACTGCAGCGCGAGCGGGCGCGGAGCGAAACCGTGTGACGCGTAGCGCCGCGTCAGGCGCGCGCAGCGTCTTCGTATCCCGCGTAGGAATGTTTCAGGGTGGCGTGGTTGAGCAGCATTTCCGCAACCTGTTTCCTGCCCGAGGAGTCGAAAATCCGGGCGCGCACCCAGTAGGATTCCGTGCGCCGGCTTTCCGACAGGGCCACGATTTCGCGGCGGACCACGTAGTCCTCGCCAACGAACAGCGGCCCCTCGATCATCCGGATCTCCTGATCGGCGAACAGGCCGACGGCTGGCCCCTTCACCGGGAAGGCGGCCTGCCGGCTCGAATATTCAGCCAGGACGCTGACCATCTCGAGCGGCACGATCGGCCGGCCCCAGGGCGAGGCCTGCGGATCCGAATACCATGGCGACGTTTCGGTGATGACGGCGAGCTTGCCGACGAGCGAAAACGGGTAGAGCGCACCCATATGCTGCTCCGGGTCCATGCGCACGCGCTCGTCTTGCGGCCCCTTCATGCCAACGCGCAGATCCGCGAGGATCACGAGCTTGCCAGGCGGGCGGAGCTGCTTCAGCCGCTCCTCCAGCAGCGTTTCGCCGCCGTCTGGACCAAGCGACGCAGAGGCCTCCAGCACGGGCGAACCATCGGCCTTCTCTGCCCACACACGGGTCTTTCGCGCGCCCTTCCGGGGGATTTCGGCGAAGGCCCGGACCTCTTCGCCTTCGACGACCATGTTCTGATAGTGCGCGGAAATGCACCCTGTCTCGAACCACGCCCGCCCCCAGATCTGTTCGAGCAGCGGCGGGAACAGCGAAAAATGCGTCGGTCCCTCGATAGGGCCGGCCCGAAACCCGAGCTTTTCGGCCATCGAATCGTCGTGGATCGAGGCATGGCCGCCGTATTCCTGATCGGACAACATTTGCCGCGGTTTGCGTAAAGGCCCGGACAGGACGAGGCGCGTGTCGAAACCGGTTTCGAGATCCATAGGCGGTTTTCTCCCTTTGCGGACAGGCTACCGCGAGGCCGGCGACTGTTTCAATGCGCCGGCCGAGGGAGCGCCGGATCCGGCGGTGCCCGCGCGATCGCCAGGGGACTGCATGTCCACCGCTTCCAGCCCGCGCGATAGTGACGCGGCCCTGCGCCTCCGATATAACGCGCCCATCGTGTCGGTCGCCCGCTTGGCGCGGGTTAGTCCGGCGCCGACGGAAGGCGGGTCCGTCAAACATTCGATGTTCCGGCGCGAGGCCAGTTCATATGCCATCCTATCTCGATCTTGGTTTGATCGGCGTTATTCTCGTTTCATCCCTGCTCGCCATGTTGCGTGGTTTTACGCGCGAGGTGCTGGCGATCGCCTCCTGGGGCGTGGCGGCGCTGGCCGCCCTCTACCTGCACCCGCTGGCGCTTCCCTATGTCAAACCCTACATAGCGAAGGATAATATCGCGCTCGCCGCCGCGGCGGCCGGCGTGTTCTTCGTTGCGCTGATCGTCGTGTCGATCATCACTGTCCGAATATCCGACATGATCCTCGACTCGAAGGTGGGCGCGCTCGACCGCTCGCTTGGCTTCGTGTTCGGAGCCGCAAGAGGCCTTCTGCTATGCGCCGTCGCCTTCGTTTTCTTCAATTGGCTCGTGCCGGACAAGTCGCAGCCGGAATGGGTCAAGAACGCCAGGATGAAGCCGCTTCTCGCTGTCACCGGCGACCAGATCATGGCCTTCCTTCCGGACGATCCCGAGAGCATTCTCGCCAGGCTCAAGAACGGCAAGACCGCCGCGCCGTCCGAGGACGCGCCCGCCGACACCGATCAGGACGCCAGGCCCGGAGCGCCCTCGAAGATCGCGCCGGCCAAGCGGACCGAGGCGCCTGCAACCTATCAGAACGCCGACAGGAAGGGGCTCGACGCGCTGGCGACAGGCGCCGCGGTCCAGCGACGATGATCCCGGCGCGGCGGCGGCGGAGAGTTTTGCGGCGCGCCGGACGCCGTCAGGAGAATGCAAAATGACGCAAGCGAGCGGCGCCTTCCGCGACGGCGGCGATTTCGCCGATTTCGACCTCGACGCTGATCGCCTGCGCGAAGAGTGCGGCGTCTTCGGCATTTTCGGCCATCCCGACGCCGCAGCCATCACCGCGCTCGGCCTGCATGCGCTCCAGCATCGCGGACAGGAGGCGGCCGGCATCGTTTCCTTCGATGGCGCACGATTCCATTCCGAGCGCCGCCTGGGCCTCGTCGGCGACCATTTCTCCCGCCAGAGCACCATCCAGGGTCTGCCCGGCGATTCCGCCATCGGCCATGTGCGGTATTCGACGACCGGCGAAACGATCCTGCGCAATGTGCAGCCGCTGTTTTCGGAAATCTCGTCCGGAGGCTTTGCTGTCGCCCACAACGGCAATCTCACAAATGCGCTCACGATCCGACGCGAACTGATCCGCGATGGCGCGATCTATCAATCCACGTCCGACACGGAAGTCATCCTTCATCTTGTCGCGCGCAGCCGCAAGCAGCGCATCATCGAACGGTTCATCGAGGCGCTGCGCCAGATCGAGGGCGCTTATTCGCTGGTCGCGTTGTCCAACAAGAAGCTGATCGGCGCGCGCGATCCGCTCGGCATCCGTCCACTCGTACTCGGCGAACTCGACGGCAAGTACATCCTGGCCTCGGAGACCTGCGCGCTCGACATCATCGGCGCGCGTTTCGTCCGCGACGTGCAGAACGGCGAGATCGTCGTCATTTCCGAATCGGGCGTCGAGAGCCTGCGGCCCTTCCCGCCGGTCCCCGCCCGTCCCTGCATTTTCGAATACATATATTTTGCTCGGCCGGATTCGATGGTGCACGGGCGCTCCGTCTACGACGTGCGCAAGGCCATGGGCGCGCAACTGGCGCGCGAATCCGCAGTCCCGGCAGATGTCGTGGTGCCGGTGCCCGATTCGGGCGTGCCGGCGGCGATCGGCTATGCGCAACAATCCGGCGTGCCGTTCGAGCTCGGCATCATCCGCAACCATTATGTCGGCCGCACGTTCATCCAGCCGACGCAGAACGTGCGCGAACTCGGCGTGCGCATGAAGCACAACGCCAACCGCAGCGTCGTCGCGGGCAAGCGCATCGTGCTGATCGACGATTCGATCGTGCGCGGAACGACCTCGGTGAAGATCGTGCATATGATGCGAGAGGCCGGCGCGCGCGAGGTCCATTTCCGCATCTCCTCGCCGCCGATCACCCATCCCGACTATTACGGCATAGACACGCCGCAGAAGGACAAGCTGCTCGCCGCCACCCATAGTCTGGAGGAGATGCGCCAGTATATCGGCTGCGACTCGCTCGCCTTCCTGTCGGTCGACGGCATCTACAAGGCGATGGGCGAAGAAGGCCGCAGCGCCCAGCGACCGCAGTTCACCGACCATTGCTTCACCGGCGACTATCCAACCACGCTGACGGATGTGGTCGGCGAATCCGTGAAGCAGCAGCTTTCGCTTCTGGCGGAGACGGGGTGACGTTGAGCCGGCGACAGCGAACATGGTCGCCTTCTCCCGCATCCACGCCCGGTTTTTCGCGAAAACCGGCGGTGACCACCGGGCCATCGCGCGGCCGGAACGGCTCGGCGCCCGAGCGCGTGAGAAAAGCCGAGACGCCGGGCCGGTCGGGAGCAGGCGTCGATTGCGACTGGCGACGTCCGCCATTTTCCTGACGCGCCTGTCGATGTGATAAATCCCTGGACGGTCTGACAGCCCGCACTTTCCGAAAGTCTTTGCATGACCTCTCCCCTTTCCTCCCGAATCGCCCTCGTCACCGGCGCGTCCCGCGGCATTGGCCGCGCAGTGGCGCTGGAACTCGCACGCCAGGGCGCGCATGTGATCGCGCTGGCGCGCACGCAAGGCGCGCTGGAGGAACTCGACGACGAGATCCGCGCGCTCGGCGGCGAGGCGACGCTGGTTCCATGCGACCTCGTCGATCACGAAGCGATCGACCGGCTCGGCGCGGCCATCCATGAACGATGGGGCCGGCTCGACATCCTCGTCGGTAATGCGGGCCTGCTCGGCATATTGTCTCCGCTCGGACATATCGATCCGAAAGAATGGGACAAGGTTTTCGCGGTCAACGTGACCGCGAACTGGCGGCTGATCCGGTCGCTCGATCTGCTGCTCAAGGCCTCCGACGCTGGCCGTGTCGTCTTCCTGTCGTCGGGCGCGGGCCATCGCGCCGAATTGCGCGCCTACTGGGGCCTGTACGGCGTGACCAAGGCCGCCCTCGACGCATTGGCGCGTTTCTACGCCGCCGAGACGCAGAACATTTCCAGCGTGCGCGTCAACCTGTTCAATCCCGGCCCGTTGCGCACGACCATGCGCGCGAAGGCCATGCCGGGCGAAGACCCGATGACGCTGAAAACGCCGGAGGAAGCTGCGCCGCAGATCGTGGCGATGTGTTCGCCCGCGTGGACGGAAACGGGGAAGCTGTACGATTTTCCGCAGGGACGGGTATTGAGCTTTCGCGAACCGGGGTGAAGCGGCGTTTCCGCTCGCGCTCCTACTTTCCTCGCCCCGACCCCGGCTGTCGTCTCTTCGTCGGCTTGTAGGGATTTTCCCCCGTGCGTTTCGACAGGCGCAGCGGCACGCCCGGCAGATCGAAAGCCTGACGCAGGCCATTCAGCAAGAACCGCTCGTAGCTGGTCGGCAATTGTTCGAGCTGGTTGCCAAACAGGATGAAATGCGGCGGGCGCGCCTTCAGTTGCGTCATGTAGCGGATCTTGATGCGGCGGCCGGAGACGGCGGGCGGCGGCGTCTGTTCCAGAACCGCGCCGAGCCAACGGTTGAGGCGCGCGGTGGAAATGCGAATATTCCACGTCGTATGCACCGCGAAGATCGCCTGCATGAGCTTGTCGATGCCGACGCCGGTCTCGCCCGACAGGGCGATCACCGGCGCGCCGCGCAATTGCGGCAGCAGGCGCCCCGCCTCTTCGCGGAGATCCTTGAGATTCTGGCCCTTGTCGTCGATCAGATCCCATTTGTTGAGGCCGATCACGAGCGCCCGGCCCTCGCGCTCTACGAGATCGGCGATGGTCAGATCCTGCTTCTCGAACGGGATCGTCGCGTCGAGCAGTAGCACCACGACTTCCGCGAATTTCACCGCGCGCAACGCATCCGCCGCGGCAAGTTTCTCCAGCTTGTCCGTCACACGTGCGCGCCGCCGCAGGCCAGCGGTGTCGAACATCTTGAGCTTGCGCTCGCCCCACTGAAAATCGAGACCGATGGAATCGCGGGTAATGCCGGCTTCCGGCCCGGTCAACAGCCGGTCCTCGCCAAGGATGCGGTTGATGAGCGTGGACTTGCCGGCGTTCGGACGGCCGACCACGGCGATGCGCAACGGCTTGGACGGATCGAGTTCGGAGCCATCCTCGTCGTCGGCGAGCGCCAGCCGCGGCGCGTCCTCCTCGTCCTCCGCCGCTTCGGTTTGCTCGGGCAGCGCCGCACGCAACGCATCAAACAGGTCGATCATGCCTTCGCCATGCTCGGCGCTCAGCGGCACGGGGTCGCCGAGGCCCAGAGAATATGCGTCGAGCGCGCCGGATTCGCCGGCGCGGCCCTCCGCCTTGTTGGCGACGAGCACGATCGGTTTTCCAGCACGACGGACGAGTGATGCAAAGTAACGATCATCCGGCGTTACGCCGGCGCGGGAGTCGACCATGAACAGGATGGCGTCGGCCTGCTCGATGGCGGCTTCAGTTTGCGCGCGCATGCGGCCTGACAGCGATTCTGCGCCGCCCTCCTCCAGTCCGGCCGTATCGATGATGGTGAAGCGCAGGTCGGCGAGCTTCGCCTCGCCCTCGCGCCGGTCGCGCGTCACGCCCGGCTGGTCGTCGACCAGCGCCAGCTTCTTGCCGACGAGCCGGTTGAACAGCGTGGACTTGCCGACATTGGGACGGCCAATGATGGCGAGCGTGAAGGACATGGTCGCTCCCCTTTCAGGCAGCCTGATTTCGGGCGTCCTCATCCCTCGGCCGGCACATCGCGCCGCCTGGGCATGAGGGCGTTGTTTCAGTCCGGCCCCTCATGCCGGAGAAGCGGCGACGCCGCTGTCTCGACGCAGAAGGGCCGACGAGGGGCGGCGTCTCCACCCGTCGAAGCGCGAGCGCGGCGCAGGCACGGGTTATTTCGCCGGCTTGCTGTCCGAGCGGACGAGGCCGAGGAAGGCCTCGGCGCGCTGCCGGATCGCCTCGGGGGCGCCATTGTCGATGACGATCTGGTCGAGCCAGCGGCCGGCTGCCTCGACATCGTCGGCGCGCAAATCCACCAGCGCCAGCAATTCGCGCGCGCTGGAGCGGAACGCCCCGCCCGGGGCGGCGAGCGGCGTCAGCCTGTCTTCCATTTCCTTTCGATCGGCCTGGTCCACGCGCAGCATGGCCGCGCGAAGGCGCGCGTCGTCCCGAAACAGGGAATCAAGCGAGGCGTCCGACGCAAGCGCGTCATAGGCTTTCACCGCGCCTGGGCGATCGGTCGCAGCCATTTCCGCCGCTCCGCGCAGACGCGCCAGCGTGGCGTAGCCCGTGGGCGCATCCTTGGCCAGCGCCTCGAAAGCCGCCAGCGCCTCGGCCGCTTTGCCGTCCCGCGACAGGACCAGCGCGGCCTGAAACTTTTCGTCGGCCGCCTCGGCCGCCTTCTGCTGCTGCGACTGCCAGAATTTCCAGCCGCCCGCCGCGACGACGATCAGCACTGCAATGACGAGAAGCAGGCTCTGGTGCTTGTTCCAGAAGGCGAGCGCCCGGTCCTGACGGACCTCCTCGTCGACCTCACGGAAAATATCGGACATTTCAGTATCCCGGGCTGGCCGAATACCGGCCGCCGCGCCTTCTAGCAGATGAGGAAATCGAAAGCGAGGATCAGCCGAACAGGCCGGATACGCCGGAATAGACGCCGAACACGACAGTTGCGGCGATCACGAGTCCGCTCACCCAGGCCCAGGCGCCCTGCACGCGATAGGGCTGCGGCAAGCGGCGCGCCAGCAGGAACAGAAACCCGAGCACGATCGGCAGCAGCAGCGCGTTCATGACCTGCACGCCGACGCTGATGGCGACCAGATCGGCGCCCGAGGCGACGATGACGGCGCCGACCACGAGGGCGGCCGTGTAAATGCCGTAGAACCAGGGCGCCTCGCGCGGTTCGAGTTCGAGCGAATGCTTGTGGCCCATCACTTCTGCGAGCGTGCGCGCCGCCGTGAGGGTGACGACGATGGTCGCGACGATCGCGGCGCCGGACATGCCGAGCGCGAACATAAGCTTGCCCATCGTGTCGCCGAGATGCGGCGTTATCGCGTCGGCGATCTGCTGCACGGTGTCGAGCGAACCGACGCCGCCGGCCCGGCCGAGCGTGGCCGCCGTAGCCACCACGACAGCGGCCATGATGAGCTGCGTGAGGACTGAACCCACCGCGGTGTCGAGCCGGGCAGCCGGCATGTCGGCGGGCTTGAGGCCTTTCTCGATGACGGACGACTGCTGAAAGAAGACCATCCAAGGCATGATCACCGCGCCGATATTGGCGGAGACGAGATAGAGATACTTCGGGTCGCGCCACGGAATGTCGATGGATTCGTGCAGGAGTTCGGCGGCCTTGGGCTCCGCCGCATAGGCGACAATGAGGAAAACCAGTTCGAAAGCGCCGATGGCGATGGCGATGCGCTCAACGGACAGATAGGAGCCGGTGAAAGCCATCAGCAGCAGCGAGCCGACGACGATGATCATGGTCACGCCGGCAGGAACGCCCATCAGGGCGCCGACGCCTGCCAGACCGCTCAATTCGCTGAGCAGCGCGCCGATGCAGGACAGGCACAGCGTCGCGACGGAGAACCACGCCCAGGACTTGCCGAAATACTGCAGGATTAGTTCGGCGTGGCCCTTGCCGGTGACGATGCCGAGACGGACCGTCAGTTCCTGCACGACATAGAGGATCGGCGCGAGGATCAGTTGCAGCAGCAGCAGCTTGTAGCCCCAGGCGGCGCCCGACTGCGCCGCCGTGATGACAGACCCCGCATCGGTGTCGGCCAGCATGACGACAACGCCCGGCCCGGCCACCGCGAGAAATCGGGCGAAAGTCGACAGACCCGCCCTCCCGTCGCGTCCTTTGTCTCCGCCTGTCGCAAGAACCACGTTCTTTTCCTTGTGCCTTCACGCATCGAGGTACTGACGCGGGGTTGCCGGGTCAATGCTCAAATGGCTGCCACGCAAGGATTGGACCGGTTCTAAAGGCGTTGGAGGCTGCGGCTGGCGGCGCGCCCGGCCCCGTGAAAAACCGTCGGACGCGTTCACTTTTGATCGGCATCGAGGATCTTTTGCAGCGTGAACACGCCACGCATGTCGCCAAGCTTGAACCCCGTTGCACGATCATCCGGATAGAGTTCGGAAATTTTCTGTTTCAGCTCCGGTTTGACGTCGCCGCCATGACAAATCAGGCAGTTCGACGCAGTCGGGATCGCTTTGACAAAGCGGAAAACCCGATGGCCCTTTTGTTCGACGACTTCCGCGCTGACCATCCCGGCCGCGCTCTCGCCATTGGCGATGCGCGCGCTGAAGGAGTTCATGACCGCGCGTTCGTATTCATCCGGCGCCGACGAGGCATTGCGCGGTTTCAGACTGGTTCTGGCGACGGACCAGCCGCTGCTGCGCGAAAGATCGGCCGCGATCGCCGGCGCCGCCTCGTGACAGACGGACAGCGCCGCGAGCGGCCCATCCGCCTCCATCGCGCCGGATAGCTCTGCCTTGAGGCGCCCGGCATAGTCCGCCGCAAGCGATGCGGCCTGCGCCTGCAACGGCCGCGTCGCCGCATCGTCGGCGCGGGCGGACGCGCAGGCCAGACCGAAGAGAAGAATTGGAAGCGTCGTGAAGATCGTGCGTTCGAGCATGAGGGCGCCTGTTCAAAATTATAAATTAAATGTATCTTTTGGCGTCAAAAGGCAAGATCGCCGTCGATCGGCCTGTGAATCAAGCCGGGCGGACGAGGATCGCCCAACGAGCTTCGATCGCGTTCTTTCGCACAACCTCGCGGGACGGTGATGAAGCGGAGGCTCCGCACCCCGTCGCCGCAATCTCGCTGGCCATGACGCGAAACGTCCGCCGTTTGGCGACGCCCAACAAAAAACCCGCCGTCGCCGGCGGGTTTCCCAATGTCCAGAAAGCCCGAAAGCCCCTGCCCTCAATCGTCCTGCTGGTCCGCAGGTTTCAGGCCGACGCTGGTGCCGCCGTGGCCATCGTCGCCGCCGGCAGGCGCCGCCTGATAGGCGGCGATCTGGCCGAGGCCGTCGCGCTGGTAGATATCGTCGCGGAACTGCACGATGCCCTCGGGCGTGCCCCAACCCGTGATATAGACCCAGTAAACCGGAACCGCTTCGCCGAGCTTGGCGTCGACGCGTTCGCCCGACGCGATCACCTGATCGATATGGTCGCGATCCCAGCCGGGCGTCTCCTTGAGCAGCCAGGCCACATAGTCGCGCACGTTCTGCACGCGCATGCAACCTGAGGACACGAAGCGGTAGTCGTCGCCGAAGATGCCCTTGGCCGGCGTGTCGTGCATGTAGACGCCATAGGGATTGGCGATATTGATGCGCACGACTCCAAGCGAATTGAAATCGCCGCCAGGATCCTGACGAAACCGGTAGTTGACGGCGTCCAGCGAGTTCCAGTTGATCTGGTTCGCCTGAACTTCGACATTGTCCTTGTTGAAGATTCGGATCTTGTTTTCCGAGAGATAAGTTGGATCGGCCTGCATCTTGGGGATCAGATCCTTGCGGATGATCGAAGCCGGCACGGTCCAGTAGGGATTGAAATTGATGTCGAGGACGCGCGCCTGCATGACAGGCGATTGCCGGTCGATCTTGCCGACGCCGGCGGCGTGATGAGTCATCACTTGCCCGTTCTCGACCGTCTCGACCATGGCGGCCGGAATATTGGCGGTCACGAAGCGGCGACCGAGATTGCTGGCGAACGATCGCAGGCGCACCAGGTTGGTCTCAAGCTGGCGCAGCCGGATCTCGGCCGGAATGTTGAGCGCGGCATAGGTCTGCTTGGCGACGACGCCGGTCTGGCCGAGTCCGTGGCGCGCCTGGAACCGCTTGACGCCCGCCTCCACGTACGAATCGAACACCGGCGATGCGCCGGCGCTGGAATCGAGATCGCCCGAAGCCATCAGGCGCGCGCGCAGCGCAATGACGGCCTGCGAGCGCACGCCGACCTTCAGCGTCGGCCCGTTCAGCGTCGGCCATCCGCCGGAGGCGACGAACTGCTGGTATTTCTGAATCGCGGCTTCGGTGGCGGCCAGCGTTTCGGGCGACAGCAGCGGCGTCGACGACCGCGGCACGACGAGGCGATCGTCTGAATCATAACGCTGCGCCCATTCGGCCTGGCCAAACCCGTCGTTCGGGCCGGCGAAGGCGGCGGAAACGCCTAATCCCGAGAAAAGACCGACAAGGGAGACGCCGCCAGCGAAGGCGCGGCGCGAAAGAGGAACGGACCTGATCTTGTACATGCTGCGAAATTCCGGAACCTGATGAGCGAAACCGGCGCGGCGCCAGCAAAGGCGCGGCGCGAAGCGCCGGATTCAACGATTTTGAGGTCGGGCATCGTCATACCCTACTGCCCTGACCCTGTCATGGTCAGGGTTAAAAAGGCCCGAACAAGCCGGCTATTTTGTGGCTGGCCGCGCGCGGTTGCAGCGCCAGGCAGGATCGGTCCCCAGTGTGGAGAAAATGAAACGGCCCGCCGGAGGGGACGCCGGCGGGCCGCAGGAATGAGGGTTTGCTGAATCAGAGGCGATAGCGGATCTGATCGGTCCAGAAGCGTTCCAGACGGATCAACGCGGTGTTGATCTGCTTGAACTCGTCGCAGGAGATGCCGCCGATCTGCTCGACCGTCATCACGTGCTTGTCATACAGGCTGGCCACGATGCGGTGCACCTCCCGGCCGGTCTCGGTCAACGAAATGCGCACGGCGCGACGGTCGACGCGCGAGCGGGCGTGATGCAGATAGCCCATCTCGACCAGCTTCTTCACATTGTAGGAAACGTTCGAGCCGAGGTAATAGCCGCGGGTGCGCAGTTCGCCGGCTGTCAGTTCCTTGTCGCCAATATTGTAGAGCAGCAGCGCCTGAACCGAATTTATGTCGGAACGGCCGCGGCGGTCGAACTCGTCCTTGATGACATCGAGCAGGCGGCGATGAAGACGCTCCACCAGGGTCAACGATTCCAGGTAGACTGGACGAATTTCACCCATACGTTCTGCGCGGGCGACGGAGACTTCTGCTTTGGCGGCCTGGCTCATGACTTTACCCCGTTGGATGTTCCGGCCGGCTTGTCCGGCTTCGTTATGGGCAATTTAGCCGGGGCGAATGAAAACCAGTTTAAGCAACAAGCTGAATCCGGCGTTTACCCGAACTCCCTGAAACGGAGTGAACAGTCAGTGAATCAAAACAAAGGTTTATGATGAAAGTCCGCGAATCGCCTCAGTCCCGCCAGCTTTCCCAGATCCGCAGGGAATTCGTCCACAGGCGCGTCGCCAGCCGACGCGGGGCCGAGCGCCGCTGCGGTTCGCGGCCGGCCTCGAACGTGAGCAGCAGATAAAGGCCAACCAGCAGCACGTCGAGGATGATGACCAGCGCGCCGCCGTCGAAGAACGTCGGCATTGCGAGCGCCACGACGATCTGAGACAGCGCCACCAGCAGCCACAGCACGCCGCCCCAAGGCGTGGCGAGCCAAAGTCCCACGGCCGCCAGCAGGTCCATGACAGCGAAATAGACGATGCCGACGCCCGTCGAGGTCGAGACCCTGTCGAACAGCGCGCCTGACGCCGTCAGCACGATCTGCCACTGGACGAGACCCTGCAGGATCCAGAGTCCGGCGACTGTACGCATGAACAGCACGAGCAGCATGCCCCAGCGCGTCTCGTTCGGGTCGCGCGTCTTCTCGCCCAGGCGGATGGCCGCCCCGGAATCGAGCGCCTCGCGGCCTTTCATGGAGAATCGCTCCCGGGAAACGCCAATTCCTCCTTCCCGAGCGGCGCGAAGATCCGCCCGATCTCCGCCTCGGACACGTCCTCGATCCTGGCGGGCGACCAGGCCGGCGACTGATCCTTGTCGATGATGGTCGCCCGCACGCCCTCGTAAAAATCCCGCCCCCGGCAGATGCGCGAGACGATCCGGAATTCGACGCGCATCGCCTCCGCCATGTCGAGCGAGCCGCCGATCTGCATCTGTCGGAGCGCAACTGCGAGGCTGGTCGGCGACTTGGCGGCCATGGCCCTCGCCGTCTCCGCCGCGAACGGCGAGCCATCCCTTGCCAGGCGCGCGAAAATCTCAGCGACGGCGGCGCCGGAAAACGCCGCGTCGATCGTCGCGCGATGCGCGACGATGGGGCCGGTCGGCGCGTCGGTGGCGAAACGGGCGACCGCCGCGTCCACCGCCTCTCCGGCCGTCAGCGCCTGCACGAAGGGGGCGATGTCGTCGCGCGAGACGTGGGCGTCGGCGAGCCCGAGCGCGACCGCGTCGCCGGCCTTCGCGCGGGCGCCAGTGAGCGCCAGATAGGTTCCGGTCTTGCCGGCCAGCCGCGGCAGGAAATAGGTCGCGCCGACGTCGGGAAAGAAGCCGATGCCGACCTCCGGCATGGCGAAGGCGAAGCCGTCGCCGGCGATGCGATGCGAGCCATGCTCGGAGACGCCGACGCCGCCGCCCATGACGATGCCGTCGATGATCGCGACATAGGGCTTCGGATAGAGCTTGATGCGGCGGTTGAGGATGTACTCCTCGCGCCAGAAGTCGATCTGCGCCTTGTGGTCGCCGGCCATCCCCTGCTCGTAAAGGAGGCGGATATCGCCGCCGGCGCAGAACGCCTTTTCGCCCGCGCCCTGCGCCACCACGCAGGAGATCGCCGGATCGTTCTCCCACGCATCGAGCGCCGCAGATATGCCGCGCACCATGCCGGTCGTCAGCGCGTTCAGCGCCTGCGGCCGGTTCAGCAGAATGTGGCCCACCGCGCCGCGGCGTTCGCAGATGACTTCGTCGTTCACTTCGGCCTCCGTCGAAAGGGAGGGATAGAGCATTTGGGTTTGGACCGCGAGCCCTCCGCATCTTGCGGCGAGCCGCGACGGTTCGCGCCGCGGCGCTTGTCCCTCCCGGTCTCCAGCCCTAATGTGCGCGCTCAAAATGCAGGATCGCCGCCAGGGAACGCCCTCATGGACGCCAAACACCCGCTCACGCGCGGGCTCGACCTCACCCATCGCCCCCGCCGCAACCGGCGCACCGAATGGTCGCGCCGCCTCGTGCGCGAAAATGTCGTCACCGCCAACGATCTGATCTGGCCGATCTTCGTCGTCGAGGGCGAAAAGACGAAAGTCCCGGTCGCTTCCATGCCCGGCGTGTTCCGCTATTCGGTCGACGAGGCGGCCAGGGCCGCAGCCCATGCGGCGGCCCTCGGCATTCCCGCCATCGCCCTCTTCCCTTACACCGACCCGGACCTGCGCGACGCGATGGGGTCGGAGGCGCTCAACGATCAGAACCTGGTCTGCCGCGCCTGCCGCGCGATCAAGGAGGCTGCGCCCGGTCTTGGGATCGTCACCGACGTCGCGCTCGATCCCTACACCAGCCACGGCCACGACGGCGTGATGGAAGGCGAGGAAATCCTCAACGACGAGACCGTGCACATCCTCGTCGAGCAGGCGCTGAACCAGGCGCGCGCCGGCGCCGACGTGATCGCGCCCTCCGACATGATGGACGGGAGAGTCGGCGCGCTGCGCGAGGGTCTGGACGCTGCGGGCTTCGGCCATGTGCAGATCATGTCCTACGCCGCCAAATATGCATCGGCCTTCTATGGCCCGTTCCGCGACGCGGTCGGCACCAACAAGACGCTGATCGGCGACAAGCGCACCTACCAGATGGACCCGGCCAATTCCGACGAGGCGCTGCACGAGGTCGAACTCGATCTCGAACAGGGCGCCGACATGGTTATGGTCAAGCCGGGCATGCCCTATCTCGACATCATTTCTCGCGTCAAGGAGACGTTCGGGCGACCGACCTTCGCCTATCAGGTCTCCGGCGAATACGCGATGATCATGGCGGCGAGCCAGAACGGCTGGATCGACGGCGACAAGGCCATGATGGAAAGCCTGCTCGCCTTCAAGCGCGCAGGTTGCGATGGGGTGCTGACATATTTTGCGGTGACGGTGGCGGAGAAGATCAGGAAGGAAGGCGTCGCGTAGGGACGGCGCATTTTGCCCGCGCGATCGTCGTCTCGCGCCGCCGGGATAAATGACGGTTGCGCTCTTTTCGATCGGGATGAAGTCCATCGGCGCATCGATTGTCGCGCCGCGCCCCATCAATCCGAATACGCCATCGCCCCCGCAATATCCCCGACGCCGGCGTATCGGTCGACGCGCGTTCCCATCATTTCCTCGAACTTGTCGTGGACATTGGCGACCGACAGCGCCTTCGCGCCGCCGCGCGCCTGCGCGAAGAAGATCGGGCGATTGGCGCGCGCCGGCCGCTTCAGAAGCTGCGCGGCGGAGGATTTCGGCTCCTCGTCGTAGCTCGACAGGAAACGGTTGGCGTCCTTCGCCCCGAGGAAATGCGTCAGATATGTCTCGCCGGCTGTCAGATCGCGGCCGACGGCCCTGGCGACTTCGCCGCCGTCGAACTTGAGCATTTCGGCCGCCATCACGGCCGCAAGATAAGGCTGGCCGCGCAGGGCGAGCACGCGCTCGCGCTCCTGCGGATCGGCGATCGCAGGCCGGTCGTCCGGCCCCTCGATCTCCGCCGCTTCCCGCGCGAGCCCATGTGATGCGCCGAACTGGCGCACGACGCGCAGCCAGGTCGTGTCGATGAACTGGAACAGGCCCGACGCCGACGAGGTCTGCGCCTTCACGCCGGCCGAGAAACTCGATTCCTTGTCTGCAATGGCCATCAACACGGCCGGATCGAACGCGGTTTGCTGCGCCGCGCGCACGACCGTCTCGACCAGATCCCGGCGCACGCGCATGGGCCCGAACTTGAGCGTGCCGTCCTTCGCTTCTTCGAGCGCCTCGATCTGGCGACGAAACTCCTCGTCGGGAATGCGCCGCGCCCAGGTCGCCGCCGCGACGTCGTCCGAACTGTCGTCATCCAGCGCCAGATCGACGCGCTTCGGCCTGATCGCGGCGGACAGCGGGATCAGCGCAATGCGATGCGCGGAGGTCGCTCCCGGCGCCTGCGCGTTTCGCCCCGGCGCTACGCGCAGCGCCACCAGCGCGAGACCTGCGAACAGTCCGAAGACCACGAGCGCGCGCGCCGCCACCGGCGCGAAACAGACGCCGCGGAAATTCGAGCAAGGATCAATGACCATGCGCGCCTGGCGCGCTGCAAGCTGCATTGCACATGTCCAACGCCGCAGTCGCGGCCACACCGCCTCATAAAATTCGGGTGCGGCTACAACTTGACGCCTTCCGCCACATTTCCGGCGCAAGTGGGCTGCGCCGTCGGCAGTTCTGCGCGCAATCGTCCGCCCTACCGGCCACCGGCGGTCCGCAATTCGGGCTTCGGCGCGACAGTCAGGGCGCGGCGACGTTCGTTCAGGTTGTGGGCAAGGATGGCGCCGATGATCATCAGGACGCCGACGATCTCGGCCGCGGTGAATATCTGTCCGTTCCACCAGGCCCAGGCAAAGGGAATGACCGGCGTGAACGTCGAGACCAGCGTCGCCGTCTGCGCGCCGACCGCGCGCACGGCAATGTTCCAGGTGATGATGGAGACGGCGGACACCGCGACGAACAGGTAGAGGATCTGCGGCCAGATCCGAGCGAAATCGGCCAGCGCCGGCGGATGGGCGATCCCGAACGCCGTGAGGATGGCGGCCAGCGCCAACCCGACTGGCGAGCCGAGCGCGCAGGAGAGCATGGTCAATCGCAGCGCGGAATAGCCGGTCATGCTCTGCGCCTTGATCGTGTAGAAGGTCCAGCAGAACGACGAGATCAGCACCAGCAGATTGCCGATCATGCTTCCGCCGGAGACAAGCGCGGACGGATTGCCGCGCGTAACGACGAGGATCGCGCCCGTCGTCACGCCAAGCGCCGCCAGCACAACCCCGCGCCGCGGCAGCGCGCGCGCCTGCAAGGCGCGGAAGATAGCGACATTGATCGGTGTCAGGACGGAAATCGCGGCCGCGTGCTCTGGCCGCGTAAGGCGCACGCCGAGATAGGAGAACAAGCCGAAACCGACCGAGCCCAGCGCGCCGAGGAGAATCAGCGTCGTCAGGTCGCGGCGCGCCGGGATCAGCGCCCACGGCCCCTCCACCCACGCGAGGATGAGCGCGAGAAGGCATCCTGAGAAGCAATAGCGGATGCCGGTGATCCAGTAGACGTCGACACTGGCCGAGACGACCTTGCCGACAGGCATGTAGGCGCCCCAGATCAGGATGGTGATCGCGAGCCAGAACAGGCCCCTGGGCGAATAGCTCGTCATTCTTGCCCTGCCCGACCGCGCGCGGCCTTGTCTCCGTTCGTCCGCTCTACCACATTTCGGCAGGCCGGCCATTCGAGCGGCGGAGATGGAACCTATGAGCAATACGAGCGGCTACACCTCTTCCCCGCCGCAGGCAGGCTATTATCCCGTCCTACCGCCGCAGGCGCTGATGGGCGTGCGCACGCGGCGGATGATCGCCGTGCTGCTCGACCTTGTCTTCGTCTCGATCGTGGCGACGATCCTCTTTCTGCTCATCGGCGCGGCGACGTTCGGGATCGGTTGGCTGCTGCTGCCGCCGCTGTTCCCGATCATCGCTTTTCTTTACAACGGCCTGACCGTATCCGGCTGGCGCATGGCGACGCTCGGCATGAAGGCGATGGACCTCGAAGTGCGCACCATGACCGGCCAGCCCGTGCCGTTCCTCAACGCAGCGTTCCACGGAGTCCTGTTCTGGCTGTCGTGGTATCTGACGGGCGGCCTCGTGCTTCTCACATCGCTGATCACTGCCGACAAGCGCTGCCTGCACGATATTCTCGCCGGTGTGATTGTTGTGCGCCGCGCCGCTTAATTCCGCTGTTCCAAACCCGGGGTTTCGCGCTACGATTCGAGTCGGGCGACGGCATACGGCCGTTCGCTTGTGATCGCGAAAGCAAATTTGTGACCAGAGAGCCGCGCGACGCGCCGCAGTTTTACCTGACTGCGCCTTCGGCCTGCCCCTATCTTCCGGGCCGCGAGGAGCGGAAGGTTTTCACGCATCTCATCGGCCGGCGCGCGATTTCCCTCAACGACGCCCTGACCCAATCCGGGTTCCGCCGCTCGCAGACCATCGCCTATCGCCCGGCCTGCGAGAATTGCCGCGCCTGCGTTTCTGTCCGCGTCCTGGTCGACGACTTCCAGCCCGGCCGCACCATGCGGCGCGTGCTCGCGCGCAACGCGGATGTCAAAGGCGCGCTCGTGCAGGCGCAGGCGACCAGCGAGCAATATTCCCTGTTCCGCGGCTATGTCGATTCGCGCCACAGCGACGGCGGCATGGCCGACATGAGCGTGCTCGACTTCTCGATGATGGTCGAGGATTCCCACGTCGATACGCGGCTCGTCGAATATCGGCGACCCGGCCAGCGCGGCGACGACGAACTGATCGGCTGCTGCCTCACCGACGTACTCGCCGACGGCCTGTCCATGGTCTATTCGTTTTACGAATCCGACGAGTCCACCCGCTCGCTCGGCGTCTACATGATCCTCGACCACGTCGCCCGCACCCGTGCGCTTGGCCTTCCGCATCTCTACCTCGGCTACTGGGTCGAAGGCTCGAAGAAGATGGGATACAAGGCGCGCTTCCTGCCGCAGGAACGGTTGGGGTTGAGCGGCTGGGAACTCAGCGCCTGACTATCGTACAGCCAGAAGCTGCGCTATTTTCGCAACACAAGCTATCTATTTGCATGACAGAAAATACTCGTCTCAGTTGAGCCGCCGATTTTCATCAATTCAAGCCATGCTTTAGCGGGAATTACGCTTCCAGGCGCATCGAAAATCCAGAACATCGAGCTGGCGTTTCGCCCGAATCATTAACTACAAAGGAATCATTGATAACGCTGCGGCGTCCCGGCCGGTCGCACGAAACTGAGGCAGCCGTTATGCTGAAAACCATTACGCTCACCACTACGCTTCTTGCGGCTGCATCGACTGTCGCGCTGGCCGCAGACCTCCCGTCGCGGAAGCCTGCGCAGCCGGCCTATGTCACGCCCGTCTTCACCTGGTCCGGTTTGTATGCGGGCATCAACGCCGGCTATGGCTGGCTCAACCAGTACGACAATTCCAGTTACGCCGACGCCTGGAATGGCTATGGCTGGACCACCGCGGTGGGCCCGACGAGCAGCTATACGCGCCGCGGTCTGATCGGTGGCGGCCAGATAGGGTACAATTACGAAATTTCGCCAATGTTCGTCGCCGGACTGGAAACCGACCTCCGGATAGCCTCGATCGGCGACAGCGATGCCGCATCCTTCGGGTATGGCGTGCCGCGCGAGGTCAACTGGCTGGGCTCGGTGCGCGGACGTCTCGGCGTGGCGCCCCTCACCCCGAACCTGCTGATCTACGCGACGGGCGGTTTCGCTTATGGCGGCGTGAAGCTGGTGGAACCTTATTGGGCGGGATCTTCGCTGTCGAAGGTTGGCATGGGCTGGACCGCTGGCGCCGGCGCGGAATGGGCGTTCTCGCCGAACTGGTCGGTCAAGCTGGAATATCTCTATTCCGACATCGGCGCGTCAGACTGGGGCGGCTACAATTCCTCGACCCAGCGATTCCAGGTGCAGACGATCGAGGCTGGCCTCAATTACCGGTTCAACTGGGACATGGCTCCGATCGTCGCGAAATACTGAGCGACGAGCGACTGCGGGATAAACGGGAACCCGCCGAATTCGGCGGGTTCTTTCGTTTTCGGACCTGAGCAGGACGGGCAGGTTCGCAAAGCCTCATCCCTTGCGCCGGCTATCCGAACTTGTTGTTCTTCGGAAATCCCCGCGGCGGCAGGCGTCCTGCATCCGCCCGCTGGCCGATCCAGTCCTTGAGCTCCACCTTCGTCACGGTGAAGGTGCGCCCTGCGGAATCAAGCCACGTCAGGCCATCTTTCAGCATGAACGTCTTTATATCTGCGATTCCGCCGTCCTTGTAGCGCTGCAGCCGCACGCCCTTGCCACGCGCCATTTCCGGAACCTGGTCCAGCGGAAACACGAGCAGCTTGCGATTCTCGCCGATGATCGCGACATGATCGCCGTCGGCCGCCGCAAGCAGCGCGGCGCGGGCGCCGTCATCGACGTTCACCAGCGCCTTGCCCTTGCGCGTCGTGCCGGTCAGCTCGTCCTGCGACACGACGAAGCCGCGCCCGTCGCTGGTCGCAACCAGCATTTTCACGCCCGGCTGATAGCCAATGACGGTCACGATATCTGCGCCTTCGTCGATGTCCGCCATCAGCCTGATCGGCTCGCCATGACCGCGCCCGCCCGGCAGTTTCCCTGCGTCGAGCGTGAAGATCTTGCCGTTCGAGGCGAGCACCAGAATCTTTGATGTCGTCTCCGCGAAGAATGAGGCGAGCAAACCGTCGTCGCCCTTGAACTGCAGACCTGACAGATCCTGCACGTGGCCTTTCAGCGCGCGGATCCAGCCTTTTTCAGACACGACGACGGTGATCGGCTCGCGCTCTATCATCGCCTCGGCGAGATCGAAATCGGCTGCCGCCGGTGCATCGGCGAAGGTCGTGCGACGCTTGCCGATTTTCGAGTCGGCCGGATATTTCTTCTTCAGTTCGCGGATTTGCCAGGTGATTGTCTTCCACTGCGCCGACTTGTCCGACAGCAGCCTCTCCACCGCCGCCTTTTCCGCGGTCAGCTCGTCATGCTCCTTGCGCAATTCCAGTTCCTCGAGCCTGCGCAGCGAGCGCAGGCGCGTGTCGAGAACGTAGTTTGTCTGTTTCTCCGTCAGCGCGAACGCGCTCATGAGCTGCGCCTTCGGATCGTCCTCCTCTCGGATGATCCGGATCACCTCATCGAGATTGAGAAAGACGACGATCATCCCTGCCAGCAGTTCGAGTCGATGCTCGATCTCAGCGAGGCGATGACGGCTGCGCCGCAGGAGGACATCGCGGCGATGATCGAGCCATTGCCCGAGCGCTTCGCCGAGCGAAACGACGCGCGGCACGGCGCCGTCCGCCAGCACGTTCATGTTCACGCCGACGCGCGTTTCGAGTTCCGTCAGCTTGAACAGCGCCTCCATCATCACGTCGGCGTCGATGGTCCTGGCGCGCGGCTCGATGACGATGCGAATGTCCTCCGCGGATTCGTCGCGGATGTCGGCAATGAGCGGCAGTTTCTTCTCGTTGAACAGTTCGGCGATCTTCTCGATCAGGCGGCTCTTCTGCACGCCATAGGGAATTTCGGTGACGACCGCGTTCCACGTCCCGCGTCCGCCCTCCTCCTTCGTCCAGCGCGCGCGCAGCCGGATCGACCCGCGCCCTGTCCTGTAGATCTCGGTCATCGCCGCCGGCGGATCGACGATGACGCCGCCCGTCGGAAAGTCCGGCCCGGGCACGAACTTCATCAACTGCTCCGGCCCGGCGGCCCGATTGACGATCAGGTACAGCGCGGCGTCGCAGAGTTCGGCCAGATTGTGCGGCGGAATCGACGTCGCCATGCCCACGGCTATGCCCTGCGCGCCATTGGCGAGAAGATTGGGCAAAGCCGCCGGCAACACGATCGGCTCCTGCTGGTCGCCCGAATAATTGTCCCGGAAGTCGACGGAATCCTCGTCGATGCCTTCGAGCAACAGACGCGCGACATCGGTCATCCGCGCTTCGGTGTAGCGATAGGCGGCCGCCGAATCGCCGTCGATATTGCCGAAATTGCCCTGCCCGTCGACGAGCGGATAACGAGAGGAAAAATCCTGCGCGAGCCGCACCAGCGCGTCATAAATCGCCTGGTCGCCGTGCGGATGGAACGACCCCATCACGTCGCCGACGATTTTCGCGCATTTCTTGAACGCCGTGCCCGGATCGAGCCTGAGAATCTGCATGCCGTAGAGAATGCGCCGGTGCACCGGCTTCAACCCGTCGCGCGCATCCGGAAGGGCCCGTCCCATGATGGTGGAGAGCGCATAGGCGAGGTAACGCTCTTCGAGCGCCTCCCGCAGATTGACGGGTAACGCGCCGCCATCTGACGGCGGAGGCGGATCGATCAACTTGGCCATGGCAGCGGCGTAAACCTTCCCCCGAGTCGCGGCAAGATCGTCGCCTTCGCCGCTGTTTTTACGATGACTTCAAAATCAGATCGCTTTTGTCGAACTGTTGCGTGAATGCACTAGCCTCCGGCGTCGGCGATTGGCATTAGCAAGTCGGCTTGGGGGCGAATCGAGCCGGCGTGCGACGCTATCGATTTTGGGAAAGACGAATTGTGTAACGGATGGCGACGTCCGGACGACAGGGTATTGCGATGACGAAACTTGTGTCTCTCCTTGGGCTTCTGGTGGTCCTGTCGCTGGGCGCGATAGCCTGGATCGGCCTGCCCGCGACCGACGGGATCGCCGGACAGGGGCAAGCGGCTTCGATCAGCGCCTGTGCGCCGGCGGAAGTGGCCGTCGACGAGGGTTACGGAATAACCCGCCACATCGCTCGTCCCTGCCCTCAACGCTGATTTTCCAACGCGCGCCGCACCTCGCGCGCGAAAATCTCGCGAACGGCGACGAGGCTTTCCAGCCCGCGCGGCCCGAACAGATCGCGCCGTAGAAAGTGCCAGGTCAGGCGCAATCCGGCTTCGACGTCCGCATCCGATACCGCGCCCGCATCAACCCCGTTCGACAGGAACGCCGGCAATGGCAGCAGGCGGTCCGCCCAGGGCGCGCCGGCCGCACGCCCCACTGCGCGACCGCTCTTCGGCGAGACATAGGCGAGTTCGTCGCAGCTGCCGGAGACCGCGCACGATGCGATGTCGAGGCCGAAGCCCAGATCGGCAAGCACTGCCATTTCGAAGCGCACCATCAGTTCCGGCGCCACATTCGGATTGTCGAGATGGGCGGCGAGCGCATCCGCCATGGCGTAGAGCCTCGCGTGCGGGTCACGTTCGGGCAGCAGCCGCAGCAACGCCGACAGCCAGTGCAGCCCCTGCAAGGCCATCTGGCTCGCCATCAGGCGTCCTGCTCGAAGATCGTCCGCCTCGACCGCAAACACGCCGATGTGCTCTTCAAGGCGCGCGCGCCAGATCAGCTCCAGGCTGTTGCCCAGTTGCAGCGTCGGCTGCATCGCGCGCGAACGCCCGCCCCGCACGACGCCGAGGTGGCGCCCGTGCCGCTCCGTCATGGCCTCAAGGATGACGCTCGTTTCGCCGAGCCTGCGCACGCCGATCACGAGCCCACGGTCGTTCCAGTCCATGCGCCTTTATGCGGGCCTCGCACGCGACGGTCCAGAGATCACGCCCCAGTCAACACCTCACGGCGAATCAGGACCGATGCCGATGGCGGCGCGCATAATGCCGATGCGACCCCTTCAGGCCCCAACTCGAAGCGATCGCCGGCCCTGCGGTCGCGCCGACGACCGCGCCCGCGACCAGACCGACCGGGCCGAATAAAATCCCTCCCGACGCGCCGCCAAGCGCGCCGTCGAGCACCCGCTCCTGTGCAAAGGCGCCGGTCGTCAGTATCGGCGCCGCCAGCACGCTGGCCAGAATCATCTTGCGCATTGCGATCCTCCCCGAATGGAATCTGTTGGCAGATTGCGCCTCAAACGCGGCGAAACGACGATGCTTCACTCATCAACCGCCGCGCGGGAACTCCAGCCCCATCTCCCGGTACCGCTCCGGATCGTCGGCCCAGTTTGAGCGCACCTTCACGAACAGGAACAGATGCACCTTCTGCTCGGCCGCTTCGGCAATGTCTTTTCGCGCGGCCTGCCCGATGGATTTGATCATCTTGCCGCCCTCCCCGATCACGATTTTCTTCTGCCCCTCGCGCGCGACGAAGATCGTCTGCTCGATTCGCGCGGATCCGTCGGGCATCGTCTTCCACTGGTCCGTCTCGACCGTCGCCTCGTATGGCAATTCGTCGTGCAGGCGCTCGAACACCTTTTCGCGCGTGATCTCGGCGGCCAGCGAGCGCAGCGGCGCATCCGAGACCTGGTCTTCCGGATAAAGCCACGGTCCCGGCCTCATCATCCCCGCGAGCTTTTCGCGCAGCTTGTCGACGCCGTCGCCGGTCGCAGCCGAAATCATGAAAGTCTCGGCGAAAACGCCACGGCCGTTTGCCTCCTGCGCGAGGCCGAGCAGCTTGTCGCGCGCAATCAGGTCGATCTTGTTGAGAACGAGAATCTTGCGCCGCGGCGCGTCCCTGAGACGATCGAGAATCGCGCTCGTGTCGTCGTCGATTCCGCGATTGGCGTCGATCAGCAGCGCAACGATGTCGGCGTCGCCTGCGCCGCCCCAAGCCGACGTCACCATCGCCCGGTCAAGTCGGCGCTTCGGCGCAAAAATGCCGGGCGTGTCGACGAAAATGATTTGCGTTTCGCCCTCGATGGCGATGCCGCGCACCAGCGAGCGCGTCGTCTGCACCTTGCGCGAGACGATCGCCACTTTCGCGCCGACGAGCGTGTTGAGAAGCGTCGACTTGCCGGCGTTCGGCGCGCCGATCAGCGCAACGAAACCGCAGCGGGTCGCTTCGATCATGACGCGCCTTCCCCCTTGTAAAGGATCTTCTCGCGCACCAGAAACGCCTCCGCCGCCGCCTGCTCGGCGTTGCGTTTGGACGACCCCTCTCCCGCGGCGGGCGCATAATTCCCGACGAGCGCGGAAATCACGAAATGCGGCTGATGATCGGGGCCGGTCAGCCGGTCGACCCGATAGGTCGGGGTCGCAAGGCCACGTCCCTGCGCCCATTCCTGCAGGGCGCTCTTCGGATCGCGCAGCGCGGGCTGCGCTTGCGCGATACGCGCGCCGAAGGACTCGCGCACCAGTTCCGCCGCCGCCGCGAAGCCTGCGTCGAGAAACACCGCGCCGATGATCGATTCGCAGACATCGCCGAGAATGGCGGCCTTCTGCGCGCCGCCCGACTGCGCTTCGCCTTCGCCGAGGCGGATATAGGGCGCGACGCCCCAATCATTCGCCGCATCCGCACAGCTTTCGCGCCGCACGAGGTCTGCCAGCCGCCGCGAGAGTTCCCCCTCCTCCGCGGCCGGAAACGCCGCGTAGAGCAGATCGGCCACGGCGAGTCCGAGCACGCGATCGCCGAGAAATTCGAGTCGCTGATAGCTGTCGCCGCGACGCGCGCAGGCGCTGACATGGGTCAGCGCCTGACGCAGCAGCGCGCCATTCTTGAACCTGTGCCCGATCCGCTGTTCGAGCGGCGCCAGATCGGACATCAATTCCTGGCCCATCAGCGCACCGGTTGAAACAGCCGATCGAAACGAACCGTCCAGGGCCACATCCAGAACTCCCAGGCTGCGTAAGGCTCGCGCACCGAGAAGAAGATCATTTCCGCCCGTCCAACGAGATCTTCGGACGGAACGTATCCAACCCCGCCCTGCTCGGGCGGCACGCGGGAATCCATCGAGTTGTCGCGATTATCGCCCATCATGAAATAATGATCGGGCGGCACTTCGTAGACTCCGGTGTTGTCCCGATAGTCAACCATGCCGTTCGGCGATTCGTCGCCTTCGATCTCGATGATCGTGTGCGTGACGCCGCCGGGCAGCGTCTCCTTGTAGGTCGGGACTTCGGTGCGGTGGCCGTACCTGTCTTCCGTTTTGATCGGCTCGATCGGCTCGCGTGGGACCATCTGGTCGTTGATGTAGAGGCGACCGCCCTTTTCCTGGATCTTGTCGCCGGGCAAACCGATCACGCGCTTGATGTAGTCCTGCGACGTGTCGCGCGGAAGCTTGAACACGGCCACATCGCCGCGCTTGGGCTTCGAGGCGAGAACGCGGCCGGGAAACAGGTCCGGGCTGAACGGAATCGAATAACGCGAATAGCCGTAGGAATATTTCGAGACGAACAGGAAATCGCCGACCAGCAGCGTCGGTATCATCGACCCCGAGGGAATGTTGAACGGCTGGAACAGCAGCGTCCGCACGACGAGAGCTATCAGCAGCGCCTGGATGACGACCTTGATCGTCTCGCCGACGCCGCCTTCGGCGTGCTTCCTGGGTTTGGCGTTGTCGGCGTCGAGTCCGAGCGGCTCGCTCATGAATTCTCTCTCTGTGATCGCATCCGGGCGGCGTGTCCTACCACGCCGGTCCGTGAACCGCGAGCCTTGGGCCCCGGCCGGCCGGGTCCGGCGCTCGACTCCGACCTGCTGCGTCCACGCTACTCAAAACCCACGCTCCGGCTTGCGGCCTTCGGGACGCAGGGGCATCATGGCGCCGCCGCCGGCAGCGCCTCTATGATCACCTGAGCCCAGGCCATCGGATATTCGTCCGTGATCGTGACATGAACGCGCGCCTCATAGCCCGCCGGCGTCATGGCGGCGAGCCGCGCGGCGGCGCCGCCGGTCAGTTTCATTGTCGGCTGCCCCGAAGGCAGATTGGCGACGCCCATATCCTTCCAGTGAACGCCGCGGCGGATGCCCGTGCCAAGGGCCTTCGAGCAGGCTTCCTTGGCTGCGAACCGCTTGGCGTAGGAGGCCGCGCGCGACGCCCGCCCGTCCGATTTCGTTCGTTCGACATCCGTGAAGCAGCGCGCCGTGAATCGCCGGTCGAAGCGCGCCAGCGCCTCCTCGATGCGGCGGATATCGCAAAGATCGCTGCCGAATCCGATGATCATGCGCCCTGCATCGCTTTGCGTCCCTCATCCATCGCTTTGCGCATGGCGGCGACCGATTCGGCAAGCCCGACGAAGATGGACTCGCCAACAAGAAAGTGTCCGATATTCAACTCCACGATCTCGGGCAGCCGCGCGATCTGACGCGCGGTCTCGTAATCGAGACCGTGCCCGGCGTGGCATTCTATCCCGAGCCCGCCGGCGAGACCCGCGGCCGAGCGCAGACGCTCGAACTCGGCCTCGGCTTTGACGAGGTCGCCGGTTTCGATGGCATGGCACCACGCGCCCGTATGCAGTTCCACGACGGGCGCGCGCAACGACAGGGCGGCCCGGATCGCATCCGTATCCGGTTCGATGAACAGCGAAACCCGGATGCCGCCGCGCGACAGTTCGGCGACGAACGGAGCGAGGTGGCTGTGGCCGCCGACGACGTCGAGCCCTCCCTCGGTTGTCCGCTCCGCCCGCTTTTCCGGGACGAGGCAGACCGCGTGCGGCGCAATGTCGAGAGCGATGTCGAGCATCTGCCCGGTGGCGGCCATTTCGAAATTGAGTGGCTTCGAGATTGTCGCCCTGATGCGGCGCATATCCTCATCGCGAATATGGCGACGGTCCTCGCGCAGATGCGCGGTGATTCCGTCGGCTCCGGCCTCGACCGCAAGCAGCGCGGCGCGCACTGGATCCGGCCGCGTCCCGCCGCGCGCGTTGCGCACGGTGGCGACATGATCGATGTTGAGTCCGAGCCTGAGCTGTCCGCCCGATGTCATCCGTTGATCCGCTCCACCTTGCTCACGACGGGCTTGGACTTCAATTGTGAAATCACGGCCGTGAGTTGCTTCAGGTCGCTTACCTCAAGGTCGAGCACCACGTCACGGAAATCCGGCGAATTCGTCTCGAACGCGATGTTGGCTATATTGGCGCCGGCGTCGCCGATCGCGGTCGCGATCGTGCCGAGCGTTCCGGGCTCGTTGATCGCGGTCACCTTGATCTGCGCAGGGAACTTGTCATTCCCGGACTCCTCGAGATTCCAGCGAACGTCGAGCCAGCGTTCCGGCTCGTTGTCGAAGGCGGACAGAGCCGGCGACTGGATCGGATAGATGGTGATGCCCTCACCCGGCGTGACGATGCCGACGATGCGGTCGCCCGGAACAGCGCCGCCATTCGGAGCGAAGCTCACCGGCAGGTCGCCGCGCAGGCCCCGGATCGGCACCGCTTTTTCCGGCAGCCTGCCGTCGGGCGAACGAAACAGCAGTCGTTGCGCACGCTTGAGGCTGAACCAGCCCAGTTCCTTCTTGTTGTGTCCGGTCTGCACCTTGCGTTCATCGGTGAATTCCGGATGAACCGCCTTGACGACGTCGCCCGAGAACATTTCGCCGCGGCCGACGGCCGCGTAGATATCCTCCACGGACGACCGCGCCAGCCGCGACAGCACGGGCTTGAGGGTGTCGTCGCTGAAAGGCTTGCCGGCGCGCTCAAAGGCGCGCGCCACGATCTGCCGCCCCAGACCCTTGTATTGGGCGCGCACCGCATCGCGCGTCGCACGCCGGATCGCCGACCGCGCCTTGCCGGTGACGACCAGCGACTCCCATGCCGCAGGCGGCGCCTGGCCTTCAGCGCATACGATCTCGACCTCGTCGCCGTTGTGCAATTCGGACAGCAGCGGCGCAATACGGCCGTTCACCTTGGCGCCGACAGCGGAATCGCCGACGCGGGTATGCACGGCATAGGCGAAATCCACGGGAGTCGCGCGGCGCGGCAAGGCGATAAGCCGACCTTTCGGCGTGAAGCAGAATACCTGATCGTGAAACAGCTCGAGCTTGGTGTGCTCAAGAAACTCCTCTGGACTGTCGCCTTCCGCGAGCAGCTCAAGCGTGCGTTGCAGCCAGCGATAGGCGCCACTCTCCTTCGACAGCGTTTCGACGTCGGCGACCGGCGAATCCTTGTAAAGCGCATGCGCGGCGATGCCGAGGCGCGCAATTTCGTTCATATCGCGCGAGCGTATCTGCAATTCGACACGTTGATGGCCCGGTCCGACGACCGTCGTATGAATCGATCGATAGTCGTTCTGCTTTGGCGTCGAAATATAATCCTTGAATCGGCCAGGAACGGTTGGCCATTTCGTGTGCACCACGCCGAGCACGCGATAGCAGTCCTCGACTGTCGGCACGACGATCCGGAAACCGTAAATGTCAGACAATTGCTCGAACGCCAGCGATTTGCGCTCCATTTTGCGCCAGACGGAATAAGGCTTCTTGCGGCGGCCTTTCACCTCGGCCTCGATGCCGCGCTGTTTCAACTCCTGCTGCAATTCCTGCTCGATGCGGCGGATCATCGGCCCGTTTTTCTTTTCGAGCCCATCCAGCCGCGCCGCGATCGTCTCTGCGGCTTCAGGCGTAAGATGACGAAAGGCAAGATCCTCGAGTTCGTCGCGCATGGCCTGCATGCCCATGCGGCCCGCAAGCGGCGCGTAGATGTCGAGGGTTTCCTCGGCGATGCGCTTGCGCTTTTCCGGCGGCACGAAATGCAGCGTACGCATGTTGTGCAGCCGATCGGCGAGCTTGACGAGGAGCACACGCACGTCGTCAGCGATGGCCAGCAGCAGCTTTCGAAAATTCTCGGCCTGTTCCGCCCGCTTCGACACGAGGTCGAGCTTCTTGATCTTGGTGAGGCCATCGACCAGCCGGCCGATTTCCGGGCTGAAGACCCTGTCGATCTCCTCGCGGGTGACTCCGGTGTCCTCGATCGTGTCGTGCAGCACCGCCGCGACGATCGTCGCGTCGTCGAGCCCGAGATCAGTGAGGATGGCGGCGACTTCCAGCGGATGCGAAAAATAAGGGTCGCCGGAAGCGCGCGTCTGCGCGCCATGCGCCTTCATCGCGTAAACATAGGCGCGATTCAGCAGATCCTCGTTCGCCTGCGGATTGTACCTCCGCACGCGTTCGACGAGTTCATACTGCCGCATCATATTGAAATCACCCCGCTTGCCGCACGATTCCAACTATCGTGCGAGCGAAGGGCCGTGACAAGCGCGCCGCGCGGTTCCTGCCGGAACCGGGCCGCCTATTCGCCCTCGTCTTCCGTTTCGGCGGGCGGGACCAGGCCTTCGAGACCGCGCAGCAGATCTTCCTCGGTCATGCGATCGAACTGCATCTCGCCGGAACTGTCGACGGTCGGCTCCGCGCTGATCAGCGCAGGCACGGTCTCGCTTTCCGGTTCGTCCACTTCGACATGCTTCTGCAGCGAGTGGATGAAATCCTCCTCGAGATCCGCGGGGGTCAGGGTTCCATCCGCGATCTCGCGCAGGGCGACGACGGGATTCTTGTCATTGTCCCGATCAACGGTAATCTGCTGCCCGGACGAAATCATCCTGGCGCGATGGGAGGCCAGCAGGACGAGATCGAACCGATTCTCGACTTTCTCGATGCAATCTTCGACTGTGACGCGCGCCATCGCGGGCGACTCCTGCTCTCAATGGATCGGAAGAGGCGGTTCCATACACGTTCGCGGCGGCCGGCGCAACTTGCCGCCGATCGCCGAAATCGTCACACTTTCAGCGCGACGTCCCAAAGTCATATATCATAACTAAAATGTGAATGAAATTTTAGCTTTTGAATCAACAGGAAAGAAGCGGTTCGCGCGCGGTTCTACTTGACGATCTGCGACGAACGGACAATGTAATGTACAAACCCTCCGGCGAACGTCGGGAGGCTGCGAGTCTGGAGTTTTGCGGGTTCTTCAGCAAGCGGAATTTTGAAGCGCGTCCGGTCCGGCTTTTTCGGACATGCGGCGAACCCGGCCAGAGACAAACATGGCTGAGCAGGAACGAATTGCTCTTTTCATAGACGGCGCCAATCTGTACGCGACAGCGAAAGCTCTTAATTTCGATATAGACTACAAGCGTTTGCTTCGGGAGTTTCAATCGAAGGGTCGCCTGATCCGGGCGTTTTACTACACCGCTCTCGTCGAGGACCAGGAGTATTCGGCGATCCGTCCACTGATCGACTGGCTCGACTACAACGGCTATTCTGTCGTGACCAAACCGACCAAGGAATTTGTCGACTCGACCGGACGCCGGAAGGTCAAGGGCAACATGGACATCGAACTCGCGGTCGACGCGATGGAGATGGCCGAGCACCTCGACCACATCGTGCTGTTCTCCGGCGACGGCGACTTCCGTTCCCTGGTCGAGGCCATCCAGCGCAAGGGAGTGCGCGTGTCGGTGGTGTCGACCGTCACCACCCAACCGCCGATGGTGGCCGACGAATTGCGACGTCAAGCCGACGAGTTCGTGGACATCGTGAACCTCGTTCCCAGGATCGGCCGCGACCCGGCCGAGCGCGTGGAGCGGATGCAACGCTTCCAGGACCGTCGTCCGACGAGCGCCGCCACTCCGGTTTTCGACGACCAGGGCTGACTTGTTTTCGGCGAAGGCTAAGCCGGCGCGCAACTGCAGCCACTGCGCCCGCCTCGCGACATTTCGTCGAGAGGCGCAGGAGCGGGAGCCGGAGTGGTTCAACGCGCCGGTGCCGCCGTTTGGCGACACGTCGGCCCGTCTGTTGATCGTCGGGCTTGCGCCGGGCCTGCAGGGCGCCAACCGCACCGGCCGTCCCTTCACCGGCGACCATGCGGGCGAGCTGCTGTATTCAACCCTGAGCGACTATGGATTTGCGCAGGGCGTGTATGCGGCGCGGCCAGATGACGGGCTGCGCCTCGTCGACGCGACGATCATCAACGCCGTGCGTTGCGTGCCGCCGCAGAACAAGCCGCAGCCAGATGAGATCGCGCGCTGTCGGCCGTTTCTTGAGGCGGCTATCGCCGAGATGCCGCGGCTGCGGGCCATCGCGGCGCTCGGCCGCATCGCGCACGACAGCGTTGTGCGCGCCTTCGGCGGGAGACTGTCCGCCTATCCGTTCGCGCACGGGGCCGAATTCCCGATCGGGAAGGAGAGGCGTCTGACGCTTTTCGACAGCTATCATTGCTCCCGCTACAATACGAACACGCGCGTTTTGACGCCGGAAATGTTCCGCGCGGTTTTCTCGCGCGTCCGCGAAACGCTCGACGACGCCCGGTAAAGCGCCGTTAATCGCAGTCTGGTTTGCTGCGCCGTCACGCAGGGCGGCATGCAGCAACTCATCGCAATCCAGATTCTCCGGGCAATCGCCGCTGGCATGGTGGTCTTCTACCACTCCCAGAACGACGCCGGACATGCGGCTGCGGAAATCGGCGCGCGCTTCGCGCGATTCACGCCGCTGCCCTGGGCCGCGGGCGTGGATCTGTTCTTCGTCGTCTCCGGCTTTGTGATGGTTCTGTCGTCCGGGAGCTTGTTTGCGAGTCCGGGCGGGGCGACGCGCTTCCTTGGTCGTCGCATCGCGCGCATCGTGCCGCTCTACTGGTTGGCGACAACGATCTTCCTCGCCGCCGTGCTGCGCGGCGCCGCCGCGGGCAAGGTTTTGGCGCCGACGCTCGGCGAATCCCTCGCATCCTTCGCGTTCCTGCCCTGGCCGCGCGTCCTCGACGGCGCGCCCCGGCCAATTCACTCGCTTGGCTGGACGCTCGAATACGAGATGTTCTTCTATTTCGTTTTCGCCGTTTTCATCCGGTTGCCGCGCGCACGCGCCGTAGCCGGGGTCGCGGCCGCCCTGGCGGCGCTGGTCGCCTGGAACTGGGCCGCGGCGCCGCAAAACGTCGCGCTGGCCTTCTGGAGCGATCCGATCGTGCTCGAATTCGCGCTCGGCATGGCCATCGCCCTCGCCTATGGCGCAGGGGTCCGCGTGTCGGCGAAGGTCGCCGTTGTGCTGGCGGCGCTGGCGCTGGCCGCGCTCGCCATCGACCCGATGAATTCAGCCGCCGAACCATTCGACGCCGTCGCGCCCAACGGCTTCCTGCGTCTGTTTTCATGGGGGGCGCCAATGGCCGCGCTCTTCGCTGCGGCGACGTTCGGCCCGGCGCCGGCGGCGCCCGGCCCTGGATTGCGCGCGCTGGCGAAAGTCGGCGATGCGTCCTACGCGCTCTATCTTTTCCATCCGCTGGCGCTCATCGCGCTGCGCAAGGTCTGGCTTGCCGCGCATCTCGACGTCGCCATCGGCTTCTGGCCGCTCGTTGTCGCGTCCACGCTGGCCTCGATCGTCCTCGCGCTTGCGATCCACATCTGGATCGAAAGGCCGCTCACGAAAGCGGCGCAGCAATGGCTTTCGCCGCGCCTGCCCGCCAAAACGGCGGGGGCCGCCGCGCCCGTTTGAAATCTCTGGCCGGACGGAGCCGCGCCGTTATGATCTCCGGCGCAATCATCCTGGGATACCGCCATGATCGTCACCGTGTTCCGCTCACGTCTGAAGCCCGAGGCCCGGCAGATTTACGATCCCCTGGCCGCGCGCATGAGCGAGCTGGCCAAAGCCATGCCCGGCTACATCTCGCACAAGTCGTTCACCGCTGACGATGGCGAACGGGTGACGATCGTCGAATTCGAAAACGAGGAAACGCACCGCGCGTGGAGCGATCACCCCGAGCATCGCACGGCGCAACGGCTGGGCCGCGCGAACTTCTACTCCGAATACAGGGTGCAGGTCTGCGACGTGCGTCGGGAGTCGCGCAAGCCGGCGCAGTGACCTCGCGAACCGGCGGCGCCTGGACCGCGCAAGCGAGGAACATCTACCCCTTGTCTCGCATCAGCCTGCCCTTTTCACGCGCCCAATCGCGCTTCTTCTCGGTCTCGCGCTTGTCATGCAATTGCTTGCCCTTGGCCAGCGCCAGCTCGATTTTCGCCCGGCCCCGTTCGTTGAAATAGAGCTTGAGCGGCACGATGGTCATGCCCTCGCGCTGCACGCCCTGCGACAGCTTCGCGATCTCGCGCGCCTTCAGCAACAGCTTGCGCGGACGTTTCGGCTCATGGTTGAACCGATTGCCGCCCTCGTATTCAGGGATGGTGGCGTTGACCAGCCACATCTCGCCATTCCGGTCGACGTCGGCATAACTCTCCGCGATCGTCGCCTTGCCTGAGCGCAGCGATTTGACCTCGGTCCCAGTCAGCACGAGCCCGGCCTCGAATTTTTCGCCGACTTCGTAATTGTAGCGCGCGCGCCGGTTGTCCGCGGCGACCTTGAAATTCGGCTTCGGTTTTTCGGCCAAAACGCAAACCCTCAGGCGTTCAGGACGCCCGCATGGACCATGGCCGCCCGAATGGCCTGCCGGGTCGCCTCGGTGGTCGGCACGAGCGGCAGACGAACCTCTTCGCTCATGCGGCCCAGCGCGGACAGGCCGTACTTGGCGCCCGTCACGCCCGCTTCGAGGAAGGTCGCGGCGTGCAAGGGGACCAGACGGTCCTGGATTTTCAACGCTTCGTCATACTTCCCCGCGAGGCAGGCGTTCTGCAGATCGGCGCACGCGCGTGGCGCAATGTTCGAAACGACGGAGATGCAGCCGTGAGCGCCGGCCGCCATGCAGGCGAGCGCTGTGATATCGTCGCCCGAGAACTGCAGAAAGTCCGGCCCCATCGCCTGCCGCTGCAGCGAGATGCGGCCGATATTGCCTGTGGCGTCCTTTACGCCGACGACGTTCTTGAGCTCGTAGCACCGCTTCATCGTATCGATGGACATGTCGATCACCGAGCGCGGCGGAATGTTGTAGATCACGATCGGAATGCCAATCGCTGCGTCGATCGCCTTGAAGTGCTGGAACAGCCCTTCTTGATTCGGCTTGTTGTAATAAGGCGTCACGATCAGGGCCGCAGAAGCGCCCGCCTTCTCGGCATGCCTTGCGAGCTCCACCGCCTCGCGCGTGTTGTTGGAGCCGGCGCCGGCGATGACGGGCGCTCGCCCGCGCGCTTCGGCGATGCAGACTTCCACGACCTTGCGATGCTCGTCATGCGAGAGCGTGGGACTCTCGCCGGTGGTGCCGACCGGAACCAGCACGCGCGTGCCGCTCTCGATCTGCCAGTCGACGAGCTTGCGGAACGCAGCCTCATCGAAGACGCCATCCCTGAAGGGCGTCACCAGCGCCGTCATCGATCCCCTGAAATTCGCTGTGCCGCTCATAATCCCGTCCCGGCCAATGTGGCCGCTGTATGCCATTCGCCAAACCCGCGCCGCAATCGGCGGGTTTTGTGGGGCATCAGACATAGCCGCAGTCCGATCCTTGGGAAAGGGGCAGCGGCGCCCGGAGGAGAACCAATCAGGATAGTTGGCGTTTTATTAAGGCGCGCGGCGCAGGATCGCGCAACATTCTGGAGCCGGTTGGGGTGACGGACGGATTTGCAAGGCCGCGCCAGACAGGACTTTTAGCCGCAAGGCTGGCGGCTGCCTTGCTCGCTGGAGCGTGTTTGCTCGCGCCGCTGCCTTATTCACGTCAGAGCGCGGATTTCATCCCGATCCTTCCAAAGCCGACCGTCGTCAATTGGTCGTCCGCGCCGAACGAATTCCTGTTCGATCCGGCAGAGATCAAGACCGCGGCCCGCCCCACTCCGATCGAGCCGACGCCCTTTGATACAACCTCGGCAATCCAGCCCAGCGCCCCACGCGCCGTCCGGGCCAGCGGCTATCCGCTGGCGCCGCCGCTGGTCAGCGCCTATGCGCGAATTCCGGATCCCGCCGACCCCGGCGTGATCGTCGATCCAGCGGCGAGCCTCGGCCGCGATCTGACTGGCCTGCGGGAGGGGCTCGTCGCCTATCGCCAGGGCGACATCGCCGCCGGCGACGCCGCCGCCGCGCGGGCAAAAGATCCCCAGGTGGCGACTGCGCTCGAATGGGCGCTGCTGCGAACCCATCCGATCGAGGCAGGCCACCAGCGGATCGCGAAATTCGTCGACGCGCATCCCGACTGGCCGGCCAATCAATGGCTGCGCAAGATGGCGGAAGAGTCGCTCTATGGCTCCAATCCCTCGATGTCGCGCGTCCTTGAATATTTCCACGACCGCACGCCTGACACTCCGCTCGGACGGATCGCATTCGCGCGCGCCTTGCTGGATGGCGGCCAGACGGAGCGAGCGAATGCGCTGGCCCGCGAAATCTGGCGAGACGACAGCCTGACGGTATCGCAGGAATTGGGGCTGCGAAAGCGATTCGCCGGCGCCTTGACCGCCGCCGACAGCAAGCGCCGCGCGGACCGGCTGCTTTACAAGGAGCAGATCTCCGCCGCGCTGCGGGCCGCCGCGAACGCGGGCGCCGACGAACTCGCGCTGGCGCGCGTGCGCGCCGCCGCGATCAATGAGGTTGCGACCGAGAAGATGTTCGCGGACGTCCCGCCCTCGATGAAAAGCGATCCAGGAATCATTTTCGCGAAAATTCAATATCTCGTCCACGCGAAGCGGCTCGCGGAGGCGGCGGCGCTCATGCAGACGGCGCCGCGCGACCCCGCTTCCATCATCGACGGCGACGCCTGGTGGGCTGAACGCCGAGAACTCGCGCGAAAGGCGCTCGACGCCGGCGACGCGCCAGCGGCGTACAGGATCTGCGCCGGACACGCCGCGCAGACGAACGACCAGCAGATCGACGCCGAATTCCACGCGGGCTGGATCGCGCTGCGCTTCCTGAACGACCCGGCCGTGGCCACGCCGCATTTCGACAAGGCGATGGAGCTCGCGCGCACGCCAATCTCGCGGGCGCGCGCCGCCTACTGGCGCGCACGGGCCGCCGAGACTGCGGGCGCCGACGGCCTTCCATTCTATGAAAAAGCGGCGCTTGAACCCACGACCTTCTACGGCCAGCTCGCACGCCTGCGTCTGGGCCGGGCGGACGTTCCCATGCGGTTTGCGCCGCCCGCGGCCGAAGGCGATTCGCGCGCGGAAAGCGTGCTGGCGATAGAATTGCTTTATGCGAGCGACGCCAAGGATCTTGCTGTGCCGCTCGTCTATGCGGCGGCCAAAACGATCTCCGACCCGGCTCAGGTCGCCGCGCTCGCCGGCGTCGTCGTCAAGGACCGGGACGCGAAGGTGTCGCTCACTTTCGGCAAGTTCGCCGCGCAACACGGCCTTCCGATCGACGACGTCGCCTTTCCAACCTATGGCATGCCGTCCTTTTCGCCCTTTGCGGATTCGGCGCCGCTTCCGATTGTCTACTCGATCGCTCGTCAGGAGAGCGCATTCGATTCCAGGGCGCTGTCGAGCGCCGGCGCGATGGGCTTGATGCAGATGATCGCCTCGACCGCGCGTCGCACGGCCCAACGTGTCGGCGTCGGATTCGACGCCACGCGCATGACAAGCGATCCAGCCTTCAACGCGCAGCTCGGCGCCGCGCATCTCGGCGATCTGCTCAAGGAGCAGCGCAATTCGCTGATCCTGACCTTCGCCGCCTATAACGCCGGCGGCAAGCGCGTGAAGGAATGGATCGCCGCACATGGCGATCCGCGCAGTCCGGGCGTCGATCCGATCGACTGGATCGAGCGGATTCCCATCGCGGAAACGCGCAACTATGTCGAGCGCGTCCTTGAGAACCTCACCATCTATCGCGCGCGCATGGGCGGGGAAGCGGCGAAAGCCGCGGAGCTTTTGCGCAAGGAAGCGCGGATGTAGGCGTTGAACGGAACTCCGGTCTCACGATCCGCCGCATTGCCTTCCCGCTTCATCCCCGCTTCAATCCGCATGACTGCGCCTGCTCTCGCCGGGATGAAATTGCAGTGGAGTGACCCGATGCCGAACGCACAACCGCAATCCGTCGACGGATTCGTCTCCGCCCCGGACGGGCTGAAGCTGCATTACATCGAGTACGGCTCGACGCTCGATCCCGGAACGCCCGTCGTGTGCCTGCCCGGGCTCGCACGCTCGGCCGAGGACTTCGCGCCACTCGCGCGGGCGCTCGCCTTCGAGAGCCCGACGCGTCGCCGCGTGCTCGCGCTCGACTATCGTGGGCGCGGCCTCTCGGAGTACGACCGCGACTGGAACAACTACAATCTGGCGATCGAGAACGCGGATATTCTCGCCGTCCTCGCCGCGACGGAAGTGTCCCGGGCGATTGTCATTGGAACATCGCGCGGCGGCCTGCATGCGATGACGCTCGCCGCGGTGCGCCCTGCTCTCTTGCATGCGACGGTGCTCAACGACATCGGGCCCATCGTCGAACCTCTCGGGCTGCTGCGCATAAAGGGCTATGTCGGCAAGCTGCCGGCGCCACGCGACATCGACGAGGCCGTCGAGATCCTGAAATCGGCGATGAGCGCGCATTTTACCGGGCTTTCCGATGAGGAATGGCGCATCTATGCGCGCACGACCTTCGTCGAAAAGAACGGCAAGCTGGTGACGCGCTATGATCCCCGGCTGACGAAAACGCTCGACGCGATCACGCCGGACATGCCGCGCATCGATCTCTGGCCGCAATTCGAGGCCCTGGCGCAAAGGCCTGTTCTCGTCATCCGCGGCGAGAATTCCGACGTGCTGTCCGACAGGACATTTGTCGAAATGCAGCAGCGTTGCGCAACCTGCGAGGGCTATGTCGCGCCCGGCCAGGGCCATGCCCCGCTGCTGGTCGATGCGCCGACGATTGCGCGCATCGCCGCGTTCGTCGCGAGCGTGGGCTGAACGCGCTCAGTCCTTCGACGTAGGGACGTCTCCCGCTTCGACGCGCTTCGAAAACTCGGTCTCCTCCCCTCGCGCCAGATGGATCGCCTGCGCGATCCACTCCTCGCGGTCGATGCGGCCGGGAAACGCGAGATAGGAGCCGATCCAAAGAACGTTGTCCGGCGTCCAGGCGGCGATCTGGTCGAAATGCCACACGCCCAGCGCATGTAACCGTTCCTGGTTCTGTTTGCCGACGCCCTTGATCAGCTTGAGGTCGTCCGCATTGCCGCCATGCGCCGCAGCAAGGCCGAGCGGACGCACGCCGGCATAGGCGTGCTCGTCGTCAACCTTCGCCGCCGTCTCCGGCAGACTCTGCCCGAACGCATGCGCCTGCGCCTCGCTCATCGGCGCGTCGGCCGTCTCGTCGATCGCAGTTGCGCCGGATTTCCGGGCGGCCGAATGGGGCGTGTCGATACCGGCGGCAAGCAGGCGGGCCTGATCGACCCAGCGCTCGCGTTCGACGCGGCCGGGGAAGTCGATGTGATGGCTGATCCATTGCGCGTGCGCGGGCGTCCAGTCCGCAATCTGCGAGAAGCGCCGAATCCCAAGCGCATTGAGCGCCGCCTCGTTTGCGGGACCGACACCCTTGATCAGTTTTAGATCGTCTGCTGGCGCGTCGGATAAACCACCCGCCGGCGGCTGGACGGCGCCTGTCGGCAAAGCGGGAGCCGCAGGCGCCTCGGAAGCCGCAGGCGTCGAAGCTGCGTGGCGCTTCGTCTGCGCGGCCAGACTGCGCGCGCCATCGGTCATGGCGGCAAGCGGCGCCGTCGAGGGGATCGGCACATCCATCGGTTGCGGTGCTGCAGCGGCGGAAAGCGCAGACGCGGCGCTCTCCACCGGACTGTGCGAGGCCGGCTCCTCGCCCGCCGATGCGAAAACTGCCTGCGGCGCCTCCACGCCAGCCATCGCCACGGGAGCGGCGACCGCGACGGCGACCGCCGGCGCCGCCCCCGCCAGACGGCCAGCCTGAGCAACCCAGTCTTCGCGGTCGACGCGGCCAGCCTGTCCGAGATGATGCTCGACCCATTGCGCCTGCGGAGCGCTCCATGCCGCGATCTGGTCGTGGTGAAAGATCCCGATGTCGCCGAGCGCCTTCGCGGTTCCAGCGTCGACGCCGGCGATTGCGGTCAGATCGTCCGGCTTTCCATCGCGCGCCGCCGCGAGCGCAGCCGGCCGCAGGCCCGGATAACTCGCCGAGGAGTCGACGCCGAAAATCTCCTTGTGCGTCACCGCCGCCGCCCCGGCCGCGGTCGATATCGCCGCGGCGGCCGCACCGTCGCCCGACAGACGTGGCTCGCCGCGATCGTGCGCCTCGCCGGACGTCCCCTCGCTCTCTTCCAGCGCCCATTGACCGCCGCAGCCGAACGCGCAGCCAATGATGTATGCGGCGAACAGCAGCAGCAGCACTTCGAGCAAGTGACCGGCGAGGCCTGGCACGACCCTGAACAGCGCGAGGAATACGCCGCCGAGGAAAACGGCGAGCGCCCAACCAAGCCAGCTTGCGCGCTCCACGCCGCCGGCGGCGCCGGTCGCCCACCCCACGAACAGGCCGAGCAAAAAGGCGAAGGCGATGAAAATCCAGTATTGAGCAAAAAGGTATGTCATGACGTCGCCCTCACTTCACGACGAATTCGGTGCGACGGTTCTGCGCGCGTCCCTCGCGTGTGGCGTTCGTAGCGATGGGGCGTTCGTCTCCAAATCCCGCAGAGGTCAGCCTGTCCGCCGCCACGCCTGCCGCAACGAGCGCAGAGACGACCGATTTCGCGCGTTCGAGCGAAAGATCCTTGTTCATTTCGGGCGCCCCGATGTTGTCGGTATGGCCGCCAACCTCGACCTTCGCCTCGGGACAGGATTTGAGAATTCTCGCAAGATCCTCGATCAGTCCCTCCGACCCCTTTTCAATATCGGCGGACGCCGTTCTGAACTGGATGTTCCTGCCGGACATGCGATCGGTCAGATTTTTCTGACACGCGGCTTCCGCCGAGGTGAGCGTCCGCGCCGCGGGCGCAGGCGCTGCCGCCTGCGCAGGCGCGGTCAATGCCGTCAGATCCGCGAGCCGGATTCGAACGCCTGCCGGCGGCGCCCCGAGCTGCGCCCGAATCTTGGCGACCACGGCTTCATCCCCCACGCCGCGTATCGTCAGCCCATCCTCGCCGAGGCTCATCTCGCCCGACTTCAATTCTGCGAGCGCGCCAAGACCGAACGCCGTGGAGGCGCCGAAATCGATCTCCGCCGGCAGTCCACTTGCGATCGCGGCGTCGCCGCTGACGCTGGCCCCCGCGCGCCGCGCTGCATCAAGGGCCGCTGTCCGCGCCGCCTCCGTTGGCGCGAAGCCGCTGACTGCAATGGCGCCGTCGGCAGCCTTCTTGGCGGCGAACACGAAGGGATGTTGCTCTGGCGCGCGCACGCTGTTTTCCGCGAGCGCGACGCCGGCCGGCAGCGCGCCCGAGAGCGTGCGTGCGAAGGATTCCGCGGTTTCCCCGCCTTTGGTCATGCCGGAGATCGAGAATTTGGCGTCGGAAAGACTCGCCTTGCCGGAAGCGAGCCTGCCAAGCGCGTTGAGCCCGGCGGTTGACGCGGCGACGAAAGTCTCCGGGGCGCCGCGCGCAAGCCGCATGTGGTCGATGATCGCCATACCGGGCGCCGCCGCCCTGGCCGCGGCGAGGATCGAAGCGCGCGCCTCCTCGGAAGGCGCAAAGCCTTCAAGCGTGATCGACTTGCCATCGGAACTCGCCGACCAGACGAACGGCGACTGCACGGGCGCAAGAATATCAGCGCCGGCGAGCTTGAGGCCGGCGGGCAATGATTTCGTCGCAGCCAGCGCCGCACGATAGGATGTCTGGCTCGCCGCCTCGCCCGAGACCGTCAATGCGGCGTCGGAGAGCGCTGCCTTTCCGCGCGCAAGCTTGCCGAGCGCCGAAAATGCGGCCTGCGTCCAGACCGGGAAATTCCTGTCGGCGCCGCTGGCGATTTGCATGTGGTCGACGACAGCCAAACCCGGCGCGGCCGCCTTCGCCATGCCGACCACCATCGCGCGCGCGTCCTCCGAGGGAGCGCCGCCGTCGAGCGTGACGGTCTTGCCGTCGGTCGTTGCGGACCAGACATAGGGCGACTGCACAGGCGCGGTAATGTCCGCTTTCTTGAGCGCGAGGCCGGCAGGCAGCGCCTTGGACGCAGCGATCGCCGCCTGGTAGGAGCCGGAATCCGGCGCCTCGCCGGTCACGGAGAGCGCGCCGTCCACGAGGTCCGACGAGCCGCGGGACAATTGCGCGAGCGGCGCGAGCGCCGCCTCCGCCCAACTCTCGAACTGCGGCGCGCCGCCCCGCGCGAACGTGAGCTGGTCGTCGACATGCGGCGCGATCCGCTTGGCCGCCGTAACGATTTGCGCGCGGACATCGGGACCGGGAACAGAGCCCGAAAGCGCAACGAGATCGCCGTCTCGACGAGCAGTAAAGGCAAATGGCTTGGCGATGGCGAGCAGCGTCAGATGATCGTTGACCAGCCGGACGCCGTTCACGCCATCGGCGGTTGCGACCGCCTCGGCCCGCCCCTCGGCCGAAAGAGCGGCGCCATGCAGCGAGACGTCGCGCCCCGAGGCGTTCACCGGCGCGGCGCCCAGCCCGTCGCCGGAGAGGGCGGCGTTGGTCCGCACTGTCAGGTCGTTCTGGATTTCAGGAACCTTCAGGCCGACTGCGGCCAGGAATATCAGGAACAGCGGAATGAGACCTTGCAGCCAGCGCGCGGGACGGCACATGAGAGAAACCCTGAATGCAAAAGAAACGAAAATGTCCAAAATTCCCGGCCGCCGAAGCTCTGTCAGCGCCATCTGGCGAGGAGGCGAATGCAGGCGAGCGAAACCGTGGCCGCAGCATAACGGGTCGCCGCGCGATGTCCATGCGGAAGATAGATTACGCGAGCTGCCGTCGCGCTGGCCGGTCGCCCGTCAGACCCGTTTGCTGCAGGAAATCCAGACGCCGATCATTTTGTTCCGAACCGGACCGGAAGTGTCCGGGTTCGGACAGCCTTGCCAAGCGAGCCTGCCTCGGGCATATCAGCGCCGCGTTGCCGGCTCCGCGCCGCGCGCCGAGGAGACGTGGCCGAGAGGCTGAAGGCGGCGGTTTGCTAAACCGTTATAGGGTTGTAAAGCCCTATCGAGGGTTCGAATCCCTCCGTCTCCGCCAGATTTTCCGATCGCGCGTTGTCGGGAACGCCAACGTTCGGAGCGGCGTCAGGGGCCGAATCCCGATATGTTGATGACATGAACGTCTTGTTCTCCCGGACACATTCGTCCGCTCTGCGTGTCTGCGTCCTGGCGCTGGCGCTGTCCGTCGCGCCGGCGCGCGCGCAGCGCCATGCTGCGCCCATTCCGCCGGCGCGTCCCTCCGATCTGGGTCGCCCGCAACAGCCGGCGCCAGCGGCGCCGACGTCCGGAGAGCCGAAATCGCTTGTCGCGCCCGCCGAGCTTCCTCCCATCGATCCGGATCATCCGCCGCTGCTGCCTCAGGCGAGTCGGGCGAAGATGCGCGATTGCGGGCTGCAATGGCAGGCGATGAAAATGGCGGGCAAGGATGAGCGGGGCTGGCGCGCGTTCGCGAACGACTGCCTCACGCGCTAGTCAAACGCGACCTCTCTGGCCTCTCGCTGAAAAGAAAACGTCCTCCTGACCGCACGGATCGGGAGGACGATGAAACGATCACAGGAACCCGTGATCGAAAGGGGCGCGGCGTGAGACGCGCCCGCTTCAAGGCGTATTACATGCTCTCGGGGGTCGCCGGAGCAACGGCTTTTTTCGCCGGAGCGCGCCGCTTGGCGACCTTGCGGACCTTCTTGACGCCCTTCTTGACGGACTTCTTGACGCCCTTCTTGGCGACCTTCTTGACGGACTTCTTGACGCCCTTCTTGACGGACTTCTTGACGCCCTTCTTGACGGCCTTCTTCGAAGCGCCCTTGCGCGCTGTCTTCTTCACCGCCTTCTTGACGGATTTTTTCGACGCAGACTTACGCGCACCTTTCTTGGCCGCTTTCTTCGCAGCCGGCTTACGCTTCGTGGTTGCTTTCGCCATCTTGATGTCCCCTTATCGAGTTCGCCGGCATAAATCGCGCGCCGGCAAGAGACCTAGATACCGTAGCGTGGTTAATCACTTGTGCAAGACCATCGCGCGCGACGAACTCGCAAAGACGTTGTTTGAAGCGCCGGGAAACGGCGCTTTCCGGCTCTTCGATCTCGTTTCGATATGCTCGCCGACATCGCATGATGCGCATTGAATCTCGCTCGGCCAAGTGATCGCGCCACGCGATAGCGACCACGATTTCTCATCGGCCAGATCGTTTCAAAGCAACGCCGCGTCGTCGTTGCGATCATCTTCCACGAACACGGCGATAGCTGCATATCCCTTGAAATCCATGACTTTCAGCGCGACGCAACTTTGCGCCGCGTCGATCTGTCCGCGCGCTGTCGGGAGGTGGACTGCTGAGACGGTGGCGACCTGCTGCACGGAAGATCAAGGCGCGCGAACCGGGCCACGGAGCGCCCGCGCCGCCGTTCACGCTCGCATCTCCGCCTCCGGCGCGCATGCCTGGACGGCGGGTGAAAATTTTTTTGTGGGGAGATGAAATTTTGTCGTTTGCACGACGCATCGAAACGTCTTCGCGACGCGAATCGCACAAGTCGCCGATTCGGCATTGTGCGATTCGCGCAGCCGCGGGCCTCTTCAGATCCCGAGTTTCGACTTCAGCATGTCGTTCACGGACTGTGGATTCGCCTTGCCGCCGGTCGCCTTCATCACCTGACCGACGAACCAGCCGAGCATTGTCGGCTTCGCCTTCGCCTGCTCGACCTTGTCGGGGTTGGCGGCGACAATGGCGTCGACCGCTCGCTCGATGGCGCCCGTGTCCGTCACCTGCTTGAGCCCACGCCGCTCGACGATGTCGCGCGGATCGGCGTCGCGCTCCTCGGAAAACATCAGCGCCAGCACATCCTTGGCTATCTTGCCGGAAATCACGTTCTCCGCGAGCAGGTCGACGAGGCTGGCGATGCGGACGGCCGGCACATGCGTCTGTGCGACGCCAACGCCCGCGGCGTTGGCGAGCGCGGCGAAGTCGCCGGTCACCCAGTTGGCGACGACCTTGGCGTCGCGCGCCTTGCCGCCGGCGCGCACGCAGTCCTCGTAGAAGTCCGCTGTGTCCCTGTCCGCGACGAGCACGCCCGCATCGTAGGACGGCAAGCCGTACTCGCGCATGAACCGGGCCTTCTTGGCGTCGGGCAATTCAGGCAGCGCGACCGCGAGAGCGTCGACGAAGGCCTGATCGAATTCGAGCGGCAACAGATCCGGATCGGGAAAGTAACGGTAGTCGTGCGCCTCTTCCTTGGAGCGCATGGCGCGCGTTTCGCCGCGCGCGGGATCGAACAGGCGCGTCTCCTGGTCGATGGCGCCGCCGTCTTCAAGGATGCCGATCTGGCGACGCGCCTCGACCTCGACCGCCTGGCCGATGAAGCGAATCGAATTCACGTTCTTGATTTCGCAGCGCGTTCCCAGCGGCTCGCCGGGCCGGCGCACGGACACGTTCACGTCGGCGCGCAGCGAGCCCTGCTCCATATTGCCGTCGCATGTGCCGAGATACCGCAGGATGGTGCGCAGCTTCGTCACGTAGGCGCGCGCCTCTTCGGCCGAACGGATGTCTGGCTTCGACACGATCTCCATCAGCGCGACGCCGGAGCGGTTGAGATCGACGAAGCTCTGATCGGGCGACTGATCGTGCAGCGACTTGCCGGCGTCCTGCTCGAGATGCAGACGCTCGATGCCCACCTTGATCTGCTCTGTCGGCGAGACATCGACGATCACTTCGCCCTCGCCGACGATCGGGTTCTTGTATTGCGAGATCTGATAGCCTTGCGGTAGGTCGGGATAGAAATAGTTCTTGCGGTCGAAGATCGAGCGCAAGTTGATCTGCGCCTTCAGCCCGAGGCCGGTGCGCACGGCCTGTCGGACGCATTCCTCGTTGATGACCGGCAGCATGCCCGGCATGGCGGCGTCGACCAGCGACACATGCGAATTCGGCGCGCCGCCGAACTCGGTCGAAGCGCTGGAAAACAGCTTCGACTTCGACGTGACCTGCGCGTGGATCTCCATGCCGACGACGATTTCCCAGTCACCGGTTGCGCCTTTGATCAGCTTCGAAGGTTTGGCATGCGCAGTCATTGCGTCCCCGCGTTCGGATGGTCGGTCAGGATCGCGGTCTTTTAGCGCCTTTCGGCGCAAAGCGGTACCTCATGCGCGCCGGCGCCCTCCGCCCCGGCCGCGCCGCCGGGCGGGCCGGCCGTTCGACGCCTCGACCGTTCCTGCCTCCGCAAGTCCGCGTATTTCAATGTGAGGATGGCGTACATAGCGCCCACTGGAGGCCAGGACGACTTGACTGTGACGCCTCTATGTCGATCTTTGACCGTGGTTTTCAGGGAGCCGCTTGCGCGCTCGCGTAAAATTATGAGCAAACGACTTTCTAGTTCAGCAGGCGAGGCGCTTCGCCAGGCGATCCTGGCCGCCCTGCGCGATGTCAACGCGCGCCTGTCGGACGACGCGCCGAGCGAAGCCGACATCCACCTGGCGCGCCGCGCGGCCAAACGCGCGCGCGCGCTGGCGCGGCTGGCGCCGCAGCGTCTCGACACCCTGGCGCGCCAGACGCGCAAGCATGTCGGCGAGGCGCGCCGCATGCTCGGCAAAGCGCGCGACGCGCAGGTGCGGCGCGCCACACTCGCACGATTGGCGCCGCATCTGGACGAAGCTCATGCGATTTTGTCCGAGATGATCGACCGTCCGGATGAACCCGTCGCCGCCATTGACAAGGACGCCGTGCGCCTGTCGATCTCCGCCCTCGTGCGCGACTGGACCTTGTGCGACCCCGAGAGCGACCGCGACGCGATCATCGAGGCGGCGGCCGAATCCTACCGCAAGGCGCGCAAGCGCGCGGCGCGCGCGAAAAACGGCGGCGCGCGCGAACTGCACCGCTGGCGCAGCGCGGTTGTCGACCTCGAATATCATGCCGCGTTCCTGGCCGGCTTCGCCCCGAAGCTGCGAGGCCATAGCAAAGCCGCCGATCGCCTGCGCGGGCAACTCGGCGACATCAACGATCTTGACGAACTGGTCAATTTCGCGCGCGGCCAAAGCGGCGGAGACCAGCAGCGAGCCATCGCCTTGCGACGGCTGGAGCACGCCATCGTCTCGCGGCGCGCGAAGCTACTGGCGAAAGCGATCCATCAGGGCGAGACGCTGCTGACGAAGTCCCCGTCGCGCTGGGCCGCGGATGTCAGGCGATCCTGCGCGACATGAAACGGCAGCCGACGCCGGCCGCGACAAAGACCAGCGCAAGCGCGAGCGTGGTTGCAATCGGGGGCCCGCCATCTCGGGCGCGAACATAGGCGACGAGTGCGAGCAGGCCCATCAGGGCGCCGACGGCGTAGAGCAGAAACCCGAGAACGGAGGCGGAGGCCGCCAGCATCGCTCTCGAGAATTCCATCACGCCCACCAGGCCTGCGGCGGCTCCATTCTCGGAGCGGCCTGTTCGAGCGCAGCCGCCAGCGAGAAGAGCGTCTCTTCCTCGAAGGGCCGGCCGATCAATTGCAGGCCGAGCGGCAGGCCTTCGGCGCTCAGGCCGCCAGGTACGACGATGCCCGGCAGGCCCGCCATGTTCACGGTCACCGTGAACACGTCGTTGAGGTACATTTCGACAGGATCGGCCGCCCCCTTTTCGCCAATGGCGAAGGCCGGCGATGGCGTCGCCGGCGTGAGAATGGCGTCGACGCCCGCATTGAATGTCGTCTCGAAGTCGCGCTTGATCAGCGTTCGGATTTTTTGCGCGCGCACGTAATATGCATCGTAGTAGCCGGCTGACAGCACATAGGCGCCGATCATGATCCGCCGACGAACTTCCGGCCCGAAGCCTGCTGCGCGCGTCTGCTCGTACATGTCCTGAATGTCGCGCCCCGGCTTGCGCAGCCCGTAGCGCACGCCGTCGTAGCGGGCGAGATTGGACGAGGCTTCGGCCGGCGCGACAATATAATATGCAGGCAGGGCGTGCCGCGTGTGCGGCAACGAAATCTCGACGATCTCGGCGCCTGCGTCCTTCAGCCACGCGACACCGCGCATCCACAGGGCGTCGATTTCCGCCGACATGCCGTCGAGCCGATACTCCTTGGGTATGCCGATCCTTTTGCCCTTGATCGACGCGCCGACCGCTGTTTCGTAATCCGGCGTCGGAAGATCGACAGACGTTGAATCCTTTGCATCATATCCGGCCATCGAGCGCAGCATGATCGCGGCGTCGCGCACGTCGCGGGCGATGGGGCCGGCCTGATCGAGCGAGGACGCGAAGGCGACGATGCCCCAGCGCGAGCAACGCCCATACGTCGGCTTGATGCCGACCGTGCCGGTGAAGGCTGCGGGTTGACGGATCGAGCCGCCGGTGTCGGTCGCCGTCGCGCCGAGACACAGATGCGCGGCGACGGCGGCGGCCGATCCGCCCGACGACCCGCCGGGCACGATCTTCGCATCGCTGCCGTTCCGCCGCCACGGCGATACGACCGGGCCATACGCGCTCGTCTCGTTCGACGACCCCATCGCGAACTCATCGAGGTTGAGCTTGCCGAGCATGACCGCGCCATCGCGCCAGAGCTGGCTCGACACTGTGGATTCATAATGAGGAACGAAGTTTTCGAGGATGCGGCTCGCGGCCGTCGTCGCGACGCCCTTCGTGCAATAGAGATCCTTGATGCCCAGTGGCAGCCCTTCGAGCGGGCCGCCCTCGCCTTTCGCAAGGCGCGCGTCGCTGCTGGCGGCGGCAGCCAGCGCCAGGTCGGGCGTTTCGACAAGATAGGCGTTGAGCGCGCGCGCCTTCTCCATGGCGGCGAGATGCGCCCGCGTCAGTTCCACAGCGGTGAATTTCTTCGCGCGCAGGCCGTCGCGGGCGGCGGCGAGCGAAAGACGTGTGAGATCGGTCACGGCGATCACTCCACGACTTTGGGAACGACGAAAAAGTGATCTTCGCGCTCGGGCGCGTTGGCCACCACATCCTCGGCGATAAACCCGTCCGTCACCTCGTCGGGGCGCATGCGCAAGAGCATCGGCAGTACCGAGGTCATCGGTTCGACGCCCTCCACATCAATGGCGCCGAGCGCCTCGACGAAGGACAGGATCGCGTTGATCTCGCGTTGCAAATGCTCGACCTCATTGTCGTCGACCGCGATACGCGCGAGATGCGCGATGCGGTGGACGGTTCCCTGATCGACGGACATATTGGCTCCAGACGGCTGCGCTTCGGCGCGAAAATCCTCGCGCCGTATAGCATCCGGGCCTTTTGCAGCGCAACGCGGACAATCATGCGCCCGAAACGCCCAGCCGTTCCTTGAAAAATGCGATGACGCGCGCTTCCGCGCGCCTGGTTGCGCCCTCCGGATCGGAATCATTCAGATGCACGGTGAGGACGGAATGGGGCGGCCCTGGCGCGTTCGGATCGGCATCTGAATCGTCCAGTTCGATCGTCTCGAACCGATCGCCGAATTCGCGACGGTAGGTCGCGAAGCGTGCGTCGCGCACATGCATGTCGCTCCTGAAGCGCAAGCCGAGCAGAGATAGCCCCTCCTTGTCGAATCTCTCCCGCGCGCACGCGATCTCCTCGGGCGAGGCGTCGATCGCAGCATGCTTTGCGCGCGTGACGCCCACCGGAAGCGAGGGCTGGGACAACACGGGCGCGATGACCGAAGGCTCCGTCATCATGGCCAGCGCGAAGCCGCCGGTGAAGCACATGCCCAGCGCGCCGACGCCCGGACCGCCGCATTCGGCATGCGCCTTGCGCGCGAGCGCGCGCAACCACTCGACCACCGGACTCGATCGGTTGGCCGACCATGCCGAGAACGTCCGCCGCATGCAGAACGCCGCCTGCGCCATGGACTTGTATTTGTAGGATGTCGAAACCGGACGCTCGGGTTGGCCGAACAGGCTCGGCAGATAGACGGTCATGCCGGCGGCAGCGACGCGGTCGGCGAAGCGTATGACCAGCGGATGAAGTCCCGGAATTTCGTGGATGATGATCGCCGCCGGGCCCGAGCCGCGGCGGTAGACATCGAATGCGAATTCGCCATCTGCGAACGACGACTTTTCGTAGCGCGCAAGCGTGTATTGCATTCAGTCTTCCAATCAGGGTTCAATGCACGCCGAGCGCGGGCGCGAGGACTAGACCGACAAAATCGACCGCGATATGCGCGACCATGCACGCGACGAGATCGCGCCGCCACAAGTAGACCAGCGTGAAGAACCCGCCGCCGACAATTGGCGTCGCCAGAGCCGCAAGGCCCCAGAACGGCACATGCGCCGCTGTAAAAGCAGCAAGCGAAAGAACGGCGGCCAGCCCCCTGCTCCCGGTGAGCGCCGTCAACCGCTCGATCGCGAAACCTCGGTACAGCGCCTCCTCGACCACGCCCGCAGTGATGAGCACGAAAACACGCAGCCATAGCGGCCAGTTCCCGATGATTTCGCTCGCCTTGTCCGCGTCGAACAGCCCAAGTTTCAACAGCGCCGCCACCAGCGCGAACAAGGCCGCGTAGACCGCGGCGCCGATCGCAAGCCCGGTCCAGATCGAGCGCGGATGCGGCCTTACGAGACCGACGGCGGCCAGCGGCAGACGTTCGCCAAGGACAAGACATGCAAGCGCCAGCGCGAGAACGACCCAGAGCGAAGCCTGACCGGCGAAAACCGCGTGCGTATCGGGACGGAAGATGGCATAGACGCGCTGCATGGGCGGCGTCGCGAGCGCGAGCGGGCCGAGCAGCGCCAGCGCGAGCCCGGTCAAGGTCCAAATTCCGGGACGATGCGGGACGCGCGTTTCGCAGGCAGTCTCGTTCATCTCGTCCCGAACCATCGCCTGCGATCGAAATTTCCTGGCGAACAGTTTGACCTCGCGGCGCAAGCGTCACAAGTCATGCAGATGAGAAAAGCAAGGGAAAATGACGGCTCCGTCCTCCAACGTGCTCGAACTGTCGTCCCTGCCGGCGCGCCTTCAGCGTTTCGACCGTCTGATGGGTCTCGATCTCGGCACGAAAACGATCGGCCTTGCCTTGTCCGACGTGGAGCGGGGGCTCGCCTCTCCGCTCGATACAATTGCGCGGGTCAAGTTTTCACAGGATGCAGATCGGCTGTTGGCGCAGGCAGCCCGGTTCGATGTCGCGGCCTTCGTCATCGGTCTGCCGTTGAACATGGATGGAACCGAGGGGCCGCGCGCGCAATCGACGCGCGCCTTCGTGCGCGCCATGGCGCAGAAAACGGCGACGCCGTTCATATTTTGGGACGAGCGCCTGTCAACCGCCGCCGTCACGCGCGAACTGATCGCTCAGGACGTTTCGCGCGCAAAGCGCGCCGCTGTCGTCGATCGTATGGCGGCGGCCTATATCCTGCAGGGCGCGCTGGACAGGCTGCGCGCCCTCTCGAGCTCATGACGCTCACCAGCCGCCATACGGGTAGCCGTAGCCGCCGTAGGGGTAGCCGTAACCGCCATAGCCGTATGGATAGCCATAGCCGTAGTCCGGCTCCTGCGACGCCGCTATGCCTGCGCCGATGATGCCGACCATCGCGCCAAGAATCGCCGGTCCCGGATCATAGCCGCCGCGCCGGTAGACGCGGCGACCGCGATAGGCGTGCGCGTAATGGCGACGGTGGACATGACGGCGATAGGCGATCGGTTGCTGGAGAGGCGAAGCAATGACCTCCCGCTGCGCCGTCGGCAGCGCATTCGCGGGCGACCCCGCGATGCTGGCCGCACTGAGCGCCAGCGCGCATATGAGCCTTGAAATGCTTTTCATCATCGTCTCCTCTGAAACAGGCGGAACTGGGCAAACCCGCAGGATCCGCACATGTTTCGCCGCATCTTCCAATATGGTGCGCCGGCCGCATAACCCCAACCGGCCCGACGTCCAGGCGTTGCGCGCGCCGCTTGTCGGCGACCTGAAATTCGCCCGGCGCCGCCATTTTCGTTGTCCGCAATTTTGCAGACTTTACGGTTGCAAATAAACAAAAAGCAACTAACAGTTGCATAAAGCGGGGCGAGAATCGCATGGCGCGATGCAGGACAATGCAGGACGAGACCGACGCGAGTCGATCGAACGATCGTACACAGACCGAAGACGCGCTCCGATACATCGCGGAAATGGCCGCGCAGCTCGCCTCGCTCGCTGGAGAAACCCGCTTGCCGATGTTGACCTATTTTCTCAACATGGCGCGCGTCGAGGCGGAGATGCAGATTCATGAACGCGTCGCCCCGACTGTTTTCGCCAGGACCACGCGCGGTCGCTGAGGACTCACCTTCCTGCGGCCGCCGAAACGCGATTGCCGCCGTGACGCTCCACCCGTCCTGCGATTTCAAGTTCCAGCAGCGCCATATGCACGTCCGGGGCCGGTAGCCGCGCCGCCCGCACGAGTTCATCGACGCCCACAGGCGCAGGCCCCAGCAGCGTGGCGATCTTCTCTGTAGCGCCGAGGTCGCTGTCCACCGCGCAGTCGTTGTCCGGGTTCCCGCTCAGTTCGTCGATTGCCTGCGTCGTCCCTGCGCTCGGGACAACCCGGCCAGGATCATCGAAGAGGTCGCTTTCGTCCCACAACGCCCCGCTCGTCCGCAAGGACGCCGCCTCCTCGCCGAACAGATCGGCGCGTCGCGCGCCGCCGGCGACCAGAGGCGCGAGCGCCGACGTTACATCCTCGACTCGCGTGCATAGAGTCGCGCCCTCCCGCAGCAGATCGTTGGCGCCTTCGGCGCGCGGGTCGAGCGGCGAACCGGGCACGGCGAAAACCTCGCGCCCCTGCTCGCTCGCAAAGCGAGCCGTAATCAGCGAGCCGGAGCGACGCGCAGCCTCGACAACGACTGTGGCCAGCGCCAGCCCCGAAACAATCCGGTTGCGCCGCGGAAAATCCCGACCGCGCGGTTCCCACTCAAGCGGCATTTCGGACACCAGCGCCCCGCGTTCGGCGATTGCGTCCGCGAGGTCGGCGTGCTCGGAGGGATAGAGCCGCGCATGGCCGCCGGCGAGCGCGGCGACAGTTCCGGTTGCGAGGGTCGCCCGATGCGCCGAAGCGTCGATACCGCGGGCAAGACCCGATACGACGACAAAATTTTCCTTGCCCAGACCGCGCGCGAGACGATCCGCGAAAGCGAGCCCCACTGCGGAGGCGTTCCGCGATCCGACAATGGCGACCGCCGGGCGCGCCAGCGCGCGGACGTCGCCCCGCACCGCAAGCAGCGGCGGCGCAGCATCGATTGTGAGCAGCGCCCGCGGATAGTCCGGCTCGCCGAGCGCGACGAACGCAACGCCGCGCTTCGTCGCCGCCTCCATTTCTCGCGCAGCGTCGTCGCGCGAGAACAGGCGGATCGCACGCTCGCCCCGCGCCTTCCGCAACAGGTCCGGCAGCGCTTCAAGCGCGGCGCCGGCGCCGCCGAATTTATTGATGAGAGCCCGGAACGTGCGCGGGCCGACGTTATCGCAGCGGATCAATTGCAGCCAATCGAGTCTCTGCCCGTCCGTCAGCCGCATGGTCATCCGCGCTGTCCGATTCTGCTTTCCGTCCCGGCCCTGAGCCGTGCGATATTCTCGCGATGCTTCCACCAGAGCATTGCGACGAGCGCGACGCCGAGCGCAGCGTAATCGGCGCGCCCGAGCAGAATGAACATGACGGGCGTCGCGAGGCTTGCCGTCAGCGCGGCCAGCGATGAATATTTCGAGACGAGGGCGACGACGAGCCAGACGATCGCAAACGCCACTGCGGCGCGCCAGTCAAGTCCGAGCGTCGCGCCGAGAAATGTCGCCACGCCCTTGCCGCCGCGGAACTTCAGCCACGCCGGAAACAGGTGGCCGAGAAAGGCGCCGCATGCCGCAGCCATTCCGGCCTCGGCGCCAAACCTGCCGGCGACGAGCACGGGCAGCGCGCCCTTCAGCGCATCCAGCAGCAGCGTCGCGGCGGCAAGATCCTTGCGCCCGGTGCGCAGCACGTTGGTCGCGCCTATATTGCCCGAGCCGATCGAGCGAAGATCGCCCGCGCCGAACAGCTTCGTCAGGACGAGGCCAAACGGAATCGACCCGCAGACATAGCCAAAGACAAGCGCCAGCAGGATGGTGGCTGCGGCCATCTCGGAGAGGAACGCAATCGACATGGATGCCCTGGATCGAGGCGACTGACCTGCGCCAACCCTATTCGTAGGCGACGACGCCCGCAACAAGCGTCAGCTTGACGCGCCCCTGCATGCGCGCCTCGTCGAAAGGCGTGTTCTTGCAGCGCGACCTGAGTTTCTCTGGATCAACGACAAAAGGCTCGTCCGGATCGAAGCGGATGATGTCGGCGGGAGCGCCAGCAGCGAGCCGTCCTTGCGGCAACCTGAGGATTTCCGCGGGACGGGTCGACATGGCGCGCAAGAGCTGCGGCAGCGCGAGATCGCCGGAATGCACGAGGCGCAACCCAGCCGCAAGCATCGTCTCGATGCCGATCGCGCCAAACTCGGCTTCCGCGAACGGCAGGCGTTTGGTCTCCACGTCCTGGGGATCGTGATCGGACACGATCACATCGATGAGACCGCTCTCCACTGCCTCCACCAGCGCCCGCCGGGCGCTCTCGCGCCGCAGCGGCGGACGCAGCTTCAGGAACGTGCGGTAATCGCCGATGTCGTTTTCGTTGAGCGTCAGATGGTTGATGGAGACGGCGCAGGTGACTGGCAGTCCGGCTTTTTTCGCGCGCGAAACAATTTCGAGCGACTGCTCCGTCGAAACGAGCGCGGCGTGATACCGCGCGCCAGTCAGCGCCACCAGACGCATGTCGCGTTCGAGCACGATCGATTCCGCCTCGGCCGGCACGCCCGACAGGCCGAGGCGCGAGGCGAACTCGCCTTCGTTCATCACGCCCTCGGCGAGGTCGCGCTCCTCGGCGAAATGAACGACCAGCGCATCGAAATCCCTGGCGTAGGAGAGCGCGCGGCGCATCACCTGCGCATTGCGCAGCGAATGGCCGGCGTCGCCGAAGGCGACCGCGCCCGCTTCGAGCAGCAGGCCGAACTCCGCGATCTCCCTGCCCTCGCGCGCCCGCGTCAGCGCGGCCATCGGCAGCACGCGCACGCTGCCGGTATCGCGTGCGCGGCGCTTCAGGAAATCGACGACAGCCGGATCGTCGACCGGCGGATGGGTATCGGGACGCGCGAGAATGGTCGTGACGCCGCCGGCTGCGGCCGCCGCGGTGGCGCTGGCGATCGTTTCCCGGTGCTCGGCGCCGGGCTCGCCGACGAAGGCCTGCATGTCGACGAGGCCCGGCGCGACGACGTCGCCGCAGCAATCGACGATGCGCGCATCGGACGGAACGGATTGCGCCGTTACCTCGGCGCCCACGGCGACGATCAACCCGTCGCGCGCGAAAACGCCGCCATGCGTCTCGGTTCCCCGGGCCGGATCGACAAGTCGCGCATTGACGAGCGCGACCGGGCTCTGGGCATTGAATGGCATCTCTATCCCCCGGGCGTCATCGCCGCCGCCGCGCCACGGCGCCGACCGTGTAGCCGATCGCGCCGATCACCGCGTAGACGATCAGGACGAACACAAAATTCGACTGCGCATTCACGACTTTGCCGCCGCTCGCGACGTCCTCGAACATCCAGGTCGCCACGCCTGTCCCTGCTATGGTCGGCGCCGCGATCCAGAGTAGTCGCGCCCGGAACCAGCCTAGCGCGACGCAGGCGATCAGGGCTGCAAGTCCGACGCCGCTGGCGATCTGCACGCCGATTGCGGAGACGAGAAAGCCAATCACACGGGCGATCCGGACCATCGCGCCCTCCTCTGCCGCGCCCACTCATCCGCTCGGCATGTTGCGCGCCAGCGCTTCCAGCACCGCCATGCGCACGGCGACGCCCATCTCGACCTGCTCGCGGATGAGCGATTGCGGCCCGTCGGCGATCGCCGAATCGATCTCCACGCCACGGTTCATCGGTCCGGGGTGCATCACCAGCGCATCCGGTTTCGCCAACCGAAGCTTGTCGGCGTCCAGTCCGAAGAAGTGAAAATATTCGCGCACGGACGGCACGAAGGCGCCGTTCATCCGCTCGCGCTGCAACCGCAACATCATCACGATGTCAGCGTCGCGCAGCCCGGCGCGCATGTCGCGGAAGACCTCGATCCCCATACGATCGACGCCGGCCGGCAGCAGCGTCGTCGGCGCGATGACCCGCACGCGCGCGCCGAGGGCCGAAAGCAGAATGATGTTGGAGCGCGCGACGCGCGAATGCAGGATGTCGCCGCAGATGGCCACGGTCAGATTTTCGATCCGCCCTTTGTTGCGCCGGATGGTCAGCGCGTCGAGCAGCGCCTGCGTCGGGTGTTCGTGCGCTCCGTCGCCTGCGTTGATCACGGCGCAATCGACCTTGCGCGCCAGCAAATGCACGGCTCCGGCCTGCGAATGGCGCACCACGATCATGTCCGGCCGCATGGCGTTCAGCGTCATCGCCGTGTCGATCAGCGTCTCGCCCTTTTTCACGCTCGAATTGGCGACCGACATGTTCATCACGTCGGCGCCCAGCCGCTTGCCCGCGAGCTCGAACGAGGATTGCGTGCGCGTCGAGGACTCGAAAAACAGATTGATCTGCGTCCGCCCCCGCAGCGTGGCGCGTTTCTTCTCGACCTGCCGGGAGATTTCAACCGCCTCGTTCGCCAGATCGAGCAAGGCCTCGATATCGGGCCGGGACAGCCCCTCGATGCCAAGCAGGTGGCGATGGGGAAACGACGGCCGGGGCGCAGATTGCGACATCGGGCAGGTCTATGCGGGAAACGCGCCGCCCCCGCAAGAGCCCTCAGTTACCTGTCCCACGGATTCTGCGCTGACTATTTCGCGCTCCTGCCCAGAGGTCTGGCGGCCAGCCGCGCGCGCTGATCGCGCAACAGATTGACCGTCTGGACCTGCGCCGCCGCCGGCCGCTCGATCTTCTCGCGCACCGCCGACTTGATCGCCCGGCCGAGCGTCAGGACGAGGAGCTGCGCGGCGCCGGCGAACAGAAACATGGAGGCCAGATCGCCCTGGTTCGGATACGGCCTTACGCGACAATAGGCGATCATCGCGGCGAAGCAGACCGGCAGTCCGATCAGCCAGCCCGCCGTGAAATTGACGCCCCTGGTCCTGAACATCATCAGGGCGAGGGCCGACACCATGAACGTCGTCAAGACGACACAGCAGACAAGTCCGAACAGGGCGCCGTCGTCGACGCGGTGGATGCCGGTATACCAGATGCCCCAGCGCAGGAGTTCGCGCTGGACGACCAGAGCCCAATCGTTGCGAAGGGGATCGCCATCGGCGGCGAACGCTGCGCCCGATGCCGCCAGCCAGCCGCAAAGGACCACAGCAAGGCGTTGACGAAACATCATTTTGCTATCCGATGCACGGACGATGATTTCGAGAACTATTGCAAATACGCATTGATAATGAGTAAAGCTGGCTGGAAGCTGTTCCGGCGCCCGGATTTGACAGTCCAGACCCTCTCCCCCATGTTCCCGCGCGATCGCCGGCCCGCCGGTTCCCCATTCGTTCGCCCCGGCTCGCGCCGGGCAGGGAAAAATATTGCATGAACGTCGTCATCGTCGAATCGCCAGCCAAGGCCAAGACGATCAACAAATATCTCGGCAGGGACTACGAGGTGCTCGCCTCGTTCGGTCACGTCCGCGATCTGCCGGCCAAGGACGGATCGGTCGAGCCCGACTCCGATTTCGCCATGAAATGGGAAGTCGACGGCAAGGCGGCCAAGCGCCTGTCCGACATAGCCAACGCCGTGAAGGGCGCCGACAAGGTCATTCTGGCGACCGACCCTGACCGCGAGGGCGAGGCGATCTCCTGGCATGTGCTGGAAGTCCTCAGGAACAAGAAGGTTCTCAAGGACAAGAAGATCGAACGCGTCGTGTTCAACGCGATCACCAAGGACGCGATCCTCGACGCCATGCGCCATCCGCGCGAGGTCGACGCGGCTCTGGTCGAGGCCTATCTCGCTCGCCGCGCGCTCGATTATCTGGTCGGATTCAACCTGTCGCCCGTGCTTTGGCGCAAGCTGCCGGGCGCGCGTTCGGCAGGCCGCGTGCAGTCCGTGGCGCTTCGGCTCGTCTGCGACCGGGAACTCGAAATCGAGAAGTTCGTCGCGCGCGAATACTGGTCGATCCTCGCCCATCTGAAGACCAAGGCCGGCGCGCCGTTCCTCGCCCGCCTCGTCGGCGCCGACGGGCGGAAGATCGCTCGCCTCGACATCGGCGCGGGCGCGGAGGCCGAAGACTTCAAGAAGGCGATGGAAGTCGCCGCCTTCACCGTGCGCTCGGTCGAGGCCAAGCCCGCCCGGCGCAACCCGGCCGCGCCCTTCACGACCTCGACGCTGCAGCAAGAGGCCTCGCGAAAACTCGGCCTTGCTCCGGCGCGCACGATGCAACTCGCCCAGCGCCTCTATGAGGGCGTCGACATCGACGGCGAGACGGTCGGTCTCATTACTTATATGCGCACCGACGGCGTCGACATGGCGCCCGAGGCCATCGCCAGCGCCCGCAAGGTGATCGCCAGGGAATATGGCGACCGCTACGTGCCGCCAAGCCCGCGCAAATACACGGTCAAGGCCAAGAACGCACAGGAGGCGCACGAGGCGATCCGCCCGACAGACCTCGCCCGCCTTCCGGCCCGCGTCGCAAAGATGCTCGATATCGAACAGGCGAAACTCTACGAGCTGATCTGGACCCGCACCATCGCCAGCCAGATGGAATCGGCCGAACTCGAGCGCACCACGGTCGACATCGAGGCGCGCGCCGGCGCGCGAACCATCGATCTGCGCGCCTCGGGCCAGGTCGTCCGCTTCGACGGCTTCCTGACGCTCTATCAGGAAGGCAAGGACGACGATCCCGACGACGAGGAATCCGGCCGCCTGCCCGCCATGGCCGCCGGCGAACCCTGCACGCGCGAAAAAATCGAGGCGACACAGCACTTCACCGAACCGCCGCCGCGCTTCACCGAGGCGACTCTGGTCAAGCGCATGGAGGAACTTGGCATCGGCCGCCCCTCGACCTACGCCTCGACCCTCGCAGTGCTGCGCGACCGCGATTATGTGAAGCTCGACAAGAAGCGCCTCGTCCCGGAGGACAAGGGTCGGCTGGTCGTCGCTTTCCTCGAAAGCTTCTTCCAGCGTTACGTCGAATACGATTTCACCGCCGGGCTCGAAGAGCAACTCGACCGCGTCTCCAATTCCGAGATCGACTGGAAGGAAGTTCTGCGCGATTTCTGGCGGGAATTCTCGTCCGCGATCGACGCGACGAAGGATCTGCGCACGACGCAGGTTCTCGACGCGATGAACGACCTGCTCGGACCGCATATTTTTCCTGCCCGGGCCGACGGCGGCGAGCCTCGCGCCTGCCCATCCTGCGGCGCCGGTCAATTGTCGCTCAAGATCGGCAAGTTCGGCGCCTTCATCGGCTGCTCGAACTATCCGGAGTGCCGCTTCACCCGCACGCTGTCGCCGATGTCGGCCGAAGCGGTCGCCAATGGCGACCGGCCCGGCGTCAAGGTTTTGGGCAATGACCCCGACACCGGCGCAGAGGTCACGATCCGCGACGGCCGGTTCGGCGCCTATATCCAGCTCGGCGAACAGGGCGAGGAAGGCGACGAGAAGCCGAAACGATCCTCGCTGCCAAAGGGTCTCAAGCCCGACGACGTCACGCTCGACAAGGCGCTGAGGCTTCTCTCGCTCCCGCGTGAAGTGGCGAAGCATCCGGCCAGCGGCGATCCGATTCTGGCGGGCATCGGCCGCTATGGCCCTTACGTCCAGCACGGAAGGACATACGCCAACATCGGCCGCGACGACGACGTTCTGGAGATCGGCGCCAATCGCGCCATCGACCTCATCGTGCAGAAGGAATCGGGCGCATCGCGCTTTGGCGGCGGCGCGACCACGCGCGAACTGGGCGTCCATCCCGATGGCGGCGCGGTCGCGATCAAGGCCGGCCGGTTTGGCCCCTACGTGAATTGGAATAAGGTCAACGCCACCCTGCCCAAGGGGATGGATCTGGAGGCGCTGACGCTCGAAGAAGCGCTGGCGATCATCAAGGCCAAGCAGGAAGGCGGCGGCGACGCCAGCGGACGAAATCTCGGCGCCCACCCGGACGGCGGCGCGCTCGTCGTGCGCGACGGCCGCTTCGGCCCCTATGTCGCCTGGGGCAAGGTCTTCGCTACAATCCCGAAGAGCATGTCGCCGGAAACGGTGACGCTCGCCGACGCGATCGAGCTGGTCAACGCTCGCGCCGCCGCGACCGGCAAGAAGGGTCCGGGCAAGAAGGCGCCTGTGAAGAAAGCGCCCGCGAAGAAGCCTGCGGCCAAGGCGAAGAAGATCGAGGATTCCGACGAGCCCCCGTTCGCAGAGCCCAGGCCCGCAAGAAAAGGCGTCGCGAAGAAGGCGGTTTCCAGGAAACCTGTCGCCGGGAAGACGGCCGCCAGGAAGACAGTCAAAAAATGAGCCTCGCCATCGGCGATCTGCGGACCGACGAGATCGAGGCCGCCGTGGCGCTATGGGAAGAAGCGGGCCTGACGCGCCCCTGGAATGATCCGCGCGCAGACATCGCGCTGGCGCTCGGCAAGCCCAATTCGACAGTGCTCGCCGGCCGCCTTGAGGGCGCTCTTGTCGCCACCGCCATGGCAGGTTCGGATGGTCATCGCGGTTGGGTCTATTATCTCGGCGTCGCCGGTCCGCATCGCGGCAATGGCTTTGGCGCGGCGATGATGCGAGCGAGCGCCGACTGGCTGAAAGCGCGCGGCGCGCCGAAACTGCATGTCATGATCCGCAGCGAGAATGCCGCGGTCATGAAATTCTACGCCAGGCTCGGATATGAGAACAGCGACACGATTACAATGGCGAGGAAGCTGTAGCGCCGTGTCATTCCAGCAACAGCGAAAATCGAGCGCGAACATACCATATTGGCGTCTGTCGTCCCGCTTTCACAGGTATGACGCTCTCGAACCGACGAATTGAATGCCCAAACCAGCCAACCCCGCTCTCCCCTCCCGCGACGAAATCCTCGCCTTCATTGCGCGTGAACGCGCCGGGGGGTTCGTCGGCAAGATCGGCAAGCGCGAGGTCGCGCGCGAATTTGGCGTCCGTGGCGCCGACAAGATCGACCTGAAACGCATCCTGCGCGAATTGCAGGACGAGGGCGCGGTCGAGAAACGCGGCAAGACGCTGGTCAAGCCGGGCGTATTGCCGCCCGTCGTGCTCTGCGACGTCACCGGCCGCGATCTCGACGGCGAGCTGATCGCGCGTCCCGTCGAATGGGACGCCAGCCAGCTCGGCGAAACGCCGCGCATCATCCTGCACGCGCCAAAGCGCGCAAAACCCGGAACGCCCGTGCCCGGCGTCGGCGACCGCGCGCTGGTGCGCACCGAACGCGAGCGCGATGCGGCGCCCGGCGCGCCGGCGTACTCCGGCCGCGTCGTCAAGCTGCTCTCCAGACAGCGCGCGAGAATCCTCGGCGTGTTTCGCGTCGACGCCCGCTCCGGCGGCGGCCGCATCGCGCCAATCGACCGCAAGCAGTTGGGACGCGAACTCTCCGTCAGCGAGGCCGACCGTGGCGAAGCGCGCGACGGCGATCTTGTCGCCGTCGATATCCTGCGCACGAGAGTCGCGGGCGTTCCAAGCGCGCGCGTGCGCGAAATCATCGGGGCGATCGGCACGGAAAAGGCTGTCAGCCAGATCGCCATTTCCACGCACGACATCCCCGACGCCTTTCGCCGGGAAACGCTCGACGAGGCGGAGAAAGCCGGGCCGGCGCGCATGGAGGCCGAAGGCTTTCGTCGCGAGGACTGGCGCAGCATGCCCCTCGTCACCATCGATCCCGCCGACGCCAAGGACCACGACGACGCAGTCTTCGCAGAGCCCGACGACGACGCCGACAATCCTGACGGCTTCATCGTCACGGTCGCCATCGCCGACGTCTGCTGGTACGTGCGTCCGCATTCCGCGCTCGACCGCGAGGCGATTACACGCGGCAATTCCGTTTACTTTCCCGACCGCGTCGTGCCGATGCTGCCCGAGCGCATCTCCAATGATCTGTGCTCGCTGCGTCCCGACGAGGACCGCCCCGCGCTCGCCGTGCGCATGAAACTCGACAAGACCGGCCACAAGATCGGCCATACCTTCCATCGCGTGATGATGCGCTCGGCCGCGAAGCTGTCGTATCAACAGGCGCAGCAGGCTTTTGACGGCAGGCCGGACGAGACCTGTGCGCCGCTGATGAAAAGCGCGCTCGAACCGCTTCTCGCCGCCTATCGCTGCGCGACAGTCGCGCGAGACAAACGCGGGCCGCTCGATCTCGATTTGCCGGAACGCAAGATCAGGCTGAAAGCAGACGGCTCGGTCGATCGCGTCGAGGTTCCGCCACGGCTCGAAGCGCATCGGCTGATCGAGGAATTCATGATCGCGGCCAATGTCGCGGCCGCCGAGACTCTGGAAGAGCAGCGCCAGCATCTCATCTACCGCGCGCACGACGAACCGAGCGTCGAGAAGCTCAACGCGCTCTCGGAATTCCTCGCCACCATTGGCGTGCGTCTCGCCAAAGGTCAGACGATGCGCGCCAAGCAGTTCAACGAAATCCTCGCAAAGGTGCGCGACACCGAGCACGAGCATGTCGTCAACGAAGTCGTGCTGCGCAGCCAGGCGCAGGCCGAATACACCGCGCAGAACTACGGACATTTCGGCCTGAACCTGCGGCGCTACGCGCATTTCACATCGCCGATCCGCCGCTACGCCGACCTCATCGTGCATCGCGCGCTCGTGCGCGCGCTGCGCCTGGGTCCAGGCGCCCTGCCCGATGTCGATCTCAACGAATTGTCGGAGATCGCCGCGAGGATTTCAGCCGCCGAGCGACGCGCCATGGCGGCCGAACGCGAAACCGTCGACCGCCTGATCGCAGGATTCCTCGCCGATCAGATCGGCGCGCAGTTCGCTGCGAAGGTTTCGGGCGTCACGCGCTCCGGCCTGTTCGTCAAACTCGCCGAGACCGGCGCCGACGGATTTGTGCCCGCTTCGACGATCGGCGACGAATATTTCCGCCATGACGAGGCCCATGCCGCGCTGATCGGCTCGCGCTCCGGCAAGGCCTACCGACTCGGAGATCCTGTCGACGTGCGACTGATCGAGGCGGCGCCACTCGCCGGCGCCTTGCGGTTCGAGATCCTGAGCGAAGGCCGGACGATACGCAGCGCGGGGCTGAAGAGCGGCAAGATCAGGCCGGCGTCCCGCGGCAAGACGTCGCCTTTCCAAAAAGCGGCCACGGGCTACAAATCCGGACGCCGAAAGTGACCGCCGGAGATAATGACATGACAGCGGCTGTTCAGCCTGCACCCACCGCCACCAGCCCGCATCGCGACGTCTGGCTCGCCATGCGCCGCGGCTTCCGCTGCCGCTGCCCCAAATGCGGCGAAGGCAAGCTCTACACATCCTACCTTAAGGTGGTCGACCGCTGCCCGGTTTGCGGCGAGGAACTGCACCACCACCGCGCCGACGACGCGCCGCCCTATTTCACGATCTTCATCGTCGGTCATTTCGTCGTCGCCGCCCTGCTCGCCTTCGACGAATTGTGGCCCGACGCGCCGCTCTGGCTGCACGCCGTCCTCTGGACGAGCTTCATCGTGCTCGCCTCGCTCTGGCTGCTGCCCCTGATCAAGGGCGCCCTGATCGGCTATCAGTGGGCGCTGCGCATGCATGGATTCGACGAGCGTCAGGAATAGCGGAACGACAAGCCAATCGCGCTGGGTTGGCAGGCCCAAGCATTGCGCTTTGCGCATGGGGCTGTCCCGACCCGGTCGATTTGGCGGTTCGGCCGGCACGGCCCGTTGGCGCAGCCGCCCGATCCCCCTAACATCGCAACTGGCGCAAATTCATCAACGGGCAGGCCCATGACCGGAAAATCGACGGCCGCTGCAAGCAGCGAACACGCCAACGCCCGCTTCATGACCCAGCATGATCGGGAGCGGAAATGGCCAAATATCAGGCCGAAACTCGCCGCGACGCTCATCCTGCTTGACCATTCCGGGCCGGTTCCGAAGGTGCTGATGGGCAAGCGTCACGCCGGCCACAAGTTCATGCCCGGCAAGTTCGTCTTTCCCGGCGGCCGCATCGAACCTGCCGACCGCAGGATGACGGCGCTGGCGCCCCTGTCGGCGAAAGTCGAGGAAAAGCTCGGCAAGCGGCGCACGAAGCCGTCGAAGACCTTGCCCCGCGCGCTGGCGCTGGCGGCGGTTCGCGAGACGTTCGAGGAGACGGGACTGCTGCTCGGCAGGCCAGGCAAGCTCGACGCCCCGCCGCCCGGCGACTGGGGCGCGTTCGTCGCGCACGGAATCCTGCCGGATCTTTCGGAGCTTCATTTCATCGCCCGCGCTATTACACCGCCGAAGCGGCCCAAGCGGTTCGACTCGAGTTTCTTCTGCATCGACGCCAAATGGATCGCACATCGCGTCGATGGAGTGATCGGGCCGGATACGGAATTGGTGGAACTCGTCTGGCTGCCCTTGAAGGACGCGCAAAATCTCGACCTGCCCCACATAACCCGCGTCGTGCTGAAAGAACTCGAGCAACGCCTCGACGCCGGCATGGGTCACGAACTGCCGACATCCTTCTACTACGAAGTCCGGCGCACGTGGTTTCGCGAGGAGCTCTGATCGTCCGCGAGCGTTAGCCATGAAGGGCGACCGCGCCGCGCTGCTGATCGCAATCCTCGCGATCTCGCTGGTCGGCGTGGGCATGTCGCTGACGATTCCGCTCATCGCCCTGCGCATGGAGGCGGCCGGCTTCTCGGGCGAGGCCAACGGCTTCGGCACGGCCATGGCCGGCGTCGCGACGCTTTTCGCATCGCCGGCGATCCCCGGACTGGTCCGCGTGGCCGGCGTGCGAAACGTGCTGGCGGCGGCGCTTGGCTTCGCCGTCGCATCGCTGCTGGCGCTGGCCTTCGTCGCAGACATTTACTGGTGGTTTCCGATCCGCTTCGTCTTTTCGTGCGCGCTGACCATCCTGTTCGTCGTCAGCGAATATGCGGTCAATGCGTTGAGCCCGCCCGACCGGCGCGGTCTGTGGGTCGGAATCTATTCCACTTCGCTTTATCTCGGCTTCGCTGCCGGCCCGGCGTTCCTCAACCTTGTCGGAATCCAGGGGCGCCAGCCCTTTTACGTCGCCGCGACGCTGTTCTTCGCCGCCGCCCTGCCGATCGCTGCGGTCGGCGCGCGCATTCCCGGCTTTTCGGAAAAGGCGGGCGCGCCGGCTCTGGCGCTGTTTGCACGGGCGCCGGCCCTGATGCTGGCCTCGCTCCTGTTCGGGGCGGTCGAAACCGGCGGCATGGGACTGCTGCCGGTGCATGCCCTGCGCAACGGTTACGGAGCCTCGACCGGCGCCCTGTTCGTATCCATCGTCGCAATCGGCAATGTCCTCTTTCAGTTGCCGATTGGCGTCGTCTCGGACCGCTTCGACCGTAACAGGCTGATCGTCGTCATCGCGCTGATCGGCTTCCTCGGGGCGCTCGTACTGACGGTCCTCGGGGCGAATTTCGCGGCTTTCAGCCTCGTGCTGTTCGTCTGGGGCGGCATCGCCGGCGGCCTGTACATGGTCGGACTCGCCGAGCTTGGCGCGCGCTATCAAGGCGCCGACCTCGCCTCCGCCAACGCCGCTTTCGTCATGCTGTACGCGACCGGAATGGTCGCCGGGCCGCCCCTGCTCGGCCGTGCGCTCGACGCCTCGTCGCGCTTCGGTCTGTTCGGCGGCGTCGCAGGGCTGTTTCTGATGTACCTGGCCGCCGTCGCCATCGCGCAATGGCGGCGTCGCCCAGTGCGCGCCGGGGCGCTTTCCCCATCCTCCGGCGGTAAGGAACAGGGACGCGAAGATCGGCGAGATTGACAATCCGCCGCGCGTCGGTATTTTGCGCGCGAGCTTTCGGGCCGGAACGGGCAAGACCGTTCGCCGGCTTGTTTTACGTTGGCGTTTGTTATCGCATCGCCCGAGAATCGCTGGGAACAAAGACAATGGCCAAGGCCGCGACCATCAAGATCAAACTGCTGTCCTCGGCGGACACGGGCTTTTTTTACGTCACCAAGAAGAACGCCCGCACCAAGACCGACAAATTGTCGTTCAAGAAATACGACCCGGTCGCGCGCAAGCACGTCGAATTCAAGGAAACCAAGATCAAGTGATCCAGACGTCTGGTTCGAGAGTTGCAAAGGGCGCGTGAGGCGCCCTTTTTTATTGGCCGGACGCCGGCGATGACGGCGTCCGCCGGCCTGCGCGCGGGGTGGATATGGATTGGGGAAGGTGGCCGGTCGTCAGCGGCATTCGAGGAGGCCACTCCTAAACCGCTTCCGACCGGCCGACCCCACGGACCCAGGAGATGCGGCGGACCTGAGCACTCCGTAGGGTATTCCAAAGTCGCCGATACACATCGTTACGCGAACAGACGCCGACCGATCCTCTGCGGGACCATGCCGCGCCGCCAGATGCAAACTCGCTCGGCCAGATCAGGTTACTAAGTTGGGAGGGAAAAGCAATCGGCGGCGTTAGAGCTTCGCCGGAAACCATTCGTTAGGGAAAACAGATGTGGTGAACGCCCGCCGCCGTTCAGGCGGCAGCCGCCAGCGTCACCCGGTTGCGGCCCGAGGACTTCGACTCGTAAAGCGCCTTGTCCGCGGACTTGAAGAGAAAATCCGGATTGGCGTCAAATCCGCGGTCGGCGATGCCGATCGAGATCGTCACGGGAATCGCGACCTGCCCTTCCTTGACCGTGAATGGCTCGGCTTCGACCGACCGCCGCACGCGTTCAGCCACTTTGGCTGCTATGTCGATCGCGGTGTCCGGCATGACGATCACAAATTCCTCGCCGCCGAGACGGCAGACCATGTCGACGCTGCGCACGGCGCGCCGCATGCGCGCCGCAAGCGCGCGCAGGATCTCGTCGCCGGCGTCATGTCCATGGGTATCGTTGACCTTCTTGAAGAAATCGATGTCGAGCACGAGCAGCGACAGCGGCTTGGCCTCCTGCGCCGCCCGATCGAGCAGCCCGGTCAGGTTCATGTCGAAATAGCGCCGATTGTGGAGCCCGGTCAGGGCGTCCACGACAGCCATCTCGATCGCCTGCTCGACATTGTCCCGCAGGCTGTCGGCGTAACGCTTGCGGCGCACCTGCGTGCGCACGCGCGCCACCAGTTCGTTGCGATCGATCGGACGCACCAGATAGTCGTTCACCCCAAGATCAAGCCCGCGCAGGATTTTGGCCCGATCGTCGAGATCCGCGATCGTCAGCAGCGGCAGACTGCGAGTGCGTTCGAGCGAGCGCAACTGACTGCACAGGCGCAAGCCGTCGTAATTGGCCAACCCGAGGCTGACGATGACGAGATCGTAGGGATGCTCCGCAGCGCGGAAAAGCGCCTCCTGCGGGTTGGCCTCGACATCGACCGATTGTTCGCCGCGCAGCGAGGCGACAATGCGGTCGCTGGAGGCCGGCCGGTCGTCGACCAGCAGCACCCGTCCACGATGGCCGTCGGCGGCAGACGCGTTGACGAAGGGGTCGGACCGCCCGATGCGCGCAGAGGCCGCCGCGCGCGACCGAAGCTCATCGAGCGTCACCTTGAGGCGCGACAGCGAGCGCACGCGCGCGATCAGCGCGACCTCATCCACAGGCTTGGTCAGGAAATCGTCGGCGCCGCAGTCGAGGCCGCGCACGCGGTCAGCCGCCTGGTCGAGCGCCGTCACCATGACGACCGGAATGTGCGACGTGGCGGGATCGGTCTTCAGACGTTGGCAGACTTCGAATCCATCCATGCCCGGCATCATCACATCGAGCAGGACGATATCGCAGAGCCCCGCCTTGCAGACCTCGATCGCCTCCGGGCCGTTGGTCGAGGTCAGCACGTCGAAATATTCCGCGGTGAGGCGGGCCTCCAACAGCTTGATATTGGGAAGAAGGTCGTCGACGACGAGGACACGAGCGGTCATGGAAAGAACTTATCCTTGAGCTTCAGAAGCGTAGCTACGAACGGTTTCAAGAAATTTGACGACTGAAATCGGCTTCGAGAGATAGGCCTCACACCCACCCTGCCTGATTTTTTCCTCGTCGCCCTTCATTGCAAACGCCGTGATCGCGACCACTGGAATCGAGCGCAGGTTCTCGTCGTCCTTGATCCATTGCGTTACCTGGAGCCCCGACACCTCCGGCAACTGGATGTCCATCAAAATGAGATTCGGATGGTGCGCGCGCGCAAGCTCGACCGCCTCCACGCCGCCCCTGGCCTGCAGGGTCAAATACCCATGCGCCTCCAGGAGGTCATTGAAGAGCTTCATGTTGAGTTCGTTGTCTTCGACGATCAATACGGTCTTGGGCATAGCTGCGGCGGTCCTTCGTTCGGCGCCCGGTGGCTCCGTGTCGATTCCGGCTCGTCAAACGCGCGATCCGGAGGCACTCTAGCTGACAGACATTTACGAAAGGAAAATCCTTGGCCCGGCAGACTCGGGAAAGTTCGCAACCTTCGGTGAAATCAGTGTCTTTTCGCAGTGCAGCCATGCGCGACGAGGCCGAGGCGATTGCGATCGCCGCGCTCGGCTACATTGCCGCCGATTCGGAACGCCTGTCCCGCTTTTTCGCGCTCACGGGGCTCGACCCCGCGGGGCTTCGTCAGGCGGCCGCCGAGCCCGGCTTCCATCTCGCGATCCTCGACCATATCGCGGGCCACGAACCGGACCTGCTGGCCTTTGCCGCCCAGGCGAGCCTGCGGCCGGATCGTGTCGCCGCCGCGCGCCAGATCCTTGCTGGCGACGAGACCTGGAGCGGCTGAAGTGGCCGGGACCGGCGCGCCGCTCTGCCGCGATTGCCTGAGCGACGCCCCCGCTGGCGCACGACGCTGCCCCTCCTGCGGTTCGCCGCGCCTGCTGATCCATCCCGAACGCGATGCGCTGTCGATCGCGCACGTCGATTGCGACGCGTTCTATGCGGCGATCGAAAAGCGCGACGATCCGTCCCTGCGTGACCGGCCGGTGATCATAGGCGGCGGCCAGCGCGGGGTCGTCGCTACCTGTTGCTATATTGCGCGCACCTGCGGCGTGCGCTCGGCCATGCCCATGTTCAAGGCGCGCGCCCTGTGCCCCGAGGCCATCGTCGTCAAGCCGGACATGGCGAAATATGCGGCTGTCGGGCGTCTCGTGCGCGCCCGCATGCTGACGCTGACCCCGCTCGTCGAGCCGCTCTCGATCGACGAGGCGTTTCTCGACCTGTCCGGCACGCAGCGGCTGCATCATGGCAGCCCGGCGGCGACGCTGGCCCGTTTCGCTTCGCAGATCGAGCGCGACCTCGGCATCACCGTCTCTGTCGGGCTGAGCTACTGCAAGTTTCTGGCGAAGCTCGCCTCGGATATGGACAAGCCGCGCGGCTTCACGATCATCGGCCGCGCCGAGGCAAAGGCTCTGCTCGCCCCTCTTCCCGTCGGTCGCATCTGGGGCGTCGGCAAGGTCGCGACCGAAAAGCTCGCCGCCGGCGGATTGCGAGCCATCGCCGACATCCAGGCGCGCGCAGAATCCGACATGATCCGGGACTTCGGTCGCGAGGGCCAGCGTCTGTGGCGGCTGTCGAACGGCGTCGACACGCGCGCGGTCAGCCCTGACCGCGAAACTCGGAGCATTTCGTCCGAGACCACCTTCGAGCAAGACATATCCGACGCCGAGGCCCTGCTGCCCATCCTGCACGCCCTCTGCGAAAAGGTAGCGCACCGCCTGAAAACGGCCGACCTTGCGGGACGCTCGGTAACGCTCAAGCTCAAGACTTCGGATTTCCGGACGAAGACCCGCTCGCGGTCCGGTCTGCGCGCAACCCAGCTCGCTGCCCGGATATTTCCGGTCGCCCGCGACCTTTTGACGCCGGAACTCGGCCGCACGCTCTACCGCCTGATCGGAGTCGGCGTCAGCGATCTCGTCGACGGTTCGGACGCCGATCAGGCCGATCTCGCCGACCCTGACCTCGCCCGCCTCAAGGCGACCGAAACGGCCATGGACGCGATCCGCGCCAAATTCGGCGGCAAGGCCGTGGTCAAGGGCATCGGACTGGAGCGGCCGCGCAAGTAGCGGTCACTTCTTGCAGGGGTTGCTCGGCAGAAATTCCAGCTTGGTCAGTTCGCCAAGAAGCGCAAAATCGCCGTAGTCGAACCTGAGCGCCCGCGAAACGCCGTTTTCGTAGAGATCGAACGAAAGCGTATAGCTGGGCGGACTGTCCTTCTTGCCTTCCTCGAAATAGGAAATGCTCACGGGCCAGCGGGGCATGTTCTGCAATTGCGGAATTTGCGCGGCCTTTTCCGGGACGGGCGTTTCGGTCCGGGCGCCGATGACGGTCAGACTGTCAAACACCTTCTGCCCGCTGTCCGAACCATCGTAGACCTTCGCCTCCAGCATCTTCTTGCCTTGGCGACCCGCCTCCAGAATGCGCCGCAGATGCTCGGTCGGAAACACCACGGCCTTGTCGAGGTCGAGTCTGCTCGGCCTTGGCCGCGACAGGCTTACCGAAAGGGCGCCGTCGCTCGACTTCGCGGCGCGGCCGTCGACATTCTCGACGCCGGCGTTGTCGACCGTGGATTCGACCCTGAACCGGAAGGTGCGCCCCTCGCCATCCTCGAAAGTGGCGGACCTCATGTCAGAGATGCGGCTCGGCCCTTCGGCGGGCTGGATTTCCGTCATCTGTCGGAAGTTCTGGACGTAGCCCTCGCAGGAATTGCCCGTGAAATCGAATGCGATCCGTCCGCGCGCCATGTTGGGGGCCTTGGCGTCGGTGGAGGAGGCGAGCGTCAGGTCGTAGACCGCCCGGTGCGCGGCGAGCGGAGGCGTAACCGGCGGCGGCGCGGAATCGCCCCCCGCGGCGGCCAGCGCGCCGGTCGCCCAAAGCGCCATCGCCAGGGCGCAGGTCATTCGGATGGTCAACGTCATCAGGCATCCTCCGCAAACGACCCTTGCGGTAAGGTCGTGGCGAAAATACGAGTCGTTCCAGCCGCAAGCATCAACTTATTCGAAAGCGCCCCGCCAGGGCCAGCAGCTCCGATCCGTATATCCCAATGAAATAGGAACACCCATGGCCTCCGACACATCAGAAGGCATTCAGACGCGGCTGGCGGAGCTCGGGCTCGTCCTGCCGGCCGCGGTCGCCCCGGTCGCCAATTACGCCCCGTTCATGCTTTCAGGTTCGCTCCTGATCGTCTCCGGGCAACTTCCTTTCGGCGCCGATGGAGTGCTCGCGCTCCATCACAGGGGCAAACTTGGTGGCGAGGTGCTGACGGCCCACGGGCGCGACGCAGCACGCCTGTGCGCCGTCAACGTGTTGGCGCAGGCGCAGGCCGCTCTTGGAAGTTTGGAGCGCATTTCCCGCTGTCTGCGGCTCGGCGGCTTCATCAACTGCCGCCCGCATTTCCAGGATCTCGCCGTCGTCATGAACGGCGCCTCGGACCTCATGGCCGATGTTTTTGGCGATCGGGGCCGGCATGCGCGCGCAACCATCGGCGTGGCGCAATTGCCGCTCGACGCCGCGGTCGAGGTCGAAGCAACATTCGAGATCCGCGCGTGAACCGCGCGCCGGACTGGCTCGTGGCGCAGCCCATCGCGCATCGCGGCCTGCATGACCGGGACGCCGGCCGCGTCGAAAATTCCGTCTCCGCCGCGAAGGCCGCCCTCGCGCATCGATTCGCGATCGAATGCGATGTGCAATTGTCGGCGGACGGCGAAGCCATGGTGTTTCACGATTTCCTGCTGGACCGGTTGACTGCGCAGCATGGCGAAGTTGCATCGCGCACGGCGCGCGAACTGACGGCGGTCACATTGACCGGCTCGGCGGACACGGTCGCCGCCCTGCCCGATTATCTCGATCTGATCGCCGGCCGCGTCCCACTCGTCATTGAGATCAAGAGCCGCTTCGACGGCGACCTGCGGCTGGCGCATCGCGTGGCGGAGATCCTTGCAGGCCGCGCATCGCCGGTCGCCATCAAGAGCTTCGACCCCGACCCGATCGCTTTTCTGCAGGAGCGGCGCCCGGCGCTCGGCCTGACCGCCGTCCCGCTCGGCATCGTCGCCGAGGCGCGCTACGACGAGGGGGAATGGCGCGCTCTGGCGCCGGAAAGGCGGGTCGAATTGACGAGCCTGCTCCATTTCGAGCGGACCAGACCAGACTTTTTGTCCTGGCGCATCGACGATCTGCCGCATGTCGCGCCCCATCTCTGTCGGGCAGCGCTTGGCCTCCCGGTTATCACCTGGACCGTGCGCACGCCGGGGCAGCGCGTCCTTGCGGCCCGATGGGCGGACCAGATGGTGTTTGAGGGCTTTATGCCCTGATCGAACAAAAAAGCCCGGCCAAAGTCGAGCTTTTCACGCCTTGCGCGGAAGGAAACGTCAGTATTTGGCGACGACCGGGGCCTCACCAAGATTGAAATGATAGTTCAGACCAACGCGCACGATGTTCACATTTCGGCTGAACTGATGATCAACTGTATAGAGAAGGCCGTTCGTCGACAGATAGGCTGACGACACGTCCTGCTTCCCGAAATCTGCGTACATATATTCGAGTTTCGCACTCCAGTGCGGGGCGAACATCCATTCGAACCCGCCGCCGATGGTCCAGCCCATCCGCATCCCGGAGATTTCGCCTGCGTTCCATCCGCCCAGGGCGGTCGTGAGCGGAAGCACGACCGGCGGCCGGGGGTTGTTGAAATAGATCGTCTGCTGTGCGCTGATATCCGAACCGGCCAGACCGCCAGCGGCGAAAGCCAGCAGGCTCGGTGTGATTTCATAGCCGAGGCGCCCGCGCGCCGTCAGAAGATACGAGCTGCTTGCGCCCATCGTGGTCGCATAGAAGCCCCGCAGGACGCCCGGGAAAGGGCCGACAGTGAGCGGGTCGCGCAGGCCCATCCAGCCGCCGTCGAGTTCGAGACCGGCGACGAAGGGCGCGAATTCGTAATTGTAGCCGACCGAGCCCGAAACCGCGCCGCCCGACAGGTTCATGCCGCGCGTCGCGGACGCCATCACGCCCAGAGCGTCCGGATCGCCGATCCAGGAGCCGCCCGGATAGGCGTTGAAGTCGGCATTGCCCCAGGCGTAGCCGGCACTGAGGCCAACGTAGAAGCCGTCCCATGTCCGGACCGGAACCGGCGCCATGACGGGCGGCGCCTTGCGCGACGGAAGATCGGCGGCGAGCGCCGGGCCGGCTGCGAGAGCTGCGACGGCCGCAATGGCGATCAATATCGATTTCATGATTCAATACCCCCCGATATCGAAAAAATCTGCAAGGATTGGAGGCTTTAGGGCCGCCCAGCGCGAACGACGCTATGGCTCTGGATGCTGACGCGCAAGATCACACTTGGGTCTTCGACAATAGCGGGCGAATAAATGACGGATCGTAGCCAATTCGCCACGGTCGTTTTGCCAAGCCTTCGCTTGCGCCGGCCGACTTTCGTCCTATCTTTGGCGTCCCAGCCCCCTATCGACCGCCCGGAAGGCCCGTGACAAGCAAACCTTGTCTGCGCATCGCGCCGAAGCTGACCTCCATCGACCCCGCGGCGTGGGACGCATGCGCCAATCCGGAATCAAGCAACGTCGACAATAGGTTGCCGGTCAATTCAGAATCAGTTCGCGAGGCCTCTGAATCCGCCAACGCGCCGCTTGCGCATCACGTCGACCCGATGGAGCCAATCGATTCAAGACTTGAACAAGAACCATTCAACCCATTTATAACTCACGCATTTTTGTCATCGCTCGAAGAATCGGGCTCGGCGACGCCCAAAACGGGGTGGAGCGGCGCGCATGTGCTGGTCGAGGACGCCGACGGCCGGCTTCTGGCGGCCGCGCCAGCCTGGCTCAAATCACATTCGCAGGGCGAGTACGTGTTCGATCACGCCTGGGCGGACGCCTATGAGCGCGCTGGCGGGGCCTATTACCCGAAGCTTCAGGTCTGCGTCCCCTTTACTCCCGTCGCGGGCCGCCGCTTGCTCGTCGGCCCGGACGCCGGCGAAACGGGACGCGAGATGCTGGTCCAGGGGCTGAGAGCGGCAATGCGCCAGACCGGCGCATCTTCTCTCCACATCACCTTTCCGACCCGCGACGAATGGGCGGCGCTCGGGCAGGACGGACTCCTGCAGCGCACCGGCCAGCAGTTCCATTTCTTCAATCCCGGCTATGGCTCGTTCGAGGAGTTTCTGGGCGACCTCTCCTCGCGCAAGCGCAAGGCGATCCGCAAGGAGCGCACGACCGCGCTGGCTGGCGGCGTCGAAATGGAATGGGTCACCGGATCGGATCTGACGGAAGCGCATTGGGACGCCTTCTTCCGCTTCTACATGGACACCGGGTCGCGCAAATGGGGCCGGCCGTATCTGACCCGCGCCTTCTTCTCGCTGCTGGGCGAACGGCTGTCCGACCGCGTGCTGCTGGTCATGGCCCGCCGCGCCGGGCGCTACGTCGGCGGCGCGCTCAACCTGATCGGCGACCACGCGCTGTATGGACGCAACTGGGGCGCGATCGAGGAACATCCCTGCCTGCATTTCGAGGCCTGCTACTATCAGGCGATCGATTTCGCCATCGCCCGCGGGCTGAAGCGCGTGGAAGCCGGCGCGCAGGGCGAACACAAGCTGTCGCGCGGATATAGGCCCGTCCCGACCTATTCCGCGCACGATTTCGTCGACATACGCCTGACGCGCGCCGTGGCGGACTACCTCGCCCACGAACGCCGCCAGGTCGCGGCGACCATCGAGGCGTACGGGGATTTTACGCCGTTCAGGAAAGGCTGAGACGGCCCGGGCGCAGCCCCACAGCCCTCACCAGCGGCGCCACATCCGCCGCCGATAGAACGGACGCCCGTAGACCGGCCCGAACGGCACGCAACGTCCCCAGCGGTTGGGGCGCCATCCCGGCCCGCAACCCCAGGCGACATTCTGCACGAGCGGCGCGTCGCCGCTGGCCGGCGCGAACGGCATGGCCGAAGCTGGAGATGCACCCGCCAACGCCGACGCCGACAGAACCGCAACGGCAAGCATCGTCTTGATATTCATCGCAATCCTCTCCTCAAGGAAGTTCGCCCCCACATCCGCAGAATCCGTCGGGGCGAGTGAACGAGGCCTGAATGCAGGCGCTGGACCTTGACCAGCGCGGCTTGCTCTTGGCAAAGCTGGATCAGGAGACCCGCCCCATGTCCAACTACGATCCGAACAACATTTTCGCAAAAATCTTGCGCGGCGAGATGCCCGCGACAAAAGTGTTCGAAGACGACGTGGCGCTCGCCTTCATGGACATCATGCCGCGCGCCGACGGCCACACGCTCGTCATCCCCAAGGCGCCCGCGCGCAATCTCATGGATATCGATCCCGCCGCGCTGTCAGACCTGATGCCGCGCGTCCAGCGCGTTGCGAAGGCCGCCGTCGCCGGCATGGGGGCCGAGGGCGTCTCCATCCAGCAATTCAACGAACAGGCGGGCGGCCAGGTGGTGTTCCATATCCATTTTCACGTCCTGCCGCGCTGGACCGGCGTTTCGCTGCGGCCGCCGGGCGTCATGGGCGACCGGGCCGCCATCGAGGCGCATGCCGAGCGAATCCGCGCAGCCCTGCGGTGAGCCGCCAATCGTCGAGACAGCGAGGGATAGCGCCGCCTCATCCGCAGAGTTTGTCGCTCGACGGCCAGCCTGATGTCGCCGGGTTCGGTTCGCCCGCCCTTTGGGCGCCGCGCAGCCCGAAATAAGGGGGGGCGGTGATCGCCGCGGACGGTTCGGCGACGTTTGGCTGGGGCGCCGCGCCCGCCGAATCCTCCCGGGCGATGTCGTGATCGTCCAGATCGGTCGACATCCGCGGCAATTGCGTTTCGTCCTGAAAGGCGAACGTCAGCCGCATCGCGGTGGCGACGGCCTCGCCAAAGGCGATCGCCTCGCGATTGTTGAGCGCGGAGATGAACTCCAGAGCGCCGGCCGAATTGTCCGGGATCGCCGATCGCATGATCGCCTGGTCCGCGGCGTTCGATAGACGCATCGCAAAGACGGTCGAGCATTGCGACAGGATGGTCGGATCGAGTTCGGCCGGTCGTTGCGTCACGATTCCAAGATAGCAGCCATACTTGCGCCCTTCCTTGGCGATGCGGGCTATGGCGCGCCGCGTTGGCGAGAATCCCAGCGACTTGTCGGAGGGCACATACCGGTGCGCCTCCTCGCAGATCAGGAGAAACTCCTGCTTGCCCGCATGCGTCACGCACAGGTCGAACGCGAGCCGGGCGAGCACGGAGACCGATGCGTTGACGACATCGGACGGGATGCCGGCCATGCGCAGGATCGTCACGGGCCGCGCCGTCTCGTGCAGCCGGAACAGATTCCGGGTCACAAAATCCGGACGGGCTTCGATCGCGCCCCTGCCGAACATGAAGCGGAATGTCGGATCATTGCTGATCGATTCCAGCCGCGCCTTCAGGCTGCGCAGCGCGAACCGGCTGTGACGGGGTTCGAGCCGCCCGATTTCGGTTTCGATCGCCGCCGTTACGTCGGCGATGCGGTAGGGACGCGGCGCATCCGGCGAAGCGCTGTCGACCCTGTAGGTCTTCTTGACGATGCTCGCGGCCCGTTCTCCTGGCCCAGCGAAGGTGTCGCGCGCCAGGCCGATCGCCTCGCGGAGAAACTCGAGCTCTTCCGGCGGCGCAGGCGAACCGCGATACACGACCTCGACGAATTCATCGAACTGGAACAGCCAGAACGGCAGATCGAACCGCTGGGCGGCGACCGTTGCGGACATATCCCGGAAGGCGTGGGTATATTCGTTGTGCGGATCGAGGATGACGACCCGCATGTTCGGCCGCTCCCTGATCGCCTCCCGCAGCAGGATGGCGATGCTGGACGACTTGCCGACGCCGGTCGTGCCGACGACGGCGAAGTGCCGTTGCAGCATGGCGTCGATATCGACGGCCGCCGGAATTTGCGCCTGAACGAGCTGTCCTATCACGCTACTCTTGCGCTCGCCGAGGTCATAGATGGCGGCGAGATCCTCCTGTCGGATGCGGTTCACGGCCGCCCCGAGCATGGGATAATTGGCGATGCCACGCCGGAAGACCGGCTTGCCCGCAACGTCCAGCACCTCGCCGAGCAGCTCCACGTTGGCGTGCACCGGGTTGTCCGACGCGGGATCCCATACCTGATTGGAAACAGCCATGTCCTGCACGAGACAGACGACGCGGCTCTTTGCTCCGTAGATCGCGACCAGATCCCCAATGGCCCAGAAATGCTGGGCGTCGGTAACGATGTCGGACATCCGCGCGGCGACGGTCGCACGCGATCCGTTGACGGCGACGACGGCTGCCGACTTGCGTTGCGGCTGTTGACCTGACTCGCGCCGGTCGGTTGGCTGGACGGGCGAGGCGGCGACGGGATTCGGGTCGAGCATGTTCGCTCCGGGTTAACCGACCAATCGTCACGCAATCCGGTTAATTTGTCTTTCCCGGCCCAGCCGCGCACGCCGATCCGGATTCCTTCGCGAAAAGCTCGGTTAATATTCCGTTCATGCATTTTAGCATGACAGGCGCCCGATAAACACAAGCGAAAGCAGAATTCGCTTTGACTTCAGAGTCTGCGGCCGACCCGCTCTAGGCGCCCCGGAACACAATCGCTGAATGGCCACATTCCCGACTTATCCCCCACATTCACAGAAAACCGCCGGAAACGCTGCTTCTAAGTTGGCGTGAGACGCCATAACATGCGCGTCAATGAGGGACGCGGGACTTTCCCGAAGTTGCGGCGCTGGCCGCAGCTTTGGTGTCGGCCTCGAGAGGAACGCTCATTCGGTCGAGAAAACAGGGAGGACAATATGCCTGAACTCGACCGGGAGACTTTGTCCGCGGCGTGTCGGGCCATTTACAACATGGCCCACGACAAATTCATCCTTCCGCCGGTCCTTGGATCCGCGTCGTCGGAGGCCCGGCCGGGCGGTCCTGCCTACCGATGCGCGGTGGAGGACGTCCGGTTCAGCCTGAGCGTCGGACTCGCAGCCCCGTCCGCACAGGGCGCCGTGATCGCCCGCTCGAATTTGCCGCTTGAATTCCGGATCGAGGCCCGCCGCGCCGACGGCGACGCCGTGCGCCTGAGCGATTTCGACAGATTTCAGTTGATCCAGGCCTTCCTTTTGGGCGTGAAGGCGCCGATCGAAGCTCAGAAACGTCAGGCCGACTCCCACTACAAGATCTTCCTGCAGATGTCGGAAAAATTCTTCGTTTATTGCGGCGAACTGATCGACAGAAACGACGATGCCCCTGCGGAATACATTTGCGAAAGCGTCGGCATCGGCCTCTATGAGCGATCACAGAACTTCTTTTCCTCGCGAGAGGATGGCGTCGCCGTATGGAGCGCGCGCGTGGCGCAGGAATTGTTCGGCGACCCCAAACCGGCCGCCGAAATATTGTGGCCCCCGATAACCCGTTCGACCGCCCTGGCGGTGCTGCCCCCGCCCCGGCGCGAACCCGCCCGGTGGCGCATCCCCTTCGCCCTGGCCGCCTCGATCATTCTCGGCGTTGGCGTTGGCGTCGCGGGTTTTGCCGGCGAGCCGGCCGGCGGCGGCGAGCCCGTCCAGCCTCCAGCCTCGCTGCGTGTGGACGTTGGCCCGGTCGTGATGCGCCATGTCGCCGCGATCGAGCCTCGGACGCCCGTCGATGTCATGCCAGCGACGCCGACGCCCCCGGTCTCCACGCCTGCGGATCCTTCATATCGCGACGTCGCGCTGCAGCCTCCTGTGGCCGATGGCCCGCCAATCGGCCCCGGGGCGTCGCCAGAGCCGCAACCTCTGATCCAACTTGCCGCGTTGACGCCGTCGCCCGCATCGGAGGCGCCCCTGCCCCCGCGGCGTCCGAGCGCAGCTGCGCTCGCGGCGGTCTCCACGCCGAGGGCCGTCCCCGGCGCGCGCGCGGCTCACGCCGCTCGACGCCGGCCGGACAACCCGTTTGCTTTCGTCGAACAGGCTGTGTCTTCCTTCGCCGGCGCGATCAAGAGGATGAAACCGGCGGGGTACCAATGGTCCTCGCTCGATCCTGTGCGCGCCAGCCGGTAGCGGCCCATCTGGCCGCGGCTGGCGTCGCACGCGCCGTCCCGGCTCACCCCTTGAGCGGCACTCCCGGTACGCTGCGCACCGGAGGCGTCCCGCCTTCGGCCGTCGGGGCAGCCGGCGGCGTCTCCGGCGCCTCGCCGGACTTTTTGGCCCGGGCGCGGAAAACTTCCGGTTCAGCCTTGGGCTTGCGCTTCCTCCCCACCCCTACGATCTCTCGCTCGGGCCGCGGCAGCACCGGTCCTTCCGGATAGACGAAGCCAAGTTTCTTGACGCCCTGCTCGTCCGCCGTGACGACGACACGCACGGTCCCGCCTGATTTCAGCCGACCGAACAGCAACTCGTCGGCAAGCGGCGTCTTGATCGTCTGCTGGATGACGCGCGCCATCGGACGGGCGCCCATCAGCTCGTCGTAGCCGTTGTCGACCAGCCAGTTGCGCGCTTCGTCGGTCAGCTCGATCGAAACATTGCGATCGGCAAGCTGCGCCTCAAGCTGCATGATGAACTTGTCGACGACCTGAGCGATCACGTTGCGCGGCAGGTGCCCGAACTGGACGATCGCATCGAGCCGGTTGCGGAATTCCGGCGTGAACATGCGGTTGATCGCCTCCACGTCGTCGCCGACGCGCTTGGTCGAACCGAAGCCGATGGCCGCGCGCTGCGCGTCCGACGCGCCGGCGTTGGTCGTCATGATCAGGATGACGTTGCGGAAGTTGATCTGTTTGCCGTTGTGATCGGTGAGATTCCCATGATCCATCACCTGCAGAAGAATATTGAACAGATCCGGATGCGCCTTTTCGATTTCGTCGAGCAGCAGCACGCAATGCGGATGCTGGTCGACAGCGTCGGTCAGCAATCCACCCTGGTCGAAGCCGACATAGCCGGGGGGGGCGCCAATCAGGCGGCTGACGGTATGGCGCTCCATGTATTCCGACATGTCGAACCGGATGAGTTCGACGCCCAGCGCCACGGAAAGCTGCTTGGCGACCTCGGTCTTGCCAACGCCGGTCGGACCGGAGAACAGGTAGGAGCCGATCGGCTTTTCCCCATCGCGCAGGCCGGCCCGCGCCAGCTTGATCGCCGCGGCCAGGGCTGAAATCGCCGCATCCTGCCCGTAGACGACGCGTTTCAGCGTCTCGTTCAGATGGGCGAGCACCTCGGCGTCGTCCTTCGATACGGTCTTGGGGGGAATGCGGGCCATGGTCGCGATGGTCGCCTCGATTTCCTTGACGCCGATCGACTTCTTGCGCTTGGCCTCCGGCAGCAACATCTGGCTTGCGCCGGTCTCGTCGATCACATCGATCGCCTTGTCCGGCAGCTTGCGGTCGTGGATGTAGCGGGCCGACAGTTCGACCGCCGCCTTCACGGCTTCCGTCGTGTAGCGGATTTTGTGGAACTCCTCGAAATAGGGCTTCAGCCCCTTCATGATCTCCACGGAATCAGCGACCGACGGCTCGTTGACGTCGATCTTCTGGAACCTGCGGACGAGCGCGCGGTCCTTTTCGAAATACTGGCGGTATTCCTTGTAGGTCGTTGAACCGATGCACCGCAGCGTCCCCTGCGCCAGGGCGGGCTTGAGCAGGTTGGAGGCGTCCATAGCGCCGCCGGATGTCGCGCCGGCGCCGATCACCGTGTGAATCTCGTCGATGAACAGGATCGCGCTCTTGTGTTGCTCGATCTCCTTCATCACCTGCTTCAGACGCTCCTCGAAATCGCCGCGATAGCGGGTGCCGGCGAGCAGCGTGCCCATGTCGAGGGCGAAGACGGTGGCGTCGGCCAGAACTTCAGGCACCTCGCCCTTGGTGATCTTGCGGGCAAGCCCTTCCGCAATCGCTGTCTTGCCGACGCCTGGATCGCCGACGAGCAGCGGGTTGTTCTTCTGGCGGCGGCACAGAACCTGGATCGTGCGTTGCACTTCGGCCTCGCGGCCAATCAGCGGATCGATACGACCATCCCTGGCCTTCTTGTTCAGATTGACGCAATAGGCGTCCAGCGCGCTCTCTTTCTTCTTGCCCTCGCTGCCCTGCTCCCGCGTTTCGCGCGGTTCGGCCTTTTCGGATTCCTCCTCCGTCGCTCCGCGCACCGGCTTGGGGTCGGACATGCCTGGCCGTTTCGCAATGCCGTGGCTGATGTAATTGACCGCATCGTAGCGGGTCATGTCCTGTTCCTGGAGGAAATAGGCGGCATGGCTCTCGCGCTCCGCGAAAATGGCCACCAGCACATTGGCGCCCGTCACCTCCTCGCGGCCGGAGGACTGGACATGGATCACCGCCCGCTGGATCACGCGCTGGAATCCCGCGGTGGGTTTTGCGTCCTCGCGGCCGTCGGTCACGAGGTTGTCCAGCTCGCTGTCGATATATTCGCGCAACGTCTTGCGCAGGGCGTTGAGGTCCACCGAACAAGCCCGCATCACCGCCGCCGCGTCGAGATCGTCGATCAGGCTCAGCAGCAGGTGTTCGAGGGTGGCGTATTCATGCCGCCGCTCGTTGGCCGCCGAAAGCGCCCGATGCAGCGATTGTTCAAGGTTGCGCGAGAACGACGGCATGGGTCACCTCACTTCTTTTCCATGATGCACTGCAGCGGGTGCTGGTGCTTGCGGGCGTAGTCCATCACTTGCGTGACTTTTGTCTCGGCGACTTCGTAAGTGAACACGCCGCATTCGCCGACACCCTGCTGGTGCACATGCATCATGATGCTCCAGGCGTCTTCGCGATTCTTGGAAAAATATTTCACGAGCACAGCCACGACGAACTCCATCGGCGTGTAGTCGTCGTTCAGAAGCAGGACGCGATACATGCTGGGCTTGCGCGTCTGGGTCCGCGTCCGCGTTATGACCTGCGTTCCAGAGCCCGGAGGCCCATCGCCGCTGCGACGGCCGGGGCTTGAAGCCTTGACGACCTCTTCGTCCATTTGTTCCCCGCCAACCTCTCGAACCGGAGCGCGCCTGTCGTTCTGAATCCCATGGATGAGAGTCTGACCGTCGAAGGATGCGCGCTGCTTGCGTCCACGATTCCATAATGCAGCAAATAGGCCAGCTTTTTTTCTTCGCTAGATGCCTCCTCCGCGATTTGCCGCCGCCCGCGTCAGGCAGCGATTCATCGCGCCTTAATTCTTCGTCCCCAACGCGGCGAAGGCAAGGCGCGGTGGCGCGAGTTCGAACAAAAAGACGCCTTTAAAGCAAAAAGCCCGGCAAAAAGCCGGGCTTTCAATGCAGGCCGGCTTTCGCCGCCCGCGGGCGTCCGCGAAATTTACTTCGCGACGGCCTGCGCCTTGGCGATCGCGCCTTCGACCGGCTTGAACGCTTCCTTGGCGACCGTGGCGTACATCTCGCCAAACTTGGTGGCCTGGGCGACGAAGCCTTCGTAGCTCTGCTTGGCGAACTCCGACTGGAGCGTGATCGCCTCATCGAGCTTCTTCACGCCGAGCAGCTTCTCGACATAGGCCGAACCGCTCTCGAGCGACTTCTTGGAATAGTCCGTCGCTTCCGTGGCGATCGCCTGAAAGCCCTTGGCGACTTCCGCGAAAGCGGTCTGGGTGGCTTCGAGCTGCTCTTTGCCGAACTTCTGGAAAGATTCGAAATCATACGACATGGGCTGATCCTCTCTTCAGCGCTCCCAACGGAGCGCGCATGGGACCAGAATTCAGGTCCCGGGCAGCGCTATATATGTGCACCGCACAATCGATGTCAACAAAAATGTTGCAACGCAACATTTCTCAAATTTTCTTCGATTTAACCGACGGGTAACCGCAATCACCTACGGTTTCTCCCTGTGACTATCCGGCCACGGACATGTTCGGTCGGGTTCAAGCAGGTTTGTTGCACGAGGCGGTCTGATGAGTTTTCGTGGCGTAGCGTCCCGGCGTTTCGGAACATTCGCGGCCAGCCTGGCTCTGGCGATAGGTTTGATGGGCGCAAGCGCCCCGGCGGAAGCCCGCCACCGGCACAGCCATGTGCGGTCTCTCCGGGCGCATTTCCATGTGCGCCATTATGTCCATATCCGCAGGCACAGCGGGCGCGCGCACCATTTCGTCGCCGCGGCCCGCACAGCCGGCGGTCCGCCCGCCGCCGAAATCGTCGTCGACGCCAACAGCGGGCGCACGCTCTACGGCTACAACGAGAACGAACTTCGTCACCCCGCGTCGCTGACGAAGGTGATGACGCTCTACCTCCTGTTCGAACAACTGGACAGGGGACGCCTCAATATGGCGTCGGAGCTGCCGATCTCCGCCCATGCAGCCGCCCAGGCGCCGTCCAAGCTCGGCCTGCGCCCCGGTTCGACGATCGATGTGGATGACGCCATCAAGGCGATCGTCACCAAATCCGCCAACGACATCGCCGTGACTGTGGCCGAAGCTGTCGGCGGCGACGAGGATACGTTCGCCGAGATGATGACCCGCAAGGCGCATGCGCTCGGCATGTCCCGCACCCACTACGCCAACGCCTCCGGCCTGCCGAATTCCGAGCAGATTACAACGGCGCATGACCTGGCGATCCTCGGCCGCGCCATTCAGGACCGCTTTCCAAGATACTACCGCTATTTCTCGACCCGCTCCTTCACCTTCGCAGGCCGGGTCAATCGCAACCACAACCATCTGCTCGGCAAGGTCGAAGGCATGGATGGCATCAAGACCGGCTATACAGCCGCGTCCGGCTTCAATCTGCTGACCTCCGTGCGCCGCGACGGTCATCACGTCGTCGCGGTCGTCCTCGGCGGCCGGAGCGCCGCAGCGCGCGACCGGCGTATGGCGAACCTGATCGAGGAGCATATCGACACCGGCGCCGGCGCCCGCACGGTCGCCGCCGTTTCCGAATCCAGCGATGACGATGCGCCGGCCCGCGAACCCAGCCGCCCCGCCATAGCGGAAGCGCCCCGCATGGAGCCGCCGGCGCGGATCGAGCCAGCGGTCGCGCGCACTGAACCCGCCCAGACGACGCAGGCTCGCGCCGAGGCGCCGGCGCTTCGCCTCGCCATACCGCAGACTCCGCTCGAGGCGGAACGCGCCAGGACGGCCGGCGAGAAGCCCCGCCCCGCCTTCGTCTCCGGCGCGGCGCGGATCGCGCAGGCAGACTCGGCTCCCGAAAAGACCACGCTTCGCCTGAGCCGCGCCCCGATTGTCACGGACGGTTCGACTTCGCGGCGCGGCGACGCCGTAGCCAGCGCGACTCCGTCCGCCCTGCGCTGGGTAAAAGGTCCGCAGCCCGCCAGGAGCCGCATCGAGGCCATGAAGAGCGGCCATACGGCCATAGCGAAGGCCGAACCGGCGAAAGCGTCTGCGGCCGAGCCGCGCCCTGTCGCGCACAGCGGCTGGATGATCCAGATCGGCGCCACGGACGACGCCGGCAAGGCCAATGAACTGCTGAGCCGCGCGAAAGGCCGCAGCCGGACGGTCGCCTCAGCCCAGGCCTTCACGGAAAAGGTGCAGAAGGGGAAGGAAACCCTGTACCGCGCCCGTTTCGCCGGCCTTCAGGAGAACGCCGCCGAGAGCGCCTGCCGCGAACTCAAGCGGTCCGGATTCTCCTGCTTCGCCATGAAGAACTGATGCACAACCCTGATCGGCCCTCGCGCCGACCGAACGTTCAGTATGGAGTTCAAAGATGACGCCGCATCAGGACGTCCTTGGCTTCGTTGACGCGGGCGGCAAGGTCCGTCGTCCCCCCCTGGTCGGGATGCAGTTTCTTCATGAGAGATCGATGCGCGCGCGAAACGTCCTCCCGGCTCGCCCCCTTGCGAAGGCCGAGGACTTCATACGCCTCATCCTCCGACATCGCGGCGTCGCGACGACGGCCGCCTCCCGAGCGCCCCGCGTCGCCCTCGCGCTGTCCTGCCTGACGCCAGCCGGGAAAACGGCGATCGAGATACGCTTCTAGGAGCTGCGCCCCGTCCGGATCGTCGGACAGACATTGCCTAAAAAGATTTTCGCAGATCGGCCGTGTCAATGTGTCGAGCGAACGTCCCTCCAGCGGGCCGGCGAGAATCGTCCCGGTCATGGCGCCCGTCGCATGATCCAGCTCCATTTCGATCATGGCCGACCGCACGCGCGACATGCCGTCGCGCCGCCCTGCTCCTCCAAAATTGAACCTGCCTGAAAATTTCGATAGTCCCAACATGAACGCGCCGAACGCGCCGATCAGCGCTGCGGCGGGGAACGCGCCGCGCAACAGCAGAAAAAGCCCGGCTCCCAACGCCGAAATGCCCCCCGAGGCCCGGATCCATTTTGCCATGACGGCTGGCGGCGTGCGCGCGAACAGCCGCAGCGCCTGATAGGCGAGAAACAGGATGCCGAAGGCGATCAGGAGTTGCGGCACGTCACCCTCTTTGTCCGCCGATCTGCTCGATCAGCAGTCGCGCGCTTGAATTGCCCTGCCCTGCCTGCGCTTCCAGCGCCGCAAGACCGCCCGCCGCATAGGCCGCCGCCGCGCCCAGCAGCGCCGCCAGTCGCTGCGGCGCGCTGGAATCGAACGCCGCGGTCGCCCCGCCGGTCAGGCGCGCAATCTCCCTGAAGGCTCTGCCCGCGCTGGCGTCGGAGCCCTCCTGAAACAGAAACGCCTTGACCCCGCGCAGGCCGAGTTCGCCGGCGAGCGCGCACAATCGGTCGACATTCTCCTCCACCGCATCGCCGACGAAGACGAGCGCGCCGACGCGGGCGGCCTTCGCCTCGTCGCGCGCGTGCGCCAGAACTCTGCCGATCTGGGTATTGCCGCCACGGCAGTCGATTTTCGCCATGATCTGCGCCAGGCCCACGCCCTGCGACACGAACCGCGACGCCCGACATTCGGAAAGGCCGCGGAAATAGACGAGTTGCACGTCCAGCCCGCCGAAGCCCCTGGCCGCCTCGAACATGCCCTGCTGCAAACCCTGCGCGAGATCCCAGGTCGGCTGCCGGCTCATGGTCGCGTCGAGTGCAAAGATCAGCCGCCCCCGCCCCGCCGCAGGCGTTGGAACACGCGAAGCGGCGTCGAGAAATGCGTCGACGGCCGAACCCCGCGCGCTTCTGTCGGGAACCTGAGCCATGAAGGAATTCCGGGCAAGGACTCCGTATTAGATCGTTCCGACGCGCGCGCCGCGCAAGAGACCAGACACCGGACGCTCACAATAATCCGAGATCGCGCAATTCCCGCCGCATGACCTCCGGCATTTCGGCGACCGCGCCATCGTTGCGGCCGATGTCGTCAGGCGCGTCCTTGGCGGCGAGATAGCGCCAGCCCTGGAATGGCCGGCAGGGCCGGGGCATAACGGGAATAACGGCCCCGCTGAGCGCCAGATCCGTGCGGCTGATCCCCTCGGCGTCCGTGAAAGGCCGGATGTCCAGCAGTTTTTCGCGTGCCGCAACCTGGCCCTTGATCACCCAGTAGAGCGAGCCGCCGTCCAGCAGTTCCGCCGCGCGCTTCGGCGTCATGCGGGTGGTGTGGACGTGCTCCGCCGGTTCGCCGCGCTTCTTTTTCTCGGCCATGCGGCTGGCGATCCAGGCTTCGAGATCGCCGATCGAGTCCGCACCGACGCAGAGTTTGATGAGATGCAGGGGCATGGCCAGCTTATAGCGCGATAATGCGCCGTCCATCCATTCGAGCGCCGCGCGGCTCTTGGCGCCGGCGCAGTCGTCCCGCGCCTCACCCTCTCCCCACAAACGGCATCTTCGTCGCCATGACCGTCATGAACAGCACGTTGGCATCAAGCGGCAGACCCGCCATATGCACGACGGCGTCGGCGACGTGATTCACGTCCATGACTGCTTCCGGCGCGATCTGGCCATTCGCCTGCGGCACGCCGGCCTTCATCCGACCACCCATGTCGGTATCGGCGTTGCCGATGTCGATCTGCCCGCAGGCGATGTTGTACTTACGGCCATCGAGCGCGGTTGATTTCGTCAGGCCGGTGATCGCGTGCTTGGTCGCGGTGTAGGGTGCGGAGTTCGGGCGCGGCGCGTGCGCAGAGATCGAGCCGTTGTTGATGATGCGCCCGCCGACCGGGTTCTGGTCGCGCATGATCCTGAACGCCTCCTGCGTGCACAGGAACGGGCCTGTCAGATTGGTGTCGACGACAGCCTTCCACTGTGCGAAGGTCAAATCCTCCATGTTGATCGGCGGCGCGCCGACGCCTGCATTGTTGAACAGCAGATGCAGGTGGCCGAAGGTCTCGCGCACCGCCGCAAAGAGCGCCTTGACCGAGACCTGATCGCCGACGTCGGTTTCGACGCCGATCGCGGTCGCACCCAATTTTTCAGCCTCTGCCGCAACCTCGTCGAGCAGCGACCTGCGCCGCCCCGCAAGTGCGACATCCCATCCCGCGGCGGCGAGCGCCAGCGCGGACGCCCGTCCGATTCCCGCCGTCGCGCCCGTCACCAGCGCAACTTTACGATGCGACATTGTCCCGGCCCTTTCGTACGCGCGTATCTCGCGCATTGCCTGTTCCGACGTCCTCGGCCGTCGCTCCGATCTGGCGCGCGTCCTGTTGCGCGCGCCTATTGCCCCGGCGTTTCGAACCGCGCAATCCGCCACGTCTCGGCGGCGGCGCCGGCCGTCCATTTCTTCCATGCGGGCAAGGCCTGCATGGCCGCCATATAGCTGTGCGCCTGCGCGCCAACCGGCGCATCGTAGATGTCGAAACGCGCGACGACCGGCGCATACATCGCGTCCGCCGCGCCGAATTCGCCGAACAGAAACGGACCGTCAGCCCCGAATTTTTCGCGCGCGTCCGCCCACATGGCTTCGATACGCCTGATGTCGGCGAGCGTGTCGTGTGTGAAGTCGACCGGCCCCTTCCGGCGATGCAGGACCATGCCGCACTGCTGACGCAACGCCTGGAACGACGAATGCATCTCCGCCGCCATCGAACGCGCGAGCGCCCGCGCCTTTTTCTGCCGTGGCCAGATCGCCAGCGCCGGGTAGCTCTCCGCGACATATTCGCAGATCGACAGTGAGTCCCACACGACCGTATCGCCGTCGATCAGCGCCGGAACCTTACCGGAGGGCGATACGTCGAGAATGCGCTCCTTCGATCCTTCAATGTAGATGGGAATGACCCTTTCCTCGAACGGAATACGGAATTGCTCGAGCAGCATCCACGGGCGCATCGACCACGAGGAATAGCTCTTGTTGCCGATGACGAGCACGAGCGACATCGCGTTTCTCCGCTTCGGCTCAGCCGCCCTTGCGCGCTCTGGCCACCCAGGCTTCCGTCGGACCGCCCGCCTCTTTCCAGGCCTTGTAGCCGCCCTCGACATGGGCGACCGGCTTCAGCCCCATCTTATGCGCGGTGTGCGCAGCCAGCGCCGAACGCAATCCGCCCGCGCAAAAGAACACGAACTTCTTGTCCTGCGTGAATTGCGGCTTGGCGTAGGGGCTTGCCGGATCGATCCAGAATTCCAGCATGCCGCGCGGGCAGTGAAAGGTTCCGGGCACATGGCCCTCGCGCTCCATTTCGCGCGGGTCGCGCAGATCGACGAGGACGACGTCCTCCTGCCCGTGCAGCGCGATCGCCTCGGCTGGCGTCAATGTCTCGACCGCGGCGTTCGCCTCGTCGAGCATCTGCTTGATTCCCGTTGTAATCTGTTGCGGCATTGAGACCTCCTGCCCCGAGTTGACGAAACGGCGATGGAAAAATCAACTGGCGCCTTCAACCTCGGGCCGAGCAAGGAACACGCATGATTCCCCACCCCGCGGATGTCGCTGCGCTGGTTGTCTTCCTCGTCGCATGGCTCGGCTACACGCAATTCGTCATGCGCCGCCACCGCAGGCGGCCGGGTCTCAACACGCTCATGCATGCGCGCCGGCAGGACTGGATGCGCGAGATGAGCGGGCGCGAGGTGCGCATCGTCGACACGGCCATCATGAGCACGTTGCAGAACGGAACGGCCTTTTTCGCCTCCACCTCGCTGATCGCCATCGGCGGCGCGGCGACGCTCCTGCGCTCGACCGACGACGCAATGCGCCTGTTCTCCGACCTGCCCTTTGCGCCGCCGACGTCGCGGGGCCTGTGGGAAGCCAAGGCCATTGGCCTGCTCGTCATCTTTGGCTACGCCTTTTTCAAATTCGCCTGGGCCTATCGCCTGTTCAATTACGCGGCGATCCTGATCGGCGCGACGCCGCCGGCGACCTCGCCGGACGCCGCGCGGCGGCAGCGCGCCGCCGAGCGCGCCGGCCGGATGAACATCGTCGCCGGCAGCCATTTCGTCTCCGGCCAGCGCGCCCTTTTCTTCTCCTTCGCCTATCTCGGTTGGTTTCTCGGGCCGGTCGTCTTCGTGCTGACGACGGCGCTCATCATCGTCGTCATCTACCGCCGCCAGTTCGCCTCCGATGCGCTCGACGCCCTGCAGCTTGATGAGACGGAGCGATGAAGACCGCCGCCGCCCGCGCCTTGACGCCGGGCGGACAAGCGCGCAATCACGCGCCATGCCCAAGACAGAAACGCCCGCGCCCAAAACGTCCGAAACGGACAAGCCCGCCGCCCGCGACGGACTCGTCGAGGAAACGATTCTCGCGCTCGCCGCCGAACGCGGCGAAGGCAAGACCATCTGTCCGACTGACGCCGCCAGGGCGATCGCTCAGGCGCGCGGCGAGGACGATCTCGCCTGGCGGCGCTGGCTGCCGCCGGTCCGCAGCGCCGCCATCGGACTGGCGCGCAAGGGCCGCCTCGTCATCTATCGAAAGGGCAAGCCAGCCGATCCGGACAATTTTCGCGGCGTGATCCGCCTCGGCCTGCCGCGCAGCGACTGACGCCTACGGCGCTGGAAACAACGCCGCGCTCTTGCCGGTCAGATAATATGTCGCGAGCCCGATCCATTCGTGCGAGGCCGCATCCAGCACATAGAAAGAACGCGCGGCCTGCCGGACGCCGTAAAAATCGGCGGGCACGCCGCCTGTCTGGTAATCCACCGGATAGGGGATCACAGGGAAGTCGATCTTCCGGAAAATGCCGACCGAGCGCGGCATGTGCATGGCCGAGGTCACGAGCAGCCAGCGTTCGCCGGGCCTGGGCTGGATGAGCCCCTTGGTGAAGAGCGCGTTCTCATAAGTGTCGCGTGAGCGGCTCTCGAAGGTCATGCGATCGGCGGGAACGCCAAGCGACAGCCATAACGCGCGCGCGACGTCGGCTTCGGTCGTCCCCGCCGCATGGAGGCGTCCGCTTCCGCCGGAAAACACCAGTCGCGCCTCGGGAAACCGCCGGGCCAGCGCGACCGCCTCGGTCATCCGTTCCACGGCCTCGTTGAGCGACGATTGCCCGCGCTGAAACGAAATGGCCTCGTCCATCGCGCCGCCGAGCACGACGATGCCCGTGGGCGCATCCGTGAGATGCGGTTGCGGAAAGCGGTCTTCGAGCGGACGGGCGAGCAAGTTCACGATGGGCGTGAAGGCGAAGAGGCCGATCGCGACCGCCGCAGCCGTCGAGACGATCCGGCCTGCGCGCCGCCATCTCGTCCAGTTCAGCGCGACGCCGACCAGCAGCATCTCGATCAGCAGGTTCGGCGTCTGCGCCATAACGCCGAGCGTTTTTGCTACGACAAAGAACATCTGGTCCCCGATTGCCTGGCCCGGTCTATCACAGCGGCCGTCGCGCCCAGATCAGGTGGCCGGCCGAAGACCGCCTCCCCGACGCTGCCGGTGCGCCGAAATAGCGTTCGACGATCGCAGGAGCGTCCAGATCCTCCTGCTCGGTCATACCGAGCGCAGCAAGCTCCGCCGCCAGTTCCTGCGGCGCGAAGGCGCCGATGATCGGCTCGCCGACCGCCGCGACCCGCGCCAGCAATTCGTCGTGGAACTGGCGCGCCTCGCCCTGATACTTTTCGCGGCCTTCCGTGTAGTCGAACGCGACCTCAGCGCCGGGAACAGCCGCAATCGCGCCGAGCGTCGCAAGCGCAGCCTGCGGCGTGAGATAGGGCGTGACGCCGAGCCAGATGAAGAAAGCCGGCTGCGTCCGGTCGAAACCGGCCGTGGCAAGGCCCGCAGCAAGATCGTCGCGCTCGAAATCGACCGGCGCGAAGGTGAGGCCTGCGGGCGCAGCGACCTTCATCATGGCGAGCCGTTCGCGTTTCCAGGCCTGCGTGTCGGGGTGATCGACCTCGAATACCCGCAGGCCGACATCGGCGTGCGGATTGCGCAAGGCGAACGTGTCGAGGCCCGCGCCGAGCACCACCGCCTGCCGCACGCCTCTGTTCACCGCGTCTATGAGCTTGTCCTCTGCGAAACGCGCGCGCGCGGCGATGAACAGCCGCATCCGCCGGCGGGACTCGTCTGCGCCCTCCTCCGCCGCCGCCTCTTGCGGCGTCAGCCCGAGAATTGCGCAGGCGAATGGATCGCGAAAGATCGCGCCACGCTCCATTGCCTGATGCGCCGCCCGATGCAGGGCCGCGCTGCGCGCCGTGCGGCTGAATTGTCGTTCAAACAAGGCCAAGCCCTCACGGCTATCTGTCGCCGCCATTTTGCGGCGCGATCATCGCCGGAGGCGAAGGGCCGCCGGGAGTTGCCGTCAAAACCCGCTCAATTGCTCGCCAGCCACTTCTCCCAGTCTTTCGCGGAGCCGTGGAACACGTTCCTGTCTACGGCCGTGCCGATGCCAGGCACCGACCCATCGGACTGGTATTGCCAGAAGTGCCATTTGCGGTCGCCGTAGCGAACGGTCGGGTGGTGCTTGGTCGAGCGCACCCAGATCGGATAATCTTCGAGCGCCCCGCCCGACAGGATCGCTTCATAGAAGTCGACGGTCGTGTAGATGATCGGCTTCTTGCCGTAAAAATGCTCCATCTCCTGAAGCATCTCCCGCATCTGCGGGATCGCCTCCTCCGGATAGATCGTACGTTTGCAGGTCTTGGATTCGGGCGTCGCCTCGACGTCGAGCACGGGCGGCAGCGCATCCTTTTCCGCCGGCACGTTATGTTCCAGCCAGGCGATTTCCTCGCGCCAGGGCCGGCACCAGTAAACGAAATGATAGGCGCCGCGCGGCAGCCCGGCGGCCTTGGCTCCGCTCCAGTTTTCCTGAAATCGCGCATCGAGGTGGTCAGCGCCTTCGGTCGCCTTGATCCAGGCGAACTGCACGTCGGAATTGGCGACCGCGTACCAGTCGATCGGCCCCTGGTATTTGGAGACATCGATCCCGTGGATCTCGAAATTCTTGCTATAGTCGAGCGCTTCGCTGGGCTTGACCTTGCGTGGGGCGGACGAGGCCATCCGGGCCATGTGGTTGCGGCCGAGTTGCGCATCCATGCCGCTGCCGCAGCCGGCCAGTGTCAGGCCGGAAAGAAACAGCGCGGCGAAGGCGCGCAGTCGCAGGGGAAGCAATTTCGTCGAACGCATCATCGGCGCAAATTATCCCCGCGGGGGTAACGAGTCGTTAATGCGCGGCCCGCGCCGCCCGCATCAATTCAGCCCAAAATAGAGCGTGGCGAAGCTCAAGAACGAAAAATAACCTACCACGTCCGTCACTGTTGTCACGAAGGCGCCGGATGACACGGCCGGATCCACGCCGAATTTTTCCAGGGCCAGCGGCACCAGAATGCCGCCGAAGGCCGCCGCGATCATGTTCGTCAGCATGGCCGCCGCGATGACGACGCCGAGCGGACCGATCCCGAACCAGACGACCGCGGCGATCCCGGTCACGACGCCAAACGCCGCGCCGTTCAGCCCGCCAACGAAAAATTCACGTAAAATGATGCGCATCGCATTGGCGCGCGACAATTCCCGCGTCGCCAGCGCGCGCACGGCGACCGTCATGGTTTGTGTCGCCGCCTGACCGCCCTGGCTCGCCACGATCGGCGCCAGGATCGCGAGCGCCACCATCTTCTGCAACTGGCCCTGGAACAGCCCGAGCACGGACGACGCCAGAAATGCGGTGGCCAGATTGATAAACAGCCAGACGAAGCGCCCGCGTGCGACAGTGAGCAGCCCGTCCCCGATCTCCTCGCGCCGGCTTACGCCACCGAGCGCCTTGATGTCCTGGTCGGCGGCTTCCTGAATGACGTCGACGATGTCATCGATGGTGATGACGCCGACGAGCCGGTCCTGATCGTCGACGACAGGCGCGGAAACGAGATTGTAGCGCTCGAACAACCGCGCAACTTCCTCCTCCTCGTCGTCGACATGCACGCGGCGGCGATCGGCGTGCATGATGTCCTGCAGCGTCGCCATGCTGCGCGCGCGCGCCAGCGCATCAAGAAAGACATTTCCGAGCAGGCGATGCGCCGGATCGATGACGAAGACCTCGAAGAACGAGTCCGGCAGGCTATCCTGATCGCCCTCGCGCAGGTGATCGAGCGTCTGCCCCGCCGTCCACGTCGGCGGCGCGGCGACAAGCGTCGTCTGCATCAGGCGGCCGGCTGACTTCTCCGGGTAGTCAAGCGAGCGCTGCAGCGCCGTGCGCTCCAGCGCCGGCATAGCGTCAAGAATTTCTTCCTGCTCATGCGGCTCAAGATCCTCAAGCAGCGCGACCGCATCGTCGCTTTCGAGTTCGCTGACGCCTTCGGCGACCGTTTCGGTCGGCAGTTCTTCAAGGATTTCCTCTCGAACGGCGTCGGGAACCTCGGTCAGCGCCGCAAAGTCGAAATCGCCTCCCATAAGCTCGACGAGGCGTGGCCGGCTGTCAGGATGCAGCGCCTCGACCAGCGCCCCGAGATCGGCCTCGTGCAGGCCGCCCGCCAATTCAAGCAGCCGCGCCGTCTCGCCGGCGGCGACCGCCTGCTCGACCGCTTCGATGACATCGACGCGCAGGCGCCCGTCCGCGTCGCGAATCGACCTTTGGCCCTCGGTTCCGGCGCCGTCATATTTGATGTCTTCGGCCATGATTCCCTTTGTCGAGCGCGTAATGAACCCTTAGAGCATATTCCCGCCGGGAGAACTCTCCTTTTGAATGAGACGGGAGCCATCGTGACGCATCGGAAACGGCTCCGCCGCGCGCGTCGCCTGGCCTCCCTCGCAGCTCTCGCGTGGGGGGTGGCGGGCGCGGCCTGCGCCTGTGGCCCGCAGGCGCTCGGAACCGCGCGCACGATCGAGATCGGCGGCCCGGCGACTGAAATCGGCCTCAAGACCTATCCGCGCACGCTGAAGCTCGACGACGGGGAATTCGTACTGACCTTCGATGACGGCCCCAATCCGCCGACCACGGACCGGGCGCTCAGGGCGCTCGCCGACGAATGCGTCAAGGCGACGTTCTTTCTCATCGGCCGCAATGCCGACGCCGCGCCGGATACGGCGAAGGCGGAGGTCGCCGCCGGCCACACGGTCGGGCACCATTCCTACAGCCACCCCGGCGTGACGCTGCGCAATCTGTCGGAGGCGGCCGCGAAGGCCGACATCGACAGGGGGATTGCCGCCGACGACAGGGCGACTATCGGCGCCGCCGGCCCACAACCGACGACGCCCTTCTTCCGCTTTCCGGGCTTCGCTGACACCGGCCCCCTCGACGACTGGCTGATGACGCGCGGAATCACGATCTTCGGCGCCGACCTGTGGGCGTCGGACTGGCTGCCGATGACGCCGGACGCGGAGCTGGCGCTGTTGCTTGGCCGGATGGAAACGGCCCGTAAAGGAATCATCCTGCTGCACGACACGCACCTGTCGACGGTGCAGATGCTGCCGGCGCTGCTGCGCGAAATGAAGAAACGCGGCTGGCGCATCGCGCACATCGTTCCCGGCAAGGGGCCGACGCCCCTTGCGCCGGCGCCGGCGAACTGGGCCTCCGAGACTGAAAAGACGCTCGAACATCTATGGCCAAAAGCGCCGCCCGGCCCTGGCGCGATCGGGACGTCCGGCGAACCCGGACCATTATAGCGCCGCGCGCGCTTTCCGGTCTATTTTCCTTCGAATTTCGGTTCGCGCTTCTCCAGGAACGCGCGGACGCCCTCCTGCATGTCCTGCGAGCGGAAAAGCGGGAGAAGCTGCAGATAGACATGATGCACATGATCGCGGAACGTCTCGTTCAGCCCCATCCGCATCATGCGTTTCGCCGCCTGGACGGCGAGCGGCGCGTTGTTGGCGATTTCGCGGGCCAGCGCCCGCGCGCGTCCCATCAGATCCGCATCGGGAACGACCTCATTGGCCAAGCCCCATTCGAGCGCCTCGCGCGCGGAAAGCGTGCGGCCGGTGAAAATCAGCTCGGATGCCTTCGCCCACCCGATCATGCGCGGCAAGAACCAGGTGCCGCCGGATTCCGGCACGACTCCGCGTCTGACGAAGGCGGCCGCGAATTTGGCGCTCTCCGCCAGGATGCGAATGTCGCAGCCGAGCGCCGTGTCCATGCCGTAGCCCGCCGCGCCGCCGTTGACGGCGCAGATCGTCGGCTTGTCCATGTCGAACAGAACGGTCGGCGGTGTGTTGCGCAAGTCGAGATTGGAAGGGCTCGCAGCGGCGCTTATGCCGCCGCCGTCGCGCTCCTGACGCAAGTCGAGGCCCGCGCAGAACGCGCGCCCGACGCCAGTCAGGATCACGCAGCGAACGGCCGGGTCTTCGTTGGCCCTGACCAGCAGCCGTGTGAGTTCGTTCAGCATCGGCCCCGAGATCGTGTTCATGCGCTCCGGAGCGTTGAGCGTGATCAGCGCGATGTGCCCGTCCTCGACCTCGTAGAGCACCTCCGACCGCGCGCCATGCGTGCTGGTGACGTCGCCCATTGTCATTCTCCTTGAAGGTCGCGCAGTCGGCTGCGACGCCGCGGGTTCCTGTTCGCGCGCGACACGGCGCTGATCCGATCGAAGCCGTGCGTCGTCACGCCTTCTGCAACCTGAAGCCTGCGTCGATCAGCACAGTTTCGCCGGTCGTTTTTGGAAACGCGGTGCACAACGCGAAGATCGTGTCGGCGACATCGCCCGGCGCAATCGTCGAGGCGAGAACGGACACGTCGCGATACATCCTGCCCATCGCTTCGTAGTTTTCGGCGCCGTAGCCGTTCTTCAGCCAATCGCTCTCGATCATGCCGGGGCCGACGCCATTGACGCGAATTTCCGGCCCCAGCGCGCGCGCCAGCGCCATTGTCAGCGTATTCAGCGCGCCTTTCGAGGCCATGTAGGCGATCGATGAGCCGCGCGCCATGACCGCGGCGATCGAGGACACGTTGACGATCGCGGCGCCCTGTTCTTTCCGCAGGAGCGGCGCGAAGGCGCGCGCCATCTGGAACGCGCCGATCACGTTGACCGCATAGATCGACTGGAAATCCTCCGCCGACAGTCCGTCGAGGTTCTTGTGCGCGACAAATTTCGTGCGGCCGGCGTTGTTGACCAGCGCACGCACGCGGCCCCAGCGGTTTTCGACCGCCGCCGCCATGGCGCGACAGGCGGAATCGTCCGAAACGTCGGCCTTGAACGCCTCGACCTCGGCGCCGGCCTTTCGGCACGCCTCCGCCACCTCCTCGGCCGGCTTCGGGTCGCGCGAATAATTGATCACGACATTGAATCCGTTTCCCGCGAATTTCAGCGCGGTGGCCGCGCCTATGCCCGCGGATGAGCCTGTGACGATTGCGACGGGACGTGCCATACGCGAATTTCCCCAGCGATTGTCTGTTGCGTGAGCGGGCGCATTGTCGCCCGACCGGCCCGCGCCCCGCAAGGCCGCCGCGCCGGCGCCGTCCAAAACAAAGCCCGGTCCTTGCGAACCGGGCTTCCGTTCAAACGCAGGAAGCGTGGTGCGGCCAAGAGGACTCGAACCTCCACTGGTTGCCCAACTAGCACCTCAAGCTAGCGCGTCTACCAATTCCGCCATGGCCGCCCGGATACGCGGCGCTGGGCGCTTCGCATCGGCGTGCGTCGTCTAACAAATGCCCTCTGGCCTGACAAGGCCCGCGCGCCGCGCTATTGCAGACTCATGACGGCTCCCCTCTCCCGCGACGCCCTGCCTGCGCAATTCCTCGCCGACCCCGACGCCCCGCCAGTCGAATGGGCGATCGCCGACGCACTGGTCCCCTACGAATCGGCAATCGTCGAGATGGAATCGCGCGCAGCGGCCATTGCCCGCGGAGAAACGGCCGAGCGGGTATGGCTGCTGGAGCACCCCCCGCTCTACACGGCCGGCGCCTCGGCGAAGCCCGGCGACCTGCTGGACGCCCGCTTCCCCGTCTTCCAGACCGGGCGCGGCGGGCAGTACACCTATCACGGCCCCGGCCAGCGCATCGCTTACGTGCTGCTCGACCTCAAGCGCCGGAAGCCTGACGTCCGCGCCTACGTCGCCGCGCTGGAATCGTGGATTATTGCGACGCTTGCGGCCTTCAACGTGACGGGCGAACGGCGGGAGGATCGGGTCGGGGTCTGGGTGCGCCGGCCCGACAGGCCGCGCGGCCTCGCCGGCCAGACAGCGGAAGACAAGATCGCGGCCATCGGCATCCGCATCCGTCAATGGGTCACGTTCCACGGGATCGCGATCAACGTTGAGCCCAACCTGTCCCATTTCTCGGGAATTACGCCATGCGGCGTGCGCGACGCCCATTTTGGCGTGACGTCGCTCGCCGATCTCGGCCTGCCCGTCGCCATGGCGGACGCCGATGTCGCCCTGCGTCGGGCCTTCGAGCAGATTTTCGGTCCGACGGCATCTGTTTAGGCCGCGCGCCGCCCGAATGCCCTGCGCGCGCCCGACCGCGGCGCGACCTGTCCGGCCGCCGCTCTTTCCTTCTGCTTCTGGTCGGCCATCGCCCGCGCGATCAGCGCATCGGCGTCGAGCGCAGGCCCGCCGCCGTCCCCCCTCGCGGCGATCCCGCGAGCGCGCGGATCGTAATCATAGGCCGCGCCCGCCTCGTTCGAGCCGCGCGTCGCCAGAATGGCCGCGCGCAGCGCCGCCGCCAGCGTCAACGCCGCGAAGACGATGCTCGCCCATGCCGAACTGGCGGCCGGTCCGATACTGTTCGCCACGGTTTCGGTCAGCGCGGCCGACAACTCGGGCGACGGCAGGACCACACCGGCGATGGCCGCGCCGCAGACGCCGCCGCTGATGAATATCCATGCCGCGCTGGCGCCTATGTCGTGCAGCCGCTTTGAGTCCAGGGCCGCCTGGACAAGGAGTTGCGCCGACGCCAGGCCAAGCAGGAAATCTGGATTTCGCGCCGGGATGAATTCCAGCAGCCCGGCGATTGTCGCGATGACGAGAATGGCGCGCCGATAGCTGCGCGGACCGACGCGCCCGCGCCAGTCGAACAGAAACCAGAGAAAGGTTACGGGCATCTCGCCCCCGGGGAAGGCCGAAGGGGCATTATCGCGATCGCCGGTCAAGAAGACGTAAACCGGTCAGCCGTCGCGCCGAACCTCAAACGTCGCAGGCAGCGTCCCGGCGCTGGCCGCCGCGGCGTCCGCACGCTCCACGCGCGCGCCATCCGGCCCACGCGCGCAGGCCCGCCGCAGCGCCTCGACCGCCGCGGCATCGCCCGCGAATTCCGCCTCGACCCGTCCGTCCCGCAGATTGCGCACGAAGCCGGCAAGTCCAAGGCCCCGCCCCTCACGCGCGACGAAGGCGCGAAATCCGACGCCTTGCACACGGCCCGAGATCAACAGCCGCAGGCGCATTTCACACCGGGATGTTGTCGATGAGCCGAGTCTGGCCGAGCCGGGCGGCCGCGAGCAGCCGGATCGGTCCATCGGCGCGGCGCGCGATGCGTTCCAGCGTCTCGGCATGACGCGCCTCAATGTAGTCGACGACGAAGCCAGCCTCGGCCAGCAATTCGCGCGCTTCGGTCATTTCGTGGCCGACCACCTCGCCCGCTGCGATCTTGCCGGCGGCCATCCTCAGCGCCCCGTGCAATGCCGGCGCGCGCGCGCGCTCGTCGGCCGAAAGGTAGACATTGCGGGACGACAGCGCCAGCCCGTCCGCCTCTCGCACCGTCGGCGCGCCGACAATCTCGGTCGGAATATCGAGATCGCGCGCCATGCGCGTGATGACCTTGAGCTGCTGATAATCCTTCTCGCCGAAGATCGCGCAGTCCGCTTGCGCCTGATTCAGCAGCTTCGCCACGACGGTCGCCACGCCAGCAAAATGCGTGGGGCGGAAATGGTCCTCAAGATCGACTTTGGCCGGGCCTTCGAGCGTCACCGTCGTCGCAAATCCCTGCGGATACATATCGGCGACGCCGGGCGCGAAACATGCGTCGCAGCCTGCGGCGCCGAGCGTTGCGAGATCTGCGTCGAAGGTGCGCGGATATTTCGAGAAATCCTCGGTCGGCGCGAATTGCGTTGGATTGACGAAGATCGACGCGACCACTCGGTCAGCGCGGCGCAGGCCCTCCCGTACAAGCGATGCGTGGCCCGCGTGCAGCGCGCCCATGGTCGGCGCCAGCGCGACCCGTTCGCCGTTCGCGCGCCACGCGCGCACCGCCGCGCGAAGGCTGGCGACATCCGGCAACACGACCGGCGAGGAAGGTTTGGCGCTCACGGGTTCTCCTTCGGCGTCCACAGGATCGCGCGCGGTCGCGCCGCGCTCTTGCCGCCTGATAGCAGGCCGGCGAGAAATCCGACATAGGCGGCTGGCAACCCCGCCTCGCGCGCCGCGCACAGAATTTCCTCGGCATAGCCTGGCTTCGGCTTTGCCTCCGCGGAGGGCGCGCCCCGCCCGATGTAGACGAGCGCGCGCGTCGGCGCGCCTTGCGCCCGCAGCACGGGTTGGTTCGCCTTGACATAGAGACCGCGTGAAACCTCCTCGTAGCGATCGAGAGCGGCCACGTCAGATTGCGCGAGATCGTAGAGAACGCCATGCACGGCGCTGTTGGGGTCGCGCACGACGGTGGCGTAGCCATCCGCCATCAACGAGAAGCGGTGGCGCGCCAGTCGCGCAAGCCCGAGCGGCAATGACTTCGGGCAGCGCGCGCGCATGGCGCGGGCGCCCATGTTGGAGCCATAGGCGAAATAGAGCGGCATGGGATGTTCTTGATCCGCCAGCGCGTCCAGCGCAAGCCGCGGACTTCCCGATGTGCGGCCTGCGCCGGCCACAGGATTTGTTTCCCGCTTGATATCCAGACATGTGAATGTGAAGATATCGAACGGCGTAGATCAAGCGAAAATCGAAACGACGCGCCGACCAGGGAGGAAGAAAATGAGATTTATCGGTACGGCGATCGTCGCCGTGAGTCTTTTTGTTGCGCTCGGGCCGGCGGGGGCCTCGGAATCCGGAAGCTACACGCGCCCCAACGGCGACACCGCGCAAGTGACGATGTCGGGCGGAAAATTGTTCTGCAAGATCGTGAAGGGCGAAAAGGCCGGATTTGAAATGTGCCACGGCATGAGCAAGACCGGCGACGGCGTCTGGCAGGGCGACGGCATGAAGCACCCGTCCATGCCCGGGCTGATGACCTTCAACGGCACAGTGACCATGACCGCGGACGGATTGAACATCAAGGGATGCGCCGTCGGCCAGTCGATGTGCGACGCCGAACACTGGGTCAAGGCTCACTGAGACCCAGTTGACGCAAACGGGGCGCGGCCTGGCCGGCCGCGCCGCCGGAGCTACGCAAATTCCATGATGACCGCGTCCACGGCGAGCGAATCGCCTTCTTTCGCGTTGATCTTCTTGATCGTGACGTCACGTTCGGCGCGAAGAACATTCTCCATCTTCATGGCCTCGACCATACAGAGCGGCTCGCCAGCCTTCACGTCCTGACCTTCCCTGACATTGATCGCCTTGACGAGGCCGGGCATCGGGCAAAGCAGCGACTTGGACGTATCCGCGCCCTTCTTCTCGGGCATCAGCGCCGCCAGCCTGCCCTCTGCGCGCGTGAAGACGCGCGCGTCGACGGACACGCCGCGATGGGCGATGGCATAGCCGTTAAGAATCGGCCGTACCTGGACCGCAATCTGCTCGCCGTCGATCTCACCGTCCCACACGGGCTGCCCGGGCGTCCACGCCGATTCCAGACGATGCGCGTGTCCACCGGGAAAGCGCACGAGAACCGCCTCGTCGCCGGTATCGATCTCGATCTCGAATGTCTGCGCGCCCAGATGAACGGTGCGCGCCCGCTGGAACTGCACGGGGCGCTGCGTGCGCATCTGGCCGGAAATCTGGCGCTTGCGCTCGTTGGCGATGTGATCGACCGCCGCCGCCACCGCGGCCATGACATGTGCGGTTTCGCCTTCCGCGACGAGCGGCGCAAACCCTTCCGGATATTCCTCGGCGATGAAGCCGGTCGACAGCGCGCCCGAACGCCAGCGCTCGTGCTGCATCAGCGACGCGAGAAAGGGAATGTTGTGACGGATGCCGTCGATGTAGAAAGCGTCGAGCGCGCGCGCCTGCGCATCGATCGCCGTCAGGCGGTCGCCGGCGTGCGTGACCAGCTTGGCGATCATCGGATCGTAGTAGATCGAGATTTCGCCGCCCTCGAACACGCCCGTATCGTTGCGCACGGTCACACCGTCATCGTGGCCTTCCGCTGGCGGACGATATTTCACGAGTCGGCCGGTCGAGGGCAGGAAGTTGCGGGTCGGGTCTTCGGCGTAGATGCGGCTCTCGACCGCCCAGCCCTTGAGTTTCACGTCGTTCTGCTTGATCGACAGCGGCTCGCCGGCCGCCACGCGGATCATCTGTTCGACCAGATCGATGCCGGTGATGAGTTCGGTCACGGGATGTTCGACCTGCAGGCGCGTATTCATTTCAAGGAAGAAGAAGCTCCTGTCCTGGCCAGCTACAAACTCCACTGTGCCGGCTGAATCGTAGTTGACGGCCTTGGCCAGCGCCACCGCCTGTTCGCCCATCTTGCGGCGCGTCGCCTCATCGAGCAGCGGCGATGGCGCTTCCTCGATCACCTTCTGATTGCGGCGCTGGATCGAGCACTCGCGTTCGCCGAGATAGATGACGTTGCCGTGCTTGTCGCCGAGCACCTGGATCTCGATGTGGCGCGGATTGACGATGAATTTCTCGACGAACATGCGGTCGTCGCCGAACGATGATTTGGCTTCCGACTTCGAACGCTCGAAGCCTTCCTTCACCTCGTCGCGCGAATAGGCGATGCGCATGCCCTTGCCGCCGCCGCCGGCCGAGGCCTTGAGGATGACGGGATAACCGATCTCGTCGGAAATCTTCACCGCCTGTGCGGCGTCGTCGATCACGCCGAGATAGCCCGGCACGGTCGAAACCTTCGCAGCATTGGCGAACTTCTTCGATTCGATCTTGTCGCCCATCGCTTCGATGGCGCGCACATTCGGGCCGATGAACACGATGCCGTTGTCAGCCAGAGCCTGACAGAAGGCCGCACGTTCGGACAGAAAGCCGTAGCCCGGATGCACCGCCTCGGCGCCGGTCTTCTTGCAGGCGTCGATGATCTTCTCGATGACCAGATAGGACTCGGCGGCGGCCGGCGGGCCGATATGGACGGCTTCGTCCGCCATTTCGACGTGCAGCGCGTCTTTGTCCGCATCGGAATAGACCGCGACCGTCTTGATGCCCATCTTCCGGGCCGTCTTGATGACGCGGCAGGCGATTTCGCCGCGATTCGCGATCAGGATTTTCTTGAACATGCGCCCACCGATGAAAGGCCGCAGCAGCGCGGCGTCAAAAGGTCTGGCGCGCTTTTACGGGAGGCGGCGGCCCCCGTCCATACGTCGATGGAGTCAGGCCGCCCGCGCGATCTCGACGCCGGCCCATCCCTTGGCGGCCCTGCCCCGCACCGCCGCCGAAAACCAGCCGGGAACGCGGTGCGCCTCGTCGAGGACGGCGACCAGGATCGCGAAGGCCGCCAGCGTCCGTGTGCGATCGACCTGCGAAATCAGCCATTCCGCCTGCGCCTCGTTCAGCACGCCGCTCGGGCGCTGCTGCCAGAGCAGATGGTCGACGATCGCGCCAACGAAGAATTCGCCCCAGTCCGGGCACTCCGGGCGGGCCGCGCGCTCCAGGTCGAACAGCGCGTCGGCTTCCTCCTGCGTCAACACGCCGTCTCCGAACAGGTCGCGCCGCAGGTCGCGCACGATGTCCGCGCCGATGGCGTTCATGCGCTCGATCGCGACGACGGCGGCGCGACGCTCGTCCAGCTCGTCCGCGCTGCATGTCCTGGGCATGGCGTCGGGACAGGGTAAGGCGTTGAGGGATGGCACGGCGGGGTCGTCTCCTGTATCTCCGATCGAGCGGACGAGACGACGATCGGCCAGCTCTGCTTGCCGCCGAGTAAACTGGAAATCCTTGTCGAGTCTTAGGGTTAAGTCAGACCCAAGCGACTTGGTTGCCGCCAGATGAACAGCACGGACGACATTTTACGATCAGGCCTGCGCATTCAGGACGAGCTGTGTTTGCGTAACCACGGCGGCAAGCTTGCCATCCGGCCGCAGGATGCTGGTCTGCCAGACTTGCGTCGTCCTGCCGCGATGGACCGGCGTGCATTCGGCCCGCGCAATTTCGCCGGCCTTGATCGAGGAGATGAAATTCGTCTTGCTTTCGATCGTCGTCGTACCGGCGCCCTTTGGCAGGTTGAGCACGGTCGCCACCGCGCCGACCGTGTCAGCGAAGGCCATGAAGGCGCCGCCGTGCAGGATTGAATTGGCGGTGCACAGATCCTCGCGCACCGGCATTTCCGCGACCACCCGGTCCGAGCCCTGCTCCACGATCCTTATGCCCATGAGCCTGGCGAGCGGCATGATTGTCACGTCGATCATCTGTATCCTCCATTTTGGCGAGTGTCCCCGCCCACGCGCGGCGAAGCGATGACCTTCGGGGCAATCCTCTCGCCTCGCGCAAAGTTTCGTTGATTTCGTGCCATTATGCACGCAGGGAGATCGGACCGCTGATGAACGCCGATACGCATTATGCCCGCGCGCTGCGCCTCCTGGCCGAAAGTCCTCTGATCGACGGACATAACGACCTGCCCTGGGTGATCCGCGCCGATCCCGAGGCCCGCGGCGATGTTGCGGCGTTTCACCTCGATCAGCGGCGCAATTCAGGCGACACCGACATCCCCCGCCTGCGCGACGGGCGCGTCGCCGCGCAATTCTGGGCGGCCTTCGTGCCGCCGCGGGAGCCGCGCCCCGCAAGCTTTGCGCTCCAGCAGATCGCGCTCGTGCGGCGCATGAACGAAATCCATGCGGACGTGTTTCTGCCGGCGCTGAAGGCGCGCGACGTGTCTCGCGCGAAAAAGGCCGGCAAGATCGCCAGCTTCCTCGCAATCGAAAACGGCGCCGCGATCGAGAACCGACTCGACGCGCTCGACGCCTACTATGATCTCGGTGTGCGCCTCATGACGCTCTGCCACAATGCGACGCTCGACTGGTGCGACAGCGCGACCGATGCGCCACGCTCCAACGGCCTGAGCGATTTTGGCAGACAGGTGATCGCGCGCATGAACGACCTCGGCATGATCGTCGATTGCGCGCATGTCAGCGACGCTGCGATGCATCAGGCGCTCGACGTTTCGCGCGCGCCCGTCGTGTTCTCGCATTCCAACGCGCGCGCTCTCTGCAACCATCCGCGCAACGCGCCCGACGATGTCCTCGCGCGCGTCGCCGACAAGGGCGCGTTGGTCATGGCCACCTTCGTGCCGAATTTCATCTCCCAGAAATCGCAGGACTGGCTGAAGTCGATGCAGGACGCCTACGGCGCCGAACCGCCGGACGAGGACGCCGCCATTATCGCGCGCGAACCGACCGCGGGCCCGTGGCCCCGCGGCACGCTCGCGCAATATTGCGATCATCTCGACTATCTCAAGATGAAGGTTGGCCCCGACTGCATCGGGATAGGCTCGGATTTCTTCGGCGGCCCACAGGGCGACGGTCTAAAGGACGTGGCCTGTTTCCCGCACATCTTCGCCAAACTTTTCGCGCGGGGCTGGAAAGAGGCGGACATGCGAAAGCTCGCAGGCGCGAATTTCCTGCGTGTATTTCGTGCGGTTGAGAAGGCGAAACGCTGAAAGACCTGGCCCTTGGCCAGGCGGTCCCACGGGTCGGCGCCGCGGTCCCGATCGTCTGGCTCGCGCCGGACGCCGGGGACGGCGCCCCGTCTCACAACGGAATGTTGTCGTGCTTCTTCCAGGGGTTCTCCAGCTCCTTGTGACGAAGCATGGCGAGCGCGCGCGAGATGCGCCTGCGCGTGCCGTAGGGCTGGATGACCTCGTCGATATAGCCGCGCTCGGCCGCCACGAACGGCGACAGGAAGCGGTCCTCGTATTCCTTGGTGCGCGCGGCGATTTTCTCGGCGTCGCCTATATCCTGCCGGAAGATGATCTCGACCGCGCCCTTGGCGCCCATGACTGCAATCTGCGCCGACGGCCAGGCGTAGTTCACGTCGCCGCGCAGGTGCTTCGACGCCATGACGTCATAAGCGCCGCCAAATGCCTTTCGCGTGATGACCGTGACCTTGGGCACGGTGGCCTCGGCATAGGCGAACAGCAGCTTCGCGCCGTGCTTGATCAGGCCGCCGTATTCCTGCGCAGTTCCCGGCAGGAATCCGGGCACGTCGACGAAGGTGACGATCGGAATGTTGAAGCAGTCGCAGAAGCGCACGAACCGCGCCGCCTTGCGCGAGGCGTCGATGTCGAGCACGCCCGCCAGCACCATCGGCTGGTTGGCCACGATCCCGACCGTTCGCCCTTCCATGCGGCCGAATCCGACGACGATGTTGCGCGCGTGCGCCTCCTGGATTTCAAAGAAATCGCCTTCGTCGACAATCTTCGTGATCAGTTCTTTCACGTCATAGGGCTTGTTCGGATTGTCCGGCACTAGCGTGTCGAGCGAATGATCGTAACGTTCGGCGTCGTCGAACGTCGGCCATTCCGGGATCTCGTCCGTGTTGGATGACGGCAGGAAGTCGATGAGACGGCGCATCTGCAGCAGCGCCTCGACATCGTTGTCGTAGCCTCGGTCGGCGATCGAGCTCCTGGTCGTGTGGACCGAGGCGCCGCCGAGTTCTTCTGCGGTTACGGTCTCGTTCGTGACGGTCTTCACGACGTCCGGGCCGGTGACGAACATGTAGCTCGTGTCGCGCACCATGAATATGAAGTCGGTCATGGCGGGCGAATAGACGTCGCCGCCCGCGCATGGCCCCATGATCAGCGAAATCTGCGGAATCACCCCGGACGCCAGCACGTTGCGCTGGAACACCTCGCCATAGCCGCCGAGCGCGGCGACGCCTTCCTGGATGCGGGCGCCGCCTGCGTCGAACAGGCCGATGATCGGCGCGCGGTTCTTCAGCGCCATATCCTGGATCTTGGTGATCTTCTGCGCATGCGTCTCGGACAGCGAGCCGCCGAACACCGTGAAGTCCTTGGCGAAGACGTAGACGGTGCGGCCGTTGACCGTGCCCCAGCCGGTGACGACGCCATCGCCGGGGATCTTCTCGTCCTTGTCCATGCCGAAGTCGGTCGCCCGATGCTGCACGAACATGTCGAATTCCTCGAACGAGCCGTGGTCGAGCAGCAGCTCGACTCGCTCGCGCGCCGTCAGCTTGCCGCGAGCGTGCTGGGCGTCGATCCGCTTCTGACCGCCGCCGAGGCGAGCGGCTTCGCGGCGCTGATCGAGGGCTTCGAGAATGTGTTTCATCTGGCTTCCGGCTCAAGTCTGCAATTGGTGGCGCTGATTAGCACGGCCCCGGTCCGGCTCAAACCGGGCGGCCCTACCCTCTTCGTCGCAGGATTGCGGCCGCCGCCTAGTCCGAGGGCCTGGGCGCGAGCGCCGCAGCCGGCTCCGACCGGCGATAGGTCGACAAACCGGCCAGGCACACGACCCCAGCGAACAAGACGTAATAGACCGGCGCCGCCTTGTCGCCGGAGATCTTCACCAGCCATGTATTGATGAACGGCGCGAGACCACCAAACAGCATCACGGCAAAGTTATACATCAACGAGGCGCCCGTCGACCGCACCCCCACGGGAAAGATTTCGGTCATGAAAGCCGGCATCGGCCCCGCCAGCGCCCCGAGGAGCACGCCCATCGACTGCAATTGCCAGAGATGCGCGGTGGATGGCGCGGCGACCAGCCGCTGGAGCAGGACGTAATAAAACGCGCAGTAGAGGATCACGCCGGGCACGACGACCGCGCGTCGACCGATCCTGTCCGAAAGGGCGCCAAAAAGCAGGACGAGGACCGCATTGGACAGGCTGACGCCGAGCAGCCCGTATTGCGCGTCGATCAGCGGCAGCTTCAGTTCGCTCGCCGCATAGACCGGCAGAAACACCGAACCCACGTAATTGAACGCCGTTCCCGCCGCAATCAGGCAGAACGAGGCGATCAGTTCGCGCGGATGGTTCGAGAACAGCTCGCCGAGCGTCGTCTGCGTTTTCGACGTTGCGCTGGCCGCCTTCTCGGCCAGAAAGGCCTTGAATTCCGGCGATTCATCGCATCTGCGGCGCAGGTAATAGCCGGTCGGCCCGATCAGGATTCCAAGAATAAAGGGCACGCGCCAGCCCCAGCTTGCGAACGCCGCAGGGGAGAGATTGCTGCTGAGAACCACGGCGACGGCCGCGCCGACGCCAAAGGCGAGCGATTGCGAAACCATTTGGAACGAGCCGAAAAGACCGCGCCGGCCGGGCGGCGCGAATTCGATCAGCATGGCGCTTGCGCTGCCGAATTCGCCGCCTGCGGAAAAGCCCTGGATCAGCCGGGCGAGCAGCAAAAAGATCGGCGCGGCGACTCCAATGGCTGAATAGACCGGCAGAAACCCGATCAGGCCGGTGCCGATCGCCATCATCGTGATCATGACGACCAGCGCCGTCTTGCGCCCGTACTTGTCGGCGTAGAGCCCGAACGCCAAACCGCCGATCGGTCGCGCCGCGAAGGCGATTCCGAAGGTCGCAAAAGTCAGGAGCAGCGACGAATTCGGGTCGTCCGACGGGAAGAAAAGCTTGCCGATCACGCCGGCGAACAAACCGAAGACCGTGAAATCGAACCATTCCAGCGCATTGCCGATGGTCGAGGAAAGCACGACGCGGCGGCGCATGTCTGCGTCGGAAACATTTTGCATATCCAGCCCCTTCGCTACCGTTCGGATTGTTTGCGAACAGACGGCGAAGAGCAAGAGCGGCGTCCGCCGCGACGCGCCTTATTCGTGCGTTTCCGCGCGCGCGCGGATCATGGCTGCGTCCATGTTTTCGCCGACCGACATCGCACAGATACGCGACAGTTCCGCGTAGGACAGGTCCGTCTCCTTCGCCCATGCGTTGAACTGCGCTTGCGCCAGCCGCAAGTCCTTCCTGGTCGAGGCCTTGTCGGAGAGATCGACGCCGGCCTCGCGCAGGCAGGCGACGACGTCGCGCGACAGGATGAACGCATCCCAGCCGACGAAACGCAGGAAATATTGCCCGGTCATGCCGCCGAGCCGCGATCCCTTCTTGCCGAGCAGCTCCAGCAGGCCGACCTGATCGTCTTTCGGCCAGTCGGCCAGCAGCCGTCCGAAGCTCTTGTGCGCCTTCGCCTCGGCGAGCACGAAGGCCGCGTTCTCCCGCACCGACCGGATTTTCCGTGGATTGCGGACGATGCGGACGTCCTTCGCCAGCCCCTCCCAGAAATCGTCCGGTTGGAACAAGAGGCGTTTCGGCTCGAAATTCAGGAAGGCTTCTTCGAAACCCGGCCATTTCTGCTCGATCACCCGCCAGACGAAGCCGGCTGAGAATACGCGCTTCGTCATTTCGGACAGCGCGCGCGAATCCGGCAGTTTCGTGAGGTCGGCGTTCGAGCGCGGCTTCGGCAGCAGCGCGGCGAGCGCCTTGGGGCCGCCCTTGCGTTTCTCGGCCCGCACCCGGACGATCTTGAACGACGCCATTGAAATCTCGCCTCCAGCGCACACTTCAAAGCGGCGCGGGGGAAACGTTAGCATGATGGAATGGCAAATCACCTCGGCCGCGGTCGGCGGCGCCCCGCGCCTGCTGCTGCGGCTGGAGGGCCTGTGCGTCTTCGCCGGCGCCCTGCTCGCCTTCGTAGCGATCGGCGGCGCGACGGTTCTCGGACTCGGCTGGCCGCTGCTCGCGCTGCTGTTCTTTACGCCGGACCTGTCGATGCTCGCCTATCTCGCCGGCCCGCGCGCCGGCGCCGCCATCTACAACGCCGCACACGCTTATGTCGGCCCCGTTGCGCTCGGCGCGCCGGGCCTCTACGCGGGCGAGCCGCGGGCGCTTGCGCTTGCTGTGTTGTGGACCGCCCATATCGGCATCGACCGCGCGCTCGGTTACGGCCTCAAATATCCAACCGCCTTCGGCGACACGCATCTCGGCCGCATCGGCCGCGCCTCATAGCGCCGCCAACAGATCGGCCGCCGCTGCGAGATCAGGGAAGCGCGCGGCGCGTTTGGCCATCGCTTCCGCGTCCTGACCCCACAGGCGCATCTGATGGTCTTCGTCGACATGCGCCGCCGCCCAGCCGCTTTCCGCAGTATGCGCGCCCTCGGCGACCATCAGCGCCAGCAGCGCTGAACCGAGCAGGCTCGTCAGGGAATGCAGCGCCGCCAGCCGCAGCGGCGAGGTCACATAAGGCGCTACGGCTCTGCCGATCGCCGCGATCGCATCCGGCGGCTGCGCAACGAACATCACGCCCTCGGCCAGCACGAACCGCGCCCCGAATCTGTCACGCGCGAAGGCGATCGCAGGGTTCCAGGCGGCGGCCTGCGCGGCAACCAGAGAGTCCGGCTCGCCGGCGCGGTAGCAGACGAGATCGGAGCCCGCATATTTGACGACGTCGGCCCCAACACCTTCCACGTCGCGCGCGACGCCATCCAGCGCCGAGTTGACCAGGCGCGTGACGGGCATTGTCGCGGGGTCGATGAACTCGCCCTGCGCGCGCCATTCGTCGGCGACGAGTTCGGCCGCCGCCGCGATCGGCAGCGCCAGCAGGGCGCCGGCCGGCGTGCGCACCGCCTTGCCGTCGAGCAGCACGGCGAACCCGTCCGCGCGCTCGGCCGCCGCCGCGTTCTTGTAGAAGCGCTTCGGCAGTTTGCGCCGCGCCTCCTCCTTGACCGCGCGCAACGGATCGCGATCGCCGGCCGCAATGAAGAAATCGGAGGAGAAATCGTCGGGCATGCGTTCGGGTCACGGTTACCGTCCTCTCCCCGATGCAGGGAGAGGGCCGGGGGGAGGGGCGAAGTGAGCTGCGGCGGCCCGGCCCCTCACCCTAACCCTCTCTCCGTTCGATGGGGAGAGGGAACAAAGGCGTCGATCAACAGCGCATCGAGTTCGTCGAAACGTTCGATCACCCGCTCCGCCCCCGCTTCGACCAGCGAGCGAGCGGGATGGTAGCCCCAGGCGACGCCAATCGCGCGCACGCCGGCGGCGCGCGCCATCGCCATGTCGAAGCTCGTGTCGCCGATCATCAG
>JAJXWB010000045.1 GCA_021781815.1 Pseudomonadota bacterium | reverse complement strand
GGGCGTGCGGCGAGCGCAGGAAATAGGCGTGGGCCTGGCCGGGGCGGTCGATATCGTCGACATAGCGGCCATTGCCGGTGATGAAGCGGAAATCCTCTTTGCGGCGCGCGGGGGCGCCAATGCCTGTCGCGGTCATCATCGTTCCTCCCGGAATAGTTTATTCAGCCGCCTGCGCATGCCCGGCCATCGCCTTCGCGCCGTCGCCGATCGCCTTGACGATATTGTGGTAGCCGGTGCAACGACAGATATTGCCCTCCAGCTCGGCGCGGATCGTCGCCTCGTCGAGGTTGGAGCCCTTGCGGTTCACGATATCGACCGCCGACATGATCATGCCGGGCGTGCAGAAGCCGCACTGGAGACCATGATTTTCGCGGAAGGCTTCCTGCATCGGATGCAGATGATCGCCATGCGCCAGTCCCTCGATGGTCGTGACGTTCGCGCCGTCCACTGTCACCGCCAGCGTCGTGCAGGATTTTACCGCCACGCCGTCGACATGCACCGTGCAGGCGCCGCACTGGCTGGTATCACAACCCACATGCGTGCCCGTCAGATGCAGATTCTCGCGAATGAACTGGACCAGCAGCGTGCGCGGATCGACGTCCGCGGTCACGACCTTGCCATTCACCGTCATACTCACCTTCGCCATGTGCGTTACCTCCAAAGGTCCATAAACCAGGCGATCAGGCGCTGCAGCCAGCCCCTGCCCGAATCTTGTTGCGCCGGTTCGGCGGCAGGCGCGGGCGGCGCGGCGCCCTCCTGCCTTTCGACCGCTGCGGCGAAATCGGTGAAAAACTGATCGGCCATCTTCTTGGCGACACCGTCGATCAGGCGCGCGCCGAGTTGCGCGATCTTGCCTCCGACCTGCGCCTCGACATCGTAACTGAGCTTCGTGCCTGTCGGGATTTCAGCGAGCCGGACGGTCGCGCCGCCCTTGGCGAAACCTGCGACGCCGCCTTCGCCCTCGCCCTGGATCCGGTAGCCGTTCGGCGGATCCAGATCGAGCAGATTGACCTTGCCCTTGAAGGCGGCCGACACCGGGCCGACCTTTACTTTGGCGACCGCAACCAGCGAATTGTCGTCGGATCGCTCCAGGCTCTCGCACCCGGGAATGCAGGCTTTCAACACATCAGGGTCGTTCAGCGCCTTCCACACGACCGCGCGGGTCGCGGGAAGGTCGACTTCCCCCTTCATCGTCATCGCCATCAGGCGCTCTCCCAACGGGCCAGAATCCCGCCTTTATAGTTGGCTCATTCAAACGCCGCAGCCAACGTCCGGCTATTGTACTTGAGTGCACTATTGCAAAGTGAGCGTCAGGGTATGCCATCGAGGTCCGCCAGCCACGCCGCCGCGCTCGAATCGGACGGCGCGCGCCAGTCGCCGCGCGGCGACAGCGAGCCGCCGGACGAGACCTTCGGGCCGTTCGGCAGCGCCGAGCGCTTGAACTGGCTGGTCTGGAAAAATCGCTTCAGGAACACGCCGAGCCATTTCTTGATGACCGGAAGATCGTAGGCGACCTTCTTGTCCGCCGAAATATTTGGCGGCCACGCGCCCTGCCCGGCGTCATGCCACGCCCGCCACGACAGGAATGCGACTTTTCGCGGCGCGACGCCGTAGCGTGTGATGTAATAGAGGTTGAAGTCCTGCAGCGCGTAGGGACCGACGAAATCCTCGGTCAGTTGCGCCGGCACGTCGCCCTTGTGGCCAGGGACAAGTTCCGGCGAAATGTCGGTGGCGAGGATCGCCTCCAGCACGGGCGCGACATCGGCTCCGAAACGCCTGTCGGCGGCGCACCAGCGAATGAGATGCTGGATCAGCGTCTTCGGTACGGAAGCGTTGACGTTGTAATGCGCCATCTGGTCGCCGACGCCATAGGTGCACCACCCCAGAGCCAGTTCCGACAGATCGCCGGTGCCGAGCACGATGGCGTCGTGCTGGTTGGCGAGGCGGAACAGCAGCGAGGTCCGGGCGCCTGCCTGCACATTTTCATATGTCGCGTCATAGACAGCCTCGCCCCGCGCCGCCGGGTGGTTCAGGTCGATCAGCATCTGCCGGCAAGCCGGCGTCATGTCTATTTCGGCGGCGCTGACGCCGAGCGCCTTCATCAGCTTCCAGGCGTTGCTCTTCGTCGTCGACGACGTGGCGAAGGCTGGCAGCGTGTAGGCGAGAATGTTCTGTCGCGGCAGTTTGAGCTGATCGAAAGCCGTGCAGGCGACGAGCAGCGCCTGCGTCGAATCGAGGCCGCCGGACACGCCAATGACGATCTTCTGCATCTTCGCGCCTTCGAGCCGCTGGCGTAGCCCATGCGCCTGAATGTTGAACGCCTCGAAGCAGAGTTCGGCGAGACGCGCGTTGTCGTCCGGCACGTAGGGGAAGCGCGCGATCACGCGCTCGAAGCCGATGTCGCGATCAATGGGCGGGCGCAATTCGAAGGCGATGGAGCGGAAACGCCGCCCGCCCTCCATGTCGACGCAATCGCCGAACGTCATCGTCCGCATGCGCTCCGCCGCCATGCGCTCGAGATCGACGTCGGCGGACACGAGTTGCGGCTCCTCGGCGAAGCGCGGCGCCTCGGCGAGCTTCACGCCGTTTTCATAGATCGAGGCCTGCCCGTCCCAGGCAAGATCGGTCGTGGATTCACCTGGACCGGCCGCCGAGTAGAGATAGGCGACGAGGCACCGCGCCGAATGGGCCTCGCACAGCATGTCGCGATGGGCCGATTTGCCGACGAGCGCGCTGGACGCCGAAATGTTGGCGATGATCGTCGCGCCGGCCATGGCCGCTCGGGTCGACGGCGGGATCGGCGCCCAGACGTCCTCGCAGATTTCGACGCCGAGCGTGAAATTCGGAACATCGCTCGCCGAAAACACCAGATCCGTCCCAAACGGCGCGCGACGCCCGGCGACATCGATCTCCTCGCCGACGACGAAGGCGCCCGATGCGAAATGCCGGCGCTCATAGAATTCGCGATAGTTCGGCAGATAGGTCTTCGGCACGACTCCCAGCAGACGGCCGCGGTGGATGACCAGCGCGCAATTGTAGAGCCTGCCGCGCCAGCGCAGCGGCGCGCCGGCGACGACGACCGGCGACAGATCCGCTGTCATTTCGATCAGTGCGCCGACGGCCGATTCCACCGCCTCCAGTAGCGCGCCCTGGTGCAGGAGATCGTCGATCGCATAGGCCGACAGGCCGAGTTCCGGCAGCGCGAGCACGGCGGCCGATTTTTCGTGCGCGCGGCGAACCATCGCAATGGAGGAGGCGAGATTGAAGGCTGGATCGGCGACGCGCACGGCTGGCGCGCCGACGCAGGCGCGGACAAAGCCATGCGCATAGATCGAGAGGAACGAAGCTGACATCGCCGTGAGCATAGCGCGTTTCACGCCCGCGAACAGGACCGCCGCACAACGTGTTCCTCGAAAATAAAACGGGCCGGGGCGCCCAGGGCGTTTCCTCCGGCCGCCGCTGGCGCATTCCGCTCCGGAAAGCTGCAATTCTGCGCCTCCGCGGGAACCATGGGCCTGTCCGATTCGACGGTCTGACGCGCGTCAGGCCGTCGGAACCCTGCCCAAGGAGAGACCGGCCCGTCGATCAGATCGCCCGCCGTCCCTCTAGCGCCTTTCGCGATCGGACGCCTAGACCGGCTGAAGGTTTTCGGCCGAGGACCGGCCCGTCTTGCGGTCCGTTCCGATTTCGAAGCTCACCTTCTGACCTTCGTTCAGGGTGTTGAGTCCAGCGCGCTCGACCGCACTGATATGTACGAAGACGTCCTTGCCGCCATCATCCGGCTGAATGAAGCCGAATCCCTTGGTGGCGTTGAACCATTTTACAGTACCGACAGCCATGCCTGTCTCCACGTCCGTGTGCGGCCCGCTTACGCCCGGGCCATGTCGATCGATGTTTTGGAGAGGTCATCAGTTGGCGCCCTGCCCCGAAGAGCCCGCGCCAAGGCCCCGTCGTCGGCCACGTCGATCGTGAAAATATGGGGCCCACGGACATCAATTCAAGCAGCGGCGCAATGCTCTATAAGAGACGTCATGGATCTGGCCTCTCTCCTGCGCGCCCGCGGCGTCGACCCCGCCCGTCTCGTCGCCCATCGCAACACGCTCGATCCGCGGGACGCCGGCGCCGACTGCCTGTCGATCGCCGATCTGGTCCCGGGCGGGCGCGATCTCGTTTACGAGCGCATGCAGAATGGCCGCGTCTTCGGCGGCGAGGCGTGCGTTCTTTCGTTCGCCGGCGAAGCTGGCGGCCGAGGCCGCCTGTCGGGCTTCCGGCGACTTGTTGCGCGCCGGCCAGGGATCGCGCCGGGCGACATTGTCTATGACTATGACGTCGCGCATCTTCTGCATGATTTCATTTCGCGCGCGAAGCGCCCGACGTTCTATGACGCCTTCGATATCGGCGGCCTCGACGATCTGACAGGCCGCCTCGTCGTGCAATGGCCGGCGCCGCTGATGCGGCGGCGGCGACGCGCTGACGATCCCGGACTGATCGTGATCGAGACCTGACTTTCGATTCGGCCTACGGCTTTGGCGCGAAGAAATGATCGCCGACGGTGAGCGCCTGTCCGTTGGCCTCGTCTGTCGCCACGATCGTGAACGGCGTATTGTCGTTCTGCATGGCGCCGCCGGGCACCGTCACGCTCAGGCGCAACTCCCTCACTTCGTCGGGCGCTACCGGAATGACGAGGCGATCGTCGGCTGTCGCAGGCACGCCAGGCGCGGCCAGTTTGGCTGGCGGCAGACCGTTGACGGTCAGCACGAACGTGCGCGGCTCTACTCCCTTGTTGGAAATATGCACCGTCAGGTCGTTGCGCACGCTGCCATCGGAAAGCGCCACGTAGAGCGGATTGCGATTGTGCTGCGCGGCAATCAGCGCCGTCGTGCGGTGGAGCAGCGCATAAAGCATGACCGAGCTGACGATAGCGATCACCGCGGCGTAAAGGATCGTGCGTGCGCGGATCGGCCGGTAGATCGGCGGCTTGCCTTCCTTGCGCCGGGCCATGTTGATATCGGTGTCGTAGCCGATCAGCCGCGTCGGCCTTCCGATCTCTTTCATCACCGTGTCGCAGGCGTCTATGCAAAGACCGCACTGAACGCACCCAAGCTGGATTCCGTCGCGGATGTCGACGCCTGTCGGGCACACCGCCACGCATTGCCGGCAGTCGATGCAGTCGCCGGCCGGCGCGCCCTTGAGATGCGCGGCTTCGGCCTTCTTCACGGACATGCGCGGCTCGCCACGATCACGCTTGTAGGTGACGTTGAGCGCCCATTCGTCCGTCAACGCCGCCTGGATGCGCGGCCACGGACACATATACAGACACACCTGCTCGCGCATATGGCCTGCGAAAATGTAAGTCGTGCCAGTGAGAATGCCGATCCAGAGATAAGCGGTGAAAGGCGCCTGGAAGGTCGCGAGATCCCTGACCAGCGTCGGCGCATCGGAGAAATAGAGCACCCATGCGCCGCCGGTCCACCAGGCGATCATCAGCCAGATGAAATGTTTCAACGCGACTTCGCGGATGTGCTGGAATGTCCAGCCTTTCTTGTCCTTTTGAATGCGCTCGCGGCGGTCGCCCTCGATCCAGCGTTCGACGGCATAGAAGAGATCCGTCCAGACGGTCTGCCAGCAGAGATAGCCGCACCAGATACGGCCGGCGAGCGCGTTCATCAAAAACAGCGTCATCGCCGCAATCACCAGCAAGCCGGTGAAGAAATAAACTTCCTGCGGCCAGAGCTGGATGAAAAAGAAATAAAAGCGCCGGTGCGCCATATCGACCATGACAGCCTGGTCAGGCAGGCCGCCGCCCCGATGCCAGCGGACAAATGGGAGAAAATAATAGACGGAGAGCGTCGCGATCAGCAAACCCCACTTGATCTGCCGATACGTTCCATGGACAGCCTGCGGATAGACCTTGTTGCGCGCGGCATACAAAGGTCCGGTGATAAGGGTGGAGTCTTCGGCCATCGTGCTTTCCGATGCAGTCCTGCGGTCACATTCGACAGAATGAATGTATCGGTAGCCGTTTAACGGCCGCTTTGATGTATCGCAAGGCTCGCCGGGCGTTTCAGCAAGCGACACGGCGCCGCATGCCGTGCGTGGTCGGATGACCACGCAGGACGCGATCAGTCCGGAGGCGGTCCGAAGATGGCCTCCCGCTCCGCGGGCGTGGAGTCCAGGAACGGATGCCGGCTGTACGCTGTCTCGCGCATCCGCTCGATTTCGGCGACCGTGCAAACAATCGGTCGCGCCAGCAGCGGATAGGTTCGCGGTTCGCTGATCGGACGATGGCCAACGACACGCCGGTACATGATCAGATGTTCGACGCGAATCGTCGCCAGAATGATCTCGGCGCGGAAGTGCTCCGCCGCCAGCGCGATCATCCGAAGCGTGAGGTATGGCAACTCCGGCCCCAGCCGCGCAAGGTCCGGATCTATGACAAAGCGCGTCGGATCAATGATGGTCTTGCCGGCTGCAACGAAAGGCTGAAGCACATCGCCAAACGTGTCGAAGGCAGGAATTCTCGCGCACGACGGGCCGGTCATGTGGAACCGAACAGAACTGGCGAGCCGTTCGCCGAGATACATGCTCAGGAGCAGTACGTTGTCGGCGTTGTCCCAGGCGTCGAAAAATCGCTGCGCGGGGTTGGGCCCGATGCCGCCATCCCGCAAATAGCCCCGATATCGCAACTCGAAAACCGCGTCGCGCTCAGCCTCGGTGCGCGCCACACGGTACGTCACATTGGCCAACGACAGGGCGAGCTTTTCGTTGAAGGTGGGTACGCGCTGCGGCGCGTTCATGGCGATCTGCGCTCCGTTACAGGTATGGCACGGCCAACGCTGGAAGGTTAACAGCGCGTTAACGGATGTAAAGACGTCCAGACCGAGTTTTCGTCGCACGACGGACGACCCTCGCCGATAACCAGCGATTCACGATGATCCGCCAACATTGGCGCCTGGAGAGACGCCATGCCCATCGCCCAATGCGACGACACGCCAACCCGCAGCGACATCGACGTGCGCCTCGCGTCGTTGCGCCAAATGACGGCGCGCCGGCGCAAGCTCGAACGGCTGTTCGCCGACGCCGACTTCCTTGACGGCGCCGTGAGCGACGGCCGCTATCTCCGGCTGTGCGCGGCGATTGCGTGGGCGAGCGAAAGGGAACAGGCGGCCCGGCTGCGCATCAACATCGAGTGGGCGCTCGCGCGGCCGCTTTGGTGAATCAATCCGGCGTCGCCAGCTTCACGTCGGCCAATTAACACCGCACGCAGGCCGCGCCGTTGACGCGCGGTCGCCTGCATGCAACACAAAAGGCGCTATCGATCGCCGCCGATTCTGACGAAGGCGTTTCCGTCCGGCCAGTCGATTATTGCCCCCGAACACAGACAAATCGCATGCGCAAAGAGCAAAAGTCCTTCACGGTCGAAGTCAAACGCCGCCCCGGCGCCGCCCAGAAAAAGCCGCGCGCCTTCGTCCCGCCGCAACCGCAGCCAGCCTCGTCGCCTGCGGCTGAAGCCCTCTTCAGGACGCCTGCGCCCACTGCGGAACAGCCGGGCGCGCCCAGACGCATCCTCCCCTGTCTCGTAACCGAGGCGGCGCTCGACGCCGCGCAGGCCGAGGCTCTGTCCGATCCCGAGCGTGTTCCGCGTCCGCGCGGACGCCCGCGCAAGCAACGCGATCCGGAAGACATCGCCCCGCTCGCGCCACGCAAACGCGGACGCCCGCGCAAGCTTCCGGCCGCGCCCGCCGAACGCATAACGATCGCGGAAAAGCCTGCGCGCGCGGCGCCGGTCGTGTTGACGCCGGTCCTGATGACGCCGGCGACGTCCACAAGCGAGCGCGCCGCCGCGCGCCGCGCCGCAACTGCGGACCTGCCGCGCGGCGAACGCTGGAAACGGCGCCTGCCCAAGGCGCTGCGCTGAAAACGCCTGCCGAGGCGGGACGCGGAGCAACTCAATGAACGCCGGGGCGCTCGGTCGGTTTCGGGTAATCGACCTCACCCGGGTCCGATCCGGCCCAACCGCCGTGCGACAGCTTGCAGATTTTGGCGCCGACGTCATCAGGATCGAACCGCCCGGCGACAGCGGCCTGGATGGAAACCGGCTCGGCTCCGACTTCCAGAACCTCCACCGCAACAAACGCAGCATCACGCTCGACCTGAAGCATCCGCATGGCCTGGCGGTTTTCCGCAGGCTGGCTGAACACGCCGATGTCGTCGTCGAGAACCACCGTCCAGAAGTGAAAAAGCGGCTCGGCATCGACTACGACACGGTGCGCGCAATCAACCCGCGCATCGTCTATGCGAGCATCTCCGGCTATGGGCAGAACGGCCCTTACAGGATGCGGCCGGGCTTCGACCAGATCGCACAGGGCATGGGTGGACTGATGTCGATCACCGGCCTGCCTGGACAGGGGCCAGTGCGCGCCGGAATCGCCGTCGCCGACACGACGGCGGGCCTGTATTGCGCGCTCGGCATCCTGACGGCGCTGCTGGAGCGCGAGGCGTCCGGGGCAGGACAATGGGTGCAAACCTCGCTGCTGCAGGCGCAGATCGCAATTCTGGATTTTCAGGCGACCCGCTGGCTGATCGACGGAGTCGTGCCTCAACAGGCTGGCAACGATCATCCGACGATCTATCCCATGGGCGTGTTTCCCGCCGCCGATGGCCAGATCAATATAGCAGCGGCTGGCGACGACATGTGGCGCAGATTCTGCGAGGAACTCGGCCTCGCCCACCTCCTCGACGATGCGCGTTTCGTAAACGGTCAGATCCGGTCGAAGAACCGCGCCGCGCTCTACGAGATAATCGCGGACGCCACGCGCGCCCGGCCTGCGCACGAGTGGATAGAACGGCTGAACGGCGCCGGCGTTCCGTGCGGACCAATCTACACGATCGACCAGGTATTCGCCGATCCGCAGGTGCGTTCGCTGGGCATCGCGCAGCGCGTCGCGCATCCGGACCTCGGCGAAACGACGCTTGTGGGCCAGCCCGTCGACCTGACGCGCACGCCGGCGCAAATCAAGACCGCGACGCCCGCGCAAGGCCAGCACACCGACGAGATTCTTCGCGAAATCGGTTACGACGCGCAGGAAATCGCCGGCCTGCGCGCTTCCGGCGCATTGTGACCCGAACATGAAAAAATTCGACGATCTGCTCGTCTTCGTGACTGTGGTCGAGCGCCAGAGCTTCATCGGCGCGGCGCGACAACTCGGAATTCCGGCAGGTTCGGTCAGCCGCAAGGTTCAGGAACTCGAAACGCGGCTCGGCATCACGCTGCTGAACCGGACGACGCGCCGGCTCGCCGTCACGGAGGTCGGCCGAGAGGTTTATGAATCCGCGGCGCGCGGCTTTGCAGCCATCGAGGAAGCGGAATCGCTGGCGATCCAGCATCACAACAAGCCTTCGGGCGTGCTTCGGATGGTCGTTCCCTATGGGCTGCTGTCCATCGCCCTGCTGCCATGGCTGCCAGAATTTCGCGCGCTTTTTCCCGAAGTCCGGATCGAATTCCTGGTGACGAACCAGCCGCTCGATATTGTCGAGAACAATTGCGATCTCGCCTTTCGGATCGGCGCGCAACCCGACTCGAGTTTCGTCAAGCGCACGCTGCTGCAGTCCGAATACAGGCTGGTCGCCACGCCGGCAGCGCTCGATCGGCTTGGACGGCCAAAGCGGCCCACTGATCTGGAGACGCTGCCAATGGCGGGACTGCTGTCGCCAGCGGCAGGCGTCCCAGGCGCCTCGCCTGTGCCCGCGCCCACGGCGTTCGTCAAAGGCGAGCGCCGCATCGACATGACGTTTCAGTTCGCCGTAGCGGCGACCGATCCGATCGTGCCGCTGGACTTTGCGCTACGCGGACAGGGCATTTCCATCATTCTGGAGGCGCTCGCCCGGTCGTCGCTGGAATCCGGCGCCCTCGAACTTGTCCTGTCGGACTGGTCGATCGCCGACAAGCTTGAATTGTCCATTCTCTACCGACGCCGCGCGACGATGGATTCGAAGGTGCGGGTCTTCCTCGACTTCATTCTTGGCAAGCTGCACGAGCGGGCCGCAAACCAATGAAGAGGGGCGGAGGATTAATCCTCCGCCCCCTCTCTGTCTCTCGACGGCCTCTGAAGGTTACGCAAAGACCGGCGTAAATGTGGCGTCCGAAGACACACTGGCGTAGGTCATGTTGTGCGAGCCTTCTGGCGCGTCATAGCTGGCATAGGTCAGGTTGCGCGCGCCTTCCGGCGCGGCATAGCTCGCGTAGGTCATGTTACGCGAGCCTTCTGGCGCGTCATAGCTGGCGTAGGTCAGGTTGCGCGTGCCTTCCGGCGCGGCGTAGCTCGCGTAGGTCATGTTACGCGAGCCTTCTGGCGCGTCATAGCTGGCGTAGGTCAGGTTGCGCGTGCCTTCCGGCGCGGCGTAGCTGGCGTAGGTCATGTTACGCGTGCCTTCCGGCGCGGCATAGCTCGCGTAGGTCATGTTACGCGAGCCTTCTGGCGCGTCATAGCTGGCGTAGGTCAGGTTGCGCGTGCCTTCCGGCGCGGCGTAGCTGGCGTAGGTCATGTTACGCGTGCCTTCCGGCGCGTCATAGCTGGCGTAGGTCAGGTTGCGCGTGCCTTCCGGCGCGGCGTAGCTGGCGTAGGTCATGTTACGCGAGCCTTCCGGCGCGGCGTAGCTGGCATAGGTCAGGTTGCGCGTGCCTTCCGGCGCGGCGTAGCTGGCGATCGAAAGGTCACGACCTCCCACCGAAGCCGTGGCGGCAAAAGCTGCGCCCGCAACCAGAAGGGTCGTTCCCAGCAGCGCGATCTTGAGGGATTTCATAGCAAGTCTCCGATTAATGCGCCGCACAATTCAGCGCTGATGACGGAGAGATAATCCGAATCGCGCCGATGATAATCCGCTTCACCTGAAAGTGATTGTTTCGTATGTGAGCATAATGTACGCGCGCCGGTCGCCGTCCCTCTCGCAGGTGCGAAGGGATTCTGTCCGCGCAGCCAGAGCCCGGCCGGCGCTGTTCAAAGCCAGTGGGTCATGACATCTTCATGCGGTTTCGAAGCGCGGGCGGAGGATTTCTTGGCGGCTTCAGCACAGCAGCAGGTTTCGTCGACCGACGCGGCGATCAGGCTGATCGGCGTCAACAAATGGTACGGCTCGTTCCATGTCCTGAAGGACATCAATTTGGACGTGTCTCGCGGGGAGCGGATCGTGATCTGCGGTCCGTCCGGCTCCGGCAAGTCGACCATGATCCGCTGCATCAATCGGCTCGAAGAGCACCAGACGGGTCAGATCATCGTCGACGGCGTTGAACTGACCGCCGATCTCAAGCGCGTCGACGAGGTGCGGCGCGAGGTTGGCATGGTGTTCCAGCACTTCAATCTGTTCCCACACCTGACGATTCTCGAAAACTGCACGCTGGCGCCGATCTGGGCGCGCAGAATGCGCAAGGCCGACGCAGAGAAAATCGCGCTGCACTTTCTTGAGCGCGTCCGCATCCCTGAGCAGGCCGACAAATATCCGGGCCAGTTGTCCGGCGGCCAACAGCAGCGGGTGGCGATCGCCCGCGCGCTCTGCATGAGCCCGAAAATCATGCTGTTTGACGAGCCGACATCGGCGCTCGACCCCGAAATGGTCAAGGAAGTGCTGGACACAATGGTGTCGCTCGCCGAGGAAGGCATGACCATGCTGTGCGTGACGCACGAAATGGGCTTTGCGCGGCAGGTGGCGGACCGCGTGATTTTCATGGACCGCGGCGAGATCGTCGAGATGAACACACCCGGCGCCTTCTTCTCGAACCCGCAGCACGAGCGCACGAAGCTGTTCCTGAGCCAGATCCTGCATTGATATGATCGCGCGCCTCAATCCGCGCGGCGTCGTGTTCGATATGGACGGATTGCTCCTGAACACGGAATCGCTGCGCATGCAGGCGCTCGACGACTGTGCGCGGGAACTTGGCGCGCCCGTGAAGACGGAGCTATTCGCCGCGCTGATCGGCGGCGCGGCGCCCGCCGCGCGCGCCGCGCTCGAGACGCATGTGCGCGAGGATTTGCCGGCGGATTTCTGGAAAGTCTATCGAAAGCACGCCGAACGCCGCATGGAAGCCGTGCAGCCGATGCCGGGCGCGATCGACTTGCTCGATCATCTCGAACGGCGCGCCGTCCCCGCGGCGCTCGCGACATCGGCGACTCGCAAGTCAGTCGAGAGATTTTGCGCGCCCTTCGGCCTCATCGGACGCTTCCGGGCGATCGTGGCGAAAGGCGATTACGCAAATCCCAAGCCTGAGCCGGACGCCTTTCTCGCAGCGGCCTCGCAGCTCGGCGTCCCGCCGGCCGAGTGCCTCGCGCTTGAGGATTCCTACAACGGCGTGCGCGCGGCCGTGGCCGCCGGCATGACCACCGTCATGGCGCCCGACGTGCTGCCGGCCACCGACGAAATGTGCGCGCTCTGCGTGGTGGTGGTCGGCGACCTCAGCGAAGTGATCGCCCTGATCGACTGAGGCCCGACGGCCCCTATTCCGGCGCGGATTTCAGCATCGACGGCCGCTTGGCGAAGTCGGCGTACCAGCCGGCGAGGCCGGATGCTTTCGCGCGCCAGTCGAGGACGGCCTTCAGGCGGAAGTCGAGATAACCGAGCATGCAGCCGGTCGTGATCGAGCCAAGGTCGAGTTCGGACAGGTCGGCGAGCCGCGCCTCCAGCGCGCCGAGCGCGGCCGCGATCTTGCCTGCCTGACGGTCGAGGTAGCCCTGATAGACATATTCCTTCGGTCGGCGCAGGGATTCGATGACATAGGCCACGGCGGCCTCCATCGCGCCATCGGCGAGCCCGTGCGTCTGCATCACGCGCCAGCGCGCCCTGCCCTCGTCCGGGATGAGTTTGCGACTGCCGCTTTGCCCGTTGATGTAGTCGCAGCAGGCGAACGAGCCGACGAACGTCCCGTCCGACGTAACGAGCGCCGGAACCTTGCCGAGCGGATTGTCTGTCTGAATGTCAGTTTGATCCGACCAGACATCGGTCGCCACCAGTTCGATGCGGTCGGCAAGGCCCGCCTCCTCGGCCAGCACGATCACCTTGCGCACGAACGGCGAGGCCTTGGCGTAACGTAATTTCATCATGGTCCGGAAGCTCCTCCCGGTCATGATGCATGCGCGTATCCCTCGATCAACATTCACTCCCCGATATAGTGAAGCGCGATCTCGCGGGCGTGCGGCGCGCGCCGGTGCTCGAACAGGTAGACCCCCTGCCAGGTTCCGAGCGCCATTTCGCCGTCCACGACCGGGATGCCGAGCGAGGCCGGCGTGAGCGCCGCGCGGATGTGGGCGGGCATGTCGTCCGTCCCCTCCGCGTCGTGCTCGTACTCGGCGCCTTCCGGCGCGAGCCGCGCGAAAGCGGCTGCGAGATCCTGCAGAACGCCCGGATCGGCGTTTTCCTGAATGACGAGGGAGGCGGACGTGTGCCGGCAGAAGAGCGTCAGCAGGCCGGTCTGCGGGTTGTGACGCGCGAGCCAGCGGCGCGCCCGATCGGTGATGTCGTAGAATCCCTGGCCGCGCGTGGACACGATGAGCCGGTCGGCGGCCTGTCGCATCAGGGCCTCCCGGCGAGCCGGAACGCCTCGATCCACGCGGTCGCGGCCAGAACGAAGCCGTTATAGAGTTCAGTCGACATGCCATTCCCCGAGACGGCGAAGACGATCGTAGCGTCGTCGCGTCGCGGCGGCGAGGACGACAATTACTTCACCAAAGGAGCGATACTTTTGACAGACACGGAACGCCCCTCCAACGCCGCGCAGAAAGCCTCGTCCGCCTACCGGGTCGCCGCGCTCGACCAGGATTTCCTGCTGAGCGATTCGCAGCGGGGCGTGCGGTTCCAGATGGAATACGAAAAGGCGGAGGAGCTTCTTCGCGCGTGGAAGGTGAATTCGACCATCGTGTGCTTCGGCTCCGCGCGCGTGCGCGAGGACGGGCCGCCGCATCAAGCCGCCTGGTATGCGGCGGCGCGCGAATTCGGCCGGATTGCGTCGCTCGAAGGCGGCGCGAAATTCGCCTTCGAGGACGGCGGTCGCGAGAACGTGATAGCGACCGGCGGCGGTCCCGGCCTGATGGAAGCAGCCAATCGCGGCGCGTCCGACGCCGGCGCGCCGACGATCGGCTTCAACATCACCCTGCCGCGCGAGCAGGAGCCGAACCCCTTTACGACGCCCGACCTGACCTTCCGTTTTCATTATTTCGCGATGCGCAAGATGCATCTGGCCATGCGCGCCAATGCGCTCGTCGCCTTTCCCGGCGGATTCGGCACGTTCGACGAATTGTTCGAGGTGATGACGCTGCGCCAGACCGGCAAGGGGCGCGACATCCCGATCATCCTGTTCGACGAAAGTTACTGGCGCGATGTGGTGAATTTCGACCGCCTCGTCAGGGAAGGCGTGATCGCGCCAGAGGACATGAACCTGTTCGCTTTCGCCGACACAGCGCGCGCGGCATGGGAGGCGATCGGCGACCTGCGGAAAAGGTAGGGGTTATCCCGCACGAAAGGTCGGGACGACGCCGGGCGCGAAATCGGCGATCGGCGTCTCGCCGGCGATCGTCTTCGTCCCGAGCGCGACCAGCGGCGTCGCGCCGGCGGGCATGTAGACGTCGACGCGCGAACCGAAGCGGATCAGGCCGAAACGCTGGCCCACGGCGAGCGTCTCGCCCTCTTTCGAGAACGAAACGATGCGGCGCGCGATCAGGCCGGCGATCTGCACGATTCCGAACGTTCCGCGCGGCGTTTCGAGCAGAACGCCATTGCGCTCGTTGTCCTCGCTCGCCTTGTCGAGGTCGGCGTTCAGAAAAAGGCCGGGCTTGTAGGCAATGCGCAGGATGCGGCCGGCGACCGGCGCGCGGTTCACATGGCAGTCGAACACCGACATAAAGATCGAAATCCGTTGCATCGGCGCAGACCCGAGGCCGAGTTCCGGCGGCGGGGCGAAGGCGCCGATCGAGCAGACGTAGCCGTCGGCAGGCGCGACCACGAGACCGTCGCGATCGGGCGTGACGCGCGCGGGATCGCGGAAGAAATAGGCGCACCACAGCGTCGCGAGCGCGCCGATCCAGCCGAGCGGCGCCCACACCCAGTGCAGGATCAGCGAACCGATCGCGAAGGCCGCGATGAAGACATAGCCTTCCGGGTGAATCGGGACGATCTGGCGGCGGACGGAATCATAAAGCGACATGGGATTTCCCTGATGGTCGGCGCTCTAATGCCACCGCGCCCGTCGAAAGTCACGGCGGGCCGGACGCGGGCCGCCGACCTTGGGAAACGCCGCTGGCTATGCCGGCAGGACGACCACTTTCGTCTTGATCGGCGTTCGCGAGTAGAGGTCGAGCATGTCCTGACTGAGGAGACCTGTGCAGCCGCTCGTGATGCCGGTCCCGATCGTCTCGGGGTCGCTGGTGCTGTAGATCGTGTAGAGCGTGTAGCGGCCGTTCTGATAGAGATAGAGCGTGCGGGCGCCGAGCGGATTGTCCAGACCTCCGGGCATGCCGCCGGCATATTTGCGCGCCTCCGGCTGGCGCTGGATCATCTCCTTGGGCGGAGTCCAGACCGGCCATTCGGCCTTGCGCCCGACATAAGCGTCGCCGCTCCACAGGAACCCGTCGCGGCCGACATTGGCGCCATAACGAGTGGCGTTTCCGTCGTCTTCGATACGATAAACATAGTAATTGCCGGGATCGACGATAATCGTGCCTGGCGCCTCCCTGGTGTCGTAGCGCACTGTCCGGCGGTAATATTTCGGATCGATCTTGCTGACATCGACCGCCGGGATCGGGAATTTCTCGTTTGGCGCCGCCCCGTAAAGCTTTTCCGCATCGGCCAGGCTCATGCCGTCGGTCGCGCAACCGGCAAGCCCCAGCGCGCCGAGGCCTGCGGCGGAGCCGAGCAGAAACGACCGGCGGTCGAGACGCCCCGACCGAAGCCGAAGCGGAGCCGCCTCAAGGCTTTCGCCGGCATCCGCAATCCTATCGTCCGTCATCATGATTTTGGAGTTTCCCGTGTCCTGTCGCCGGCCAGGAGACTACTCCGACACAAGCCAGACACTCAACTGCGGCGGGGAAGGTCCGATCCCCACTCCGACCAGCCGGTCTCTCCGGCCGCTTTCAGGGGCATTGCGGAAATACGGTGAATTTCGGCGACGGGATGTCGTTTCCCCAATTGGCCCGCGATCGTCAGCCTCGCGCTTCGGTTTTCGTCCGCGCCGCCGCGACGGCAGGCAACGACCAGCAAGCGGCCGGCTGTCGCGACGACATGCTGAAATTCGGCAATGGGTATCCTGTCGGCGTAATTCAGCGATCAGAAACACCGCAGCGCAAAATCCCTTGATCAGCGGGCGCCGTCCAGACATGACATGATACCAATTGCGCAAATCCCACAGCCGGGGTCGCTGGCGAGATAATTATGCAATTGGTATCATGTCACCGTAACTCCGGCAGTTATCTGAGTTTCGCCGGCGTGCGAGACGAGCCGACGGGCGCGCTCATGGAGAAGCTCGAAATCGTCGCGCCCGTCCTCCATGAGTTGTTCCTGCGGGTTCTGGCGTCGTCTGATGGCACAGAGCCCGATGCGCGGCTTTCGCAACGGCAAAGGGGGATCGTGCGGCTTGCTGTCGCAGGCATGGACGACAAAGCGATAGCACGGGAGCTGAATATCTCCGCTCACACCGTAAACAATCATTTCCGGGCGATCTACAGATCTGTTGGCGTTCATAGCCGCAGGCAGCTCTTGGCGGCGCTGCGATGAGCTGTGCCGCTGGCGCTGTTGCATCGGCGCCACATGGCTTGTTCAAGTCATAGACAGAGAACACGACCTACCGGAAGGTCGTGTTTGACCGACGAAACTGCAAGGTGCGCCCGCCCGCCCGGTGACAGCAGATGCGCCCGAGAGAAACGAGCGTTCGTACAAGGGATCTGGAATAGTATGTGCGACGAGGGGTGCGGTCTGCAAATGCCATCAAAGCATGGCCTGACGCAGCGCCATCATTGTGCGAAGCGCTTCCGGGCCTGTCCCGATAGGTCCGTCTTTGCGCTCGCCCTAACTGAATGGATTGATTGCGGCGCGAGCATTGCCCAGGTCATCGTGCGCCTTGATGTCACCGGGATCGGGGGGAGGAGCCGACATGTTGTCAAATGAGGTAAGAGTAAAACGGGGCATTAATTCCAGCCATGCAAAGTTTGTGCTTAAATTATTCATTTTGAGCGTGTTAATATACAGAATATTTTTCTCACTTTGCGCAGTAGTACCGCGCGCAGTAGCCAACCACGATCACGGGCTTGATGTCGCGGTTACTATTTACGGCGCAATAATTATTGCAACGCTGATTGTGAGAAACCTAATCGGATTGGGTGTCATAAGTGTTGTAGAGTTATGGCAATTTATTGTTGAATATAATAGAAATGTATATATCGCATGTGACGCTTCCGTTCCAAATATAAATTCTATTGTAGACTCGATCGGTGCTATAATTTCGGCTATCGTTGTATCAGTGTTTGTAGCAAAGAAATTATTTAGTGCGTCTTGAGTTTCGATGCGGTGACCCGCGAGCAGGAGGACAACGTGGCGCAAATTCAGATCATCATTGGAAACACGTTTGTCCCTGCCGGGATCATCGGACACGTCGCTATAGCCATCAAAATGGATGATGGCTCTCTAAAGCTCTTTGGAATAGGACCTACAACTTCCGGAGTTACGGTGACGCCATACCAATTCCTCAATTGGCCCGCGATCGTCGTCCTTGCGCCTCGGTTTTCGTCCGCGCCGCCGCGGCGGCAGGCCACGGCCAGCAAGCGGCCGGCTGTCGCGACGACATGCTGAAATTCGGCAATGGCATCTCGTCACCGAAATTCCTCGCCGTAAACCTCCAGGAAGGCTTTCGCATGCCCGGACCGACGCGAGCCGGCCGATCTACGCTCCCACCGTCACCCGCACGCTCTGCCCCTCTTCGGCGGCGGCGCGGCGCAGCTTCTCCTGCGCGTCGTCGACCTCGCGCTGACGGTTCCACATGCCGGCGTAGCAGCCGCCCTGCGCCAGCAGGTCTTCGTGGCGGCCGCGTTCGACGATCCGGCCCTGATCGAGCACGATGATATCGTCGGCGTTGACGACGGTCGACAGCCGATGGGCGATGACCAGCGAGGTCCGACCGCGCGAAACACGCTCGAGCGCGGCCTGAATATCGGCCTCGGTGAACGAATCCAGCGCCGAGGTCGCCTCGTCGAGCACCAGAATGGGCGGCGCCTTCAGGATTGTGCGGGCGAGCGCGACGCGCTGCTTCTCGCCCCCGGACAATTTCAGGCCGCGCTCGCCGACCTGCGCATCATAGCCGCCGGGCACGATGCCGATGAAGCGGTCAATCTGCGCATCGGCCGCCGCCGCCGCGATCTCCCCGGCGCCCGCGTCCCAGCGGC
>JAJXWB010000021.1 GCA_021781815.1 Pseudomonadota bacterium | reverse complement strand
ATCCCCTCAGCTCCACCAAGTTTCCTCACGCCCCGCGCTGCCCGGAACCTCACCTCTCCGGTCTGCGAACCCCCGGCGGCTCCGACGGCCTTGAATTTTCACGCCGTTTGAGTCAGACTTCACCTTAACTGGCGCCCGACCGGAAGCGGCGGTCTTTTTGGATGCTGGCCTAGTGGCGCGTTCGCGCCTCAAGTTTGAATATCGATTTAGTTCCAAGTTGTATTTCAAAGGGTTGCGTCATGCATTCGTTGTCCGCTTACGCCTGGATTGGCGACTGGCGCCGGAATGGGTTTCGTCGGCGCTCTCATCGGTCCCTCCGCTCTCTTATGCTCAGCCTCGGCTGTTTTGTAGTTTATCTGGGCCTCCTGGCGTCGGTTCCGGCCGCCCGAGCGGACGATTCGGGCATGATGGCCTTCCTCCTGTCGGAGGGCGAGCGCGCCCGCAGCAGCCACAAGCCGCTGGTCAACCCGTTCGCGCAGCTTTTTGGGGCGGAACACGCGACCGCGGCCGCCACGCCGCCGCGCCGCGTTCGGACCGCCCGGGCCGCCCGCATCGCGCGGCGGCATGTCTCCCGTATTCGCCGGCCGGCGAAAACCGTCTTGGCGAAAGCACGGGAAATTCAAGCCCCGATCGCCGACGTTCAGGCCCCTGTCGACGCAGAGCCGCCCATATTGGTTGGCCGGGCCGCCGCTTACCTCACGGACGAGACCCTTCAACCGGGCGATGTTGTCGTCACCGCAGCGGGAGTTCGCGTCTTCAATGGCGACAACGCCGCGCCGCACAGCAACCGGGACTTCCTGCCGCTGTCCAGGGCGCGCCGGGCCAGCAACCATGCGACGCTGGAAGCGATCGACAGGTCGATCCGCCGCGAACGCCTCGCGGTCGCGGAGGCCGAAGCCCCGAATACGGTGTTGGCGGCCGGCGTGCCTCGCCCCTCAGCCGTTCCGACGGACGAACGGCCGCAGCGCAATCCGGCCACGCAGGCGCTTGCCTACGCGCCTGCCGCGGCGGCGCCGGAGGGGCCCGCCGTCCGGGCGATCGAACGCGCCATCCGGAATGCGCCCGGCGCGTCGCTGCGGCGGTCGTTCACTCCCACGCACCGGCGCGCCCGCACGGCATGGCGCCTCCGCCATCATCCGGGCTGGCGGACGCAGCGCTATCCCCGGCTCGCGCATGGCGCCGTCCCGATTGAATTCGAGAGCTACGTCCGGCGCGTCTCCTGGTAGCGCGAGGCGCTCGCCCGCTCTTGCCATGGCGTCCGGCCAAAGCTAGGGCTCGCTGACTGAATTGGCGGGCGCAATGTCTTTTATCGCCATCTATCGACGGGTTCTCGCTCAGCTCGCCCCCGAGGCGGCGCTCGCGGTCGCACTGGCGCTCGCCAATCTTGCCGTGGCCGCTGCGCAGTTCGCCGAACCGCTGCTGTTTGGCCGCATCATCGACCGCCTCACGACTGCGCAGACCGCGCAGGTCGCGCTGAGCGTCTTCGATCTGGCGCCGATGCTCGCGGCCTGGGTCGGCTTCGGCCTGTTCTCAATCGCAGGCTCCGCGCTGGTGGCGCTCAATGCCGACCGTCTGTCGCATCGGCGGCGCGTGGGCATGATGGCCGTCTATTTCGACCATGTGCTGCATCTGCCGCTCAGCTTCCACAGCGCGGTCCATTCTGGCCGGCTGCTCAAGATCATGCTGGACGGCGCGCAGGCCATGTTCGGCCTGTGGCTGTCGTTCTTCCGCGAGAATTGCGCGTCCGCCGCCGCGCTGTTCATCCTGCTGCCAATGACGCTGTTCGTGAACTGGCGGCTTGCAGCCATTCTCATCCTGCTGGTCGTCGCGTTTGGTCTGCTCACGTCTTTCGTCCTGCGCCGGACCGAATCGCTGCAGGGCAGGGTCGAGCGCTATTCCGCCGATCTGGCCGAACACGCCTCCGACGCGCTCGGAAATGTGCCAGTTATTCAGAGCTTTACGCGAGTAGAGAGCGAATCGCGCGCCCTGCGGCGCATTATCGACGCCCTGCTCGCCGCGCAGATGCCGGTTCTGTCCTGGTGGGCGATCGCCGCGGTCGCGACTCGCGCCTCCTCGACCCTTTCGATTTTGTCGATCTTTCTGCTCGGCATCTGGCTGCATCTGCAGGGGCTGGCGACGATCGGCGAAATCGTCACCTTCATCAATTTCGCAACCATGCTGATCGGTCGACTGGAGCAAATGGTCGGCTTCGTCAACGTGTTGTTCATGCAGGGGCCGCGCATCAGCGATTTCTTCAGCGTGCTCGATACCCGGCCAGGCGTCGAGGATCGACCCAACGCAGCCGACCCTGGCCGGCTCGCGGGCAACGTGGTCTTCGATCACGTAACCTTTTCGTATGACGGCAAGCGCGCGGCGGTGGACGATGTGTCGTTCGAGGTGGCGGCCGGCGAGACGGTGGCGCTGGTTGGCTCGACCGGCTCGGGCAAATCGACGACCTTGAGCCTGCTGCACAGGGTTTTCGACCCAACGTCCGGCGCAATCCGGATCGACGGCGTCGATATCCGCGACATGGCGCTGGTTGCCCTGCGCCGCAATATCGGCGTCGTGTTTCAGGAGCCCATGTTGTTCGCCCGCTCGATCGAGGAAAACCTGCGCATCGGCAAGCCCGACGCCACCCCGGAGGAAATCGATCTCGCGCTCCGGCGCGCGCAGGCCACGGATTTCGTCGCCCGGCAGCCGGACGGCGTCGCCGCCCGCGTGGGCGAGCGCGGCCGTTCGCTGTCCGGCGGCGAACGCCAACGCCTCTCGATCGCCCGCGCGCTGCTGAAGGATCCGCCGATTATGATTTTCGACGAGGCGACGAGCGCGCTCGATGCGACGACGGAGCGTCAGATCCAGGCCGCGCTGGATGCCGCGACCAGGGGCCGGACCACCTTCGTCATCGCGCACAGGTTGGCGACGATCCGAAACGCCAGCCGAATCCTTGTGTTTGACGCTGGAAGAATTGTCGAAAGCGGCTCCTTCGACGAGTTGGTGGCGCACAATGGACGGTTCGCGACGCTCGCCCGCGCGCAATTCATGGCGCCAGCGCTCCCTGATGGCCCGGGCGCTGCAATCCAGGCGGACGCGCCCGGATAGCCGGATGTGCTCGACATATAAATGCAATAGCATCTACAATGATGCGCAGCGGCGTTTACTGGGATCCTCGCAATGCCAGTCCTGGGGAAAAAGACGGTGCGGGCGTGGAATCGGCTTCAGCGCGCCCATGCGCAGCTCACGGCGGCGGTCGAGGCAAGTCTGAAGGCCGCCGGCTTGCCCGCGCTGGGCTGGCACCCGTTGCTTGCGGAACTCGAGCGTGGACCGCCCGAAGGCATGCGCCCATTCGAACTTGAAGAGGCCAGCGGGGAGGCGCAGTACAACATTTCCCGGCAGATCGACCGGATGATGCGCGCCGGGCTGGTGCGGCGCGCGCCATGCGCGGATGACCGCCGCGGCTGGCGGATTGTATTGACCGACGACGGCCGCGCCATGCGGGCGCGCATGTGGGAGGTTTGCTCGGCCACGCTTCTGGAGAACTTCGCCGACCGCCTCGGCGACAAGCGGATCAAGGCGCTTGACGGCATCCTTGGCGATCTCGTCCGGCGAGAGCCGAAAGCGCGCGACTGACGCGCGTTCAGACTGGCGGCAGCGGCGAGACTCGCAACGACGTGATCCGGTTGCGCGTCTTGCGCAGCACTTCGAACCGGAAGCCATGGAACGTGAAAACCTGACCTGGCTCGGGAATCATTTGCGCCTCATGGATAACCAGTCCGGCGACGGTCGTCGCTTCCTCGTCCGGCAGACGCCAGTCCATGACCCGGTTGAGGTCGCGGATAGGCACTGCGCCGTCGACGGCGACGCCGCCATCCTGCATGACACGCACGCCCTGGACGGCGACATCGTGTTCGTCGCTGATTTCGCCAACGATTTCCTCGAGGATGTCTTCGAGCGTGACAAGCCCCAGCACCACGCCGTATTCGTCGACGACCAGCGCGAAATGCGTCTTGCGCCTGCGGAACGCCTGCAACTGGTCGCGCAGCGTAGTTGTCTCCGGCACGAACCATGCGTCCAGCACAATGTCGTCGATTCTGATCTTGTCGGGATCGCCTGCCGCATCGAGCGCGCGCAACAAATCCTTGGCGTGCAGGACGCCGACGATGTTCTCCGGCTCGCCGCGCCAAACCGGCAGCCTCGTGTAAGGGGACGCCAGAACGTCGCGAACGAGATCCCGCGGCGGCAGATCGGCGCTGATCGCCGCCATTTTCGTGCGGTGAACCATGACATCGCAGACCGAGAGGTCGCGCAGGTCGAGCAGGCCGCCGAACATGTCGCGATCTGACCGCTCGACGCCTCCTTCCTGATGCAGCAGATCGACCGCGCTCTTGAGTTCCTCGCGTCCGGCGAGCAGCGGGTGCGCGCCGCGCGTATCGACGCCGAACAGGCGAAGCACGCCATGCACGATCGCCTCGACCGCGACCAGAAGCGGGCCGAACGCCGCCACGAACAGCGCGACGATGCGCGCTACGGCGAGCGACACACGGTCGGGAAAGGTGATCGCGACCGTCTTCGGCATCACTTCCGCGAAGACGAGCAGCAGCATGGTCATCAGGATTGTTGCGTAGATCGCTCCTCGTTCGCCCGCCACCGCCACAAGAAGGCTGGTGGCGACCGCAGAGGAAGCGATATTGACCAGTGTATTGCCGAGCAGCATCGCGCCGATGAAGCGGTCGCGCGACTGAAGCAGTCGGTTGACCGTGGCCGCCCGGGCGTCCCCGCTTTTCTCGAGCGCGTGCATGCGCGCCCGCGAGGCTGCGGTCAGGGCTGTTTCGGAGCCGGCGAAGAACGCCGACAAGAGCACGCAGACGAAGACTACGCCCACGGCCTCCCAGACATTGACCGAAAAAGGCGCCCCGATCGCCTCGTGCATGGATCGCCCACCCTGATCAAAGCGGCTCCGGATCGGTTCGTCGCAAGCGCGGCAACCCGATCAGGCAGCAAAACTCGGCTCCCGGATCTCCACCGTCGCCGGTGGGACCGTTCACCGCCCGTCGACCGACAGGTCGTCGTTCAGAAACGCCCTCACGTCGTCTCCTGCGACGTTTCTGGCGATAAAGGATCGGCCGACTCCATGCGCCAGGATGAACGTGAGCGCGCCGTGCTGCACCTTCTTGTCCTGATACATGGCCTCGACGATCGCATCGGCGCCGGCGCTCCAGCCCGGCACGTCGCGAACGCGCGTCGGCAACCCGACGGTCCGCAGATGGCCGGCGACGCGTTCCACTTCCTGCCCCGAGCAGAAACCGAGACGCGCTGAAAATCGGAAGGCGCAGGCCATACCGATCGCCACGCCTTCGCCATGAACCAGGCGGGCGCCGTCGTAATGCACGATCCGTTCGAGCGCATGGCCAAATGTGTGGCCGAGATTGAGCAGCGCCCGGTCGCCCTGTTCGGTCTCATCGCGCGCCACGACCGCTGCCTTGGCGGCGCAGGAGCGGGCGATCGCCTCGATCCGGTCCGCGCCGCCGGCGAACACGCCCCGCCAGTTCGCTTCCAGCCAAGCGAAAAAGTCCGGATTGTCGATCAGGCCGTATTTCACCACTTCGGCATAGCCCGCGCAAAACTCCCGCGCCGCAAGCGTCGTCAGCGCCGCAGTGTCGGCCAGCACCAGCGACGGCTGATGGAACGCGCCGACCAGGTTTTTCCCGTGCGTCGAATTGATGCCGGTCTTGCCGCCGACCGATGAATCAACTTGCGACAGCAGGCTGGTCGGGATCTGGACGAAACGGACGCCCCGGCGTACGGAGGCGGCGACGAACCCCGCAAGGTCGCCGACGACCCCCCCGCCGAGCGCCACGACGAAATCGCCGCGTTCGATCTTCGCTGCGATCACCGCCTCGCAGACGCGCTCGAATTGCGTGTATGTTTTCGATCCCTCGCCGGGTGGCACGACAATCCGCGTGTGGCGAAGGCCCGCCGCCGACAGACTCTGCTCCAGCGCGGCGAGATGGAAGTGCGCGACATTGGCGTCGGTAACGATGGCGCAGGCCGCTTTCGGCGCGAGCGCCGCCATGCGCTCGCCCGCTGCGGCGATCACGCCGTCGCCTATCACGATGTCATAGGCGCGCGCGCCAAGTTCGACCCGCACGTTCCGGATGGCGGCCGCCGGCGCGTCATTCGGGGCATGCAGCAGATGCGAATGCAGGGCGGTCACGAGATCCTCCACGACGACGTCGAAATGCGCATCGCGCGCGGGCGCTGTAACGTCGGCGGTCGCATAGACCGGATAGCGCTGCTCGATCAACCGTCGCAACGTCCCTTCCGGATCCGGGTTTTGCAGAAGCGGGCGAGTCGGCCGCTTGCGCACCCGCCGCATCAGCAGCTCGAAATCGGCTTCGAGCCACACAGACACAGCACGCTCCTTGATCCGCGCGCGGGTCTGCTCGTTCATGAAGGCGCCGCCGCCCGTTGCTACGACCCGGGGGCCGTCCGCCAGCAGGCGCGCCATCACGCGGCGCTCGCCCTCTCGGAAATAGGCCTCGCCGTAATTCGCGAAAATCTCCGAGATCGTTAGCTTGTGCGCCGCCTCGATCTCCGCATCGGCGTCGACGAACGGGACGCCGAGCCGATCTGCGAGCCTGCGGCCAGCCGACGTCTTGCCCGATCCCATCATGCCGACAAGAACGATGCTGCGATCGCCCAAAGCCCGCACGATCGCGCCCTCGCGGGCGCCGGGCCCCCGCGCAGCGGGAGAAATCGTTTTTTCGAAATTGCCGTGTTTCACAGGCCGTCTCTAACATAGGCCGGGGGTCGGGCGAAACGCCAACCGGCCGCCCGGCGGCGTCGGTTGCAACAGACGCACAACAACGGCATATCTTTGCCAACACTAGGGGGCCGCCCGTGCCGAGTCTCTTTCGCTTTCTGATCCTGATCGGCGTGCTGGCGGGCGCGGCATATGGGGCGATGTGGGCCGTGGTCGCCTATGTCGAACCGCAGTCGCGCGAGATGACGCAAACGCTGCCAGCCAACAAGCTCGCGGGCAAATGAGCGTCGAAGGTTCGAACGGCGCCATCGACCGGTTTCTCGACATGATCGCCGCCGAACGCGGCGCCGCCCGCAACACCATCGAGGCCTATCGTCGCGATCTCACCGACTATGCCGGCTTTCTCGCCGGGCGCGGGACGTCGACGACCGATGTCGACACCGCGTCCGTCCGCGCCTATCTCGTCTCGTTGCAGACGCGCGGCTTCGAGGCCTCGTCCGCGGCGCGACGGCTGTCCTCCATCCGCCAGTTGCACAGATTCCTGGTGTCGGAAAACCTGCGCGGGGACGACCCCGCCGCAATCCTCGATGGACCGCGCCAGCGCGTGCGTGCGCCAAAAATCCTGTCTGTCGCCGAGGTTGACGAGCTGATCGAGGCTGCGCGCGCAGCCGCGGAGGCAGGCGAGGGCACGCCGGCGCAGGGACTGCGCGCCGCCCGCCTTTATGCCCTCGTCGAGCTGCTTTACGCGACCGGTCTGCGCGTATCCGAACTCGTGGCGCTGCCGCGAACGGCCGCCCGCACAAAGGAGGCGTTCATTTCCATTCGCGGCAAGGGAGGCCGCGACCGGCTCGTCCCGTTGACGGCCGCAGCGCGCGCGGCCATGGCCGGTTGGCGCGAGAAGCTGCAGGTCGCAGCGCCCGCGCTTGCGGACGCCAAATGGCTCTTCCCCTCGGACGCCGAGAGCGGGCATCTAACCCGGCAGGCCTTCGCCCGCGACCTCAAGGCGCTCGCCGGCCTGGTCGGGATCAACGCGGGCCGCATCAGCCCGCATGTGCTGCGCCACGCCTTCGCTAGCCACCTCCTCCAGAATGGCGCTGACCTGCGCATCGTCCAGGAATTGCTTGGACACGCGGATATCTCGACGACCCAGATTTACACGCACGTGCTGGACGAACGCATGCGAGCGATGGTGCGCGACCTGCACCCGCTGGGCGACACAAAAGATGATTGAAAGCGAGGCGATTGAGCCGGCAATCTTGACTTGAACACCGCTTATCGCCAGTTTCGCGCCGCTCCGGCGCGGCCAGCCCGGAAATGCATTTCAGGCGCGCGCGCCGCAACTCCACGCTCGATGCGATCATATCTCGATTTTGAAAAGCCGGTCGCCGAACTCGAGGCGAAAGTCGAGGAACTTCGTGCGGTTTCCGCGCGCGGCGGCGCTGTGTCCATCGGCGAGGAATTGACCAAACTTGAGGCCAAGGCGGCCAAGGCGCTGGCCGACCTCTACAAGGATCTCACGCCCTGGCAGAAGACGCTGGTCGCCCGCCATCCGCAGCGCCCGCGATTTCTGGACTTCGTCCAGGGCCTCGTCACGGATTTCACGCCTCTCGCTGGCGACCGGAAATTCGGCGAGGATCAGGCGATCGTCGGCGGCCTCGGCCGTTTTCGTGGCGCCCCCGTCTGCGTCATCGGTCAGGAGAAGGGGACCGACACAAAATCCCGCCTCGCGCATAATTTCGGCATGGCGCGGCCCGAAGGCTACCGCAAGGCGGTCCGCCTGATGGATCTCGCGGATCGGTTCGATATGCCCGTCCTCTGCCTCGTGGACACGGCCGGCGCCTTTCCCGGCGTCGATGCGGAGGAGCGCGGGCAGGCTGAGGCGATCGCCCGCTCGACCGACGCGTCGCTTGCCCTGGGCGTGGCGAACGTCGCCGTCGTTCTCGGCGAGGGCGGTTCCGGCGGCGCGGTCGCGATTGCGAGCTGCAACCGGGTGCTCATGCTCGAGCACGCCATCTACACGGTCGCCTCGCCCGAAGCGTCCGCCTCGATCCTCTGGCGCGATTCGGGCCGGGCACAGGACGCCGCGACGTCGATGAAAATCACTGCCCCGGATTTGCGCAAATTCGGCATTATCGACTCCATCGTGCCGGAGCCGGTCGGCGGCGCGCACCGCGATCCGCAGGCCGCAATCGACGCGGTCGGCGCCGCCATCGCCTCTGCCTTCGAATCCCTGGCCGGCATGTCCCGCGACCAGTTGCGGGCGGCGCGCGCCGACAAATTTCTGGCTATGGGCCGCAAGGTCCTGTAGGGCGGATGGCTGGTTAAGGCGCCGTTAACCGTGACGAACGAACACCCCCCGGGGGTGTAACAGTCACGTAAGGATAACGGCCGTAAATCGTCGCGGCGGGCCCCGGGGGAGGCGAGCCGGCCGCGACAGCGCGTAACGCTGGCGACGAACAGGGACGCAACAGGCTCATGAGCTTCCGGCCGAACACTTCCTTCCTCCTGCGCCTGGCGTCCATCGGAGTTTTGGGCGGGGGTCTTTCCGCCTGCAATGAAACGCAGAACATGTCCAGCGCACGCGCCTGGAAACCGATTCCGGCGGAAACGCTCGCGCTGATGACCGCCAAGGACACCGACGCCCACCAGCCGATCCTGATCCGCACCTACAAAAAGGAAGCGGAGTTCGAAATCTGGAAGATGAAGAAGGACGGTCAGTACACGCTGCTCAAGACCTATCCGATGTGCCGCTGGTCCGGCCAGCTTGGCCCGAAGGTGCGCGAAGGGGATCGTCAGGTGCCGGAAGGCTTCTATTCGATCGCGCCCGGTCAGATGAATCCCAATTCGAACTACTATCTGTCGTTCAATGTCGGCTACCCCAACGCCTACGACCGCGCGCTCGGCCATACCGGCGGCTCGATCATGGTTCATGGCGCCTGTTCCTCGGCGGGCTGCTTTTCGATGACCGACAACCAGATCGGGGAGATTTACGCCGTCGCCCGCGAAGCCTTCGGCGGCGGCCAGCGCGCCATCCAGATGCAGTCTCTTCCCTTCCGTATGACAGCGGAAAATCTGGCTAAACACCGCCTCGATCCGAACATGCCGTTCTGGCGCCAGCTCAAGCAGGGCTCGGATCATTTCGAGGTGACCAAACGGGAGCCGACCGTGGGCGTCTGCGGTCGCCATTACGTGTTCGACGCCCAGCCGGCCGGCGGCGGCCGCATTGATCCCGAAGGCCCCTGTCCGGCCTTGGCCGAAGACCCCTCGATCAGGACGCTGGTCGCCGAAAAGGAGGCGAGCGATTCCACCAGGGTGGCTGAGCTGGTCGCAAAGGGCGTGAAGCCGGTGCGTGTCGTGTACGCAGACGGCGGCCAGAATCCGGAGTTCGCCAATGTCGACGAGGTCAGCCGGCCCGAGGCCTTGGCCGCAGGCCCGGTGGAGATTGCGCTCGACGACAAGGGCAAGCCCAAAAAGGCCGCGGTGGCGACGCTGGCCGGCAAGTCCGGATCAAAACCAGCCGAAGCTGCGCCGGAAACCTTCGCCGCCAAGTCTCAGGACACCGAACCGTCCTCGGCGGCCGCAGCGCCGGTCGCTCTGGCGGCGACTGGGTCGTCGACCGGCGACGCCATCGGGCGTTGGCTCGGCCTCAACAAGGCGGACCAGGCTTTGCCTGCTGCAAGGCCCTCGACGCCGGACACGGTTCTTGTGACCGATCCCGACAAGCCCGAGAAATCCGTCAAGGCGAAGCGCGCGCCGGTTACGTCCGGGCCGCAGGCTTCGCGCGACGACCGGGCGGATACGACGAAGTTGGCGGCTTACGGCGCCGCCCGCTGATCGGTGTCGATCCTCATCGCCCGCCGGTCACGTCCAGCAGCGCGCCGCTGACGTAGGATGCCGCATCCGACAACAGCCAGACGACGGCTTCCGCAACTTCGTCCGCAGTTCCGGCGCGTCCGACCGGAACCGATTGCCCAAGCCGCTCCGCCCGCCCCGGCGCGCCCATCGCCGCATGGAACTCGGTTGCGATCAGACCCGGCCGCACAGAATTGACGCGCACGCCGTCCGGCCCCAGCTCCCGCGCCAGACCAAGCGTCAGTGTGTCGATTGCGCCCTTGCTGGCCGCATAGTCGACACCCTCGCCGGGCATGCCGAGCCGTGCGGCGGCCGATGACATGTTGACGATCGAGCCGCCCCGGCCGCCGCGGCTGGTCGCCATGCGCCGCGCCGCCTCGCGCGCGCCCAGAAGCGCGCCAAGGACATTGGTCTCGACCAGCAGGGCGATATCTTCCGGTTTCTTGTCGATCAGGTGGCCCGTCGGCGTACCGAAGGCGGCGTTGTTAACGAAGCCGTCCACCGGCCCGAACGCCTTTTCCGCAGCATCGAATGCGCCGACCACGTCCGCCTCCTTCGACGCGTTCGCCTTGATCGCCAGTGCGCGGCCGCCGGCTGCATTCACCGCCTCGACGGCATCCTCCGCCGCAGCCGGGTTGGCGACGAAGGTCAGTAAAACGTTCCACCCGCGCGAACCGGCGAGAACCGCGCAGGCGCGCCCGATGCCGCGGCTGCCGCCGCTGATGAGAATAGTTCGGGCCATCAGTTCATCGCCCCTTTGCGCCGTCTTCGATCCTGTAAGACCCGGGCGCTGCATTCAGCGCCCGGATCATCGCCGTCTCCTCGGGCTGATCGGCAATATCGACCATCCAGCCCGCGTCGACCAGCGGCGCGGCGGCGTCAGCGGATATTGCGACATGCCGCAACCCGGCAAGCGTCGAATCCAGAGTTGCGCCCGCCACAAGCCGGCGAAAGGCTGCGGCGCTGCGCCGGGAATAGTGCAAGACCGCGTCGATCCGGCCCTGCTCCAGCAGACCGCGGGCCTCATCGGTAAACCCGGCCGCTTCCTCGGCGGCATAAGTCTCGATCACGCGCAGGTCGTAACGCGGCGCAAGGGCCCGCTCCAGCACGGACTTGCGATCGCGTCCCGCGAGGTAGAGGACGCGGGCTTGCGCCCAGAAAGCCGCCTGCAGCGCCGGGACAAGCGCCGCCGCGTCGCGGCGGACTGTCGCAAGCGCCCGATACCCCGCCCGGCGCGCCGCCTGCGCGGTTCGCTCGCCCACGACGAATAACGGGACGTCCTGCAGTTCAGGCGGCGCCGGCGCGCCGAACGCGTGCGCGCTGGTCGCCGCCAGCGCATCGAACTTCGCATGCGGGATTTCGTTCGACAGTATGCGGATTTCGAGCACAGGCGACAGGATCGCCTCATGTCCGGCCGCCGCCAGCCTGCTCGCCGTCCCGCGCGCGTCGTCGACCGCGCGAAGGACGAGCACCCTCATCATTTTCCCGCCAGCACGCCGGCGGGCAGCCGCGCGAGAATATCCTTGCCGGCCCGATCGCCGATCGCCGCAGCGTCGGCAATCTCTCCCGACGCCGAAGCCTCGAACGATTCCGACCCGTCCATACGAAGCACCATGCCGGAAAAGTGAACGACGCCATTGGCAATGCTTGCATGACCGGCGATCGGCGTCTTGCACGATCCGTCGAGCGCATGCAGGAACGCCCGTTCTGCGGCAAGCGCGACGCCGGTATCGTGGTCGAGAATAGCGCCTATCCTGGTGTGCGAGGCGTAATCTTCCGAACGCGCGGTGATGGCGATCGCGCCTTGGCCGACGGCGGGCAGAAAATCCGAGATGTCCAGCACGGCGGTCGCGCGGTCGGCGAGGCCGAGCCGCTTGAGGCCCGCCAGCGCGAGCAACGTCGCGTCGATCTCGCCGTCCTGCGCCCTGCGCAGGCGCGTTTCCACGTTTCCACGCAGGAGAGGCGTTTCGAAATCCGGCCGCAGCCGCTTCAATTGCGCGGCGCGGCGCAGCGAGGCCGTGCCGACGCGCGCGCCGTGCGGCAACGCGCCGATGGACGTCGCCCGCGGCGAGATCAGCGCGTCCCGCACGTCCTCGCGCGGCAGATAACCGGCGACAATAAGCCCCGGCGGAAGCAGCGTTGGCAGATCCTTTGCCGAATGCACGGCGATGTCGATGGATCCGTCGAGCTGGGCGGCGTCCAGCTCCTTCGTGAACAGGCCTTTGCCGCCCGCCTCCGCCAGCGGTCGATCGACAATGGCGTCGCCGGTCGTCTTGATGACGACCAATTCGATCGAATCCTCATGCGCGCCATGCGCCGCTGCTAGCTTGCGCCGCACCTCGCGCGCCTGGGCGAGCGCAAGCGGGCTGCCGCGCGTCCCGATTCTGAGGAATGGAGAACCCATATGTCCGGCGCCTGTTTGCTGTATCGATCGCTCGACTATAGGTTGCGCCGACACGATGCAAGGGCGCGCCTTCATGCTGGTTCTGGGGATAGAGACCACCTGCGACGAGACTTCGGCGGCGGTGGTGCGCAAGCGGCCCGAGGGCGGCGGCGAAATCCTCGCCAACGAAATCATGAGCCAGATCGCGGAGCACGCGGCCTATGGCGGCGTGGTGCCGGAAATCGCCGCACGCGCCCACGTCGATTACCTCGATCATCTGATTCGCCGCGCGCTCGCAGGGGCGGGGGTCGCCCTCGGCCAGATCGACGCCATTGCGGCTTCAGCCGGTCCCGGCCTGATCGGCGGCCTCCTGGTCGGGCTGACGACCGGCAAGGCGCTCGCCTGGGCCGCCGGCAAACCGTTCGTCGCCGTCAACCACCTCGAAGGCCATGCTTTGACCGCGCGCATGACCGACAGCGTGCAGTTCCCCTACATGGTCCTGCTGATGTCCGGCGGACATACGCAATTGCTCGAAGTGCGGGGCGTCGGCGATTATCGACGCCTCGGCTCGACCATCGACGACGCCATTGGCGAGGCGTTCGACAAGGTCGGCAAGCTGCTGGGACTGCCCTACCCGGGCGGCCCGCATGTGGAGCGCGCAGCCCTGGAAGGCGATCCGGCCCGCTTCGACCTGCCCCGGCCGATGGCCGGGCGCGCCAATCCCGATTTCTCGTTTTCGGGCCTCAAAACCGCTGTACGCAACGAGGCGGCCCGCGTCGCGCCGCTGACCAAAACCGACGTGGCCGATCTCTGCGCCTCGTTTCAGGCGGCGATCGTCGATGTCATCATTGACCGGACCCGCGCAGCGCTGCGGCTGTCGCGTGAGGACGGCGCGCCGCCGGAGGCGCTGGTGGTCGCCGGCGGCGTCGCCGCCAACAGCGCGATCCGCCGGGCGCTGGCTCGGTTCTGCGGAGAATCCGGGCTCCGGCTTGTCACGCCGCCGCCGGAGCTGTGCACCGACAATGGCGCGATGATCGCCTGGGTTGGGATCGAACGACTGGAAAGAGGGCTGACCGACAGTCTGAACGTCGCCGCCCGCCCGCGCTGGCCGCTCGACGACAGACTCGAAGCCAGGCATCACGGCAAGGCCTGAGATGACGCGGCGGCTGTCACTGGCGATCGTCATGGCGAGGCCAACGATTCACCTGCGGACCGGGTCCGCGCATTTTTCCCGCCTTGGCGAGCGGCGCCCCGACCGCCGCGTCGTTTTTCTGGAAAACGGCGCATGCGCCGGAGGGGTCGGACAGATTGTCGAGACTATGCCGGCGCAACCCCACGACGAGGTATTTCCCGGATGACCGAGACGATTGCGGTGCTTGGCGCCGGCGCCTGGGGCACGGCCCTCGCAATTCTGGCTGCACGCGGCGGTCGGCGTGTGCTGCTATGGGCGCGCGATCGGGCCAATGTTGAAGAGATGCGCCGCACGCGGGCCAACGCGCGCCGTCTGCCTGGCGTCAATTTCACGGCAGCCATCGAGCCGACGTCGGACCTGGAGCAAATTGCGGACGCGCGCGTGATTCTGGCCGCCACGCCCGCGCAGGGCATGCGCGACGTAGCGCGCGCCGCCGCGCCGTTCGTGTGCGAGGGGTCGGACTGGATCGTTTGCGCCAAGGGCATCGAACGCGGAACGCACGCTTTCATGAGCGACGTGCTTGCGACCGAAGCGCCGCACGCCGTCGCGGCGATCCTGTCCGGACCGAGTTTCGCCGCCGACGTTGCGGCAGGTCTGCCGACGGCGGTGACGCTGGCCGCGCGCGATGCCGAACGCGCCGAGCGGCTCGGTCGCCTTCTCGATACGCCGACGTTCCGCCTGTACCGCTCGACCGACGTACGCGGCGCGGAAATCGGCGGCGCGGCGAAGAACGTACTCGCCATCGCCTGCGGGATCGCCGCGGGCCGCGGGCTCGGCGCCAGCGCCGTCGCGGCGCTGACCGCGCGCTCCTTCGCTGAACTCACCCGCTTCGGCCGGGCGTTCGGCGCGCGGCCGGAAACGCTGATGGGCCTGTCGGGTCTGGGCGATCTCGTATTGTGCTGCGCCACGCTGCAATCTCGCAATTTCGCGCTCGGCCACGCGCTCGGCCAGGGCAGGACACTGGCGGAGGCGAGCGGAGGCAAGCTGGCCGAAGGCGCCTTCACCGCGCGCGCCTTGGTCGAACTCGCCGCCGCGCGCGGCGTGGAGATGCCGATCGCCGCCGTCGTCGATCGCATCGTGGCGGGCGAACTGGCCATCAACGCCGCGATCGATTCGCTGCTGTTGCGACCCGTGAAGTCCGAACATTGAACACGCGCAAGGAGTCTGCATGGCCCACTGGCTGATGAAAAGCGAACCCTCGGTCTGGTCGTGGTCGCAGCAGGTCGAGGCTGGCCCGGCCGGCACGTACTGGAACGGCGTGCGCAATCACCAGGCCAAACAGCACCTGATGGCGATGAAGGAAGGCGAAACCGCTTTCTTTTATCATTCCAACGAGGAGCGGGCGGTCGTCGGCATCGTGGAAATCATCAGGACTTTCTATCCCGACCCGAGCGACGAGACCGGCAAGTTCGGCATGGTCGACGTTCGGGCGAAGGCGCCCCTGCCGAAACCCGTCTCGCTCGCGGCGATCAAGGCTGAACCTCGTCTGGCGAAGATGGCGCTGGTGACGAATTCCCGGCTTTCCGTGCAGCCGGTGACGGACGCGGAGTGGGAGATCGTCTGCGGAATGGGAGGCTGCTGAAGGCGTTGGCGGGACGGTTCAAACGATCTATTGCGTTGCGAAAGGTCGTCCGGCGATAGCCTGACGCAAGGGAGCCTGCATGGCCGGGACGATCGAACGGCGTTATTCCGAGCGGGTCCAGCTAGGCCTGATCGAGCGCGACCCCGCGCAGGAGGCCGCCGTCAGGCGGCTCGACAGCCTCTGCGCCGAACTGGCGGAATCGCGGCTCGCCCACAAGTCGAGCGCGCTTGGCTGGCTGTTTGGCGCCGGCAAACGTTCGACCGTCCCACGTGGGCTATACCTGTGGGGACCGGTCGGCCGCGGCAAGACCATGCTGATGGACCTGTTCTTTGAAACGGTCGTCGTCAAGCGAAAGCGGCGTGTGCATTTTCATTCTTTCATGGCCGACGTGCACGCGCGCATCCACGAGTGGCGGCGGAAAAAGAAGGCCGGCCTGGTTACAGGCGACGATCCGATTGCGCCCGTCGCCGCGGATCTTGCTGAATCCGCGTGGCTGCTCTGTTTCGACGAATTGGCCGTCACCGACATCGCTGACGCCATGATTCTGGGACGTCTGTTCCAGGCTCTGTTCGCACGCGGCGTTGTGGTCGTGTCGACGTCGAACGTCGAACCGGACGATCTCTACCGCGACGGGCTCAACCGCGTTCTGTTCCTGCCGTTCATCGCCATGATCCGCAACAGGATGGACGTATTCAGGCTGGAATCACGGACCGATTTTCGTCTGGAGAAGCTTTCGGCCTCGGATGTGTGGTTCACCCCGCTCGGTCTGGCGTCGACAATGGCGCTGGAGAAGATTTTCACCGCATTGACGGGCGTCGAGGCCGGAGAGCCGGGGACTGTTCGCGTGCTCGGCCGGGACGTTCCAATTCCCGAGGTCGCGCACAACGTAGCCCGATTCCATTATCACGATCTCTGCGTCGTCCCGCTCGGCGCCACCGATTTCGTCGAGATCGCTCGGGTTTTTCATACGCTCGTGCTCGACGGCGTGCCGATACTGAACCCGGCGAAAAAGAACGAGGTGAAACGGTTTATCGTGTTGATCGATGCTCTCTACGATCACCGCGTGAAATTGATCGCCGCCGCCGCCGCATCGCCCCAGCTTCTCTACAATGGCGAAGGCGGACACGAGGCGTTCGAATTCGATCGCACCGTATCGCGCTTGATTGAAATGCAATCGGACGACTATCTGGCGCTTCCTCACGGCTCGCTCTCGGACGCATCCGGCGATGCCGGCGGACTCGTCGAAACCTGAGGCGCGATGGCCATCGACGACAAGGAGCAGAATCTCGCGGCGGACTTGCGCATCGTGGAAGCGGCGGCCGGTTTCCTGCGGCGCTTCGGTCCGCGCCGCACGACCGTGGTCGACATCGCGGAAGCCGCCGGCATGTCGCACGCGAACGTCTACCGTTATTTTCCGTCAAAGGCGGCTTTGCTGGGCGAGGTCACATCCGCCTGGCTGCGGCCGATCGAGGCGGAGGTCCGGGTGATTGCGGAGGGGCCCGACCCCGCGCCGGACAAACTTGAACGAATCCTGTTCGCGATCCACCGCTCCTACCGGGACAAGCTGGAGCGCGATCCGCAATTGTTCCGGTTGCTGGTCCAGGCGGCCGAAACGAATAGCAGCATTGCGCGCAAGCACCGCGGCCGCTTGCAGGGCGCGGTGCAGCGAACGATAGAGGAAGGCTTCGCTCAGGGCAGCTTTCAGGCGATCGATTTGCGGCGCGCGCTCGCGCTGGTGTTCGATCTAACTCATCGTTTTGTCCATCCGACCGCCATCGCCCTCGATGTGACGACGCCGCGCTCGGCGATCGATCTCCGAGCCTCGCGGGTGACGCGGCTGCTCCTGCAAGCCCTTGGAACAGGACGATATTGAGCCATTCACGATATTAGTGACAGAATTTGTAATTTGTAACAATTGTCTCCGCATTGCGACTGATCCGGCCACGCCCCGATAGCGCATTGAAATATCGGGTTCTTTCATGAGAACGTCAGCCCACGGAAATATCCCTGCCATGGCGCGGCCACATCCTTGAGTCTTTGGTTGCCTTGCAAGGGCTCCGCGATCGGTTCAAAGAAGCGCGGCGTCTGAGGGCCTGCCCGAAACGGGTGTCTTTCAGCGCGCGCAAATATCCGGGCGGAGGCCAAAATCCGCGCCCGGCGTCCAACTGGGGCGGCTCGACAAGGATCGACATTCATGGCGCGTAAGAAAATCGCATTGATCGGAGCCGGCCAGATCGGCGGCACACTGGCTCATCTCGCCAGTCTGAAGGAACTGGGCGATATCGTCCTGTTCGATATCGCGGAAGGCACGCCCCAGGGCAAGGCGCTCGACCTAGCCGAATCCTCCCCGGTCGAAGGATTCGACGCAACCTTGTCCGGCGCCAACGACTATAAGGATATCGCCGGCGCGGACGTGATCATTGTCACCGCCGGCGTGCCGCGCAAGCCCGGCATGAGCCGTGACGATCTGCTCGGCATCAACCTCAAGGTCATGGCCTCGGTCGGCGCCGGCATCAAGCAATATGCGCCGAACGCTTTCGTCATCTGCATCACCAACCCGCTCGACGCCATGGTCTGGGCGCTGCAGAAGGCGTCTGGCTTGCCGACGAACAAGATCGTCGGCATGGCCGGCGTACTTGATTCCGCGCGTTTCCGTTTCTTCCTCGCCGAGGCTCTCAATGTGTCGGTGCAGGACGTGCACGCCATGACCCTCGGCGGTCACGGCGACGACATGGTGCCGATGGTGCGCCATTCCACGGTTGGCGGCGTTCCGCTGCCCGATCTGGTCAAGATGGGCTGGCTGACGCAGGAAAAGCTCGACGCGATCGTCGATCGGACCCGCAAGGGTGGCGGCGAGATCGTCGCGCTGCTCAAGACCGGTTCGGCGTTCTATGCGCCTGCGGCTTCAGGCATCGCAATGGCCGAGGCCTATCTCAAGGATCAGAAGCGTATCCTGCCGTGCGCCGCGCATCTGAACGGCGAATATGGGGTGAAGGACGTTTACGTCGGCGTCCCCGTCGTGATCGGCGCCAATGGCGTCGAGAAAGTCGTCCAGATCGCCTTTGACTCCGCCGAGAGCGAAATGTTCAAGAAATCGGTCAGCGCCGTGCAGGGCCTGATTGAAGCCTGCAAGAAGATTGATCCGGCCTTCGCTTGATCGAAAGAACAGGCCCGGCCGCTGGATCAGCGGCCGGGTCCGGCTTGTCTGCGGCTGCCCCGGGCGAGGCTTCGCGCCGGGATAGGAGGGGAAGTTTCGAATGAACATCCATGAATATCAGGCCAAGGCCGTCCTGAAGGAATTCGGCGCGCCCGTTTCGCGCGGCGTCGCCATCCTCAAGGCGGAAGACGCCGAAAAGGCAGCCCGGGAACTCGGCGGCCCGCTCTGGGTCGTGAAGTCCCAGATCCATGCCGGCGGACGCGGCAAGGGCAAGTTCAAGGAAGCCTCGGCCGGAGACAAGGGCGGCGTGCGCCTGGCCAAGTCGGTCGAGGACGTCGTCGCCAACGTCAAGCAGATGCTCGGGGCGACGCTCGTCACCATCCAGACCGGCGCCGCCGGCAAACAGGTGAACCGCCTCTACATCGAGGAAGGCTCCGACATCGCCAAGGAATTCTACCTGTCGATGCTCGTCGATCGCACGACCTCGCGCATCGCCTTCGTCGTCTCGACGGAGGGCGGCATGGATATCGAGGAAGTCGCGCACAAGACGCCTGAGAAGATCGTCACCTTCTCCGTCGATCCGGCGACGGGCGTGATGGGCCATCACGGTCGCCGCGTCGCGCAGGCGCTCGGCCTCGAAGGCGATCTCGCCAAGCAGGCGGGCGCGCTGATCGGCAATCTCTATGCCGCCTTCGTCGCGAAGGACATGGAGATGCTCGAGATCAACCCGCTGATCGTCACGACCGACGGCAACCTCAAGTGCCTCGACGCCAAGGTGTCGTTCGACAACAACGCGCTGTATCGCCACCCCGAAATCGCCGCGCTGCGCGACGAGACCGAGGAAGACGCCAAGGAGCTCGAGGCGTCGAAATACGACCTCAACTACATCACGCTCGACGGTACGATCGGCTGCATGGTCAACGGCGCGGGCCTGGCCATGGCGACCATGGACATCATCAAGCTCTACGGCGAAAGCCCGGCGAACTTCCTCGACGTCGGCGGCGGCGCGAGCAAGGAAAAGGTGACGGCGGCGTTCAAGATCATCACCGCCGATCCGAACGTCAAGGGCATCCTGATCAACATCTTCGGCGGCATCATGAAATGCGACATCATCGCCGAGGGCGTGATCGCTGCCGTCAAGGAAGTCGGGCTCAAGGTGCCGCTGGTCGTGCGCCTCGAAGGCACCAATGTAGAGCAGGGCAAGAAGATCATCAGCGAGTCCAGGCTCAACGTGATCCCCGCCGACGACCTCGACGACGCCGCCCAGAAGATCGTGAAAGCCGTGAAGGAAGCCGCCTGATGTCCGTCCTCATCACCAAAGACACCAAGGTCATCTGCCAGGGCTTCACCGGCAAGAACGGCACTTTCCATTCCGAGCAGGCGATCGCCTATGGCACCAAAATGGTCGGCGGCACCTCGCCCGGCAAGGGCGGCGCCACGCATCTGGGCCTGCCGATCTTCGACACGGTGGCCGAAGCGCGTGAAAAGACCGGCGCCGACGCCAGCGTCGTCTACGTTCCGCCGCCGGGCGCAGCCGACGCGATCTGCGAGGCGATCGATGCGGAGATTCCGCTCATCGTCTGCATCACCGAGGGCATTCCGGTTCAGGACATGATCCGCGTCAAGCGGTCGCTGATCGGCTCGAAGTCGCGTCTTATCGGGCCGAACTGCCCCGGCGTGATGACGGCCGGCGAATGCAAGATCGGCATCATGCCTGGCAACATTTTCAAACGCGGCTCTGTCGGCGTTGTTTCGCGCTCGGGCACGCTGACCTACGAAGCCGTGTTCCAGACGACGCAGGTCGGCCTCGGCCAGACCTCCGCCGTCGGCATCGGCGGCGATCCGGTCAAGGGCACCGAATTCATCGACATCCTCGAAATGTTCCTCGCCGACGACGAGACCAAATCGATCATCATGATCGGCGAGATTGGCGGCTCGGCCGAAGAAGACGCGGCGCAGTTCCTGAAGGACGAAGCTAGGAAGGGCCGCAAGAAGCCGACCGTTGGCTTCATCGCCGGCCGCACGGCGCCTCCTGGACGTCGCATGGGCCACGCCGGCGCGATTATCTCGGGCGGCAAGGGCGGCGCGGAAGACAAGATCGCGGCGATGGAATCGGCGGGCATCGTGGTGTCGCCTTCGCCGGCGCGTCTCGGCAAGACGCTCGCCGACCTGCTCAAGGGCTGATCGGCGATCATATGCAGAAGGCCGGGATCGAGCATCCCGGCCCATTGACGGCGCGCCTTCGGCGAAGGTGCGACGCGAATGCTTTGGCGGCGCATGTGCGCGCGAAGTCCGAAGGAGACCAGACATGGCCGATAACGGATCGAATGGAAGCGGCGTGGCGCGTTCCACCGAGAACGAGACCTTCGCGGATACATCCTTCCTGTATGGCGGCAACGCCGCCTATGTCGCGCAGCTCCAGGACTCCTACGAAAAGAACCCGGCCTCGGTCGACGCGGAATGGCGCGAATTTTTTGAAAGCCTGAACGACGAACGGGCCGCGGTCGAGAAGAACGCGCGCGGCGCATCCTGGAAGCGCCCCAACTGGCCGGTTGCGGCCAATGGTGAACTGGTGTCCGCGCTGGACGGGGACTGGGGCGCGACCACCAAGGCGCTCGGCGAAAAAATCAAGACGAAAGCTGCCGCGACCGGCGCCGAACTCTCTGCCGCCGATCTGCATCGCGCGACGCGCGATTCAGTGCGCGCGATCATGATGATTCGCGCATACCGCATGCGCGGGCATCTGCACGCCAATCTCGACCCGCTCGACATCGAGGCGCGACTGGATCATGAGGAGCTTCATCCCTCGACCTACGGCTTCGAGGACAGCGACTACGACCGCAAGATCTTCATCGATCACGTGCTCGGCATGGAATACGCGACCATCTTCGAGATGCTGGCGATCCTGCGCCGCACCTATTGCTCGACGATCGGCTACGAATTCATGCACATTTCCGATCCAGCCGAAAAGGCCTGGATTCAGGAACGCATCGAAGGGCCGCACAAGGAGATCGCCTTCACCCGGGAGGGCAAGCGCGCAATCCTGCAGAAGCTGGTTGAGGCGGAAGGATTCGAGAAGTTCATCGACGTCAAATACACTGGCACCAAGCGATTCGGGCTGGATGGCGGCGAATCGATCATTCCCGCGCTCGAGCAGATCATCAAGCGCGGCGGCGCGCTCGGCGCGAAAGAAATCGTGTTCGGCATGGCCCATCGCGGACGCCTGAACATTCTTTGCCAGGTGATGGGCAAGCCGCATCGCGCGCTGTTCCATGAATTCAAGGGCGGCTCGTTCCTGCCTGACGAAGTCGAGGGATCCGGCGACGTAAAATATCATCTTGGCGCGTCGTCCGACCGCGAGTTCGACAATAACAAGGTCCACCTGTCGCTGACCGCCAACCCGTCGCATCTGGAAATCGTCGATCCGGTCGTGCTCGGCAAGGTGCGCGCCAAGCAGGACCAGCACAAATGTACGCGCGATGACCGGCGCGCCGTCATGCCGCTGCTGATCCACGGCGACGCGGCTTTCGCCGGTCAGGGCGTCGTTGCAGAATGCCTGGGACTGTCGGGCCTGAAGGGCCACCGCACCGGCGGTTCGATTCATTTCATCATCAACAACCAGATCGGCTTCACCACCTATCCGCGCTATTCGCGCTCCTCGCCCTACCCGTCCGATGTCGCCAAAATGGTGGAGGCGCCGATCTTCCACGTGAACGGCGACGATCCGGAAGCGGTCGTGTTCGCCGCAAAGGTCGCGACCGAATTCCGCCAGCGTTTCCAGAAACCTGTCGTCATCGACATGTGGTGCTATCGCCGTTTCGGCCACAATGAAGGCGACGAGCCGGCATTCACCCAGCCGCTGATGTACCGCAAGATCCGCACGCACAAATCGACGCTCGAGATTTACGGCGAGAAGCTGATCGGCGAGGGCCTCGTCACCAGCGGCGAAGTCGACAAGATGACCGGCGACTGGCGTCATCGCCTCGAAGCCGAATTCGAGGCGGGGCAGGCCTACAAGCCGAACAAGGCCGACTGGCTTGACGGTCGTTGGGCCGGTCTGAAGGCCGCCAGCGAGGCCACCGAGGACGACCGCCGCGGCAAGACGGGCGTCGAGATCGACCACCTGCGGACGCTCGGCGTGAAGCTCACTCAGGCGCCAGATGGATTCAACGTCCATCGCACGATCCAGAGGTTTCTCGACAACCGCCGCAAGATGGCCGAGACCGGCCAGGGCATAGACTGGGCCATGGCTGAAGCGCTCGCCTTCGCAACCTTCCTGTGGGATGGCCGCCGCGTGCGACTGTCCGGTCAGGACTGCGAGCGCGGCACATTTTCACAGCGTCACTCGATGCTGATCGACCAGGAGACCGAGCGCCGTTATGCGCCGCTCAATCACCTGAACGAGGGCAAGCAGGGCAAGTACGAGGTCATCAATTCGATGCTGTCGGAAGAAGCCGTTCTCGGCTTCGAATACGGCTACTCGCTCGCCGAACCCGAAGCCCTGACCCTGTGGGAGGCGCAATTCGGCGATTTCGCCAACGGCGCGCAGGTGCTGTTCGATCAGTTCATCTCGTCGGGCGAGCGCAAGTGGCTGCGCATGTCCGGCCTGGTCTGCCTGCTGCCGCACGGCTACGAAGGACAGGGCCCCGAGCATTCCTCCGCGCGTCTCGAACGCTATCTGCAGATGTGCGCGGAAGACAACATGCAGGTCGCCAATTGCACGACCCCGGCCAACTATTTCCACGCCCTGCGCCGCCAGCTCTGCCGCGACATCCGCAAGCCGTTGATCCTGATGACGCCGAAATCGCTGCTGCGCCACAAGCGGTGCGTCTCGCGGATCGAGGAAATGGGGCCAGCGACATATTTCCAGCGGTGGATAGCCGACGACGCCGAGCGTCTCGAAGGCGAAAAGATCAAGCTCGTGAAGGACGAGAAGATCCGTCGCGTCGTGCTCTGCGCCGGCAAGGTCTATTACGACCTGTATGAAGAGCGCGAGAAGCGTGGAATCGACGACGTCTATCTCCTGCGCGTCGAACAGCTCTATCCGTTCCCGCTCAAGGCGCTGGTCGGCGAAATGTCGCGCTTCAAGAAGGCCGACGTCGTGTGGTGCCAGGAAGAGCCGAAGAACATGGGCGCATGGAGCTTCGTCGAGCCCTATCTCGAATGGGTGCTCGGACAGGCCGGCGCCAAAACGAAGCGTCCTGTCTATGCGGGGCGCCCGGCGTCCGCGGCGACGGCAACCGGCACCATGTCGCGCCATCTCGCGCAATTGAAGGCCTTCATGGACGAAGCATTCGCCGCCTGACGCGGCCTCTATTCAGGGACCGCCTCGCGGCGGAATGATCACATGGCCACAGAAATCCGCGTTCCCACACTCGGCGAATCCGTCTCCGAGGCGACGATCGGCAAATGGTTCAAGAAGCCGGGCGACGCCGTGAAGGCCGACGAGCCTTTGGTTGAACTGGAGACCGACAAGGTGACGCTCGAAGTCAATGCGCCGGCCTCCGGCGTGCTGGCCGAGATCGTCGCCAGAGATGGAGAGACGGTGGCGCCGGGCGCGCTGCTCGGCCAGATCGCGGAAGGCGCGGCCGGCGCCGCAGCAGCGCCGGCGAAAGCTGCGGCCCCCGCGCCCGCCAAGGCCCCAGCTCCTTCGCCTGTCGCCGGCGGTCCGGCCATGCCGCCGTCGCCCGCTGCGGCGAAGGTCGCAGCCGATGCTGGCGTCGACGCCGCAGGCGTCGCAGGCTCCGGCAAACGCGGTCAGGTTCTCAAGGGCGACGTGCTCGCCCATCTCGCCAATCCGCCGGTGGCTGCCGCTGCGCCGGCGCCCATCGCTGTCCGCGCGCCATCTGCGCCGACGGATGCTGCGCGTGAAGAACGCGTCAGGATGACGAAGCTGCGCCAGACGATTGCGCGTCGCCTGAAAGAGGCCCAGAGCGCGGCAGCGATGCTGACGACCTTCAACGAGGTCGACATGACCGCGATGATGGCGCTGCGCACGCAGTACAAGGACGCCTTCGAGAAGAAGCACGGCGTCAAGCTCGGCTTCATGGGCTTCTTCGTGAAGGCCTGCTGCCAGGCGCTCAAGGAGATTCCGGCCGTCAACGCCGAGATCGACGGGCAGGACATCATCTACAAGAACTTCTGCCACATCGGCGTCGCCGTCGGCACTGACAAGGGCCTCGTCGTGCCGGTGGTGCGCGACGCGGACCAGATGTCGATCGCGCAGGTCGAAAAGGCGATCGGCGATTTCGGCAGGCGCGCGCGCGACGGCAAGCTGTCGATCGACGAGATGCAGGGCGGTACGTTCACCATCTCGAACGGCGGCGTTTACGGATCGCTGATGTCGACGCCGATTCTCAATGCGCCGCAGTCCGGCATTCTCGGCATGCACAAGATCCAGGAGCGGCCGATGGTCGTGGCCGGCAAGATCGAAATCCGCCCGATGATGTATCTCGCCCTCTCCTACGATCACCGCATCGTCGACGGCAAGGAAGCCGTGACGTTCCTGGTGCGCGTGAAGGAGGGGCTGGAAGACCCGGCGCGGCTGGTGCTCGATCTGTGATCTTCAACTGCTTCTGTCGTCCCCGCGAAAGCGGGGATCCAGTTCCCCATTGTCTGAAAATCGGGAACTAGATTCCCGCTTTCGCAGGAATGACGCCTCCGCAACAGAGGAATTCCGGAGCAAACATGACCTACGATCTCATCGTCATCGGCACGGGTCCCGGCGGCTATGTGTGCGCGATCCGCGCGGCGCAGCTCGGCATGAAGGTCGCCGTCGTCGAAAAGCGCAAGACGCACGGCGGCACGTGTCTCAACGTCGGCTGCATTCCCTCCAAGGCGCTGCTGCACGCGTCCGAAATGTTCGCGGAAGTGGGCCATGATTTTCCAGCCCTCGGCGTCGTCGTCGGCAAGCCGAAGCTCGATCTGCCGGCGATGATGAAGCACAAGGCCGACACGGTCGCAGCCAACGTCAACGGCGTCGCCTTCCTGCTCAAGAAAAACAAGGTCGACGCGTTCTTCGGCGCCGGCAAGATCCTCGGCGCCGGCAAGGTCGAAGTGACCGGCGAAGACGGCAAGGCGCAGGTTCTCGAAACGAAGACAATCGTCATCGCCACCGGCTCCGACGTTGCGCAATTGCGCGACAAGAACGGCGCACCGATTCCAATCGACGAAAAGGTCGTCGTCTCCTCGACAGGCGCGCTCGAACTTTCCGGCGTTCCGAAGAAGCTCGTGGTGGTCGGCGCCGGCGTGATCGGCCTCGAACTGGGTTCCGTGTGGCGGCGCCTCGGCGCCGAAGTGACGGTGATCGAATTCCTCGACCGCATCCTGCCGGGCATGGACACCGAGATCGTCAGGCAGTTCCAACGCACGCTGGAAAAGCAGGGCTTCGCGTTCAGACTCGCGAGCAAGGTGACCGAAATCGCGGTCAAGGGCGACGCTGCGAAAGTGACATTCGAGCCAGTGGCTGGCGGCGAGGCGCAGACGATCGAAGCCGACCGCGTTCTGATCGCCACGGGACGCGCGCCCTATACGCAAGGTCTCGGCCTCGAGGAGGTTGGCGTCACGCTCGATCGCGGCCGTGTCGTCATCGATGAGCGTTTCGCCACCAATATCTCGGGCATCTACGCCATCGGCGATGTCGTGCGCGGTCCCATGCTCGCGCACAAGGCCGAGGACGAGGGCATCGCCATCGCCGAGATTCTCGCCGGTCAGCATGGCCATGTGAACTACAATGTCATTCCCGGCGTGGTGTACACCAGCCCTGAAATCGCCTCGGTCGGCGCGACCGAGGACGATCTGAAGGCGCAGGGCATCGCTTACAAGGTCGGCAAGTTTCCATTCACCGCCAACGGTCGCGCGCGCGCCATGCGCAAGTCCGACGGCATCGTGAAAATTCTCGCCGATGCGGCGACGGATCGGGTGCTCGGCGCCCACATCTTCGGCTTCGGGGCCGGCGAGCTGATCGCCGAGGCCTGCGTGCTCATGGAATTCGGCGGCTCGGCGGAAGATCTGGCGCGCACCTGCCACGCTCATCCGACCATGTCGGAGGCGCTCAAGGAAGCCGCAATGGCCGTCGACAAGCGGACGATTCACATCTGAGCGGCCTTTGTCGGAAGCTTGAGACGCTCTCTTGGTGTCTCGCATTTCGCCGCCCCTGCGCCGAAAATACGTGACTTTTCGGCCAATGCGCTGCGCATGCTCTCGCCCGGACCTCCTGAACCGTTCCCGCTCCTCGTCAGGTCGCGCCATACCGCAAAGCCGTCATGGGCGACGCGCTGAATGCGTCAGGCCCCGCTTCGCGCCGCCAGGGCGACGCCGCAGACTGTGAGCGCCATGCCGACAATCTGAATCGGCGTCAGATTTTCTCCGAAAAGAAAATGCGCCTGCAGCGCCGAGAGGGGCGGAACGAGATAGATGAGTTGCGCCGACCGCGACACCTCGCCGCGGCGGATCAGCAGCAGCAAAAGCGCGATTGCGCCGATCGAGAGCGCAAATACCGACCAGGCGAGGACGACCCATGCCGTCGGCGTCCAGTCGATGCGCATGTCTCCGAACAGGAGCGCGGCCGGCAGTCCGGCCGCCAGCGCGCCAACATATTGAAGGACGGCGACCGTGCGGAGATCGCCCGAATGAATGTAGCGTTTCTGGTAAAATGTCCCGGCCGTCACGCCGACCATCGCAACGAAATTCACGCCGATGGGCGTGAGCGCGGCGCGCAATTGCGCGCCCTCGAGGCCAAGCAGCTTCGGCATCAGCACAAGGCAGATGCCGACAAAGCCGAGCGCCACGCCGGCCCAGCGCGCACTCCCGATGCGCTCGCCAACCAGGGCAGGCGCAAGAAACGCGGTCATGATCGGCTGCGACGCGGCGATCAGCGCGGAAATCGACGCAGGCACGCCTTGCTCGATCGCCCACCATACGCCCCCGAGATAAACGGCGTGCAACAGCACCCCGGAGACCAGCGCGTGCGTCCATTCCGCCCGGGTCCGAGGCCACTGGGCGCCGGAGGCGACGGCGAACGCCGCCAGCGCAGCCCCCGCGCAGATATAACGCACGCACAGAAATGCGAGCGGATCGGCGAAGTCGACGGTATAGCGCGCGACGATCCAGCCGGTTGACCAGATCAGGGGGAACAGGACTGGCGCGAGTCGCGCGAGCATGGAGGCTCCGATGCGCCACGGGGCTGGCGGGCGCGAACAGGGAATGCGATTCTTTTTAGCGGCAGAAGATGCAGGTGGACAAATCATGAGACGAATATGGAGGATCGTCCACGAATCCTGGCTGCGTTTCACCGAGGACGACGGTTGGGCGATCGCCAGCCACATCGCCCTGTCGGGCCTCACATCCATGTTTCCGTTCCTGATCCTCGTTGGCGCGCTTGCCGGCTTCGCCGGCTCGCCGTCGCTCGCGGCCAAGGCGACCCAGCTCGTGTTCGACACCTGGCCGCCGCAGGTCGCCGGTCCGATCGCCGCAGAGGTCACCAACGTGTTGACGCGGCCGCGCACGGGCGTCGCGACGCTTGGCGCGGCGCTGGCTGTCTATTTCGCGTCCAGCGGCGTCGAGGCGGTGCGCATCGGGCTCAACCGCGCCTATGACAGGAAGGAGGCGCGCCCGTGGTGGCTCCTGCGCCTTGAAAGCATTCTGTTCGTAGTGATTGGCGCCGTGGGATTGATCGTCTTTGCGTTTCTGGTCGTGCTGCAACCGCTGGTCTGGGCAGCGGCGATCCGGCTTCTGCCACGCCTCGCCGACCTCGAATCTGCGTTCAACCTCATTCGCCTTTCGACGATTTCGCTGGTGCTGCTGCTCGTTCTCACGATCGGCCACAAGTTTCTCGCGGCAGGTCGCAGAACCTTGCCGGAGATCATGCCGGGCATTCTTCTGACCGGTGTCCTCTGGCTCGCTTTCGGTGAAGGGTTCGGCGTTTATCTCGCGCGTTTCTCGCAGAATTACATCTCGACCTATGCCGGGCTCGCATCGGTCATGGTCGCGATCGTGTTCCTTTACACGCTCTCCGTGATCTTCATCTTCGGCGGTGAAGTGAACGCATCCATCATGCGTCAGCGCGCCGAAGCAGCGACGCTGGGGCCGATTCAAGAAACATCCGACGCGCAGGGGCCCCTGCGCGCCGGAAAAAAATCCACGCCGTAATCAGGCGGGACGACCAGCCTCGACCACGTCGTCCAGAGTCCGCAACCCCGGCTTGCGCGCATTGACCAGCACGGCCATGTTGCCCGGCGCATGCTGGTTTTTCCACATTTTCGTGTGCGCTAGCGGAATTTTTTCCCATGGGAACACTTCGGACATGCAGGGATCCACCCGCCGGTCGAGCACGAACTTGTTGGCGGCCGAGGCCTGCTTCAGATGCGCAAAATGCGAGCCCTGGATGCGCTTCTGCCGCATCCACACGTAGCGGGCGTCGAAGGTGAGGTTGAACCCGGTCGTGCCGGCGCAGAACACGACCATGCCCCCGCGCTTCACGACGAGGCAGGACAGAGGGAACGTCTGCTCGCCCGGATGTTCGAAAACGGTGTCAACGTCCTTCTTGCCGGTGATGTCCCAAATTGCCTTGCCGAAACCGCGCGCCGCCTTGGTCCAGGCGTTGAATTCCGGCGTGTTGACCTTGGGCAACTGGCCCCAGCAGCCATCGAATTCCTTGCGGTTGATGACCCCCTTGGCGCCGAGCGACAGAACATAGTCGCGCTTGGATTCGTCCGAGATGACGCCAATGGCGTTGGCGCCGGCGGCCGCGCACAACTGAACGCCGAACACGCCCAGGCCGCCCGAGGCGCCCCAGATCAGCACGTTGTCGCCGGGCTTCAGACGATGCGGCTCATGGCCAAACAGCATGCGATAGGCGGTCGCCAGCGTCAGCGTGTAACAGGCGGACTCTTCCCAGGTCAGGTGCTTCGGGCGCTCCATGAGCTGACGATCCTGCACCCGGCAGAACTGCGCGAACGAGCCGTCCGGCGTTTCGTAACCCCAGATGCGCTGCGAGGCCGAAAACATCGGATCGCCGCCATTGCACTCTTCGTCGTCGCCGTCGTCCTGATTGCAGTGGACGACGACCTCGTCGCCGACCTTCCAGCGCTTCACCTTGGAGCCGACCGCCCAGACGATGCCGGCTGCGTCCGATCCGGCGATGTGGTAGGGCTGCTTGTGCGCATCAAGCACCGAGATCGGCTCGCCGAGCGCCGCCCAGACGCCATTGTAATTGACGCCGGCCGCCATCACGAGCACCAGCACATCATGGCTGTCGAGCCGCCATGTCGGCACGACTTCGAGCTGCATGGCGCTTTCCGGCGGCCCGTGGCGTTCTTTCCGGATCACCCATGCGTGCATTTTCGCCGGCACATGGCCGAGGGGAGGAATTTCGCCGATGTCGTAAAGATCCTTCAGGCCAGCCTGCGAACCTTGTCCGCCCTGCCCATTCCCGTCGACGAGCTTGAGTCCGGTCACCTGATGCTCCCTCGATCTTCTGACCCCTGCCGGGGCCTTGCATCTTACCTGTTTCGCTGCGCTGCACTATAGGAATTGCTGGGTAGCGCAAGACCGTTCATCACTAAACGGTCGCAAAGCCCCCTTTTATGGCGTCGGCCCGTGGATTTGCAATGGCCCGACAGTCGTAGACGACGAGACCGATTGCCTTTGGAATACTGAACCGGATAGGGAATGCGCCACGCGCGCTTGTGAGGCTGAGATGGGCGAGAACACACCGGCGAAGGAAAAACCCTGGATTTTCAGGACTTACGCAGGCCACTCGACGGCCGCTGACTCGAACCGGCTCTACAAGGGCAATCTGGCCAAGGGCCAGACCGGCCTGTCGATCGCGTTCGATCTGCCGACCCAGACCGGTTACGATTCCGATCATGCGCTCGCCCGGGGCGAGGTAGGCAAGGTCGGCGTCCCGGTCTCCCACCTCGGCGACATGCGCACCCTGTTCGATGGCATCCCGATCGCGCAGATGAACACGTCGATGACCATCAACGCCACGGCGCCGTGGCTGATGGCGCTCTACATCGCCGCCGCCGACGAACAGGGCGCGCCGCGCATGGCCCTGCAGGGAACGACGCAGAACGACATCATCAAGGAATATCTGTCACGCGGAACCTATGTGTTTCCGCCGGCGCCCTCGCTGCGGCTGACCCGCGATATGATCCTGTTCACGACATCGCAGGTTCCGAAATGGAATCCGATGAATGTCTGCTCCTACCATCTGCAGGAGGCCGGCGCGACACCGGTGCAGGAACTTTCCTATGCGCTTGCGACCGCCGTCGCCGTGCTCGACACGGTCAAGGCGGCCGGAGTCGGCGAGAAGGAATTCGAGGAGGTCGTCGGCCGTATCTCGTTTTTCGTGAATGCGGGCATGCGGTTTGTCACCGAGCTTTGCAAGATGCGCGCCTTCGCCGAATTGTGGGAGGAGATCACGCGCGACCGCTATGGCGTCAGGAATGAAAAGTTCCGTCGCTTCCGTTACGGCGTCCAGGTCAATTCGCTCGGCTTGACCGAACAGCAGCCCGAGAACAACGTCTATCGAATTCTCATCGAAACGCTCGCGGTCGTTCTGTCGAAGAACGCGCGCGCGCGCGCCGTACAGCTCCCGGCATGGAACGAGGCGCTTGGCCTGCCGCGCCCGTTCGACCAGCAATGGTCGCTTCGCATGCAACAGATACTCGCTTACGAGACCGACCTTCTCGAATACGGCGACCTGTTCGATGGCTCTCCGGAAGTCGCGCGAAAAGTCGAGGAACTGAAGCGGGCTGCGCGTGAAGAACTCGCGGCGATCGACGCAATGGGCGGCGCGGTCGCCGCGATCGACACCGGATATATGAAATCCAAACTGGTCGAGTCGAACACGCGCCGTCTGGAAACCATCGAGCGCGGCGAACAGATCGTCGTGGGTGTCAATAAGTTCAAGGAAACCGAACCCTCTCCCCTCACTGCCGGCGACGGCGCGATCATGGTCGTTCCGGAACACGTCGAGGCCGAACAGATCGAGCGTCTGAAGGCCTGGCGTTCTTCGCGCGACCAGAAAGCCATGGCGAGCGCGCTCGCCGATCTGCGAAGCGCGGCCTCGGAAGGCCGCTCAGTCATGGAACCATCGATCGCCGCTGCGAAGGCCGGCGTCACGACAGGCGAATGGGGCGCGACCCTGCGCGAAATTTTTGGCGAATATCGCGCGCCGACCGGCGTCGGCCGCGCGGCGCGGCAGACGACAGGCGACATCGCGAACGTCCGCGCCGAGGTGGAGCGCGTATCCGGCAGGCTCGGGCGTCGCATCAAGTTCCTGGTTGGCAAACCCGGCCTCGACGGTCATTCCAACGGCGCCGAGCAGATCGCGGTGCGCGCGCGCGATTGCGGCATGGAGGTCGTCTACGAAGGGATTCGTCTCACGCCGGCCGAAATCGTCAACGCGGCGCTCGAGGAAGGCGTGCATTGCGTGGGCCTGTCTATCCTGTCGGGTTCTCATGTGCCGCTGGTGCGCGATGTCATGGCGCGCATGCGCGTGGAAGGTTTGAACGACATTCCCGTCGTCGTCGGCGGCATCATTCCGCCGGAGGACGAGCGAACGCTCAAACAGGCTGGCGTTGCGGCGGTCTACACGCCCAAGGATTTCGATCTCAATGCGATCATGTCGGACATTGTCAGGATTGTGGACGCGCAGAAAACGAGAGCTGCCTGATCGGACGCCAGCCATCATGGTTAGCATCGCGTAAACCTGTTCGCGCATAAGCTCGCGCGCACGTCTCAACCCATCGGAATGGATCGACCATGGCCGCAGCCTGCACCGCCGGACTGGACACCGGCTTCGTTGAACTCGGCTATGCCAAGGTCGCCGCGCTCGGCGTCGTGCAGGGGATCACGGAGCTGATGCCGATCTCTTCGACCGCGCATATGCGCATCGTGCCGGCGCTGCTTGGCTGGCGCGACCCGGGATCAGCGTTTTCCGCAGCGATGCAACTCGCCGCGCTCGCCGCCGTCGTCAGCTATTTCTGGAGCGACGTCCGCAATCTCGTGTTCGGCTCGCTCGGCGCAATCGTGCGCCGCGATTTTGGCGACTGGAATCTGCGCTTTGCGATCTGGATCGTGCTCGCGACGCTGCCCATCGTGATCGCCGGCGTGCTGTTGTCGCCGATCCTCAACGCCTGCAACACGCCGATCCGCGGCCTGCCGGTCATCGGCATATCCATGATCACGCTGGCGATCATTTTGGCGATCGCCGAATTCTATTGCGATCATTCGCGCAGCTACGACCAGATGAACCTGAAGGACGCGATGATCGTCGGCATCGCGCAGGTGGGCGCGCTCATTCCCGGCGTGTCGCGCTCGGGCTCCACGCTGACGGCCGCCCTGTTCCGCGACCTCAACCGCGAGGACGCGGCGCGCTTCTCCTTCATCCTCGGTCTGCCGGCGATCGCCGGCGCCGGCTTGAAGGAACTGCACGAATTGCAGAAGGCCCATCTCGACCCGCACGGCTGGGCCATTCTCGCGGTCGGCCTCGTCGTCGCCTCGATCTCGGCCTTCGTCGCGATCTGGGGTCTGCTGCGCATTCTCGAAAGATTCTCGGCCTGGCCGTTCGTCGTCTATCGCGCGCTCATCGGCGTCGTTCTCCTGATCGGCGCCTCGACAGGGATGCTCGCATAATGAAAAGGGCGGCCCGAGAGCCGCCCTGCTGTCATCCATTGAGGCGGGCGCTTATCCGCCTTTGGGAAATTTGACGATCGTGTCCGACTCGGAATCGGATTCATCGTTTGCAGCCTCGCCACGACCGACGGCCTTGCCATTTATCGTCAGCCCGGCCGGGCCGGCCGAGATCGCCACGGTTTCGCCATCTGCAATCTCGCCGGCGAGAATCATTTCGGCGAGCCGATCCTGGACCGTCTGCTGTATCACGCGCTTCAGCGGCCGCGCGCCATAGGCCGGATCGTAACCCTTGTCGGCCAGCCAGGCGCGCGCCTTTGGATCGAGCGACAGAACGATTTTGCGATCCTCCAGGAGCTTGCCGAGGCGGCTGAACTGGATATCGACGATCGCGCCCATATCCTGGCGCCGCAGACGATGGAACAGGATGATCTCGTCCACGCGATTCAGGAACTCCGGCCGAAAGTGCGAACGCACGATCTGCATGACCTCGGTCTGCACTGCGCTCGAATCCTCGCCTTCCTTCTGCATGACAAGGAATTCTGCGCCGAGATTGGAGGTCATGATGATCAGCACGTTACGGAAATCGACCGTACGCCCCTGCCCGTCGGTCAGACGGCCATCGTCGAGCACCTGCAGCAGCACATTGAATACATCCGGGTGCGCCTTCTCGATCTCGTCGAACAGGACGACCTGATACGGCCTGCGCCGAACGGCTTCGGTCAGTGCGCCGCCTTCCTCATAGCCGACGTATCCCGGAGGCGCCCCGATCAGCCGCGCGACCGAATGCTTCTCCATGTACTCGGACATGTCGAGGCGAACCATCGCCGTCTCGTCGTCGAACAGGAAGCTGGCGAGCGCCTTTGTCAACTCGGTCTTGCCGACGCCCGTCGGCCCGAGGAACATGAACGAACCGATCGGCCTGTTGGGATCCTGAAGCCCGGCGCGCGCGCGCCGCACGGCAGTCGAAACCGCGTGCACGGCCTCTTTCTGGCCGACGACGCGCTTGCCGATCTGCCCCTCCATCTTGAGGAGCTTGTCCTTCTCGCCTTCGAGCATCCTGTCGACGGGCACACCGGTCCACCGCGACACGACCTGCGCTACGTGATCGGGCGTGACAGCCTCCTCGACCAGCGCCGCGCCGGTCGTCGTTTCCGCGGTCGCCAGCTTCTTTTCGAGGTCCGGGATCAAACCGTAGGCGAGTTCGCCAGCCTTCTGATATTCGCCACGCCGCTGCGCCTGGGCCAGATCATTGCGCGCGGATTCGAGCTGCTCCTTCAGCTTCTGGGCAGCGCCGAGCTTGTCCTTTTCCGCACGCCAGCGCGAGGTGAGCGCCGTCGATTTCTCCTCGATATCGCCAAGTTCGGTTTCGAGTCTGGCCAGCCGGTCGCGCGAGGCGCGATCGGTCTCTTTCTTCAGCGCCTCCTGCTCGATCTTGAGCTGGATGATTCGCCTGTCGAGTTCGTCGAGTTCTTCCGGCTTGGAGTCGACCTGCATGCGCAGGCGCGAGGCCGCTTCGTCGACGAGGTCGATCGCCTTGTCCGGCAGGAAGCGGTCGGCGATGTAACGGTTGGACAATGTCGCCGCCGCAACCAGCGCCGCGTCTGTGACACGGACGCCATGATGCAGTTCGTACTTCTCTTTCAGGCCGCGCAGGATCGAAATCGTGTCTTCGACCGTCGGCTCGGAGACGAACACGGGCTGGAAGCGTCGCGCGAGCGCCGCGTCCTTTTCGACGTGCTTGCGATATTCGTCGAGCGTGGTCGCTCCGATGCAGTGTAGCTCGCCTCGCGCGAGGGCCGGCTTCAGCAGGTTCGAGGCGTCCATCGCGCCGTCCGCCTTGCCCGCGCCGACCAGCGTATGCATCTCGTCGATGAACAGGATGATTCCGCCTTCAGCCGCCGTCACTTCATTCAGAACGGCCTTCAGTCGCTCCTCGAACTCGCCGCGATATTTCGCGCCAGCGATCAAAGCGCCCATGTCGAGCGCAAGCAGCTTCTTGTCCTTGAGCGATTCGGGCACGTCGCCGTTGACGATGCGCAGCGCAAGTCCCTCGGCGATCGCTGTCTTGCCGACGCCGGGCTCGCCAATCAGAACCGGATTGTTCTTCGTACGGCGCGACAGCACCTGCATCGTGCGGCGGATTTCCTCGTCGCGGCCAATCACAGGATCCAGCTTGCCGGAACGCGCCGCCTCAGTGAGATCGCGCGCATATTTCTTCAGCGCGTCATAGGCATTCTCCGCCGACGCGCTATCGGCCGTGCGACCCTTGCGAAGTTCCTCGATCGCGCCGTTCAGCGCCTGCGCGTTGACGCCGGCGGCCGACAGAACGCGCGCCGATTCCGAACTCTTCTCCATGGCGAGCGCGAGCAGCAGGCGTTCGACGGTGACGAACGAATCGCCTGCCTTCTGTGCGATCTTTTCAGCATTGTCGAACAGGCGCGCAGTCGTCGGTGAGAGATAGAGCTGGCCTGCCCCGGTCCCGGCGACCTTCGGCAGCTTGGCCAGCGCGAACTCAACCTGTTGCAGGGCGTCGCGCGAGCGGCCCCCCGCACGATCGATCAATCCGGCTGCGAGCCCTTCCGGGTCGTCAAGCAGCACTTTCAGGACGTGCTCTGGGGTAAATTGCTGGTGCCCCTCGCGGATCGCGAGTGACTGCGCCGATTGGACGAACCCGCGGGCGCGCTCTGTATATTTCTCCAGATTCATAACTGCCTCCTGCCCGCACGCGAACCCCGAAGCGGCCCGTTCACGGCATATCTGAACGATCCGGTCCCGTGTGGCGACCGTCGCGCATGATTTAGGAAGGCAGGCTCTCTTCTTGTAGAGGCGCGGGGCAGGCCTGCGACGCTATCGCGCGGCGCCCGCCCTCAGCCCGACGTCGGGCGCGCGTTACTCGACGTCGCGCTCGCCGCCCGTCGGCGCGGGGGTGAAATCCCCGCCCTCGGCGTCTGCGCCCACCAGACCCGCGGGACGCGGACGACGGCGCCGGCGCGGGCGCAGGTGATACCCGCCGCCTTCCTGCTGCTCATCCCGCTCCGGAGCGACCAGTTCGGGCTGGGGCGCGTCGTTCGGAAGAGGACGCGGCGGAGCGGTGATGAAAGCCGGCAGGCCGACCGATTGTTCGACAGGGACAGGCCGATTCTCTTCGGGCGGACGAGGCTCGTTCTGATCCATCGGACGCTGATCGCGGAATCGCCGGTTATCCCGGTCGCGATAACCCTGTCCCTGCTGCCCCTGATTGCGGTCCTGGTAGGGGCGCTCGTTCCGGGGGGGCCGGTCCTGCTGCGGGCGCTCGCCATTGAAGTTCTGGCGGTCCTGACGATCCTGATAGGGCTGCGGCTGGAACGAAGGCTGCGGCTGCCCCTGCGGGAACTGCGGTTGTGGCAGGCGCTCGGCGACCGACGCGAACCGATCATTGATGACGTCTTCCTCGTCGTCGTCGAACTCGGGCTCCAGGGCCGGCCGGGGATGGCCCGCTTGCACGCCGAGCGCCGCCTGCTGGGCGGCGTGCGCGGCGGCAATCAGCCGATAATAGTGCTCGGCGTGCTGAAGATAACTTTCCGCCATCACGGGATCGCCGCTGGACTGGGCGTCGCGCGCAAGCTGGAGATATTTCTCGGCGACATGCTGCGCCGTGCCACGAACCTTGACGTCGGGGCCGTTCGATTCGTAGGAGCGCGTCAGGGGATTAGGCCCCTTACGGTTGTTCCGCCCGCGCGGTCTCTTGTTCTGACCAGGTCTCATCTAGAATCCTTGACTAAAGACGTCCTTGCCGGCTTTCCCGCATCGTGAACGTTGAGATGCGGGTTTCATTCAGTCGCCTCGCCCCGTCCGCGCGCAAAAGTGCGCTCGCGGAATGCTCTGGCCGCTGCGCGGCTTCGGCAGGATCTGGGTTCAAGGGGCGCAATCGCGATTACGGGTCCGTGCGTTTCGAACAATGCGGATTGGGGCGGATACGCGGCTTCGCCACATGCGCTGGATTGGCGCACTGGATCTTGCCCGAACATCCAGCCGGCGAGCGTCTCGCAGACCTATCCGGAATCGGAGCAAGAGAACGGCAAATGCTTGTTGCCCGACGTCCGGCCGACCTGGGCCGAACACATCCTGTGCCTGTCATAGTCGGTTTCCGCGCCCGCGCCAAGACCGGAGCCGGCCGCTTGTGCAAATTACCAGAAAAGTTGCCAAATTGCCACGCTTACGATTTGTCTGTCTGGACTGCGAAGGTCCGTTCGCGACCCGCGAGATCTTTTTCCAGTCCAGCTTCGCTCAGACCATAACCGCGCGCCATCTCTCGAAGCTCCGCGCCCTGCCCCAGGCCGTGCTCGACAATCAGTACGCCATTCGAAACCAGAGCGCCGGGCGCGCGTGAAAACAGCGTCCTGTACGCGGCCAGCCCATCCGGACCGCCGTCCAGCGCCAGATGAGGATCGTGGCCACCAACTTCCGGATCGAGCCCCCGGATTTCACCCGACTTCAAGTAGGGTGGATTGGAGACGATAAGGTCGAAGGCGCCGGAAAAAGCGTCGACCCAGTTTGCGCGAACGACGCCGGCGCGCGTGGCCAGGCCGTTCGCCGCCAGATTGAGGCGAGCGGCGTCGCAGGCGTCGTACGACAGATCGACCGCAATCCCGAATGCGCCGGGAAATTCTGAAAGAAGCGCGCAAAGAAGCGCGCCGGACCCTGATCCCGCATCGAGGATTCGCGACGGCGACGCTGCGCGCTTCGTCATCATCCGCAGCGCCAGCCGCACGACGGCTTCGCTGTCGGCGCGAGGATCAAGCACGTTCGGGCGGACCGCGATGTCGACCGTCCAGAACGGGCGACGCCCTATGATCCGTGTCGCCGGTTCGCGATCGGCCCGCCTCCTCACGAACTCCTCAAGGCGAGCGGCCTGCGACGCAGTCAAACCCGCGTCGGGATTTTGCAACAGACCCAGCGCATCGAAGCCGCCGGCTGAGAAAACGAGCAGACGCGCGTCCGCATCGGCCTCTTCGATGCCGCAGTTGCGCAAATAGGCGCGCGTTGCGGCTAGCGCCTGAAGTCTGGAGAGGCCCGCCAGCGACGGCGCCGTCTCAGGACTTATCATTGCTCGCCAGCGCGCGCGCCATCCAGGTCGACAGCCTGCGCGCGACATCCGGCGCATTTTCGGGCGCTTCGCCTTCGGCGATCTGCGCCAGATCGAATACGAGCCCACTCACGTCGGCGAACGTCTCCTGGCTCTCCGCGCCTTTCAAACCAATCAGGGCGAGCACCAGCGGATGGCCGAGATTCAGTTCGAGAACGGGGCGCATCGTTGCGTCGAGACGGCCCGCGCTCGCAAGTATTCTGGCCAGAGTCCGATCTGGCGCACGATCGCTTGCAACAAGACAGGCCGCGCTTTCTGCAAGCCGATCCGAGGCGCGCACATCCGACACGCGAGACCCGAGAACCTCCTTGACGCGCGCGATACAGGTCGCCGCAGCGGCGTCAAGTTCCGGACGCTCGCTTTCCGTCTGCCCGTCCGCAAGCGGGATCTGCGCTATATCGGTCTGCCCCTGCGTGATCGAGTGAAACGGCTTTCCGTCGTAGCCAACGGCATTCGAGACCCAGAAGGCGTCGACGGGGTCTGACAGAAGCAGAACTTCCACGCCTCGCGCACGAAACCCTTCGAGATGCGGGCTTGCCGCGAGCGCCGCAGCGTCCACGCCGGTCAAATAGTAGATCGCCGTCTGATTCGGCCTCAGGTCACGGACATATTGTGCAAGGGTCCTGTCTCCCTCCGGGTGCAGCGAGGTCACGAATCGAGCCAGAGCGAACAGCGAGTCGCGACGGTCGGGATCCTCGTAAATCCCCTCTTTCAGCGGCGCGCCGAAGTTCTTCCAGATTTCGGCGTATTTCGTCGGATCGCTGTCCGCCAGCTTCGTCAGCTCCTGCAGGACGCGCCCGACCACCGCCTTGCGGATCGCGCCGATGACGGGGCTCTTTTGCACAAGCTCGCGCGAGACGTTGAGCGGCACATCAGCGGAATCAACGACGAGCGAAACGAACCGGAGCCAGGGCGGCAACAGATCGGCTTCCGCTGAAACGAGTACGCGACGGACATAAAGGCGGGATCGCCCGCGCCGATCCGGGCTGAACAGATCGAGCGGCCGCGACCCCGGGACGAAAGCGACTGCATCGAACTCGGACCGCCCCTCCGCCCGCCAATGGATCGTCATCGCCGGCTCGTCGAACTGCCCGGAGATCGTTTGATAGAGATCGGCGTATTGTGCGCCGGAAATCTCGCTGCGCGGGCGAGTCCAGAGCGCGGCGCCGTCGCCGACCTTCCGGTCCTCGCTGCCGGCCTCCCGCAGGACCACCGGGATGGGAACCGCGGCCGAATGATCCGCAACGATCCGTTCGATCCGCGCGGGATCAAGATACGCTTCGACATCGGATTTGAGGTGAAGCAAGACCCGCGTGCCGGCCTCCGGGCAGGTCTCCGACGGCTCGATCGAATACACGCTCTTGCCGTCCGACGACCATTTCCATCCCTGACTTTCCCCTGCGCGGCGCGTGAAGACATCGACATGGTCGGCGACGATGAAGGACGAATAGAATCCGATGCCGAAGCGGCCAATCAGAACGTCTCCGACCGACTTGTCGGTCGCCGCATTCAACTTTTCGAGAAACGCGCGCGTCCCGGAATTGGCGATGACACCCAGCCCGTTCTCGAGATCCTGGCGCGTCATGCCGACGCCATTGTCCTCGACGGTCAGGGTGCGGGCGCCCTTGTTGATCTCGACAATGATTTGAAACGGCGCGGCGGTGGGCTGGCTTTGGCCGGTCGCCTGTTCGAACCGCCGCTTCTCGCACGCATCCGCTGCATTCGATATCAATTCGCGCAGAAATATATCCTGGTCCGAATAGATCGAATGGACGACGAGTTCGAGCAGTCGCGCGACGTCGGCCTGAAACGGCTGCTGCGTTGTCTCGCCTTCCGCCGATGGATGCTGCTCGGTCATTGTGCTGCGGTCCCCTTTCGTCGAGTTAGAGATAACGAAAAAGGCCGGGGTGTTTCAACCGACGAAAAAGGGCCGGTCGTGGCGCGACCGGCCCTTGAATGCCGCCTTGAAAAGTGGCCCGACCCGCCCAGCGCCCCGGGGGGCTGGGGGGCTGACGAAATCCGGAGGCTTGACGAATCGGGCCTTCGAGGCAACGGAAACATTCTCAATCGGCACTTGGGCGGCTCAAGGGCGGGAATCAGGCGGAACAATGAGTTAACGAATTGTAATCCGCAACTTGCCGGCGACCCACGTTCATAGGAACATGGAGTCGGGAGATGGCCATGGCTGAATCGGAGTTCGCAGACCCCGAGCATGGGAGCGGCGACGTGGTCGCCGTCAGATTTGAACGGCAGACGGCGACTACGGCGGGGCCTGACGCAACGCCGCGGCCGGTTTCCTTCGAGCGCCGAGAACTCCAGCTTATCCTGAACCTTTACGGAAGGCGGGTCGCTGAAGGCGAATGGCGTGACTATGCGATCGACTTCAGCCCGGTCAAGGCGGTGTTTGCAATCTTCAGGCGAGCGTCGGAAACGCCACTTTACACGATTGAGAAAAACCCGGCGATGGCCCGCAGGCAGGGCGCATATTCGATCGTGGCGGCGAACGGCCTGATCCTGAAGCGCGGCCATGAACTCGAGCGCGTGCTGCGAGCCCTCGACCGAAAACTGAGACTGGTAAGATAAAACGCCGCGCGCGTCCCGCGCGGCGTTTCTCACAGGAACGCATCGGAACTAATCGTTCCGGCTGCCCGTCAGATAGAGCACGGACTGAAAGATATTGATGAAGTCGAGGTAGAGCATCAACGCGCCGTTGATCGACTTCTTCGCCGCCACCTCGTAGCCATCCGTCGCGAAATACATTTCCCGGATCGCCTGCGTGTCCCAAGCGGTCAAGCCAGCGAAGATCAGCACGGACAGGATGGACAGCCCGAACTGCATCGCGCTGCTCTGAACAAACAGGTTCACCAGCCCGGCGATGATCAGTCCGACAAGGCCCATGATGAGGAAGGAGCCAAACGCCGAAAGATCGCGTCGGGTGGTATAGCCGTAGAGACTGAGCGCGCCGAACGACGCCGCGGTGATGAAGAAGGCGCGCGCGACTGATTCGCCTGTGAACACGAGCAGCAGCGTCGACAGCGACAGGCCCATGGCGGCGGCGAATGCGATGAACACATTGCGCGCGGCTGCGGCCGACATGCGGTTGATGCTGTAGGAGAAGAACAGGACGAAGGCGAGAGGCGCGAGAATCACCAGCCAGCGCAATGGGCTCGCGTATAGCGCCACGCCCAGAGAATTCAACGGGATCCGGCCATACATGGCGACCGTGTCGGCTGAGGAATGCGCGATCGTCAGCATCTTGGCGCCATACGCAACAAGGCCTGTGACGCCCAGTCCCAGTGTCATGTAGTTGTAGACCCCGAGCATATAACTGCGCAGGCCCTGATCGATCTCGGTTGCACCGGCCCGGCCTACGCTTGCGCCCCAACGGACGCCGACGTTGCGGTCATAGTCGGACATGGTCGCTTTCTCCTCTGCGGATTGCGGGCTGCAGCCCCGAGCCGCCTGCCGCGCAAAACAGCCTCCCGAATATGGTGGGAGACGTCGTCAAACACAAGCCGCGTACATTCCGGCGATGAACGCGCCGACTATAGCTCGCGCAGAGCGCCAGCCGGCTTTTCGCCCAGAATGCGCCACATCGCGGCCAGACCAAGGAGGATCGTCGTTGCGCAGCCGACCCCGACTGTCGCCAGAATCCCGGACCATGCCCAGGAAAAGTCGAGCTTCATAAGTCGGGTGACGATCAGCCAGGCGGCGAGACTCCCGGCGCCAATCGCGAACACCGAGGTTGCGGCGCCGAGCGTCGCGAATTCGAGGAGGTACGCGCCGACGAGGAGGCGGCGGGTCGCGCCGAGCGTTCGCAGGACGGTCGCGTCGTAGAGGCGGGCGCGCCGCCCCGCTGCAAGCGCGCCGCCGAGAACCAGCAATGCCATGACCACCGTGACCGCCGAGGCGATGCGGATCGCCGACGACAGTTTTTCCACAAGAGCCAGCGCCTGTCCCAGGAACTCGCGAACACTGATTGTCGTGACATTCGGAAAAGACTTCGCAATATCCCGCGCGAGCTGACGATCACGAAAAGCCACGCCACGCCGCGAGGTAATTGCGAACAATTCGGTATGCGGCGCCCCGACGAAGGTCGCCGGCGAGAACACAAGGACAAAATTGATCCCGAAACTGCGCCATTCGACCCGACGAAGACTGGCTATCGTTGCGACGATGGTACGCCCTGCGACGTTGACGGCGATCTCGTCGCCGATCTTAAGCTGCAGGCCGCTGGCGATCTCGGCGTCCACCGATACGAGCGGCGGCCCGTCGTAGTCGGATGGCCACCATTGCCCTTCCACGACGCGCGAGCCTTCCGGCGGCGCCGACGCGTAGGTGATGCCGCGATCCCCTTCGAGCGCCCACGCCGCATTGTCGTCTGCCCTGACGTCCTCGGCGCGGCGCAGACCGACCCGCACGATTCGGCCGCGCAGCATAGGAACCTCCTCGATCGAATCATCCGGCCGCCGCTCCGCCAGCAGACGCCGAAAATCGGCCGCCTGAGAACTCTGAACATCGATGAAGAAAAAATCGGGCGTTCGGCCGGGCTGTCCTTCACGCAATTGTCGGCGAAGGTTTCCATCGACCCCGATGATGGCGACGAGCAGCGTCAAGCCCAGACCGAGCGACGTCACCACCGGCGCCGTCACGGCGCCAGGTCGGTGAATGTTCCCGAACGCAAGTCGCGCCGGCAAGTTCCGGATGCGCGACGCGCGAACCGCGAGCCGCGCAATCGCCCAGGCGACAGCCCGCAGAATGAGCGCCGAACCAAGCACGCCAGCGATCGCCATGACCGCGACCCGCTTCTCCGAAGTAAATGTATATACGAGCCCGATCAGGGCGGCGAAGCACGCGGCGCTGATCATCGCATAACGCGGTCGCAACGCCGCCCGCTGCACGGTCGCAGCCAGCCTGAACAGATCCGCAACCGGGAGGTCATGCGCGCGGCCTGCGGGCGCGACGATGAAGGCCAGCGCCGCCAGCAGACCAATCGCCAATCCGGAGCCCGGCGCCGATCCCGAAAGGATCGGCGCGAAGGGCAATTCGACAACCCGGCCGACCAGCGCCGCAACAAGGAAAGGCGCGGACGCGCCAAGCGCCGCGCCAAGCGCGGCGCCGGCGCATGCGATCGCCATCATCTCCGTCAGCACGATCAGAAACACGGTCGATCCACTGGCGCCGAGCGCCTTGAAGATCGCGATCGATTCCCGCTTTCGATCGACGAACGATGTCACCGCGCCCGCGACGCCGACGCCGCCGACGATCAGCGAGACGACGCCGATCAGCGCCATGAACTGGGAAAATCTCTCGATAGATCGGGTCAGTTGCGGCGAGAAGTTCGCTCGTGTGCGGGCCTCCCATCCCGACTCTGGAAATCGCGCGCGCGCAATTTCGATCGCATGCTGAATTTGGCTGTCTCCGGCGCCTGCCGGCAATACGACACGAGCTGTCCAGCGCATCAGCGCCGTTGCCGTCTGAAGGCCGCTCGCCGCAAGCCCTTGCGTCGAAATCATCACGCGCGGAGCAAAGCCGACTCCGCTGGCAATTCGGTCCGGTTCTCCTGCGAGTTCGCCGCGCAGCACAAATTTTTTGTCGCCAAGCATGAAATTGCCGCCGATGCGCAACGAAAGCCGCTCGATCAGCGCCGCATCGGCGACCGCGCCGAATGCGCCGTCGCTGTCGCGCAGCGCTTCGGCGAGCGAAACCGACGGCATGACAGCAACGGCGCCGACCAGCGGATAGGCAGCGTCGACCGCCTTGATTTCGACCATCGTCGCATCGTCCGCCGTGCGCGCCGTCGCACGCAGCGTAGCGATCTCAGAGATCGGGCCAAACGAGGCCAGGACCGCGAGTTCGCGATCGCTCAACGCGCGCTGGCTTCGGCTAAAGGCGATATCGCCGCCGAGCATGACGCGGCCTTGAGTGGCCAGAGACCACAGAAGGGACTGGGACACCGCTCCAACCCCGGTGATCGCCGCCACGCCCAACGTCACGCAGGCCATTAAGACGCGCAACCCCCGAAGTCCGCCGCGCAGGTCGCGCGCCGCCAACCGCGCTATGACGCGCAGCCTCACGATGCAGCAATCGCGCGCAGCGCCTCCGGCGGCGCAGGATCGAGCCGCCCCGATTTCAACCCCACGATGGCGTCGCAGCGCGACGCGAGCGTCAGGTCATGTGTGACCAGAATGAGCGTCGAACCGCGACGCGCGCGCTGCGACAGAAGGAGATCAATGATGACGCCGCCGGTGCGTTCATCGAGATTTCCTGTCGGCTCATCGGCGAGGATGATCGCAGGATCGCCGACGAGCGCGCGCGCCAAGGCCACGCGCTGCTGCTCGCCTCCAGACAATTGCGAAGGATAATGCGAGCCGCGGTCGCCCAAACCGACGGCCTCAAGCTCGGCGCGCGCTTTGTCGAACGCGCCCTCCGTTCCCGATAATTCGAGCGGGACCGCCACATTTTCAAGCGCCGTCATCGTTGGCATCAGATGGAAGGATTGGAAAACGATGCCTATGTTTTGTCCGCGAAATACAGCGAGGGCGTCCTCTCCCATTTCGTCGATCCGCGCGCCTTCCACCAAAATACTCCCGGAATCGGCTCGTTCCAGCCCCGCGAGCGTCAACAGAAGCGTCGATTTACCGCAGCCGGACGGGCCGACGATAGCTGTGGCCTTTCCCCGTTCGAAATTGAGCGATATGCCTTTCAGGATCTCGACCCTGGTTGCGCCGGCGCCCCGGCCGAGCCGCACGGAGTCGAGCGAAACCGCAGACGTGGCGGACGGTTGTAACGGAGAGGTCATTGGCTTCGGTTTGGATGGTCGGATGGGAGTTGTTGAATGCTGCGACACGAGCGCTGCGTCGCAGACATGGCGCTTCGGGTCTATTAGTTCAAACGGCCGTTCTTGTCTCGTTCGCATTGTGCGCTGGACATGCGGCGGCGCGAACGATCCACATCGTGGCGCTGGGCGACAGTCTGACCGCCGGATTCGGGCTGGCGACCGCGGAATCGTTCCCGAGCGTGCTGACCAGGCGCTTGCGCGACGAGGGTTTCGACGCCGAGGTGGCCAACGCCGGCGTATCCGGCGATACGGCGACGGGCGGACTTGAGCGGCTGGATTGGTCCGTTCCCAACAACGCAGATCTCGTGATCGTCGAACTGGGCGCAAATGACATGCTGCGCGATGTTCCGCCCGCTGTCACGCGCGCCGCGCTCGACGCAATCCTCGGTCGTTTGCGTGCGCGACATATTCCGGCGGTGCTCGCCGGAATGAAATCCGTGACCAATTGGGGCGGGCGGTACCGAGCGGACTTCGAACGCATCTATCCTGACCTGTCCGCAAGTTACGACGCGCCGCTGTATCCGTTTTTTTTGGATGGCGTCGCCGGTCATGCCTACCTGCTGCTCGGCGATGGCCTGCATCCCAACGCGAAAGGCGTCGAACGCATGGTGGACAGTTTCACGGCATTCCTGAACCCGATCCTGATCGCGCGTTTCGGCGCGACGTCCGGGTCACGCTGAACCTTTTCCGGATCGCCATGCCTCGCCTATTTACTGGCATCCAGATTCCGCGCGACGTTGCGACCAATCTGGCCACGCTGCGCGGCGGCCTTCCGGGCGCGCGATGGATTGAGCCTGAGGACTACCATCTGACGCTTCGATTCATCGGGGACGTCGGAACGGGCGTGGCCAACGACATCCTGGTCGGGCTGGAGTCAATCCGCGGGCGAAAGATCAGCATCAGGATCGATCGGCTCGCTGCGTTCGGCGCAGACAAGCCACGGACCCTGTTTGCGAAAGTCGTAACGACAAGCGGATTGGTCGAATTGCAGGCCGATCACGAACGCCTGATGCGCCGGCTCGGCGCAAAGCCGGATACGCGCAAATTTACGCCGCATGTAACGCTCGCAAGATTACGCGGCGCGACGCCGGAGACTGTCGCCTCGTACATCGCGGCGCGGAGTACGCCGGACATGCTGGTGTTCGACGCGACCGAATTCGTTCTCTATTCGGCGCATGATTCAACCGGCGGCGGCCCTTATCGCGCAGAAGCCTTCTATCCGCTGTAAAGCTCAACGCGCCCGTGGATGCGCGGACCGATAGGCGTCGAGCAGACGCTTGGTGTCGATCGCAGTATAAATCTGCGTCGTCGATAGCGACGCATGTCCAAGAAGCTCCTGAATGGTTCTCAGGTCGCCTCCCCGGCCAAGCAGATGCGTCGCGAAGGAATGGCGTAACGCATGCGGCGTCGCCGTATCTGGCAAGCCAAGCGCCCCGCGCATGCGTTCCACGGCGAGTTGAATGATTCGCGGCGACAATTGCGCCCCGCGCGCGCCGACGAACAGAGGGCCGTCCGCGCGAAGTTCATAGGGGCAGATTTCGAGATAGGCTTCGATGGCGCGGCGAACCGGCTCGATCACCGGCGCGCTTCGCACCTTGCCGCCTTTGCCGCGGATCGTCACGATGTCCCGCCGTCCGACCGGCGCGTCGCCGCGTGTTATGGCAAGCGCCTCGGAAATGCGCAGGCCGGCGCCATAGAGCAATGAGAGGACGGCGGCGTCGCGCGCCAGAATCCACGGCGATCTCTGCTCGCCGGCTCGAGTCGCCGCATCGGCGAGATCGCGCGCATCGGCGACGGCGAGCGCCCTTGGGAGACGGCGGGTTGTTTTGGGCGGCCTGACCGCAGAAAACGCGCCGATCGTGATGACCCCTTCGCGCTCAAGAAACCGCGCAAACGACCGCGCGGCCGCCAGTCCCCGCAGGAGCGTCCGGTTGCCAGCGCCCGTGCTGCGCCGCGCCGCCATGAACGCCCGGACATCGGCCTGCGAAAGGGCGCCAAGATCGTCGACTGTCGCCGGTCGACCGGTTCGATCGGCAAAATGGGAGATGAATTGTCGGAGGTCGCGCCCGTAAGCTTCGAGCGTCAGCGTCGCCAGCCGACGTTCGCCACGCAAATGATGGAGCCAGCCCGTCGCCAGCGCCCGCAGTTTCGGCGCGGCGGCGCGAAATTCTTCCTGTCGGGGCTGCTGTCGTGAATTGATTCGCATGCGCTCGCCTCGTCTACGAGCGCATAATCCGGCGTGGCGGTAAACCTGCCGTTATCGCCCCGCCTTGATGTCTTCGATCGCGACCGCGAGAAATTCCTCCATGGTCCGGCGAATCTGATGCTCGGACTGCTGAACGCCGGCTGCCTGGAAATCCGAGAAAACCTTGCGCACGACATCCTCGTCGCCAGACTCTGAAAGATCCGCAGCCATCACATCCTTGAAATAAGCCTCGGCTTCGGCCGCGGGCTTACCGAGCTTCTCGGCCGCCCAAGCCGCAAGCCGCCTGTTGCGCCGCGCCACGGCGCGGAATCTCAATTCCTCGTCATGAGCGAATTTCTTCTCAAAGCTCTCTTCACGCCGGTCGAAGGTCGTCATATTTCATTCTCGCGTAAAGCCACCCACCCGGCGATGACCCGGGCCATTCCGCTCATATATCCATCCGGCGGCGGGATGCCTAGCGCTAACCCTCGAAATTGCCTGCGCAGGCAGGCCTTGCGCCTGTGGCTTGGCGTTCGGGCGGGTTGTATCCTCCGGCCGAACGCGATACCACCTCGCAAAGGCCGCGACGTGGAGCCGACACGGGCTCCCGCCGATTTTTGTCCCTCGAGCCACGGTTGATCGCCATGAACCGCCGTCGTCGCATTTACGAAGGCAAGGCAAAGGTTCTCTACGAGGGCCCTGAGCCCGGAACGCTCGTGCAGCACTTCAAGGACGACGCGACCGCGTTCAACGCGAAGAAGCATGAGGTCATCGACGGTAAGGGCGTTCTCAACAATCGCATCTCCGAATTCATCTTCCAGCACCTCAATAATATCGGGGTGCCGACCCACTTCATCCGCCGTCTGAACATGCGCGAGCAGCTGATTCGCGAAGTCGAGATCGTTCCGCTCGAAGTTGTGGTGCGCAACGTCGCCGCGGGCTCTCTCGCCCAGCGCCTCGGCATCGAGGAAGGCACGCAGCTTCCGCGCTCCATCATCGAATTCTACTATAAGAACGACGCTCTCAATGATCCGATGGTTTCGGAAGAGCATATTACGGCTTTCGGCTGGGCGAGCCCGCAGGAGATCGACGACATCATGGCGTTGGCCATCAGGGTCAACGACTTCCTGTCCGGCCTGTTTCTCGGGGTCGGCATCCGGCTCGTCGATTTCAAGATGGAATGCGGTCGTTTGTGGGAAAACGACATGATGCGGATTGTCGTCGCCGACGAAATTTCCCCTGATTCCTGCCGGTTGTGGGACATCAAGTCCAACGACAAGCTTGACAAGGACCGCTTCCGCCGCGACATGGGCGGCCTGGTCGAGGCCTATACCGAGGTTGCGCGTCGGCTCGGCATATTGCAGCCCGACGACCCCAACCGGGGCGGCCCGAAGCTTGTGCAATGAAGCCCGCGCTTGACGCCGGCGGCAAAACCAGGAAAGCGGTTCGGAACATCACATGAAGGCCAGAATCGTCGTCACGCTCAAGAACGGCGTCCTCGATCCGCAAGGCAAGGCAATCGAAGGCGCGCTAAAATCGCTCGGCGTCGAGGGCGTTGCGAGCGTGAGGCAAGGCAAGGTATTCGACGTCGAGATCGACGGCGACGACAGGGCGGTCGCCGCACAGCGATTGCGGGCGGCCTGCGAGAAACTCCTCGCCAACACCGTCATCGAAAACTTCAATATCGATCTCGACTGAGATCGTTTCGAGGAGCGTATGCGCGCCGCGGTCATTCTCTTCCCCGGTTCAAACAGAGAAGGCGACGCTGCGCGCGCGCTCCGGCAGGCGACCGGTCGCCAGCCGGACATCGTCTGGCACGCCGATCACGACCTGCCGGCAGGCATCGATCTGGTGGTGCTGCCCGGCGGTTTCAGCTATGGCGACTATCTTCGATGCGGCGCGATCGCGGGCCGGGCGCCGATCATGGACGCGGTTCGGCGGCATGCCAACCGTGGCGGCCTGGTGTTGGGCATCTGCAACGGATTTCAGATTCTGTGCGAGAGCGGCGTTCTGCCAGGTGTCCTGATGCGCAACGCCAACATGCATTTCGTTTGTCGCATGCAGCACCTCCGCGTGGAACGCAGGGCGACGCCCTTCACCTCGTCCTACAAGCCTCATCAAATCATAAAGGTGGCGATCGCGCACGGTGAAGGCAATTACGAGGCTGACGATCCAACAATCGAAGCCCTGGAGAAGGATGGCCGCATCGCGTTCCGGTATTGCGACAGCGAGGGAGTGGCTGGCGGCGCGTCCAATCCGAATGGATCGCGCAACGATATCGCAGGAATTTATTCTGAGCGTTTCAACGTTCTCGGCCTGATGCCGCATCCGGAAAACCTGATCGATCCTTTGGTTGGCGGGACCGATGGACGCGGATTGTTCGAGAGCATCGCGGGCTTTGCGACGGCCTGACTCGCTGCCACATGCCCCTTCCTGACGGCTCGGACGGTCAATAAAAAAAGGCCCGGCTTTCGCCGGGCCTTTCTTTGTAAGCCTGTCCGCTCAGTACTTTGCGACAACCGGACCAGCCGAAGCGCCACCGAAGCGGTAGGTGATGCCCGCGCTGACGAGCCACGGATCGACGTTAACCTTGGCGCGGAACGGAACATAACCGGCGACGCTGTTGAAGACCGTGCCGTAAGCGGTCGGCTCCATCATAATGCGCTTGAGATCGACGTTCACGCCCCAGTTCTGGTTGAGCATGTAGTCGAAACCGACCTGACCGGCGACGCCCCAGGAGGTGCCCACCTTGAGGGAATTGACGGTATTGAAGCCAACTGCGCCCGCCGGAGTAAGGAAGGGCGCCCAGTTGTTGCCGGCGCTCGTGCCGAAGAAGGCGGTGAAGTTCACGCCAACGCCGACGTAGGGCTGGAATGCGCCGAAATTGGTGAAGTGATACTGCAGCAGGACGGTCGGCGGGAACGCCCAGGTCTTGCCGATATCAAGGCCGCCGAGCGTGCCGTTGCCCGTGACCTTATGATACGAAACGCAGCAGATGGCTTCGACCGCGATGTTCTTGGTGAAGAAATAGCTGAGGTCGAGCTCTGGAATCACCGAGGTGGAAACCTTCGCGCCTGCGCCGAAGATCTGGCTGCCAGCACCGCCGCTGAGCCCAACGGTGGGGAGAATCAGGCCATAGCTGTCATAGGCCGTCGTGTTGCCATTTGGAATTACCGCCGTCACGCGCAGACGCACCTGGAAGGGCTGGAACGCGTCGATATAGACGGGCGCCGGAGCGGCCTCCTTGCGGGAGGGAAGATCGGCCGCCATCGCAACGCCGCCGAGAACCAAAATTCCAGCGGCGGAAACCGTGCCGCGGAGGAAATTAGAAAACGTCATTATTGACCCCTGCATTTTTGTGTGAACTCGCGCTTGAATTCGTGCAAAACCTCCAGCTTTCGGGGAGAAAAATAATTGATCTACATCAACACACGGCACAGGTTTAGCAAAGAGATATGCGCCGTGTCCGATGTGCAACAGTTGCGTCATCTGTTGCCTTCGCCAATGGCGGGGGGTAAGCGGTCCTCAGGCGAATCACCCATGGGTCTAACGCACCGTGCAGACAGAACCGGCTATTACCTCGGAACTTGTGGCGGCGCACGGCCTTAAGCCAGACGAATATGAGCGCATCGTCGGCCTGATCGGACGAGCGCCGACCTTCACGGAACTCGGCATTTTCTCCGCAATGTGGAACGAGCATTGCTCGTACAAATCCTCCCGGATTCACCTGCGAAAACTGCCGACCAGCGCGCCATGGGTCATTCAGGGCCCAGGCGAAAACGCCGGTGTCATCGATATCGGCGATGGTCAGGTCTGTATTTTCAAAATGGAAAGCCACAACCATCCCTCGTTCATAGAGCCGTATCAGGGCGCTGCGACCGGCGTCGGCGGTATCCTGCGCGACGTCTTCACAATGGGCGCGCGGCCGATCGCATGTCTCAATCTTCTGCGGTTTGGATCCCCCACACATTCCAAGACCCGCCATCTCGTCGCGGGAGTCGTCGCGGGCATTGGCGGCTACGGAAATTCCTTCGGCGTCCCGACGGTCGGGGGCTCGACCGGCTTTCATCGCGCCTATGACGGAAACATTCTGGTCAATGCCATGGCGGTGGGTCTGGCGCGACGGGACGAGATTTTTTACGCCAAGGCCTCCGGGATCGGCAATCCGATCGTCTATCTCGGGTCGAAGACGGGACGCGACGGGATCCATGGCGCCACCATGGCGTCGGCCTCGTTTGAGGCAGATGCCGAGGAGAAGCGGCCGACCGTCCAGGTCGGCGATCCCTTTTCCGAAAAACTGCTGCTCGAAGCCTGCCTGGAACTCATGAAAAGCGGGGCCGTGATCGCCATTCAGGACATGGGCGCGGCGGGACTGACCTCGTCGGCCGTAGAGATGGGCGCAAAAGGCAATCTCGGGATCGAGCTTGACCTGGACCGAATCCCCTGCCGGGAAATCGGAATGACGGCCTACGAAATGATGCTGTCGGAAAGCCAGGAGCGAATGCTCATGGTGCTAACGCCGGCGAAGGAGAAAGAGGCCGAAGCCATTTTTCGCAAATGGGGCCTGGATTTCGCAGTCATCGGCAAAACGACCGACACTCTTCGGTTCGTGGTCAGGCGTCACGGCGAAATCATGGCCGACCTGCCGATCAAGGAACTCGGGGACGAGGCCCCGCTCTACGATCGGCCTCATCTCACTACGCCGAAACGACCGAAGATCGACCCCGTCGCCACGCCCGCCCCGGTTTCCAATGACGAGGCGCTGCTTCGCCTGCTCGGCAGCCCGGACATCTGCTCGAAACGCTGGGTCTGGGAACAATACGACCACCTGATTCTCGGCAATACGATCATCGCGCCGGGTGGCGACGCCGCGGTGGTGCGGATCGAAGACGGGCCCAAAGGACTGGCCCTGACGACCGACGTGAACGCCCGATATTGCGCAGCGGATCCTGTTGAAGGTGGAAAGCAGGCGGTTGCCGAGGCCTGGCGCAACATCACAGCCGTCGGCGGCAGGCCGCTGGCTGTGACCGACAATCTGAATTTCGGCAATCCCGAACGACCCGAATCCATGGGACAGTTCGTCGGGTGCCTTGAAGGCGTCGGCGAAGCCTGCCGGGCGCTCGACTTCCCGATCGTGTCCGGCAACGTATCGCTCTACAATGAAACGCAGGGCGCCGGGATCCTGCCGACGCCGGCGATCGGCGGCGTCGGTGTCGTGGACGATGTCAAAACCGCCTGCGGCGCCGGCTTCAGGATGGCGGGCGAGGCTATCCTGCTGATCGGCGAGACCGAAGGCTGGCTCGGCCAATCCGCATGGCTTGCCCTGATCTGCGGACGCGAGGAAGGCGCTCCCCCGCCGGTCAATCTTGCGGTCGAGCGCCGCAATGGCGACTTTGTCAGATCGCTCGTCGTCGACCGGCGCGCGTCGGCGGTTCACGACCTGTCGGAAGGAGGGCTCGGCGTGGCTCTTGCGGAAATGGCGATCGCAAGCGGACTCGGCGCGGAAATCGCGGCGCTGCCGGAGGGGCCCGCTCACGCCGTCCTGTTTGGCGAGGATCAGGCCCGCTATCTCGTGACCTGCGCCGCTGACAGCGCCGACGCGATCCTCAAGCAAGCCGCGGACGCGGGAGTCCCGGCGCGTCGGCTGGGGATGACCGGCGGCGACTCATTGCGACTTCCTGGCGAGCAGCCCATATTGGTGAGCATATTGCGCACGGCGTACGAGACAGCGCTCCCCTCCTATATGGCGGGTGGGACGCCTGACGGATTCGCCAATCAGTGAGGTCAGCCATGGCGATGGAATCCGCCGAAATCGAACGTCTTATCAAGTCGGCCTTGCCCGACGCGAAAGTCGAGATCCAAGATCTCGCAGGGGATGGAGACCACTACGCGGCGACTGTCGTCTCCGAGGTCTTCCGCGGCAAGTCTCGCGTCCAGCAGCACCAGCTCGTCTACAGCGCGCTCAAGGGGCAGATGGGCGGCGCATTGCATGCGCTTGCATTGACGACGCTTCCACCCGAGTGAGGTCGAACTCGCCATTTTCGATCTCTGGAGGCTATTGGAGATCGGGCGATATGATCTATAATTCTCATGCCCGCGGAACCTTGAACTCCGCGATGAAAGGATCGGCCATGGCCAGCATTCACGATCAGATTCAGAACGTCATCAACGAGAACGCAGTGGTCCTCTTCATGAAGGGCACCCCGCAGGCGCCGCAATGCGGCTTTTCGGGACAGGTCGTTCAGATTCTCAACCATCTCGGCGTGCCCTTCAAGGGTGTGAATGTCCTTGCGGATGGCGAACTGCGCGAAGGCATCAAGTCATTCTCCAATTGGCCCACGATCCCGCAGCTCTACGTGAAGGGCGAGTTCGTCGGAGGATGCGATATCGTTCGGGAGATGTTTCAATCGGGCGAGCTGACCGATCAGCTCGGCAAGGCTGGCGTTCCCGCCGCGCAGCCGGCGCGCGGTTGACGCTTCCCGACGCCGCGGTCATGGTCCGACGACCCTGATCACACGGCCCGACGGATCAAACGAGGTTCGCCCGGTGGCGCCGTCGCGTGTGAAATGCGCGACAGCGGCCAGATGAGGCGAAAAACCCTGCGTCAACTCCGGAGCGCCGTCGGTTCGACTGCGTTCCAGCGCGGCAAGGCGCGCCTTCAGCCTCTGCCTTAGCCCGGATCGGCGATAGTCGACAAACGCGGCGCCTTCGCGCGCCGCCGCGCCACGCCCGCGATAAATGCGCAGACCCTCCGGCGTCATATAGGCGTCTCCGACCCGCAACGTGACGTCGCGGTCGATGCCCGTCATCTCCGGCCCGATCTCGCAGCAGGGCGCTGCCGGTTCCGCCGCAGCGGATTTTATAGCCGCGGCCGCTTTCAGCACCCGGCGCCGGACGACATGCAGGCGTTGTTTCCTGGCGCTGAAGGAGATTCTCCGTTGTTCCGAGTGAACCTGTGCGGCCTTCCGAATTTGCGCCGACTTTCTGGCCGCATGTGGGCGTCGCGACACGCGCAGCGCCTCATCGTAGACGAACCGCATGTGCCGCTGTTCCGGTGCGTATCGATACACCACCGGCGAAGGGCGACTGAACCCACTGAAAAGATCCTGAAGGAAACCCGCGGCCTGCGCCGGCGCCCACGCCACGGCGCTGACAATGAAGACGAGCGCCAGAATTAATCTACGCATCGTACGCTCCCGAACAAGCGAAATAGTTAATGAAAGATGACTACAGTGGCATTAATCCCATGTGGCTGAGGTTTAGACAATTTTTAACTTTGATTATCGTGAATGCCGTCAGAATGCCGCTTTGACAAGCGCCTGGGCGTCCGTCGACGCCCAGTTCGCCGGACCTGCCATCGTCGCAATTGCGCAACCGTCTCGCCCGATAAGATAGGTCGTTGGCAGTCCCAGAACTTTTCCTGACGTTTTCAGGCGCAAAAAGGCATCGGCCGTGGGGTCGGAATAAAATGCAAGCTTGGAAATGTTCGCTTCGCGCAGGAAATCCGGCACGCGCTCAAGGCGCTTCGTATCGATGTTGATCGCGACCACCTCGAAATCGGGACCGCCCAGCGTCTCCTGCAACTTGTCGAGCGTCGGCATTTCCTCGCGGCAGGGAACGCACCACGTCGCCCAGAGATTGAGCAGAACGACGCGCCCGCGAAACGCCGCAAGCGATGTCGGCGCGCCGTCGCGACCCTGGAAATCAAGGGCCGGCATCGGCTCGGCCCGCTTCGACGACAGCGCCGCCGCCACCTCGCCTCTTTCGAGCGGGGCGATGCGAGAGAGCGACGCGGTGCTCGCTGCGCATTCCCCAGCGACTTCCTTGCCGCTGTCGTCCTTTTTCCCGTATAGGACGGCCGCTAGGGCGATGGCCGCCGCCAGCCCGACGACGGCTTGGATTGCGCGTCGTTGCGTGAGGCGCGGGGCAGTTTCAGTCATCGTTCGCGGGTCCGGGGATAAGACATGAGCAACAAGATGTGGGGCGGACGCTTCGAATCCGCGCCGGACGAGATCATGGAGGAGATCAACGCCTCGATCGAATTCGACCAGGTCATGTTCCGGCAGGACATAGCTGCGTCCAGAGCGCATGTCGCCATGCTTTCTGAAGCCGGAATCGTGACGAAGGAGGACGCCGCCGCCATTGGCGCTGGTCTAGATCAGGTTCTTGGCGAAATCGAGAGCGGCAAGTTCGAATTTTCGCGCGCGCTCGAAGACATTCACATGAATGTCGAATCGCGCCTCACCGAGATCGTCGGGCCGGCGGCCGGTCGTCTGCATACCGCCCGGTCCCGCAACGATCAGGTCGCGGTGGATTTCCGCCTTTGGGTGCGCGACGCCGTCGACGCGCTCGATGGCCAACTGCGGGCCTTGCAACAAGCGCTCGCTGAAACCGCCGCCTCGCATGCAGCCACCGTCATGCCAGGATTCACGCACCTGCAACCCGCACAGCCCGTGACCTTCGGCCATCATCTGCTGGCGTTCGTGGAAATGCTCGGCAGGGATCGGGGCCGCTTGCGCGATGCGCGTCGTCGGATGAACGAATGCCCGCTCGGAGCGGCCGCTCTCGCCGGCACGTCCTTTCCGATCAATCGGGAAATGACCGCGCGGGCGCTCGGGTTCGACCGACCAACCGCCAATTCGCTCGACAGCGTTTCGGACCGCGATTTCGCGCTCGAGACGCTTTCGGCTATCGCGATCTGCGCAACCCATCTCTCGCGCTTCGCAGAAGAGGTAGTGCTCTGGACCGGGCCGTTCTTCGGGTTCCTGAAGTTGAGCGACAAATTCTCGACCGGCTCGTCGATCATGCCGCAGAAACGCAATCCTGACGCGGCCGAACTCGTTCGCGGCAAGACCGGGCGTATGATCGGCGCTCTTTCCGGCCTCCTCGTTGTCATGAAAGGCCTTCCGCTCGCCTATTCGAAAGACATGCAGGAGGACAAGGAAGGCGTCTTCGACGCCGTTCAGACATTGTCCCTGTGCCTTGCGGCCGTGACCGGCATGGTGCGCGACATGCAGCCAGACGTCGACGCGATGCGTGCGGCGGCCGGAATCGGTTTTTCGACCGCGACCGATATTGCGGACTGGCTGGTGCGCCGTCTCGGTATGCCATTCCGCCAGGCGCACCACGTCACCGGCCGGGTGGTGGCCCTGGCGTCCTCGCGTGGCGTCGGCCTGGACCAGCTGACGCTCGACGAGCTCCGCTCGATTGAGCCCCGTTTCGAAGTTGACGTTCTCGACGTCCTCGGCGTCGAAAAGTCGGTTTCGAGCCGCGCCAGCTTCGGCGGAACGGCGCCGGCGAATGTCAGCGCCCAGGCCGCGAAATGGCTGGATCTGCTTTCCGGCGAACTGCCCGCCTGACCAGCGCATCCTTGGCGCGCTCGGGCGACTTGTGATAGGCCAAGCGCGAATTCAAACCGGGACCTCAAAGTGCTGACCCGCATCGGCCTAGCGACATCGCTCCTTTTGGCGCTTGCTCTGGCGAGCTGTGGCCGTCGCGGTCCGCTCGAGCCGCCGCCTGGCGTCGCGCCGCCGCCGCCCAAGCCCGCCGCGCAGACAAGCGTCGTTCGCCCCGAACCCGATGCGCCCGGTGGATTGTTCCGGAATACTTCGAATGTCGCCGATGCGCCGGGCGGCGGACAGGCGACGCCCGAAAAGAAACCGCAAAGGTCCGCCCCGTTCGTACTCGATCCATTGCTCTGACGCGCCATGCGCCATTTTGATTACCGCGCTGGCGGGCTCTTCGCTGAGGACGTCGATTTGCAGGCTGTGGCCGCGCAAGTCGGTACGCCGTTCTATTGCTATTCGACCGCGACGATTGAGCGTCACTACGACGTCTTCAAGCAGTCCTTCAATGGCCTGGACGCGACCGTCTGCTACGCGATGAAGGCCAATTCCAATCAGGCGGTGATTCGGACGCTGGCGCGTCTGGGCGCCGGCATGGACATCGTTTCGGAAGGCGAATTGCGGCGCGCGCGCGCAGCTGACGTCCCGGCCGATCGGATCACTTTTTCCGGCGTCGGCAAAACCGGGCGCGAGATCCGGCTTGCGCTCGAAGAAGGCATATTCTGCTTCAACGTCGAGTCTGAACCTGAACTTTTGGCGCTCTCCGGGATCGCCAGCGAACTCGGAACGACCGCGCGAATCGCCCTTCGGGTCAACCCGGACGTGGACGCGCGAACGCACGCCAAGATCTCCACCGGCAAAGCAGAAAACAAGTTCGGCGTGCCAATTTCCGGCGCGCGCCGCATTTACGCGTGGGCTCGCGATCTGCCGGGAATCGAGGTGTCGGGGGTCGACATGCACATCGGCTCGCAGATCACCGATCTGGGGCCCTTCGACAATGCCTTCGCGCTGCTGGCCGATCTCGTCCGCGACCTTCGATCGGACGGTTTTGCGATCGATCATGTCGATCTCGGGGGAGGACTGGGCATACCTTATCATGCCGGCGACGATCCGGATTCCTATCATCCGGAGCGCTATGCGGCGGTCGTGCGCCACCGCATGGGGAACCTCGGCTGCAGGCTTATGTTCGAGCCTGGCCGCCTGATCGTCGGCAACGCCGGCATCCTCGTGACGCGCGTCATTTACGTGAAGCGCGGCGACAGCAAGACATTCGTCGTCGTCGACGCCGCGATGAACGACCTGATCCGGCCGACGCTCTACGACGCCTATCATGAAATTGCCCCGCTCCGGTTTGACGCGATGCGAGCGCGCAGAAGGGTGGATGTCGTCGGCCCGGTCTGTGAAACAGGCGACTATTTGGCGCTCGACCGCGAAATGCCCCTGCCGGAGCCCGGCGACTATCTGGCGGTCATGTCAGCGGGCGCCTACGGGGCCGTTCAGGCCGGGACTTATAATACAAGGCTACTCGTGCCGGAAGTTCTGGTCAAAGGCGCGGACTTCGCCGTGGTCCGGCCGCGTCTGAGCTATGACGAACTGATCGGCCTCGACACAATTCCAGCCTGGTTGGCGTAAAGTCTCGCGCTGGCGCAAAGTACCGTCGTCGGCGTAAGCTGTGACCGGAATTTCGCCCGTCTTTTCCGCTGGAGTGGTGGCCGCCGCGATGCCCGCCGCATCGAACCTTGGTCGTCTCGTCGCGCTGTCGCGAGCGGCGCTCGCGTGGGAAGCGTTCTGGCGCGTGGCGTCGGGTGTCGCAGGTATCGCGGCCTTGTTTCTCGCAGTGTCCTGGGCCGGCTTCTGGACAAATATTCCGACGTTTGCCCGGCCCGTGGGAGTGATCCTGTTCGCTGCCGCAGCGGTTGCGATCGTGATCCGCGGGGCGCTGCATACGCAACTCTCGCGACGCGACGCCCTGGCGCGGATCGATCGGGGATCAAGCGACCCGCACGGCGCTGCCTCGGCGTTCGTCGACGAGCCGGCGAACGCCAGCGCCGACCCCACGACCGCCGCGCTCTGGCGGCTCCATCAGGCCAGGATGGCGGCGCAGCTCACGCAAGTGCGCGTCGCAGCCCCGTCGCCCCGGGCGCTCGACCAGGATCGTCATGCGTTGCGCGTTGGAGCGGTCCTGCTGGCCTTCGTTGCGGGGGTCGCTGCTGGCCCGGACCGCATGGTGCGTCTCAAGTCGGCCTTTGTCTGGGATGGCGTGCCCGCTCTGTCGACCGCCACGCGCCTCGACGCCTGGATAGATCCGCCCGCCTATACCGGAAAACCGCCGATCGTCATGACGGACGAAAGCCGCGGCCCGTCGCCTGGAGCGATACGCCATTTCGCCGCGCCGGTCGGTTCGCTCGTGATGGCGCGCGCATCCGCCGCCTCCGCCCTTGAAGCGAGCGCCGATGGGGGCATCGCGCCTCAAGCGCCGACCGGGACTCCGGACGAGAAAAGTAAAACGGCGGATCGGGAAAGGCGGTTTGTCCTCAAGGGAACGGGACGGCTGACGCTTGGCGGCACGACGTATGAAATCGTCGCTCTGCCGGACCTGCCGCCAAAGATCGAATTGCTCGAGCAGCCAAAATCCAACCTCCGCGGTTCGCTGACGTTTTTTTACCGGACGGAAGACGATTATGGCGTAGTTGAAGCCGAAGCGCGGTTTGCGGCGCCCGAAATCGAGGGGCGTTCGGCCTCCAGCCATCCACTGGTGGAAGCCCCGCGGGTCGCACTCACGCTTCCGCCGAACGCCAAGGGTCTCGGCGAGGCGCGAACGACCGCTGACATATCCGGCAGTCCCTGGGCCGGCGCCCGCGTATCCCTTACGCTTCACGCTCACGACGAGGGCGGCAATGAAGCTTCGTCTGCGCCAATATCGATCTATCTGCCGCAGCGCAATTTCACCAGACCGCTGGCGCGCGCCCTGGTCGAGCAGCGGCGGAATCTCGTGCTGCGCCCGGAGGCGCGCGCTCGCGTCGATGCAGCGTTGCGGGCTCTAATGCTCGAACCTGACGAGTTCGCGACAGGCGCCTCCGTCTATCTCGGTCTCAACGCAGCATCCAACCGACTGGAGCATGCGCGTTCGGACGACGACCTGCGCAATGTCGCGGAATTGCTTTGGTCAATGGCCCTCCAAATCGAGGACGGCGGACAATCGGACGCAGAACGCGAGATGCGCGCCGCGGAACAGAATTTGCGCGACGCCTTGCGGCACAACGCGCCAGAGGAGGAAATCCGCCAACTGACCGATGCGCTTCGTTCCGCCATGGAGAAATTCCTAACCGAAATGCTCGGGCGTCAACCCGACGGCCGAGAACAGGCGCAGCGCTCTCCGGACGCCAACTCTCGCACCGTCACGCCTGACGATCTCCGCAAAATGCTCGATCAACTCGAGAACATGGCGCGGTCAGGCGATACGGCCAGCGCCCGGGATCTGCTCGATCGATTGCAGAACATGCTGGAAAACCTCCGCACGGCGCAGCAGCGCAATCCGGCCGGCCAGGCCGGTCAGGAAATGAGCCGAGCGCTCGGCGCCATGGACGGCTTGATGCGCGACCAGCAGCAATTGCGGGACGACACATACCGCGACGGACGTCGATCGAAGGAGCGCCGCGGCGCCGCTGGAGGCGATCAGGGACCAAATCTCCGCGATCGTCAGTCTCTCTTGCGCAACCGGCTCAACGAAATCGAGAAGCGGCTCGGACGATTCGGGGTTGGCGGTTCGCGCGACCTGAAGAACGCCGAAGAGGCGATGAAAGAAGCGGATGGCGAACTGGGAGCGGGCGGCGACCGCGACCGGGCTGTTGACGCACAGGGCCGCGCCCTCGACGCCCTGAGGAAAGGCGCAGAGCGGCTTGCGCGCCAAATGCAGAACGACGGCCAGTCTTTCGACGAGTCGGAGGCAGACCAGCGAAACGATGAGCCCGGCGAGAACGGCGCGGGCGAATCCGACCCGCTCGGGCGCCCTGCCGGACGCAACCCGCGCGCCAACGCTCACGCCAGATACGACCCGCTCGGCGCCAGTCCCGCCTTGCGCGCGCAGCGTGTTCTTGAGGAACTGCGGCGGCGTCTGGGCGACATGACCCGACCGCAGGAGGAACTCGACTATCTTGATCGCCTGATCAGGCGATATTGATGCGGAACTTGTTCCGGGAAGAGGGCTGCGGTACCTGATCACCTACAGGCTGGGGTCAAGGAAATGGGCGCAAGTCTTTTGATTTCGATGGCGCTCGCTGCGGTCGCGCTTGCCCTTGTGTTCGGCCTGGCGAATATGCTGCGCGGGGGGGCGGGCAGTACTTCGCAGACGCTCATGCGTTGGCGCGTGGCGCTGCAATTCGCGGCGATCGTGATCATTTTGGGGGCGCTCTGGTTCAGGAGCTGAGAATATTCGATGGTCCGTCTCAACCGCATATATACACGCACCGGCGATGACGGGACGACTGCGCTTGCAAGCGGTGAGCGACGCTTGAAATGCGACTTGCGCGTAGAAGCTTACGGGACAATCGACGAGACCAACGCCGCGATCGGCGTCGCACGCGCAACGCTCGGCTCCGGCGCGCCGGAACTCGCCGCAATCCTTGCCCGCATCCAGAACGATCTTTTCGATCTGGGCGCCGATCTCGCAACGCCGGCCGGGGCGCCGCGAGCCGGCGTCGCCTTGCGTATTCAGCAAAGCCAGGTGGACCGCCTCGAACAGGAGATCGATCTGCTCAACGCCGAACTGTCGCCGCTGAGATCTTTTGTCCTGCCTGGCGGCGCGCCAACGGCCGCCGCACTGCACCTGGCCCGGGCGATCAGCCGCAGGGCCGAACGCCTTATGGTGGCCCTGAACGCAATTCCCGATGAAACGATCGACGCGCCGGCGATGCGCTACGTCAACCGATTGTCGGACCTGCTGTTCGTCGCGTCCCGCTGGGCAAACCGGCGCGGCGCGGATGATGTGCTTTGGACCCCCGGGCAGAACAGGTGATTTCGAACTGCGGAACGCCTCGAGCGACATGCGGCTTGCGCGTTGACTCGACTGGACTCGGCGAGTACCAAGCCAAGCGAATTTCAAGACTTTCATGGAGCTGGTGATGAAGGTTCTCGTCCCCGTGAAGCGGGTCGTCGACTACAATGTCAAGATACGCGTCAAGTCCGATGGGACGGGCGTCGATCTCGCCAACGTCAAGATGTCGATGAATCCGTTCGACGAGATCGCGATCGAAGAAGCCCTTCGACTGAGAGAAGCGGGCAAGGCCACGGAAGTGATCGTTGTGTCGATCGGCCCGGCCCAGGCCTCCGAGACGATCCGGACCGGTCTCGCGATGGGCGCGGACCGCGGCGTGCTCGTCAAGGTCGACGGAATTGTCGAGCCGCTCGCCGTCGCCAAGATTCTGAAGGGCGTAGCCGAGGCCGAACAGCCCGGCCTGATCATCCTCGGCAAGCAGGCGATTGACGACGATTGCAACCAAACCGGCCAGATGCTTGCGGCCTTGCTCGGATGGCCCCAGGGGACATTTGCGTCGAAGGTCGAACTTGTCGATGGCGGCGTCAACGTGACGCGCGAGGTTGATGGCGGCCTCCAGACGGTTGCACTCAAGGCGCCCGCCGTGGTGACGGTCGACTTGCGACTTAATGAACCACGTTACGCATCGCTGCCGAATATCATGAAGGCCAAGAAGAAGCCGATTGACGAGAAGACTGCTGCTGATTACGGCGTCGACCCCGCACCGCGTCTTGCGGTGCTCAAGACGACCGAGCCTGCCGCGCGCAAGGCGGGCGTCAAGGTCGCCTCGGTCGCCGAACTCGTCAGCAAGCTCAAGAACGAAGTGGGAGTCATCTGATGTCGACGCTTCTCCTCGCCGAGGTTCACGGCGGCAAGCTCAACGACGCAACAGCCAAGGGCCTCACGGCTGCGGCGGCGCTCGGCGCGCCAGTGCATATTCTCGTCGCTTGCCAGGACGGCGGCGCCGCAGCTTCGGAGGCCGCGAAGCTGACTGGCGTCGAAAAGGTGCTGTTGGCCGACGACCCGCTCTATGGCCATCAGCTCGCTGAGCCGACGGCGGCGCTGATTGTCGGGCTCGCGGGCGATTATTCCGCAATCGTCGCCCCGGCAACCACCTCCGCGAAGAATATCATGCCGCGCGTCGCCGCACTCCTCGACGTGATGCAGATTTCCGAGATCATGACCGTCGTTTCGGCCGACACGTTCGAGCGGCCGATCTATGCGGGCAACGCGATTCAGACGGTGCAGTCACACGACCCGAAGAAGGTGATCACGGTGCGAACGGCCTCGTTCAAGGCCGCCGCGCAGGGCGGCTCCGCGCCAGTCGAAAGGATCGCTGCGGCTGCAGATCCGGGTCTTTCGGCGTTCGCCTCAGAGGCGCTCGCGAAGTCCGATCGCCCCGAACTCGCGTCGGCGAAGATCATTGTTTCCGGTGGTCGCGCCTTGCAGAGTTCGGACAATTTCAAGAAATTCATTGAACCGGTGGCGGATCGCCTCGGCGCCGCCGTCGGCGCGTCCCGCGCGGCGGTCGACGCCGGATATGCTCCGAACGACTGGCAGGTCGGTCAAACCGGGAAGGTCGTCGCGCCGGACCTCTACATGGCCGTCGGCATCTCCGGCGCCATCCAGCATCTGGCCGGCATGAAGGATTCCAAGGTGATCGTCGCCATCAACAAGGATGAAGAAGCGCCTATCTTCCAGGTCGCGGACTACGGCCTGGTTGCTGATCTCTTCGCCGCCATGCCTGAACTCGACCAGGAATTGCAGAAAGTCGGCCGCTGACGTCGACATCGCTTCCGTTTATGATCCCGGCGCTCGGGCTGAATCGGACAGGCAAACAGGCATGCAGATCGCGAAGGTAGGCATCATCGGCGCCGGCCAGATGGGGAGGGGTGTAGCGCAGGTTTGCGCGGCCTCCGGCTTCACGGTCGTGCTGAACGACATATCCGAGGAACGACTGAAGGCGGCGAAGGCCGAAATTGAGTCGGCCTTCGAGAGACAGCAGGAACGCGGCCAGATCAGCGCCGCGGAAAGATCGGAACGTGTCGTCAGGATCAGGCTCGCGACTGATTTCGCGGCTTTCGCCGATTGCGGCCTCGTCATCGAGGCAGCGTCGGAAAACGAGGATCTGAAGCGAAAGATCTTCGCGCAACTTTCCCCGGTCCTCCGCAAGGACGCGTTGCTTGCAACCAACACGTCCTCGATTTCGATCACACGCCTTGCAGCGTCGACGGACAGGCCGGAAAGGTTCATCGGCATTCATTTCATGAATCCGGTGCCCCGCATGCAACTCGTCGAACTCATCCGGGGCATTGTCACAGATGATGCGACGTTCGAGACTGCGCGTGAGTTTATTGGACGTCTCGGCAAGACAATCACTAATTCCGAAGACTTCCCGGCCTTCATCGTCAATCGCATCTTGCTGCCGATGATTAATGAGGCCATTTACACGCTCTATGAAGGCGTCGGTTCGGTTGAAGCGATCGACACCGCGATGCGGCTCGGCGCCAACCATCCGATGGGTCCGCTGCAGCTTGCCGATTTTATCGGTCTGGACACCTGCCTTTCGGTCATGCAGGTTCTGCATGAGGGCTTGGCCGATTCAAAATATCGCCCCTGCCCGCTGTTGGTGAAATATGTCGAGGCTGGCTGGCTGGGCCGAAAGACGCAACGCGGCTTTTACGACTACCGAAGCGGAACGCCTGTTCCGACGCGATAATTTATCAGTCTTCACAATTCGGTCGTCAGCCCTGTAGACTATGGCTGCCGCAAGATTCGGCATTCGCCGGATTGAAGACGATGGGGTGCTCCGGTTGACGGTCCACTTCCAACCGATTGTGAGGCCGGAGGCCTGTCCGGCGCTGGTGCTCAATGCGGACTATCGCCCCTTGAGCTACTACCCGCTGTCGCTTTGGTCTTGGCAAGACACAATCAAAGCTGTCTTTCTTGATCGAGTAAATATAATTTCGCATTATGACAGAACCGTTCGAAGTCCGAGCTTCGAGATGCGGCTTCCATCCGTCGTCTCGCTCAAGAATTACGTAAGGCCTGCAAAATACCCTGCCTTCACGCGATTCAATGTGTTTCTTCGTGATAGATTTATTTGCCAGTACTGCGGGCGACCTGAAGACCTTACGTTCGACCATGTCATTCCGAGGTCCAAGGGCGGGTTGACCACTTGGGAAAATGTCGTCGCAGCGTGCTCTTGCTGTAACCTCCGGAAAAGCGACCGCCTTCCCGACGAGGCCCGCATGTGGCCAGCCAAGGCGCCCTATCAGCCCGACATCAACGACCTGCGCCGCAACGGACGTTACTTCCCGCCCAATTATCTGCATGAAAGCTGGATGGACTATCTCTACTGGGATTCCGTGCTCGAACCTTGAGGCCGCTTGCGTCCAGCCAAGCGCGCGTCGTTGCGGGTCGCCGTGGGCGATGCGTAGGTCGGGCGATCGAATTCGACGACGACATCGACCGCGTCCGCTGGCGGCGAAGCGAGTCGCGCACTGAACGCCGCTCGTTCTCCCGGCGCAATTTTCTGTTGGGTCGGTTTCGTTGTCCAGACGTAAACCTGACGTCTGTCGGCGGAACGGATGGAAACCCGCATGGCCGGAATGATCCGATGATCCTCGCCAAAGTTGGCGACGTCTCCCTCGACGAGAAGCAGCCGATGGTCCGCGTCCCCCTGAAGTCGCGCAACGACGCTCCCGATTTCGAGGCCGGCGAGATTGACTGGCAAGCCCGCAGCTTCGAAGAGAACGGCAGCTTTGGGCGCAATGCGGACGATGGAGGCGCGCAATCCGATAGCGGACATTGCAAGACCGAGTAGCGCCAGCGACGCGAGAGCGCTTCCGCCGCCAGCGAACCTGCTCGCCCTCTCCCAATGGCGGGACGCTGGAATATCTTCCATGAAGTCGTACGAAGAATGGGCTGCTGTCGATCGGGGCAAGGGCTGCCGCTCCTCGGAAACCGACGCTGCACGGCCGGCTTTCCGTTTCATAGATCGCAGGCTTATAGTTAATTGCGGGTTAAGCTCGGCGATTCGCCGGCCGCAGCGCCTGTTTGACCACGCCGGAGTAGATCTTTGGTTCGCTTCGAAAATGTCGGACTCCGCTATGGCATGGGGCCAGAGGTTCTGCAGGATCTGACTTTTTCGATCGTCCCCGGATCGTTCCAGTTTCTGACCGGCCCGTCCGGCGCCGGGAAGACGACCTTGATGCGTTTGCTGCTGCTTTCATTACGGCCGACACGAGGCCTTATTTCACTTTTCGGAAGCGATGCTTCGCGTCTCGACAAGGACGCCATCACGTCCATAAGACGTCGGATCGGCGTCGTATTCCAGGATTTTCGGCTCCTCGATCATCTGACGACCTACGAGAACGTCGCATTGCCATTGCGCGTCCAGAACAGGGCCGTCAACAGCTATCGTGAAGAAGTCGTCGAACTGTTGCGCTGGGTCGGTCTCGGCGATCGCCTGCACGCCTACCCGGAGGTCTTGTCGGGCGGGGAGAAACAGCGCGCCGCGATTGCGCGGGCGCTGATAGTTCGACCTGAATTGCTGCTGGCGGACGAGCCGACCGGCAATGTCGATCCAACCATGGCGCGCAGGCTCATCCGGCTGTTCGTCGAACTGCAGCGCTCCGGGACTTCCGTCTTGGTTGCGACCCACGATCTCGGATTGATGGATCAGTTCGACGGCGCGCGCAGGCTGGTGCTCGGCGGCGGAAGACTGCACATATACGATTGACGGGAGCCCACGTGTCGTCGAATGACGCGATTGAAACCTCCGTCGGCATGACTGTCGAGCGACGCAATCGCGCGCCCGAGGCTCCGCTGGTTCCCGCTGCGAGCATAGCGGGCCGGGCGCTGATAACCGTTGTCGCCATCATGACGTTTCTCGCGTCGCTCGCCGCGGGCGGCGCGGTCCTGATCAGTCAGACCAGCCGGGACTGGCGATCGACCGTCTCTCATGAGGCCACTATTCAGGTCAGACCGGTTCCCGGTCGTGACATCGACGCAGATGTCGACGCGCTCGCGCGCGCCGTGCGTGGAACTCCCGGAATATCCGACGTTCGGCCGATGTCGAAGCATGAGTCGGAACTGCTTCTGGAGCCCTGGCTCGGGCAGGACGTGAATCTGGACGAATTACCCGTCCCGAGAATGATCGTTCTCAAGCTTGATGCCTCGCCACGCGTTGATTTTGCGCATCTGAAGGAACGGATTGCCCGCTCGACGCCAGGCGCGATTCTTGACGACCACCGACTATGGTCGGAACGGCTTGCAAACATGGCGAATGTGCTGGTCGTGATCGCAATCCTGCTTCTCGCGCTGATCGTCACCGCCCTGGGCCTTGCCGTTTCCTTCGCCACGCATGGCGCCATGGCGGGCAACCGCGAAATCATCGAGGTGCTGCACTTCGTTGGCGCCAGCGACGCATTTATTGCGAGCCAGTTTCAGCGGCGCTTCCTCCGGCTTGGACTGCGCGGCGGCGTGGCGGGCGCAGCCGGCGCTGCATTGCTCTTCCTCGCGGCGGGCGCTCTCAGCAGGTGGATAGCAGCGACTCCCAGCGGCGAGCAGCTCGAGGCATTATTTGGCTCGTTTTCTATCGGCTGGATGGGTTATTCAGCTATTGCGCTTATCGCTGCAATCAGCGCCGGGTTGTCGGGCCAGACGTCCCGCATCATCGTATTCAGGCGACTGAGGCGCTTGACCTAGACATGACGTGGAAAGAGACAATGCGATCGACGAGCGCGCCCTCGGAAGCTGCAGACGCTGCCTCTCGAATCGCACGGGCGGTCCGTCAATCATCGATTGTCAGCCGGTCGACGATCTTCAATGTTTTGTTTTATATGAATATCATAGCATTGATGATCGCCGGACTGCCCTCGGTGCTGATGGGACGGCGGGCGGCGACCGCCTTGGCCAGGGCTTGGGCGCACTCATCTCTCTGGCTGCTTCGGGTCGTATGCGGGACGCGCGTAGAATTTCGCGGCCGCGAGCTGATCCCGAACGGCGGCGTCGTCATCGCAGCGAAACATCAATCAAGTCTCGAGACGTTCGCTCTCGTGACGCAATTCCCGGATTTCGCATATGTTTTCAAAAGGGAGCTGAACTGGATTCCGCTCTTTGGCTGGTACCTGATGGCCGTTCGACAGATCGCAATCAATCGCTCCGCCGGATCGACGGCGCTGGCGCAGGTCACGAGCGGCGTCAAGGCGTTCCTCCGGGACGGGCGTGCAATCGTCATATTTCCGGAAGGAACGCGGCGGCCGGTCGGCGCCCCTCCCAGCTACAAGCACGGCGTTTCACATATCTATGCGACTTTGAACGCTCCAATCGTGCCGGTCGCGCTCAACACCGGGCTTTTCTGGCCCCGCCGCAGCTTCTTGCGGAAGCCGGGAACCGCAATCATTGAGTTCTTGCCCGTCATCAGGCCCGGGTTGTCAAAGGAGGATTTCGCGTCAGTCCTGCAGGACGCGATCGAACACGGTACGGCCGCGCTGGTGGCCGAAGCATTGCATCGCGACCCGACGCTTGCGTTCCCGATTGACGCCAACCCTGCGCTCGCCAACCAATGACCGGGACGGGCCCTATTCCAACGATGAACCGTGCTGCGCGCCCGAGCGCGGGTACGCGGCGCGTACGCAGCGTGGCGTTTCTCACCTTGTTCGCGATTGCATTTCTGAGCCTTGGCTGGTCGGCCTACTGGTATGCGGCCCATCGCATGGCGATCGGCGAACTCCGGGGCGGTCTTGCGTTCGAAACGCGCGAGGGGCGTGATTGGGCCTGCTCGAAGTTGTTGACGGGCGGATATCCATTCTCGGTCGATTTCGATTGCGACGGACTTGTCGTGACGGCCCGGATTGGCGAAAAATCGGTCGTCGCGCGCGCGCGCAGGGCGCTCGTTCGTGCGCCGCTATATACACCCAAGCGCGTGACGATAGACCTTTCCGACCCCGCCGATATTCTGGTCGACGGCGCGCCAGTGCGCGTCAACTGGAGCAAACTCCAGTTGTCTGCGCGCGGCCTCCCCGACCGACTGGACCGCTTTTCCATCGCTGGTGCGGACGTGGCCATACATTTGCCGGCTGATTCCGCCGATGCGACTGCGACAATCGCCGCGTTGCTGATCAATCTGCGACATACACCCGGCGCCGACGACTTGCCCCTCAATTTCGAAGCGAGTCTGGCGGGCATTGAATCTCCGGTCCTCGATTCTGCGGCCGGCGGTGCGGACAGAGCGACTTTCGCCGCGATCGGCTCCGTCACGCACATTAATAAATTGGCGGGCGGATCCCTCGCCAGCAGAATGGATTCCTGGCGGGAAGCCGGCGGTCGCGTTTCGGCCAACCTGTCTTTTGTGAAGGGGAGGATCGCGGCGCAGGCCGAGGGCTCGGCAGGCCTCGATCAGGGTCGCCGGCTCGATGGGAAGTTCGATTTGCGCATGTTGAATTCCGGCGCGCCCTTGGCGGATCTGGCGCGTCGGTTCGGCGTTCGCGGGCCGCTGGCGTCGCTGGTCGTCGGCTCGTTGATCAACCCGGACAAATCAACCGGCGAAGCCCGCCTTGCGATTTCATTCGAGAACGGGCGACTCGATCTGGGATCATTCAAGCAAATCATTGCGCTGCCTCCCCTCTATTGAGGGTCGGCCTTATGCCGCCCGAAGTCAGGCGCGGCGATTTCTTGACCGCTTTCAATGATGCTGCGGCGGATGTTACGGGTCCGCGTGAAAAGGGAAAACAGCCCCTCGCCATCGCCCCAGCGGATCATGCGTTGAAGGGCGCTCAAATCTTCGGTGAAGCGCCCGAGGATTTCGAGCACCGCCTCCTTGTTGTTGAGAAAGACGTCGCGCCACATTGTCGGGTCCGATGCCGCGATCCGGGTGAAATCCCGAAAGCCGCCGGCTGAGAACTTGATGACCTCGGATTGGGTCACCTCTTCCAGATCGGCTGCGGTGCCAACGATATTGTAGGCGATCAGATGCGGAACATGGCTGGTGATCGCAAGCACGAGATCATGGTGTTGGCTAGACATGATCTCGACATTGCTTCCGGCAGCCGACCAGAAATCGGACAGCTTTTTCAGCGCGATTGCGTCTACCTCTGCTGGAGGCGTCAGGATGCACCAGCGATTGAGGAACAGCGTTGCAAAGCCGGCGTCCGGTCCAGACTGTTCCGTGCCAGCCACGGGATGCGCGGGGATAAGATGAACTCCTGAGGGGAGGTGCGGTGCGATCGCACTCACGACCGCGCCCTTGACGGAGCCCACGTCGCTGACGATCGCGCCAGGCGACAGAGCGGCGCTAATCTCCTGCGCAACCATGGAATTGGCGCCGACCGGAACGCAAAGGACAACGAGATCCGCGCCCCGCGCCGCCGCGGCCAAATCGGCATGGATCTCGTCGGCAAGCCCGAGTTCCGTCACTCGATCGCGGACGTCTTTCGCTGCATCGGCCGCGACGAGTACGGAAGCCAGATTCTTGCGCCGCGCGACCCTCAATAATGACGAGCCGATAAGACCGCATCCTATGATCGTCAGCCGCTCGACAACTGGCGTCTCAAGCTTCGGGCCCAAAATCTCAACCATGCCGTCGCGCTCTGCTCGAAGCATCAAACGGCGCGGCATGGCTGCCGACGAAATCTGGCCGCACGTTTTCGATGAACGCGGCGCCCAGCGCGCTCCGAATGCGGTCGGCGCCGGCGGGCCCGGGAAAGGACAGCAGCAACGACAATCCATATTCGCTGGCTGCATTGCCGACGAGCGAGCCGCCCGCCGCGCGCACCGCCGCAGGCAACGCATCGCTCCAGCGGTCGATCTTGATCGCGAACAATTGCACGTCCTCCGCAGCCGCCTCCGCCAACGGTTTTGAAATGACAAAAAGCGGAATCCCCGCGGGATGGTCGGGTCGTTCGACGAACGGGAGCCGTGCGATGATTTTTGGCGCGGCCGATTCAGTGAGGCGCGACCACCAGGCGCCGTCGCCAACGCCGCTGGCGGCGCGCACAAGACCCAGGTCGCCCCCGGACAGTTCGACTGCATCAATTACTGCCTGCGGGCCATGATGAGGCGCGAAGGGAGGCGTGAAGCCGAAGTGAAATCGCGCCGAATCGCGCATGGCCGCATCGCCCGCGGAGACATCGACATGAACTGAATAATTCGCCTGGACGTAGGTGAACGTGCCGATGATGGTCCGCCAGATGCTTTCGACCGTATCCAAAGGCAGCAAACCGGCGTGACGCTCGACGAGTCGCCGCATCATGTCGGCCTCCCGGCCTGGCCGGAAAGCGGAGCCGCCGCCCTGCCGCGCCTTGGTCGCGATCAGACTTCCTATAATCTCGCCGCGCTCCATCAGCAGACGGTGGATGGTTTCGTCGATCCGGTCGATGTTCTGGCGCAGAGCGGCGAGATTCGCCGCCGCGCTCTTGTCTGGCGTGGAGGTCATGTTCGGGTCCGTGAGAGCCGATTTGTCTTAATCGAGGTGACACCCGATGAACAGCCGCAAAGCTGGGGCCGGGCTTGACATTCGCCGCCAAAAAAGTTCTTCTTTCCGCACAAAATGTTCGGAATACAGAACCATAAGGCCACTGTGAGCAACGAAGCGTTCAGAGAGGCGGAGAACCCCAGCAGCCTCGTCGTCCATTTCCCGCCGGATACGCCCCTCGTCATGGACGCCGGGCTGACGATTTCACCCTTCAGCATTGCGTATCAAACCTATGGAACCCTGAATGCCACCCGCTCAAATGCGGTTCTCGTCTGCCATGCGCTGACCGGCGACCAGCACGTCGCCAATGCACATCCTGTAACCGGCAAGCCGGGATGGTGGTCGACCATGGTGGGGCCGGGTCGGCCGATAGATACCGATCGATATTTCGTGATTTGCTCCAACGTCATTGGCGGCTGCATGGGATCGACGGGTCCGGCCTCCGTGAACCCGGAAACAGGAAAAGTCTGGGGGCTGGACCTTCCGGTGGTAACGATCCGGGACATGGTGCGCGCGCAAGCCATGCTGGTCGAACATCTCGGCATTGAAACTCTGTTTTGCGTCGCTGGCGGCTCGATGGGCGGCATGCAGGTTCTGCAATGGGTCGCGAGCTACCCGGACAGAGTGTTCTCCGCGCTGCCGATTGCGACAGCCTCGAAACACTCGGCGCAAAATATCGCGTTCCATGAAGTTGGGCGCCAGGCTGTGATGGCGGACCCCGACTGGAATGGCGGACGCTACGCGGGCCGCGCGGGGCAGCCCGTCAAAGGGCTCGCGGTAGCGCGCATGGCGGCGCACATTACGTACCTTTCGGAAGGCGCGCTCCAGCGAAAATTCGGACGGAAGCTGCAGGATCGCAATGCCCCGACCTTTTCCTTCGACGCCGACTTCCAGATCGAAAACTATCTCCGCTACCAAGGCTCGAGCTTTGTCGATCGTTTTGACGCGAACTCTTATCTCTACGTCACGCGCGCCTGCGATTATTTTGACCTGGCCGCTGATTACGACGGTTCGCTAGCGCGTGCGTTTCTGGGCGCGAAAACGCGGTTCTGCGTGGTTTCCTTCACCTCGGACTGGCTTTATCCGACATCGGACGCTCGCGCGATCGTCCACGCGCTGAACGCTGCGAGCCTGCCAGTCTCGTTCGTGGAGATCGAAACGGACAAGGGCCACGACGCTTTCCTACTTGACGAGCCTGACTTCATGGCAACCACGCGGGGCTTTCTCGAATCGGCGGCGCGCGCGCGGGGGTTGTCGGGCGGCGAATCGGAAAACAGCCGATGATCTACAAAGCAATCCCCGGCTTCGCTGGACAAGCGAACCGCGTCGACCTTGTGCTGGTCGCGGATATGGTCGAGCCCGGCGGTCGTGCTCTCGACGTCGGTTGCGGCGATGGCGCCCTGCTCCAGATGCTGACCCGTGATCAGGGCGTTGACGGGCGCGGAATCGAAATTTCGCAGGCCGGCGTCAACGGCTGCGTCGCCAAGGGTCTTTCAGTCGTGCAAGGCGACGCCGATACAGATCTTGCCGACTATCCCGACGACGCCTTCGATTACGTGATTCTGTCTCAGACCCTGCAAGCGACCCGTCATCCCAAGCAGGTGCTTGAACATATGTTGCGGATTGGCCGCCGGGCAATCGTGTCCTTTCCCAATTTCGGACATTGGCGGGTGCGGTCGCAACTCATGTTTCTCGGTCGGATGCCCAGAACGGAATCGCTCGCCTATTCCTGGTACGATACGCCCAATATACATCTGTGCACGATCCGTGACTTTGTGCAGCTCGTCGACGAAATCGGCGCATCGATAGACCGGGCGATCGCGCTCGATCGCAATGGCTCAAAAATGCGCGTCAATGCGCCATGGTGGGCCTGGAATCTGTTTGGCGAGCAGGCGGTCTTCCTGCTTCACCGCCGGAAGATCAGATAGTCTTTGCCTGTTTCGCGCTCGCCCGTTCGATCGCCTCGACAATGAGACGCCGGGCGTCGTCCGCGTCTCCCCAGCCAGCGAATTCGACCCACTTCCCAGGTTCAAGATCTTTGTAGTGGCTGAAAAAATGCTCGATTTGCTCGATACTGATCGCGGGCATGTCCGTGTAGCTTTGGATCTTGTCATAACGCTTGGTCAGCTTGCTGGATGGAACCGCAACGATCTTCTCGTCGCCGCCCGCCTCATCTTTCATGCGAAGCACGCCGATAGGTCGAACGGCGATTACCGCTCCAGGTATGATCGGCCGTGTGTTTGCGACCAGCACGTCGCAAGGATCGCCATCCTCGGACAGGGTGTGCGGGATAAACCCGTAATTTCCGGGATACCGCATCGGCGTGTACAGGAACCGGTCGACAACCAACGTGCCCGCGGCTTTGTCCATCTCGTATTTTATGGGTTCGCCGCCGATCGGAACTTCGACGACGACGTTGACCTCCTGCGGGGGATTGCTTCCGATCGAAATAGCGTCGAGGCGCACTGGGGCCGCTCCGTAAATTTTGCGTTCAGGTGAAACCGGGCCAGTTCGGCCGACTCAATTCGCCGCGAAACCGAAGGCGACGCGATCGCGCGTATCGTTATCGAATTGCTCCGTCGCACGCCAGACCTCGACCCCGCCCATCCTCCTGTAAAATCGTATGGCCCTCTCGTTATCCGACAAGGCCCAGACGATTGTCGACAAATAACCCTTGGCGGCGAGGTCGTCGCGCGCAGCCTGAAACAAACGCTCCCCGAGCCCGACGCCCTGATACTCCGGCGCGAGATATAGTTCGAAAATCTCACCGGCATAAGGAATGGCTGCGACACGATTTCGGCCATGGCTCGCGTAGCCGGCGATGTGCGAATCGAATTCCAGGACGAGCAGGCGCGACCCGCTGCGAATAGCCGAGAGCCACCAGGCCGGCCCCCGGCGATTTATCATAGCGTCCAGCGCACGCCCGGGAATGATGCCCCGATAGGCTTCCTGCCAGGCCGCATCATGCACGGCCGCAATCGCCTCCGCGTCAACTGCGCGCGCCCTTCGGATAGAGTGGAGAAGCCTGACCATGCAGCAATGTTAGGCGCGGGACGCCAACGGGCGCAACTACCACTTGGGGCTGATCTCCACATTGTGTACCGCTGGCGGTTCCCAAAACGTCCCAATGCCCTGTCGCGCCAGCTATGTTTGTCTCGACGCCGCTCCGGGCGCAAACGGGAGATCGCACATGAAGGACATTGAGATGATCCTGGCGTCGGGCGCCCGAACGGCGTCTGACCGCAGCGCGAGCGGCCTTCCGTCCTATCTTGATCCGGCGAGGCTCGGACCATGGGACACATACCTCGAACAAGTGGACCGCGTGACACCTTATCTTGGCTCGCTCGCAACTTGGGTCGAGACTTTGAAGCGACCGAAGCGCGTGCTGATTGTCGATGTGCCCATCCATATGGATAACGGACGGATCGCCCATTTCGAAGGCTATCGTATCCAGCACAACACCAGCCGCGGTCCCGGCAAGGGAGGCGTTCGGTTCCATCAAAATGTGACGCTGGCCGAGGTAATGGCGCTTGCGGCATGGATGTCCGTCAAAAATGCGGCGATCAACGTGCCCTATGGCGGCGCAAAGGGAGGCGTGCGTGTTGATCCCCGCCTGTTGTCGGTGGGCGAACTCGAACGACTGACGCGCCGTTACACCAGCGAGATCGGCATCATCATCGGTCCCTCGAAAGACATTCCCGCGCCGGACGTCAACACCAACGACCAGATCATGGCCTGGATGATGGACACCTATTCGATGAATACCGGTGAGGCCACGACCGGAGTCGTCACCGGCAAGCCCGTTAATCTCGGTGGCTCGCTCGGGCGGCGCGAGGCGACCGGTCGCGGCGTCTTCACCGTCGCGGTCGAAGCAGCCAGCAGGATTGGACTTCCGATCGATGGCGCGCGGGTCGCCGTGCAGGGGTTTGGCAACGTCGGAGGAACGACCGCCAGGCTGTTTGCCGATGCGGGCGCCAAGATTGTCGCCGTTCAGGATCAGACCGGCGCAATTGAAAGGGCTGACGGCCTCGACGTGCGCGCGCTGCTCGCCCATGTCGCGGAATGCGGCGGAGTAGCAGGCTTTCCTGCTGCGCGGGGCTTCGAAACGGACGAATTCTGGGCCTATCCCTGCGACATTCTGGTTCCGGCCGCCCTCGAAGGACAGATCACCGTCGCCAATGCCAACGCGATCAAGGCGCGCATGATCATCGAGGGCGCCAATGGCCCGACCACGCCGGCCGCTGACGACATCCTCGGCGAGAGGGGCGTTTTGGTCGTTCCTGACGTGATCGCCAACGCCGGCGGCGTAACGGTAAGCTACTTTGAATGGGTGCAGGACTTTTCGAGTTTTTTCTGGAGCGAAGCCGAAATAAACCAGCGTCTCGTGCGGATTATGACCGATGCTTTCGCCGGGATCTGGAGCGTCGCGCAGGAGAAGAAGGTTTCGCTGCGAACGGCCGCATTCATTGTCGGCTGCACACGAATTCTCGAGGCACGGGCCATGCGGGGCCTTTATCCGTAGCATGGTCTTCGCGGCGATTCCGGTCGGTTTATCCTGATTGGTTCGGATAGAACGAAACTGCGCGAAATCTCGGCGTCAGGGGCAGAGATGGGTTGGAAACGAGCTTCATCCCTCGGACGACCGCTGGCCTGCTGCCGGTTTCGTGGACTGCGAATTCCGACGCATTCCGGCCGGGGATTCCGATTTGATGCCGGCCGGCGTTCCGATTTGATTCCGGCCACCATTCCGAGATGAAGCCGGCCACCTGAGGTCGGTTCGGGCGGCCCCTACGC
>JAJXWB010000004.1 GCA_021781815.1 Pseudomonadota bacterium | reverse complement strand
GTCGAATACCACGTCATGCGCCACGCCCAGAACCTCGAGACGGTCAACACCTACGAGGGCGCCCACGACGTCCACGCCCTCATCCTGGGACGCGCCATAACCGGGATCCAGGCCTTCTTCTGAGGAGCGCGGCGGACCAGGCCGGACCGCGCGGACGAGCGCTCTCCACCCCCTTGCGCCGCCGGCTCGCATGGTCCAAATAAGCGCCGGGAGGTTGGCGGTGGACGCACCACTCGCCAACCGGGTCAGGTCCGGAAGGAAGCAGCCCTAACGAGACCGGGCGGGTCTCTGTCCAGCCTCCCACTTCCGGCCTGATCGGCGCCCGCGCGCCAGGCCGCGGCGGCGCCACCAACCAGGCCAATCCGGCACACATGACGGACGATAGCCCGCAGAATGACGAGAATGCGGGAGAGGGCCTCTTTCCGGCGCCGCTCGCGCCAGCGCCGGAGGCGTCAGCCTCCACCGCCTACCGCGTTCTCGCGCGCAAATACCGTCCGAAGAGCTTCGATGAGCTGATCGGCCAGGACCTGATGGTCCGCATCCTCACCAACGCTTTTGAACTTGGCCGCGTGCATCAGGCCTACATGCTCACCGGCGTGCGCGGCGTGGGCAAGACGACGACCGCGCGCATTCTGGCGCGCGCGCTCAACTATCGCCTGCCGTCTAAGGACGGCCACCCGGAGATAGACCGTCCAACCGTGCACATGCCGGAACTTGGCGAGCACTGCCAGGCGATCATCGATTCGCGCCACGTCGATGTGATCGAGATGGACGCCGCCTCCCACACCGGCGTCGACGACGTGCGCGAGATCATAGAGGGCGCGCGCTACAAGCCGGCGGTCGCGCGCACCAAGGTCTACATCATAGACGAAGTGCACATGCTCTCGAAGTCCGCGTTCAACGCCCTGTTGAAGACACTGGAGGAGCCGCCGGAGCATGTGAAGTTCGTGTTCGCGACGACCGAGATAGAGAAGGTGCCGGTCACTGTTCGCTCGCGCTGCCTGCGGTTCGATCTGAGGCGTGTCGAGCCGGCCGTGCTGATCGCTCATCTGGAACGGATCTGCGCTGCCGAAAAGGTGTCGATCGAGCCAGAGGCGTTGGCGCTGGTTGCACGCGCGGCGGAAGGCTCCGTGCGCGATTCGCTGTCGCTGCTCGATCAGGCCATTGCGCACGGCGGCGCCGGCCGCACGATACCGGCCGACGAAGTGCGCGCCATGCTCGGCCTCGCCGACAAGGCGCAGGTGATCGAGCTGTTCGACGCGGTCATGTGCGGCGATCTGGCGCGCGCCGTCGAAAACCTGCGGCAGCAATACGACGAAGGCGCCGATCCCGCGCAGGTGCTGGTCGAGGTCGCCGAATTCGTGCATCTCATCACCCGCGTAAAGATCGCGCCGGACGCGTCGTTCTCCGCGGCGCCGCCGGACGAGGCCAAGGCGGCGAGGGAATACGCCGCCATTCTCGGCATGGCCGCGCTCAACCGATCCTGGCAAATCCTGATGAAGGGCGTCGTCGAGGCGCGCGAGTCCGCGCGACCGCTGGCGGCGGCCGACATGGTGCTGGTGCGCCTCGCCTACGCCGCCGACCTGCCGACGCCGGACGAGGCCCTGCGCAAGCTCGGATTCGGCGCGCCGGAGAGCGGCGGCGCCCCGGCCCCCGCGCGTCCGCCCGGGCGGCCTGCGCCCGCCATGTCCGCTGCGCCGCGCGCGAATTTTGCCGCCGACGGCGGCCGGGCGGCGGTCGCCCAGGCCGTCGCGGCGCCACAGACGGCGGCGCGCGCGGCCTTCGCGCGACTTGAAGACGTGATCGCGCGCGCGGCGGCCGAACGCGACATCCAGCTCAAGATCATGCTGGAGCGCGACGTGCGCCTCGTGCGCTTCGAGCAGGGGCGGGTTGAATTCTCGCTCGCGCCCGGCGGCTCCACCCATCTGCCGCAGGTGCTGATGCGCCGCCTGCAGGAATGGACGGGCGAGCGCTGGATCGTCGCGCTGTCGAGCCGCGAAGGATATCCGAGCATCGCGGAACGGGCCGGGGAACAGGAGCGGGAGCGCCAGCGCGGCGTCGCCGCCGACCCGCTTGTGCGCGCCGTACTCGACCGCTTCCCAGGCGCCGAAATCATTTCCGTGCGCAGCCCGCACGAGTCGTTCGCCGCGCCGAGCAGTCCGGAAAGCGCCGAGGACATCATCTACGTCGACGACGATGACGCGGGCGACGACTGAGACCAGGAGACTGATATGCGCGACATTATGGGCCTGATGAAGCAGGCGCAGGCGATGCAGGCGAAAATGGCCGATCTGCAGGCCGAACTCGGCAATGTGATTGTCGAGGGCCAGTCCGGCGGCGGCATGGTCAAGATCGCGATGACCGCCAAGGGCGAGATGAAGAGCGTGTCGATCGACCCCAACCTGTTCAAGCCGGAGGAGCGGGAAATCGTCGAGGATCTGATCGTCGCCGCCCATGAGGACGCGCGCCGCAAGGGCGAGGAGGCCGCAGCGGAGAAGATGAAGTCCGTCACTGCCGGCCTGCCGCTGCCGCCCGGCATGAAACTGCCGTTCTGACATGGCCGAGCGCGTCGCCGGCCCCGAGATCGAACGCCTGATCCAGTTGCTGGCGCGGTTGCCGGGGCTCGGACCGCGCTCGGCGCGCCGCGCGGCGCTGCACTTGATCCGCAAACGCGAGGAACTGCTCGGCCCGCTCGCCGACGCTCTCGCCGTCGCGCGTGCAAAGATCGTGATCTGTTCGACCTGCGGGAACATCGACACGAGCGATCCGTGCAACCTATGCCGCGACTCGCGACGCGATGGCTCGACGCTCGTCGTGGTCGAGACGGTCGCCGATCTGTGGGCGCTGGAGCGCGCGGGCGCCACACGAGGGCGCTACCACATTCTCGGCGGCGTCCTGTCGCCGCTCGACGGCGTGGGGCCGAAGGATCTCAATCTCGCGCACCTGCCCACGCGCGTGCGCGACGACGGCGTGCGCGAAGTGATCCTCGCCGTCAACGCCACTGTCGACGGCCAGACCACGGCCCATTACATCGTCGACCTGCTGTCCGGCCTCGACGTCAAGGTGACGCGGCTCGCGCATGGCGTGCCGGTCGGCGGCGAACTTGATTATCTCGACGAAGGCACTCTGTCAGCGGCGCTGCGGCAGCGGACGGCGGTCTGAACCAAAAGAAAGCCGGCTCGCGCCGGCTTTCCGCACTCTTATTTTACCCGCATGCTCAGTCGAGCGTGACTTCGCCCTTCAGCACCGGGCCAAATCGCTCCCAACGCTCGCCGTCGAATTTCATCAACTGCATCTGCTTCAGCGGGAAGAAATCGGTCGGCCCGGTCGTCAGCGTGATGCCCGGCAGCAGCATTTCGAGCGGCAGGTCGAGGCTGGCCGCCTGCTTCATCACGTTGTCGCGGGTGAGATTGTCGCCGCATTTCTTCAGCACCGCCACCATCGTCTGCGCGGCGCTGTAGCCATAGACGTAGTTCGAATTGTGCTTGTCCGCGCCCGGCATGTACTTGTCCATGAAGGCGTTCCAGTTCCTGACGCCGGAATCGTCCTTGAACGCCGGATCGTCCGGATCCTTGGAGTATCCGGCCGTGACAATGCCCCTGGCGTTCTCGAAGCCTGCGGGCTTCAGCACGGCGCCGACCGACAGCGATACGCTATGCAGGATCTGAACGGGCTTCCAGCCGACTTCTGCGACTTTCTTGATCGCCATCGCAGCGAATTTCGGAGTCGAAAAATTCACGAACATGTCAGCGCCGGAAGCCTTTAGCTTCAGGATCTGCGAATCGACGGTCGGTTCGCCATTCTCATAGGTCGTCTCGGCGATGATCAGGCTTTTGGCCTTGTCGCCGAGCCCGTCCTTGAAGCCCTTGAGCGAATCCTTGCCGAAATCGTCGTTGGCGGACAGGATTCCGATCTTGGCGTTCGGATAATTTGCGAGCACATATTTCGCGTAGATGCGGCCTTCGCTCTGATAGTTCGGCTGCCAGCCCATCGACCACGGATAGAGTTTGTGGTTGCCGAACATCGTGCCACCCGCCGCGATGAACAGATGCGGCACCTTCTTCGCGTTCATGTATTTGATGATCGACATGTTCGTCGGCGTGCCGAGCGGGTTGAACAGCGCCAGCACCTCGTCGCTCTCGACGAGCTTGCGCGCCTGCTCCACCGTCTTGGGCGGACTGTAGCCGTCGTCATAGGAGATGAAATTGATCTTGCGGCCATTGATGCCGCCCTGATCGTTGATCATCTTGAAATAGGCGCCTTCCGTCGTGCCTATCACGCCATAGGCGGAGGCGGGACCGCTGTAGGCCTCGATATTACCGAGCTTGATTTCAGTGTCGGTCGCGCCGGGATCATATTTTTTCTGCGCCTGCGCCGCGCCCGTGAGCGCCGCCGCCAGTGTCGCGCCGAGCACCATTCCCCGCATGCCCGGATATTTCGTCATCGCCATTATTTGTCTCCCTTTGCAGGGCGCGATCCGCCCCTGTTTCGCAAAGCGGCAGGAGATTAACACGTTAGCAAACCAGAACCAGCGCCCCTCTGGTCAAATCGGCGGCAGTCATGGAAAATCCGGCGAACCAGATAATTCCGCATTGCGGAATGGAGGACACATGAGTTTCGCCTATTTCGACTGGATCGCCCACCATGCGGAAACGCGCGGCGACCGAACCGCAGCGATCGATCTGGCGACGCAGCGCCGCTTCACCTATGCCGCGCTCGATGACCGTATCGACCGGCTGGCGACGCATCTGGCCTCGCTCGGCGTAACGCGCGGCGAGCGCGTCGCCGTGCTCGCGGCCAACACGACCGATATCCTCGAAGTCCAGTTCGCCTGCTTCCGGCTCGGCGCGATCTTCACGCCGCTGAACATTCGTCTCACCGTGCACGAACTCGCCTTCATCATTGGCGATTGCGCGCCGGTCGTGCTCGCGCACGATCAAGATTTCGAAAGCATGGCGATCGATCTGCAGCAGAAATGCGGGACGCGGCGTCTTCTTCAGTTCGGCGCGCCCTACGAGGCCGCGATCGCCGCCTCCCCGCGCCTCGAACGCCACGAAACCGTCTCGCTCGGCGAGGTCTGCACCATCATGTACACGTCCGGCACGACCGGAAAGCCAAAAGGCGCGACGATCACGCATTTGATGAATTTCATCAATGCGATCAATCTCGGCATCCCCGTCTTCATCTCGCAGAAGACCGTGCAATTGTGCGTGCTGCCGCTGTTCCACACGGGCGGGCTCAATTGCTACGTGAACCCCGTGCTGCACGCCGGCGGCTGCGTTCTCATCATGCGCGCCTTCGATCCTGGCGAATCCCTGCGCATCATTGGCGACACGACCATCGGACTCACGCATTTCTTCGGGGTGCCGTCGATCTACCAGTTCATGTGCCAGCATCCGGCGTTCGCGAACACGGATTTTTCGCGCCTGCGGATCGCCGGCGTCGGCGGCGCGCCCATGCCCGTTCCGCTGCTGAAAATCTGGCAGGCGCGCGGCTGCACGCTGATGCAGGGATATGGCATGACCGAAACCAGCCCGGCCGTGCTCGTGCTGGACGCCGATGACGCCGTGCGCAAGGCCGGGTCCGCCGGGCGGCCGATCCTGCATGGAGAGGTGAAGATCGTCGACGCGGACGGCAATGCCGTCCAGCCCGGCGAGATGGGGGAACTGTGGGTCAAGGGGCCGAACATCACGCCCGGCTACTGGAACCGGCCCGAAGCCAACGCGACCTCGTTCACCGACGGCTGGCTACACACCGGCGACGCCGCACGGCAGGACGAGGATGGCTTCTACTACATCGTCGACCGCACCAAGGACATGTACATTTCCGGCGGCGAAAACGTCTATCCGGCCGAGGTCGAGGACGTGCTCTACCAGATCCCGCAGATCGCCGAAGCGGCCGTGATCGGCGCGCCCGATGAGACGTGGGGCGAGACAGGGCTGGCGATCGTCGTCGTGAAGCCGCGTGAGACGCTGACCGAAGCGCAGGTGATCGCGCATTGCCGCGAACGGCTCGCGCGCTTCAAATGCCCGTCGCGAGTCATGTTCATCGACGCCCTGCCGCGCAACGCGACCGGAAAGGTTCACAAGCCGACGCTGCGAGCGAGTTTTCTGGAGACGTGACGACGCGAGGCGCCCCACGGACCGTCTCGTCGCGGCGTGGACGCCCGCTTCAGGCGCGGGCGCGATGAAACGGGGCGGCGCGCCGTTACTTCCGCAGTCTTCCTTTTGGGCGCGCAACATATTCCTGCGTTTCCAGCCACACTGAAGCTTGCCGAGGCCCGAAGGGCGCGCCCATCCAGCCTTTGGCAGGGCTTTCCCCCTCTGCGGATCGGGAGAGCGGCCTGCCCCTGCCCCGCCCTATGCGGGGCTGGTCTCCGCGGTCAATTCGTGTATAAGGCCCGTTCGCGCCGAGACCGACGCGAACCCGACCCCGCTGGACGACATCCCGGCCGGGCCGTTTCTCTAGACTGACAGGAGTTCACGATGTCGATCACGGCAGAGCGCAAGCAGGCGCTCATTCAGGAATACGCGACCAAAGCCGGAGACACCGGCTCCCCCGAAGTGCAGGTGGCGATCCTCACGGAGCGCATCTCCAACCTGACCGAGCACTTCAAGTCGCACGTCAAGGACAATCATTCGCGTCGGGGTCTGCTGAAGCTCGTGTCCCAGCGTCGTCAGTTGCTCGACTACGTGAAGAAACACGACGACGCGCGTTACAAGAAGCTGATCGAACGTCTCGGCATCCGTCGCTGAGTATCGACCGCGAGCCCATCAGGCTCGCTCAGGAAGGATTGCGAGCCCGAGGGCTCGCGGTCCTCGCATCGGCAGGCGGCATGGGGCCGCCGCGCCGCACTCGCAAGGCTCTGCGCCATGGCAGGATCGCCGGACGCTGTCCGCAAACCGCTCGCCCCCGGGCCGGCGCGGGCAACGTCTCGCAATCTTGCTCATGGCTCTTGGCGTTGCTTCGTCATGAGAGACAGACATGTTTGAAATCCATCGCGAAGAACTCGACTGGGCCGGGCGCAAGCTCGTGCTCGAAACCGGCAAGGTAGCCCGTCAGGCCGACGGCGCCGTCATGGCGTCCTGGGGCGAAACGACGGTGCTCGCCACCGTCGTGGGCGCCAAATCGGCCAAGCCCGGCCAGGACTTCTTCCCCCTCACCGTCGACTATCAGGAAAAGGCTTTCGCGGCCGGCCGCATTCCTGGCGGATATTTCAAGCGCGAGGGACGCCCGAGCGAGCGCGAGACGCTGATCTCGCGCCTGATCGACCGCCCGATCCGCCCCCTGTTCCCGGACGGCTATCGCAACGAGACGCAGGTGATCGTCACCGTTCTCAGCCATGACCTCGAGAACGATCCGGATATTCTGGCGATCATCGCCGTTTCCGCCGCCCTGACGATTTCCGGCCTGCCCTTCATGGGGCCGGTCGGCGGCGCGCGCGTCGGCTACATCAACGGCGAGCTCAAGCTCAACCCGACGATCGAGGAGATGAAGACCTCCGATCTCGATCTGGTTGTCGCCGGCACGCAGGACGCCGTTCTGATGGTCGAATCCGAAGCCAAGGAGCTGTCGGAAGACACCATGCTGGCGGCCGTCATGACCGGCCATCGCGGCTTCCAGCCGGTGATCGACGCTATCATCCGCCTGGCCGAACGCGCAGCCAGGGATCCGCGCGATCTCGTCGTCTCCGACAGGGCGGCGGTCGAAAAGGCGGTGGCCGACATCGCCGAAGCCGAACTGCGCGAAGCCTACAAGATCACCGCCAAGCAGGATCGCTACAAGGCCGTCGACGCCGTCAAGGCGAAGGTGACCGCCGCCCTGCTGCCGGATGGCCAGGACCCGAAGTTCTCCAAGGAGCACGTCGGCGAGGCGTTCAAGGAACTGCAGGCGAAAGTCGTGCGCTGGAACATTCTCGACACCGGCGTGCGCATCGACGGGCGCGACGTGAAGACCGTGCGCCCGATCATCGCCGAGGCCGGCGTGCTGCCGCGCACCCACGGCTCCGCCCTTTTCACGCGAGGCGAAACGCAGGCGCTGGTCGTCGCCACGCTCGGCACGGGCGAGGACGAGCAGTACGTCGACTCGCTGGAGGGCACGTACAAGGAGCGGTTCCTGCTCCACTACAACTTTCCTCCCTATTCGGTCGGCGAGACCGGCCGCGTGGGCTCGCCCAAGCGCCGCGAAATCGGCCACGGCAAGCTCGCCTGGCGCGCGATCCGTCCGATGCTGCCGAGCGCCGCTGAATTCCCCTACACGATCCGTCTCGTGTCGGAGATCACCGAATCGAACGGCTCCTCGTCGATGGCCACCGTCTGCGGTTCGTCGCTCGCGCTGATGGACGCCGGCGTGCCGCTGAAGCGGCCGACGGCGGGCATCGCCATGGGCCTGATCCTCGAAGGCGAACGCTTTGCGGTGCTGTCCGACATTCTCGGCGACGAGGATCATCTCGGCGACATGGACTTCAAGGTGGCCGGCACGCAGGAAGGCGTGACGTCGCTGCAGATGGACATCAAGATCGCCGGCATCACCGAAGAGATCATGAAGGTCGCCCTCGGCCAGGCCAAGGACGGCCGTCTGCATATTCTCGGCGAAATGTCGAAGGCGTTGACCGGCGCTCGCGCCGAACTCGGCGAATTCGCGCCGCGCATCGAGACGATGAAGATCCCGACCGACAAGATTCGCGAAGTGATCGGCACGGGCGGCAAGGTGATCCGCGAGATCGTCGAGAAGACCGGCGCCAAGATCAACATCGAGGACGACGGTACGGTGAAAATCGCGTCGTCGGACGGCAATTCGATCAAGGCGGCCATCAACTGGATCAAGTCGATCGCCTCCGATCCGGAAATCGGCCAGATCTACGAAGGAACGGTGGTCAAGACCGTCGATTTCGGCGCCTTTGTCAATTTCTTCGGCTCGAAGGACGGTCTCGTCCACATCTCGCAGCTTGCCAAGGGCCGCGTCGCCAAGACGACCGACGTCGTCAAGGAAGGCGACAAGGTGAAGGTGAAGCTGCTCGGCTTCGACGACCGCGGCAAGGTTCGCCTGTCCATGCGCGTCGTCGATCAGGCGACCGGCGAGGACATCGAGGCCAAGGAAAAGGCCGAGCGCGACGCGCAGCCGGCGACGGAAAAGGCCGCCGAAGCCGGCGAGTAAGCGCCGCTTTTTCCTGCGGAGAAGAAAACCCGCCGGGTCGCCTCGGCGGGTTTTGTCATGCCTCGAGAAAGACGCCTTCGGCTCGGGCGGCGGCAGCGAGGCGCGCGTCTAGCGTCGCGAGATGCGCGCGCTCATTCAAAGCGAGCGTAAGGTAGGACGCGTCGTAGAAACTCAGTGCGTGGCGACGCGCCAATTGCGTGATTTGGCCGGCGTCCGCAAGTTCAACGCGTTTCATGGGAAATGCGTCAATCGTGCGCATCACCTGATCCGCGCGTGCGCGATCCAGCCTGCCGCGGCGCTCTCCCTTGAGCGCGATGTTGCGGATCTCATACCAGTAGATCGCCGGAGCGATCGTCAGCGATTCTTGAAGCAACTGGTACAGTGGGTCAGTTTCGAAACCGCCTTCGTCGGGCATCACGAAATAAGCGATGACGGAAGCATCGACGACGAGCATCACCGATCGCGGTCCTCACGCAGATCGGCAAGAACTTCTTCTACCGTGATTCCGGTCGGCGATGCTTTTCGCATCGCTATCGCCGCATCGAGCGCCGCCTTCATTCGGGCGCGGCGGTCGTCCTGCTCCGGCTCGATGCGCGCAATCGGCTTGCCGCGCCGCGTGACGACGATCGTTTCACCTCGCTCGACATCATCGAGCAAGCTGAGAAATTTCGCTTTGGCTTCGCTGGCCTGAATGATTTTCATTCAACTATTCTAGGCTAGTCAATTTGACTAGTCAATTTACCCATTCGCTCGAGCATGTACAACGACACTTGGCGCTAGATATGCTAAATGATATGCGTTGCCATATCCTGAAGAAAGGTCGAGATGAGCGGCGCGAATGAGGGTTTCAATCCGCGAGACGCTTTGTCGCCACGCGCGAGTTGGCAGTTGATCGACGTCCTTCACGAAGACGAGCAATGGTCGATGGCTATCGGTCGTTGGCGTGATGAAAGCAAATGGCGGCCGGTCCTCGCGCAACGTTGGAACGGCGGCAAAGGCGAGAAGGGAAACCCTGTCTCGCATGGTTTTGCGACGTGGTTCGTGCTACCCGACGATACTTACAGCCTCTACCTGCGAAGCCCCTTCATTCCCGAGACGAAGCGTCCATTCGTGAAGGACATTCTCGGAATCTAGGCGACGCGCAGACCATCGCTACAGCATGCTCGGCAGCACGCGGTCCGGCGGCCGGTGACCGTCCATGAAGGTCTTGACGTTGACGATGACCTTCTCGCCCATGTCGATGCGGCCTTCGAGCGTGGCCGAACCCATGTGCGGCAGCAACGTAACCTTGCCGGCCTTGGCGAGCTTGACAAGCTTGGGCGAGACAGCAGGCTCGTGTTCGAACACATCGAGGCCGGCGCCGGCGAGGTCGCCAGCCTCCAGCATGCGAATCAGCGCGTTCTCGTCGATGATCTCGCCGCGCGCCGTATTGACGACAATCGCCTGCGGCCGCAGGTATTTGAGACGGCGCGCCGAGAGCAGGTGGTAGGTCGCGGGCGTGTGCGGACAATTGACTGTCACGATGTCCATGCGCGCCAGCATCTGGTCGAGCGACTCCCAATAGGTCGCCTCAAGCTTGTCCTCGATCGCCTGCGCGACGCGGCGGCGATTGTGATAATGCACCTGCAGCCCGAACGCACGGGCGCGATGGGCGATCGCCTGACCGATCCGGCCCATGCCGACGATGCCAAGCTTCTTGCCGGTGATGCGATGGCCGAGCATCCAGGTCGGCGACCAGCCGGCCCATGCGCCCGAGGGAATGGACTGCGCGCCTTCGACGATGCGGCGGGCGACGGCGAGGATCAGCGCCATCGTCATGTCGGCGGTGTCGTCCGTCAGGACGCCCGGCGTATTGGTGACGGTGATGCCGCGGCGCAGCGCCGAGGTGACGTCGATATTGTCGACGCCGTTGCCGAAGTTGGCGATCAGCTTCATCCGGTCGCCGGCCTGGGCGACCAGCCCGGAATCTATCCGGTCGGTCACGGTCGGCACCAGCACGTCGGCCGTGCGCAAGGCGTCGGCGAGTTCGGCGTGGGACATCGGCGCGTCGGTCGGGTTGAGGCGTACGTCGAACAGTTCGCGCATGCGCGTCTCCACCACGTCCGGGAGCTTGCGCGTCACGACAACCAGCGGCTTTTTCTGCGCCATTCCGAATCCGTCCCTCGCCTCGGCAAGCCAGGAATCCGATTCTTCCCGGTCATGGCATGCCCGCGCCACAATTCACCGCTCCTTAACGACGGCTGGACGACAACGTCATGAGAGCGCGCAGCGGCGGTTCGACGCTTCCTAGCAGATGGCTGGACAAAGACAAGAACGCCGATGGCCGCCGCGGAATTCGGAGACTGAAGCATGAGGCCGATGTCGCAATGGATATGGCCTGGCTGCGTCAGGCGCGCCCTGCGCGCGCTGGCGCTCGCTCTTGCGCTGGCGGTCGCCGGCGGGTCGGGGGAATGCGTCGCCGCACAGCAGATCGGGCCGGTCACGGGCCTCCCTCTGCCCCGCTTCGTCAGCCTCAAGTCCGATCGCGTCAACCTGCATGAGGGACCGTCCAAGGATCACCGCACGACCTGGATATTCGAGAGGGCCGGCCTACCCGTCGAGATCACCGCCGAGTTCGACATCTGGCGGCGCATTCGCGATTCGGAGGGCGCGGAGGGATGGGTGCTTCACTCCCTCCTGTCGGGACGGCGGACCGCGTTGGTCGCGCCCTGGCGCAAAGCCGACGAGTTCAACCTGCGGTCGACCCCGAGCGCCGATGCGCCGGTGCGCGCGAAGCTCCAATCCGGCGTGATCGGCGCGCTCAAATCCTGCAATGGGTCGTGGTGCCGGATCGCCGGCGAAGGATTCGACGGCTGGATCGAGCAGCAGAACCTCTGGGGCGCCTATCCCGACGAGAAAATCGAATAAGATTCTGCGCGGGACCAGGTCCGCCGCCGGGAGCGCGACGCCGATCCGGGCGGAAGGTAAAAAATCAACACGCGCCGTCGTTTGCCGTCGGCCAGCGCGGACGTAGCGGCTTGTCGCACCCGCCGGGAAATGGAGATCGGGAAGCGGCGCAGGCCGGCAGCCGCAATGCAACACACCGCTTTCGAGTGAAACTTTGCTGTGTTAGAAGCCAGACAAATCGTTCAGACCAGCGGAAGCCGGTCAAAATCCGAGGGAAGCGACACCATATGGCCGAGCGGCGCTCCAGTTTCAACTATCAGGATCTGCTGGCCTGCGCGCGCGGCGAAATGTTCGGGCCGGGCAACGCGCAGCTTCCATTGCCGCCTATGCTGATGTTCGACCGGATTTCAGAAATTTCGGAAACCGGCGGCCCCAACGGCAAGGGCGTCGTGCGCGCGGAGTTCGATATCCGGCCCGACCTCTGGTTCTTCCCCTGCCATTTCAAGGGAAACCCGGTCATGCCGGGCTGTCTCGGCCTCGACGCGCTATGGCAGATGTGCGGCTTTTTCCTCGGCTGGCTCGGATTGCCGGGCCGCGGACTTGCTCTCGGGGTTGGCGAAGTTAAGTTCACGGGGCAGGTCGTCCCGAGCGTCCGAAAGGTCGTTTACGGCGTCGATTTCAAGCGTGTATTTCGCGGCAAGCTGGTCCTCGGAATCGCCGACGGCTGGGCCGAGGCGGACGGCGTGCGAATTTACGAAGCAAAGGATCTTCGCGTCGGATTGGCCAGGGTCGACCTGGCTACCGCCTGATCGGTCGGCTCTACGGAGGAAAATTGATGAGACGTGTCGTCGTCAGCGGCATGGGGATCGTATCCTCGATCGGCGCCAACACACAGGAAGTGACGGCGTCCCTCCACGACGCGCGGTCGGGAGTCGTCAGGGCCGAGGATTACGCCAAAATGGGCTTTCGCTCGCAGGTGCATGGCGCGCCGACGGTGAAGGCCGAAGAGATCGTCGACCGACGCGCGATGCGCTTCCATGGCGGGGGCACGGCATGGGCGCATGTCGCGATGGAGCAGGCGATCGCCGACGCCGGCCTTGAGGCGAACGAGATTTCCAACGAGCGCACCGGGCTGATCGTCGGCTCCGGCGGCCCCTCGACGCGCGCGCTGGTCGAAGCCGCCGACACGACGCGCAGCCGGGGTCCGAAGCGCGTCGGCCCATTCGTGGTGCCGAAAGCCATGTGCTCCACAGCATCGGCGACGCTCTCGACCTGGTTCAAGATCAAAGGCGTCAGCTATTCGATCTCGTCAGCCTGCGCGACATCGAGCCATTGTATCGGCAACGCCGCCGAACTGATCCAGTGGGGCAAGCAGGATATGGCGTTTGCAGGCGGCTGCGAGGAACTGGACTGGACCCTGTCCGTCCTGTTCGACGCCATGGGCGCGATGTCGTCGGGCTATAATGATCGCCCCGCCGTCGCCTCGCGCGCCTACGACGTCAACCGCGACGGTTTCGTGATTTCGGGCGGCGCCGGCATCCTCGTGCTCGAAGAGCTGGAACACGCCAAAGCGCGCGGTGCGAAGATCTACGCCGAACTGATTGGCTATGGCGCCAGTTCCGACGGCGCCGACATGGTCGCGCCCTCCGGCGAAGGCGCGGCGCGCTGCATGCGTATGGCGCTGGCCAACGTGAAGACGCCGGTCGACTATATCAATCCGCACGCGACATCGACGCCCGTCGGCGACCTGAAGGAAATCGAGGCGCTTCGCGAAGTGTTCGGCGTCGGCGACAAATGTCCGCCGATCTCGGCGACGAAATCCCTCACCGGCCATTCGCAAGGCGCAACGGGAGCGCACGAGGCCATCTATTCGCTGCTGATGCTGAAGAACGGTTTCATCTGCGAAAGCGCGAATATCGAGGAACTCGATCCGGCTTTCGCGGACATGCCTATCCTGCGGCAGCGCCGGGACAACGCAAAACTCGGAACCGTGCTCTCGAATTCGTTTGGATTCGGCGGCGCCAACGCGACGCTCGTATTCAAACACATGGACGCGTGAGCCGGGGGCGATCATGAACGCGGAACTCACTCATAGCCTCATGCAGGGCCGTCGCGGCCTGATCATGGGCGTCGCCAATTCGCATTCCATCGCCTGGGGCATCGCGAAGACGCTTTCTGAACACGGAGCGGAACTCGCCTTCACCTATCAGGGCGATGCGCTTGGCAAGCGGGTTGCGCCGCTCGCCGCGCAGCTCGGGTCCGATCTGGTCCTGCCCTGCGACGTGGAGGACATCGCGTCCGTCGACGCCGTCTTCGCTGGACTTGCCGAGCGCTGGGGATCGATCGACTTCCTCGTCCACGCCATCGGCTTTTCCGACAAACGCGAACTGAAGGGGCGTTACGCCGACACCACGCGCGAGAATTTTTCGCGCACGATGGTGATTTCCTGCTTCTCCTTCACCGAGGTCGCCAAGCGCGCTGCGGATCTGATGCCGGAAGGCGGCTCGATGATCACGCTGACCTACGGCGGCTCGACCCGCGTGATGCCGAACTACAATGTCATGGGAGTGGCGAAGGCCGCGCTCGAAGCGTCCATGCGCTATCTCGCCGCTGACTTCGGTCCGCTCGGCATCCGCGTCAACGCGCTGTCGCCAGGGCCCGTGCGCACGCTTGCCGGCGCGGGCATCTCCGATGCGCGCGCCATGTATTCATTCCAGCGCGCCCACTCGCCGTTGCGGACTTCGGTCACCATCGAAAACGTCGGCGGTTCGGCGCTCTACTTCCTGTCTGATCTCTCGGCCGGCGTGACGGGCGAGGTGCATCACATCGACGCAGGCTACAACATCATCTCGATGCCGCGTCCAGAAGACATGCGCGATGGCGGCGAGGAAGTCGAGACCGCGGACTAGCATGGGGTCAGGTCGCGTCGCGACGCCCTCCACGGCTTCAGCGATACATTGCCAAACCTTAAGTTGATTGCATTGCGCCGCGCGCGCCTTATTTCCCGCAATGCATCCTGCCTGAGGAGAGGCACATGAAATCCCGCAAGACTGTCGCAATAGCCGCCGTCGCAGCCCTTGGTTTCGCCGGCGCCGTCGCTTTCGCCAATGCCCAGACGCCGGCCGCGCCCGCGCCGCAGACCACAAACGACGCCAGCCCCAAGACGTCCGACGGCGCCGGACCGGGCAATGATATGTGCGACCGCATGGGCGGCGGCATGGGTATGGGCGGCGGTATGGGTATGGGATGGGGCCGCCACGCCCCGCATATGTCCAAAGAAGATCGCATCGCGTTTCTGGATGCGCGCATCGCCGGCGTGCATGCCGGTCTCCACCTGACGGCGGATCAGGAAAAGCTCTGGCCGCCGGTCGAAAGCGCGGTGCGCGATATGGCCAAGGCCATGTCCGCCATACGCGACAAGGCGGAAGCCGCGGGCCGGCCGAAGGATCCGATCGAAGGCATGCAGCGGATGGCGCAGGCCGCTACATTGCGCGGCGAAGGCCTGAAGAAGGTGGCTGACGCCGCCGCGCCGCTCTATGCCACGTTGACGGCGGAGCAGAAGGAACGTCTACCGAAACTCGTCCACCCCGGGATGTTCGCCCGTGCAGGCATGTGGATGCGCGAGCATGGCATGCGCTGGGGGCGCGGGGACGGCCCGGGCTGGCGCCAGGGCGATGGCGAACCGGCCTCGAAGCCTCGCAACGACTGAGCGCACATTTTCAATCCATCCCTGCGACGAGCGGGCGCATGCGCCCGCTTCGTTACAGGCGCCGCCGATCCGGGCCAGGCGGCCGGACGAGCAATTGATTCAAAATCGGGATCAGTCCGCTTCGATCAAGGCGATCAACCCCTTGAGCAGCACGATCGGTTCGGGCGGGCAGCCCGGAAGTCGAAGGTCGACGGGAACGACGTGCGACACCGCGCCGACGCAGGCGTACCCGCCGGCGAAAACGCCGCCATCACATGCGCAATCGCCAACGGCGATCACCCATTTCGGCGAGGGCATGGCGGTATGGGCGCGTTCGAGCGCCAAACGCATGTTCTTCGTGACTGGCCCCGTCACCATCAGCACGTCGGCATGGCGCGGCGAGGCGACGAAGCGCAGACCGAAGCGTTCGAGATCATAATAGGCGTTGCCGAGCGCGTGCATCTCGAGTTCGCAACCGTTGCACGAGCCGGCGTCCACCGCGCGAATGGACAGCGAGCGTCCGAGCCTGCGTTGTGACGCCTCCTCGAACGCATGCGTGAGCTGCGCAAGTTCGCAATCGTCCGGCCGGGGCGGCGGCTCGGACAGCGGCGATTGCAGTATACCCTGGAGGATCAGATTGCGCATGGCTGGCGTCGCTTCTCAGAGATCGTGGCCCGAATAGGCGCAGTTGAACGACTTGTTGCAGAGCGGAAAGTCAGCGACGATATTGCCCTCGATCGCAGCTTCCAGCAGCGGCCATTGAAACCACGAGGGATCGCGCAGGTGGCAGTGCGCGATGCGTCCAGCGGCGTCCAGGCGCACGCACGCGACAATATCGCCCCGGAACCCCTCGATCATGGCCACGCCTTCGCAAGCGCCCGCATCTGTGGGCCATTCGGCGCGGATGGGTCCGGCGGGCAATTTCACGAGCAGGCGGCGCACGATCGCCATGGACTGGCCGATCTCGTCGAACCGCAGGCGCACACGCGCGTCGACGTCGCCTTCCTGTCGGACAGGCACGTCGAAATCGAGGTCGCCGTAGGGCGCATAGCGCAGCGCACGTCGCGCGTCGAACCCGCGGCCCGCCGCGCGCCCGACGAAGCCGCCGCACGCAAACTGCGCCACGAGCGCAGCGTCCGTCTTTCCGGTTCCAACCGTTCGATCCTGCAGGGAGGCCGTCGAATCGTAAACGCGCAGCAGCCCCGGCAGACTGGCGTCGATCGCCAGCAACGCGTCCTCGATCGCGCGCGCGCCACCCGGCGTCATATCCCGAGCGAGCCCGCCGGGCGCGAGGCAATCCATCATGAGGCGATGGCCGAACGCCGCTTTCGCGGCGCGCAGCACGCGCTCGCGCAACACGCCGCAATGCGCCAGCATCAGGCTGAAGGCGGCATCGTTGCAGACCGCGCCGATGTCGCCGAGATGGTTGGCGATGCGTTCGATCTCCGCCATGACGGCGCGCAGCGCGGTCGCGCGCGGCGGCGGAACGATGTCCAGCGCCGCCTCCAGCGCGCCAGAGGCCGCCCATGCATAGGCGACCGTGCTGTCGCCGGAGACGCGGCCGGCCAGCCGGAGCGCGCGATCAACGTCCGCGCCGCGCATCAGCGTTTCGACGCCCTTGTGGGCGTAGCCGAACCGCTGTTCGAGGCGGACGACCGTCTCGCCGTTCGCTGAAAACCGGAAATGGCCCGGCTCGATGATGCCGGCATGAATCGGACCGACCGCGATCTGATGCAGCGGTTCGCCTTCCGCCGCGAGAAACCGGTAGGGCGCGGGGTCCGCGGGAGCAGGCTGCGCGTTGCCGCCGGGGTGGAGCACGCCCCAGACGCCGTGATCGAGCCAGGGACGATCGTCGGCGGCGCCGCTGGGCGTCAGGCCGTAAATGTCGTGGATCGCCCGCTCGAGCCTTTGGGCAGGCGGATGCAGATGGCCGACCGAGGGAAAGCGCGCTTCCAGGCAGGCGATCGAAAGCACACAGGGCGTAGCGTCGCCATGCGGCCACGCCATCATGTGCGCCGCGGCGCCGTCACTCCACAGGGCGACGAGATCACCCTCGCCCTTGCTGATCTCGCGCGTGACGCGCAGCCAGATCGATGCGTCGACCTCGATGCGCGGAAAGGGGCGCATCGCGTCAAGCCTTGCGCCCCTGGCGATCGCTTCCCGAAGAGAGGCCATCCGATCCGCTCCCTCAGCCCAGCATTTCCGCGACGGCCCGGAACCAGGCGACGAGCTGCGAGGGCAGGTAGACGCCGGCGACGAGAACCAGCGCAAGATGCGCGTAGAGCGGCGCGATGGACGCCGAGACCGCCCGCTGCGGGCCAACCGGCTCGCCGAAGGCTAAATTGCTGACGCGCAGAATCAAGGCGCCGAACGCGACGAGAAGCCCGACGACAAGGGGGATGGCGAGCAGCGGCTCACGCGCGAAGGTCGAACTGACGATCAGGAATTCGCTCATGAATACGCCGAACGGCGGCAGACCTGCGATCGCCACGACGCCCGCGATCAATCCCCAGCCAAGAACCGGATGTGACGCCGTGAGTCCCCGGATTTCGGAAATCTTCTGCGTTCCTCTCGCCTGAGCGACATGGCCGACGGCGAAAAAGATCGCCGATTTGGTGAGGCTGTGCATCGTCATGTGCAGCAGACCGGCGAAATTGGCGAGCGGCCCGCCCATGCCGAAGGCGAAGGCGACGATGCCCATGTGCTCGATCGAGGAATAGGCGAACAGCCGTTTGATGTCGTTGCGGCGATACAGCATGAACCCGGCGAACAGGAGCGAAACGAGTCCAAGCGTCGCCAGCAGCGGTCCCGGCCGGATCGCGCCCGCATTGGCGGCGAGCAGCATCTTGAAACGCAGCACGGCGTATAGCGCCACGTTGAGCAGCAGCCCCGACAGCACTGCGGAAATGGGCGTCGGGCCCTCGGCGTGGGCGTCCGGCAGCCAGGCGTGCATCGGCGCGAGGCCGACCTTGGTGCCATAGCCGAGGATGAGGAAGACGAAAGCGACGTTGAGCAAGCCGGGGCTGAATTGAACAGCGTGCTGGACGAGGATGGTCCAGACCATGGCGTTCGGCCCCTCGCCCAAAACCGGCTGCGCCGAGAGATAGACGAGAATGGTGCCAAACAGCGCGAGCGCGATGCCGACGCTGCCGAGAATGAAATATTTCCAGGCCGCCTCCAGCGCCGCGTTCGTGCGGTAGACGCCGACCATGAGCACGGTCGTCAGCGTCGCCAGTTCGATCGCGACCCACATCAGTCCGATGTTGTCGGAAAGCAGAGCAAGGTTCATCGCAAACATCAGCGCCTGATACATGGCGTGATAGAAACGGACGTAAGCTGGCTTCAGCTTGCCTTCCTCGATCTCGTGCCGCAGGTAGCTCGCGCTATAGGCGCTGGTGGTGAGGCCGACGAAGGTCGACAGGACAATGAAAACGACATTCAGATCGTCGACGAACAGATAATGCTCGATATGCCCGCCGCCGAACAGCAGCGTGGTCGCGCAGAGAAACGTCGCCGCGCAGGACAGAACGTTGATGCGGGCCGGCCAAACATAGCCGGGCAGCAAGGACAGTCCAATCGCCGACGCCGCAGGGATTTCGAGGACGGCGGCGATCGCCTGATGCGGCGATATGATCATTGACGCTCTCCCCGGCTGAACTCGAGAACGCCGACGTCGACCGAATCGAACCGTTCGCGGATCCGGAACAGGAAGACACCGATGACGATGAAGGCGATCAGCACGGAAAACGCGACGCTGATCTCGACCACCAGCGGCATGCCCTTGGCGCCGGCGGCCGCGAGGATCAGCCCGTTTTCGAGCGACATGAAGCCAATGATCTGAGTCACGGCGTTACGGCGCGTGACCATCATCAGAAGACCGAGCAGAACGACCGAGAGCGCGAACGCCAGATCTTCGCGCGCGAGCGGATCGGCGCTTGCGGTCGCCGGCAGCATGACCGCCAACGACAGCGCAATCAGCCCGATGCCGATGAGCATGGTGATTCCGACCCCGCCGACGACCTCGATCTCGCGATGGACTTCGAGCCGCACGACGATGCGATGCAGGCTGACCGGGATGATGAACGCCTTGAACAGCAGCGCGATCGCGGCTGTGATGTAGAGATGGGGGGCGCCTTGTGTAAAGGCTTGCCACGCCACCGACATCGACAGGACGATCGCATGGAATGCGAAGATGCGGATGAGCGAGAACATCCGGTCCTGATAGAGCATCAGCAAGCTGAGAAGCACGAGGCTGCCGGCCAGCAGATGGGCGAGATCAAAGGCAAGGCGCCCCATCACAGACTCCGCGACACGAACAGAAGCAGTACGCCGAGGAAGCCGAGCATCAGCGCCGCGCCGAGCAGTTCTGGAACGCGGAATACGCGCATCTTGGCGATCGATGTCTCGAACACGGCCAGCATGCACCCGCCAGCGAGCAGTTTGAAGAGATAGGCGACGACGCCGATCGCCCAGAACAGCGGCCCCGCGCCGGGCGGGGCCAGCCCCCAGGGAGCGAAAATGCAGGCGGCGAGCGAAACATAGAGAAGCAGCTTGAGAGCTGCGGCCATTTCTATGACGGCGAGATGGCGGCCGGAATATTCCAGGATCATCGCCTCGTGCACCATCGTCAGTTCAAGGTGGGTCGCCGGATTGTCGACGGGAATGCGCGCATTCTCGGCCAGCGCCACGATGATGAGTCCAAACAGCGCCAGCCCGAGCGAAACACGCAATTCGAGATGCGAGAGCATATGCTCGGCGACCGAGGACAATTGCGTCGATCCGGCGATGAGTGCGACGGTGAACGAGATCATGATCATCGCCGGCTCGGCCAGCGTCGCGAACATGGCTTCGCGGCTCGATCCAATGCCGCCGAAGCTCGTGCCGACATCCATGCCGACGAGGGCGAGGAAGAACCGCGCGCTGCCCAGAAGAGCGGTGATCGCGATAAGATCGGCGGTCCAACTGAAGATAAGACCGGTCGCGAAGGTCGGAATCAGGGAGGCGGCGACCCAGGTCGCGACAAAGATCATGTAGGGCGCGCTGCGGAACAGCCACGAGGCGTTCTCGGCGACGACCGCTTCCTTGCGCAGGAGCTTGGCAAGGTCGCGGTAGGGCTGGACGATGGGCGGGCCTCTTCGCCGCAGCAACCGCGCCTTGATCTTCCGCGTAAGACCGAGCAGGCCGGGCGCAAGCGCCAGAACCAACGACATCTGCGCTCCCTGCGCCGCGAGATCGAGCATCAGCGCCATGTCGCCACCGTTAGCAGGAGAGCGACCAGCGCAGCGAACACGAGGCTGAGATAGCCCCGGATCGTCAGGAATTGCAGACGATTGATCGAGGTGGCGATCCGATTGATCGCGCCTGTGAGGGGCTCATAGATCCAGGACCAGATCCTGTCGGTGGTTTCGACAGTCAGATGCGCCGCACGCGAATCGCCGGGGGCGGGCATGTCGACGTTCTCGCGCGCCGAAAAGACGATGTTGCCGAACACGCGGCGGATCGGCTGGGCAAAGCTCGACGCCGTATATTGCGTCGCCGGATCGTCGTTGGGAAAACCGCAGTCCCAGGCCGATGCGCGACGAATGGCGCGCGAACCAAAGCGGTGGATGACCTCGATGGCCGTCAGAGTCGATATCGCGATGAAGGCGAAGACGAGCAGCCCATTGTAGGAACTCCGCGCCTCCGCGATCGGGGCGACCGTCAGCCAGGCCATCGTCGACTGTTCGGGCAGGCGCGCGCCAATCAGCGCATGGGCGACCGGCGCGATCGCATCGAGCACGAGGCCCGGCGCGACACCCAGCGACAGGCACAGGGCCAGGACGAGAAACATGGCGGCAAGCGACCAGGGGTCTGTCTCCGTCGCCTTGATCGCCGCCGGCGACCGCGGTCGGCCGAGATAGACAATGCCGAACATCCGCACGAAGGCGGCGGCGCCGAGCGCCGCAGCCAGCGCGAGCGCCGCGCCGACCGCCGGCGTCATCAGTTTCAAGCCCCATTGCGGCAAGGCTGGGCTGACAAGGACGGCTTGAAACAGCAGCCATTCCGAAACGAAGCCGTTGAGCGGCGGCAAGGCCGAAATCGCCATGGCGGCGCCGAGCATGGCGAAGCTCGATCGGGGCATGCGATGGATCAGGCCACCGAGTTTCTCGATGTCGCGAAGGCCCGTTGCGCCCAGCACCGCGCCGGCGCCGAAGAACAACAGACTCTTGAACAGGGAATGATTGAGCACGTGCAGCAGGGCGGCGGAGAAGGCGAGCGCCGCAGCCCATTCGATGTTGTTCGCCTTGAACGCCATCGCCAGTCCGAGTCCCGTGAACACGACGCCGATGTTTTCAATCGTGCTGTAGGCGAGCAGACGTTTCAGATCGCGTTCGATCGCCGCAAACATGACGCCGAGAACCGCCGAGCCCGCGCCCAGCAGCATCATGACGACGCTCCACCAAAGCTGGACCGGCCCGACCAGATCGAAAACGATCCGGATGAAGCCGTAGACGGCGACCTTGGTCATCGCGCCGCTCATCAGCGCCGAAACGTGGCTCGGCGCCGCCGGATGCGCCAACGGCAGCCAGACGTGCAACGGCGCCAGCCCGGCTTTCGACCCCGCGCCGACGAGCGCAAGGACGACGACCAGTCCCGCGAGCCATTCGGGCCGCGGCGTCGCAGCGATCGTCGCAAAATCATATCCGCCGGATGGACCGGCGAGCAGGCCGAAGGCGAGCAGCAATGCGGTCGCGCCCAGGCTCGCCATGACGATGTAGACGAATCCCGCCCGCCGGTTCTCCGCTTCGTCATGATGCGCGAGCACGAGCGCCCAGGACGCCAGCGACATGAACTCCCAGGAGACGAGAAAGGTGAAGGCGTCGTCGGCCACGACAACGCAATTCATGCCGGCGACGAAGGCCGGGAAGAATGGCAGGATGCGGCCTGGCTCCTTCTCGTGCGCGCCATAGCCGATCGCATAGAGGCAGGCTCCGACAGCGCCGAGATTGATCACGACGAGGAAGAAGCACGACAGCGCGTCGAGCCTGAAACGCGCGCCGATCCAGGGCAGACCCAACGGCAGCGTCAGCCGTGCGGTGGCGTCGGGAAAAGCGATCAGGCGCTGCGCCGCTCCGAACAGCAGCGCGAATGCGATCGCGCCGCATGCAGCATAGACGATCGCGCTGGCCCTCGGCAGTCCGCGCATGGCGATCGCAGCGACGCTGAGGACCAGCAAACCGGCGACATACCAGAGTGCGAGCGCAAGCGGCATGACGTCAGCCCGCCACCGACGCCGGACGCCGCCGCAATCGCACGCCGCGGCCGACCCCCTGGCTGGCTGCGCCCTCGTCGATCAGTTCGATCCCCGCCTCGTCGAGCGCGCGCACAAGTTTGGTAAGCGAATCGACATTGCCGCGAATGACGCCGTCGCTGGCCTCCATGCGCTGGATGGTCGGCAAGGACAGGCCGGACAATTCGGCCAGCCGCCGCTGGTCCAGGCCCGCGAGCGCGCGAGCGGCGCGAAGCTGGGCGGCAGTGATCATAAGGCAGATTTCATGTCTGAGCCATCACTTATGCGTCAAAAAACAGCATATATGAAGGCTAGACCTGCAATTTTGAAATTGCAAGCTCAGGAGCCGACGTCAGGTCTTTGGCTTGGGAGTTCCTGCAATCGGCCTATTGGAAATAGGCTCGCAACTGCGACTTCATGATCTTGCCAGGGGCGTTGCGCGGCAGCGGTTCGGCGGCGAAGGCGATGCGAACCGGCGTCTTGAAGGCGGCGAGATGCTCGCCGACGAAGGCCCGCAAGTCCGCCTCGTTCACGTCCATTCCGGGCTTCAGCGTGACAACGGCGGCCGGCTCCTCGCCGAGGATCCGGTGCGGCAGGCCGAGGACCGCGGCGTCCATCACGGCGGGATGGCGGTACAGGACTTCCTCGACTTCGATGCAATAGATGTTTTCGCCGCCGCGGATCAGCATGTCCTTCTTCCGATCGACGATGTAGAGGAAGCCTTCCTCGTCGAGCTTCGCGAGATCGCCGGTGCGCAGCCAGTCTCCGTCGAAGGCGTTCGCTGTAGCCTCGGGCTTGTTCCAATAGCCGCGCACGATATCCGGCCCGCGCACCAGCAACTCGCCGACTGCGCCGGGCGACAGGGCGCGCCCCATCTCGTCGACGACCTTCATGTCGCAGACAGGAATGCACGGACCGGCGCTCTCCGGGCGGTTCTGATAGTCCTCGCCGCCATGGCTGGTGAAGGTCGACGTCGTTTCCGTCATCCCCCACCCAATGCCGGGGGCGGATTTCGGAAAGACCTCTGTGATCCGGCGCACCAGTTCGGAAGAGGCGGGCGCTCCGCCATAGGAGATGGATTCAAGCGAGGACAGATCGTATTTTGGACGGTCCGGATGTTCAATGATCTGCCAGGCGATGGTGGGCACGCCGCCCGCCGACGTCACCCGCTCGCGCTCGATCAGTTGCATCGCGCGTACGGGCTCGAACCGGCGCATCATCACGATCTTGGAGCCGCTCGCCAGCGCCGGGCAGAGGATGGCGTGCGTGCCGGTCGTGTGGAAGAACGGAACCGAGATCAGCACCGCGCGCTGGACATTCGGGTCCGGCGCGGGGATCGGCTCTCCTCGACGGACGAACGCGCGCGCCGCTGCGAATTGCGCAGCGAGCAGCGCGCAGGTCGAATTGCGGTGCGACTGGATCGCGCCCTTCGAATTGCCGGTCGTGCCCGACGTATAAAGAATCGAGGCGTCGTCATCCGGGTCAAGCGCGACCTCCGGCAATGGCGCATCGGCCAGATCTTTCCAGGCGTTCGGAGCGCCGATGACGGCGTCGAACGAAACGCCGTTCGCCGGAGGCGCGGCGCGCGTGACGAGGATGCGTTCGAGCGCCGGACATTCCGCGATAAAGTCAGCGATGCGCGCAAACCGCTCGCCGTCGGCAATCAGTAGGCGCGCGCCGGAATCCCTTAGTCCATACAGCAATTCCTCGCCCGACCACCAACCGTTGAGCGGCGTGGCGATGGCGCCGAGCAGAATCGTGGCGAAAAAAGAGACCGGCCATTCCGGCAGATTGCGCATCACGATCGCGACGCGATCGCCCTTCCGCACGCCCTGCGCCTGCATCCAGCGCGCAAGCGCAATCGAGGCGCGCGCGAAGGCTTCGAACGAGACGCGCTCATCCTCATTGACGAGGAAGGTCTTGTCGCCGTGCGCGCGGCCGACCATGAACACCTCGCGCAATGTCGGCGGCGCGTTCTTCCAGACCCGCATCGGCCGCCCGCGAACGGTCGCATCGATCATCTCGAACGGCGCGCCGGGCGCCGTCAGAATCGCATGCGCTTGAGCCAGGGTGACAGCCGGCCAGGCCGACTTCGCGTCCGTCATGATCCCGCCTCAGATCGTTGCGCCGCCATCGACCACGAAATTCTGCCCGGTGACGAAGCTGCCGGCCTTCGACGCGAGAAACACAGCGCAACCCGCAATCTCGTCCGGCTCGCCAATGCGCTTCAACGCCGCGCCAGCGGTGGATCTTTTCAGCGTCTCCGGATCGTCCCACAACGCCTTGGCGAAATCCGTCCTTATCAGACCCGGCGCGATGCAGTTCACGCGCACATTGTCGGCGCCATACTCGACGGCGAGGTTGCGGGCGAGCTGCATGTCCGCCGCTTTGGAAATGCAGTAGGCGCCTATGACCGCCGAACCGCGCAGACCGCCGATCGACGAGACGATCATGACCGAACCGTCCTTGCGCGCGCGCATTTCAGGCACGACCATCGAGATCAGCCAGTTGTTGGCGATGATGTTGTTTTCGAGAATCTTGCGGAAGGCGTCGTCGCTGATGTCGGCGAGCGGACCGTAGTAGGGGTTGGCGGCGGCGTTACACACGAGGATGTCGATCCCGCCAAACGCCTTGCGCGTTTCGTCGACAAGCCGCTGCAATTCCTCCTTCGAGGAGATGTTGGCGGGAATTGCTATCGCGCGGCCGACGCCGTATTTCGCGTTGATCGCTTCGGCGACCTCGTTGCACGGCGCGGCCTTGCGCGACGAAATGACGACGCGCGCGCCATGCTCGGCCATGCGTTCGGCAATGGCCCGGCCGATGCCGCGCGACGAACCGGTGACGATGGCGGTCTTGCCCGTGAGATCGAACAGTTCCACGTATTTCTCCCTTTGATTTTTCTGTGACGGCGGATGGCGCGGCGCCCGCCGTCAGGCGCCCGCCTTCTGCGCGAAACTCCACGCGGCCGTCGCGAGCGGCTCGGTGCGCGAGCCAGCCTCCATCGCGCGCGCGCTCGCCGCGGTACCGTCGCGGACACGGCCGGCTATGCCCTGCGTGATGCAGGCGAGGCGGAACATGTTGTAAGCGAAATACCAGTTGAGATCCGGCAGGCCAGGCCTGTCCGTCAGCCGGCAATAGAGCGCCACCGCCTCCTCCATGCCGGGAATGCCCATGCCGGCGAGATCGAGACCCGCCAACCCGCTGCGACCCTCGGGCGGCATGACCCAATGCGAGAGGAAATACGTGAAGTCCGCGAGCGGATCGCCGAGCGTCGACAACTCCCAGTCGAGTACGGCGGCGACACGCGGTTCGCTCGACATGAAAATCATGTTGTCGATGCGATAGTCGCCGTGAACGACCGAGACGCGCTCCTGTGTCGGCACGGTGCGCGGCAGCCATTCGATCAGCTTCTCGACGACGTCGATGCTGCGCGTCTCGGAGGCCTTGTACTGTTTCGTCCAGCGGTCGATCTGGCGCGAGAAATAATTGCCGGGTCGACCGAAATCGGCGAGGCCGATCGCGGCAGGATCCAATTGATGCAGGCGCGCCAGCGTCGAGATTTCGGCTTCGTAAATCGCGCGCCGTTCCGCCGGGCTGGAGTTCGGCAGCGTCCCGTTCCAGAAGATGCGGCCGTCCACATTGTCCATGATGTAGAAGAACGAGCCGAGCACGGAATCGTCGGTGCAGAGCGCCCAGGGCCTGGCGACAGGAAAACCTGTCGGATAGAGACCCGAGATCACCCTGAACTCACGATCGACCGCATGCGCGGACGGCAAAAGCTTGCCGAGCGGCTTGCGGCGCAGGACGTAGGAATGGCCGGGCGTATCGAGCCTGAAGCTCGGATTGGACTGGCCACCCTTGAATTGCGACACGGTCAGCGGCCCCGAAAAGCCACTGACATTGTCCTTCATCCAGCTTGCGAGGCGCGCCTCGTCGAAACGATGGCGCTCCTCGACCGGCATGGTTCCACCATAAACGTCGTCGGTCGAACCGCTGTCGCCCGCCATCAGGCCTTGTGCTCCCGGTTGGTGTACTTGCGCATTTCCATCAACGCGATCTGACGATTATGCACTTCGTCGGGGCCATCGGCCAGACGCAGCGTGCGGATGCCGGCATAATGTTTCGCAAGCCCGTAGTCCGTCGTCACGCCGCCACCGCCATGGGCCTGGATCGCGTCGTCGATGATCTTCAGCGCAATGCGCGGCGCAGCCACCTTGATCATGGCGATTTCGAGTTTGGCCGCCTTGTTGCCGACCTTGTCCATCATGTCGGCCGCCTTCAGGCAGAGCAGGCGCGTCATTTCGATGTCGATGCGCGCCTCGGCGATGCGCTGCTCCCACACGGATTGCTCGGACACCTTCTTGCCGAAGGCGGTGCGCGACTGCAGACGCTTCACCATCTTTTCGAGCGCGGCTTCCGCGACGCCGACGGTGCGCATGCAGTGATGGATGCGGCCCGGGCCAAGCCGGCCCTGCGCGATCTCGAAACCACGGCCCTCGCCGAGCAGCAGGTTGTCGACGGGCACGCGCACGTTGTCGAGGATCACCTCGGCGTGGCCGTGCGGCGCGTCGTCGAAGCCGAAAACCGGAAGCATGCGCACAACCTTGACGCCGGGCGTGTCGAGCGGAACAAGAATCTGCGACTGCTGTTCGTGCCGGGGCTTCGACGTGTCCGTCTTGCCCATGACGATCGCAATCTTGCAGCGCGGATCGCCGACGCCGGACGACCACCATTTGCGGCCATTGATGACGTAATGATCGCCGTCGCGCCTGATCGATGTCTCGATATTCGTCGCGTCGGACGAGGCCACCGCCGGTTCGGTCATGAGAAAGGCCGAGCGGATCTCGCCGTTCATCAACGGACGGAGCCAGGCGTCCTTCTGCTTCTTCGTGCCGTAACGATGCAGCACTTCCATATTGCCGGTGTCGGGCGCCGAGCAATTGAACACTTCCGAGCCGAACTGCACCTTGCCCATCTCTTCCGCGCACAAGGCGTATTCGAGATTGGTGAGGCCCGCGCCCTGGTATTCGCCCTCATCGTGATCAGCATTCGGCGCAAGGAACAGATTCCACAGGCCTTCCGCCCTGGCCTTCGCCTTCAGTTCCTCCAGCGCCGGCGCGATCTGCCAGCGATTGGCGCCGAAGCCTTCCATCTGTGATTCGTAGACAGGCACGGCGGGATGGACGTGCTTGTTCATGAAAGCGGTCACGCGATCGCGCCAGTGCTGCTGGCGTTCGGACATTGAGAAATCCACGGGCTTCCTCTTTGGTTTCTGGTTGAGCCAAGAACGGGCGCAAGACGGCGGCCAAGGGGGCGCACGTATTGTCGGACAAAATGGTAGCAGGATCGATGGCGGGAGAGAAGCCCTTTTGAACCCGATCAGCCGCTCCCTTCGACTCCGCCCGAGGGGGCGAGCAAAAAATAGGACAGGCCCGCCAGAAACGAAATGATCGGCAGCAATGTACTCACCGCAGCGATCGGATCGGGGAAGGCCGACGCCGCGAGCGCTGATCCCAGAAAGCCGCCGCCCATTTGCATGAAGCCGACGAGCGCCGACGCCGCGCCGGCGATCTTCGGAAAGTCCGATAACGCCGAAGTCATCGTGCCCGGGGTGACGAACGGCAACCCGAACGCCCAGACCGCGCCAGGAATGACGAAGGACAGGATATGGGGCGTCGCCGACAGACGCTCGGCGGCGAACCCCATGCCAGCGACAAGGATCAGCACGATTCCGATCGGCACGAGACGGCGTGCATTGATGCGGCGCAACAAACGGCCGACCAGCAGATTGCCACACAGCAGCGCGCCGGTCTGCAGGACCATCGCCAGCGCATATTGAATTGGCGTCAGTCCGAGCCGCTCGATCAGGACGAACGGCAGAAGGGAGGGAAGCGTGTACAGGCCGCCGAGCACAAGTCCCATCAGCGTCGCCGGCGCGACGAAACGCCGGTCGGTCAGCAGCATGACGTAGGCTCCGAGGATCCGCGACGGCCGGATGAGCGTGGAGTCGATCGCCTTGTTGGTTTCCGGCATCAGGAAATAGACGCCGCCGACCACGGCCACCGCATAGGCGAACATCAGCACGAAAATGGACCGCCAGTCGGCGAAGGTCAGCAGCACGCTGCCAATCGCCGGCGAAAACGCGGGCACGAGCCCGACCAGCAGGCCGATGCGGTTCATGATGCGCGCGGAGGTCTGACCGACGAAGAGATCGCGGACGATGGCGCGCGAGGTCGAAACGCCGGCCGCCGCGCCGACGCCCTGCAACGCGCGCCCCGCCTGAAGAATGTGGATCGTCGGCGCCAGCAGCGCGACGAGGCTGCCGACGAAGTAGATCGAGAAGAAGACCAGCGCGACCGGCCTGCGGCCATGGGCGTCCGACAGCGGGCCGCACAGCAATTGCGCGAGGCAGAAGCCGAGGAAATAGACTGTGAGGCTGAACTTCACAGCCGCCGGCGTGGTCGCGAAAGTCGCGACCAGCGTCGGCAATGCGGGCGTGTATAGCGCAAGGCTGAGCGGGCCCAGCGCGATCATCAGAGCGCTGATGAAGGAGGTGCGGCCCTCGTCAAGAACTGCCCAGCGCGGACGCCTGTCGCCCTTCAATGCGCGCTCGGGTTGAGCGTGCGCTGCAGTTTCGCCATGCCGCCGATCCAGCGTGAATAATCCTCGGTCTTCTTGCGCATGTAGCCGAGCACCTGCGGATGCGGCAGAATTTCGAAGCGCTCCTGCTCGATCGCCTCGACCACGACCTCGGCGACCTGCGCGGGCGTCAGCACGCCATCGACATTCTGCGACCCCTCGCCCGCCCGTCGCAGCAGCGGCGTGTCGACCGCCTGCGGGCAGAGTACGGATACGCGAATCCCCTGGTCGCGATGCGTGATGGCGAGGATTTCGGCGAAGCCGACGGCGGCGTGCTTGGTCACGCCATAGACGGCGTTGCCGATCTGGTTGAGCAGCCCCGCCGCCGACGCCGTGTTCATGAAATAACCCTCGCCGCGCGCGATCATGTGCGGCAGGCAGGCGCGGGCGGCGTACACGTGCGCCATCACGTTCACCTCCCAGCCGCGCTGCCACTGATCGTTGGGCTGCGACGTCGCATCGTCCGGCCTGCCGCCGAAATCGCCGATGCCGGCGTTGGAACAGAACAGCGCGATCGGGCCGATGTTCTTCTCGACGTCCTCGACGATGCGCTGGATTTCCGGCTCCTTCGAGACATCGCAGGTATAGGCGACGCCGCCGATCGCTTCGGCCGTCCTCTTCGCGCCCTCGCCGTTGCGGTCAAGCACGACCACCTTCGCCGCGCCTTCCTTCGCGAATCGCTCGCACAGGCCCTTGCCGATGCCGTCCGCGCCGCCAGTCACGACGACGACCTTGCCCTTGATCTTCATGATTCCTCCCTCGCGGCGACGCGCCGCACGACCGACATCCATTCTGTCTGCCGAAACGTATCCGTATTCAGCGGAATAGCTCAAGCGCCCCATGCGTTTTCCGCATCTCGACGCGGCAGGCGGTTGTCTTCATCATATGCACCGGCAATCAGAGGGAGGCGGGATTGAGCGGGCAGGCGTCGGTCGGACTGCGAATCGAGGAGCGCGCGGGCGGAAAGGTCGGCTTCGTGACGATCGACAATTCTGCGAAACTGAATGCGCTGTCGTCGCCTGTCATGCTGGATTTCGTTGCGAAGGTGGATGCCTGCGGCGCCGACCCGGACATGCGCGCGATGGTCGTGACAGGCGCGGGATCTCGGGCCTTCATCGGCGGCGCGGACATTGCGGAAATGGCCGGTCTCGATCCTGCGAAAGCCCGGGCGTTCATCACGCGCGTGCATGGCTGCTGCGCGGCCGTGCGGCGATGCCCAATTCCAGTGATCGCGCGCGTCAACGGCCATTGCTATGGCGCGGGCATGGAGCTGGCGGCGGCCTGCGATATGCGCATAGCCGGCATGAGCGCACGCTTTGGCATGCCCGAGGTGAAACTCGGCATTCCCAGCGTCGTGGAAGCGGCGGTGCTGCCGCAACTGGTGGGTTGGGGTCGCACACGTGAATTGCTGCTGCTCGGCGAGACCTATCCGGCCGGCGAATGCGCGGACTGGGGGTTTGTCGAGCGTGTGGTCGCCGACGAGGCGCTCGACGCCGAGATCGACAAGGTTCTGGCGTCGCTGCTCGCCTGCGGCCCGAACGCCATCCGCCTGCAGAAGGAATTGATCACGCGCTGGGAGACGCAGCCCCTGCCGCAGGCGGTCGCCACCGGCATCGACACGTTCGCGCGGGCGTATGAGAGCAAGGAACCTGGCCGGATGATGGCGCATTTTCTGAAGGAACAGGCGGAGCGGAAGGCAAGAACTGGAAAGAATTAAAGCGATAAACAGCAATCCGGCGTGACGGCGGCGACGCCTCGGATGCGTCGCCCGTTCACCTCTCGCGTGCTTCCGGAATCTTGCAACTCACGCGAGTTCGTCTCACACGTCCAGATTCGCGACGCTCAGCGCATTGTCCTGGATGAACTCACGGCGCGGTTCGACCACGTCGCCCATCAGCTTGACGAAAATATCGTCGGCCTCGTCGCCCTCGCGCACGCGCACCTGCAGCAGCGTGCGCGCGTCGCGGTCGAGCGTGGTCTCCCACAACTGCTCGGCGTTCATCTCGCCGAGGCCCTTGTATCGCTGGATGGTCAGGCCCTTGCGCCCCTGCGTGTTCATCGCGTCGTAGAGCGCGATCGGGCCGTCGATCTGGACTTCGTCGCCGCGCCGCGTGAGCTTGGCCGGATTCGCGAATATATCGCGCAGCGGCGCCGATCTTTCGTCGAGCTTGCGCGCCTCGCTCGACGACAGAAGCGTCGCGTCGAGCGTGATCGCCTGCGCCACGCCGCGCACGGTGCGGCGGAAAACATAGCCCCCGTTTTCGGCGGCGCCGGTCCAGCCGCGCTCCATTTCGTCGGCGCCGCGATCGAGACGGGCGCAGACATCGGCCGCCAGACGCGCAGCAACATCATCGTCCGGCGGCGTCGGACGCAATGCGCCGGCGACGGCCGCCTGTTCGACGACATTGCGGTCGTAGCGTGAATGGAGACTGTTCAGAATCAGCCGGAAAGCACGGGCGTCCTCCAGCACGGCGCGCAGATCGGCGCCGGCGCGGTCTTCGCCCGTCCCCGTGTGAAGGACCGAACCATCGAGCACGGCGTCGATCAGATAATCCTCCAGCGCCCGCTCGTCCTTGAGATATTGCGAGGACTTGCCCTTCGTCACCTTGTAGAGCGGCGCCTGCGCGATGAAGAGGTGCCCGCGTTCGATGATCTCGGGCATCTGCCGGTAGAAGAACGTCAGGATCAGCGTGCGGATATGCGCGCCATCGACGTCCGCGTCGGTCATGATGATGATTTTGTGATAGCGCAGTTTGTCCGGATTGAACTCGTCGCGGCCGATGCCGGCGCCGAGCGCGGTGATCAGCGTGCCGATCTGCTCGGACCCCAGCATCTTGTCGAAGCGCGCCCGCTCGACGTTGAGAATTTTTCCCCGCAAGGGGAGCACAGCCTGGAATTCGCGATTGCGCCCCTGCTTGGCCGTACCGCCGGCCGAATCGCCCTCGACGATGAAGATTTCAGCCTTGGCCGGGTCGCGCTCCTGACAATCCGCGAGCTTGCCCGGAAGGTTGGCGACATCGAGCGCGCCCTTGCGCCGCGTCAGTTCGCGCGCCTTTCGCGCAGCCTCTCTGGCTGCGGCGGCTTCCACCACCTTGCCGACGAGCGTGCGCGCTTCCTGCGGATGCTCCTCCAGCCATTGCCCGAGGATCTCGTTGACGACCCCTTCGACCACCGGCCGCACTTCCGACGATACCAGCTTGTCCTTGGTCTGTGACGAGAATTTCGGATCGGGCACTTTCACCGACAGCACGCAGGTCAGGCCTTCGCGGCAATCGTCGCCGGTGAGATCGACCTTCTCGCGCTTCATCAGGCCGGAACTGTCTGCATAGCCCGTCACCTGCCGCGTCAGCGCGCCGCGGAAGCCGGCCAGATGCGTGCCGCCGTCGCGCTGCGGGATGTTGTTGGTGAAGACGAGGACGTTCTCGTGATAGGAATCGTTCCACCACAAGGCGCATTCGACGGCGATGCCGTCACGCTCGCCCTTCATCAGGATCGGCGTCGCGATCAACGGCTGCTTGGCGCGATCGAGATAGCGCACGAAGGCTTCGAGGCCGCCCTCATAGTGCAATTCCTCACGCTTGACCTCGGCATGGCGCGCGTCGGTCAGAACGATGCGCACGCCGGAATTCAGAAAGGCGAGTTCACGCAGGCGATGTTCGATCGTCGCGTAGTCATACTCGACCATCGTGAAGGTTTCAGGGCTGACCTGAAACGTGACCTGCGTGCCGCGCTTCGGCGCGCCGTCGACGAGCGGCGCCGGCCCCATTTCGGCGAGCGGCGCCACCACGTCGCCATGCGCGAACTCGACGAAATGCGCTTTGCCGTCACGCCAGATTTCGAGCTTCAGCCAGGTCGAGAGCGCGTTGACGACGGACACGCCGACGCCATGCAACCCGCCGGACACCTTGTAGGAATTCTGGTCGAATTTTCCGCCGGCGTGGAGCTGGGTCATGATGACCTCGGCCGCCGAGACGCCTTCTTCCTCGTGGATGCCGGTGGGAATACCACGCCCGTTGTCGGAGACCGTGCAGGAGCCGTCGGCGTTGAGCGTCACCGTCACCAGCGTGGCATAGCCGGCGAGCGTCTCGTCGATCGCATTGTCGACGACCTCGTAGATCATGTGATGCAGGCCTGAACCATCGTCCGTATCGCCGATGTACATGCCCGGCCGCTTGCGGACGGCGTCGAGGCCACGCAACACCTTGATCGACTCGGCGCCATACTCGTTCGCGCCGTTCTCGCTGACGTTTTCGTTCATGTTTTCGCTTGGTTTCGGGGCGGGCGCGGCGGCCCATGATTCGCTGGCCGTCACTCTAGCCCAAATCCCCGGAAATTGCAGGGAAATCGTCATTGCAACGAGCTGTGTTTCCACTCAGCGCGCCGCCTCCTCCAGCGCCTCCAGAAAGGCGTCGCCATAGCGGGCGAGCTTGCGCTCGCCGACGCCGTAGACAGCGAGCATGTCGTCGAGCGTGGCCGGGCGCTTTTCGGCCATGTCGATCAGGGTCCGGTCGGGGAAGACCACATAGGCGGGAACGCCTTCCTCCCGCGCCAGATCGCGCCGTTTCGCCTTGAGCGCGGCCAGAATACGCCCCTCGTCGGCGCCGAGGCCGGCGGTCGCCTCCGTCCGACGCGTCCGGCGCGCGCCGCGCGCGGCCAGCGGGTCGCTCCGCAGCAGGATTTTCGCGCGGCCTCTCAGGAGGTTCTCGCCTGCCTCCGTCAGCGCAAAGCCGCCATGTTCGTCGCTGGCCGTCTGCAGCGCGCCGGCGGCGAACAACTGGCGAATGACCGAGGTCCATTGCTGCTTCGACTGGTCTGCGCCCACACCGAACGTCTTGATGGAATCGTGGCCGTTGCGCCGGATGACGTCGGTCGGCGTCCCCGTCAGCACGTCGGCCAGATAGGCAGCGCCAAAACGCTGGCCGGTGCGCCAGACCGCCGACAGCGCCTTTTGCGCGGCGATCGCTCCATCATAGACCGCGACCTTGCCCTGACAGACGTCGCAGCGGCCGCAGGGCGCGATCTGTTCGTCGAAATAGGCGAGCAGGGTCTGCCTGCGACAGGACGGCGTCTCACACAGGCTGGCGAGCGCCGAAAAGCGGGCGTGCTCGATGCGCCGGCGCTCTTCGGGAACATCCTTCTGGTCGATCTGCCTGCGGCGGAAGGCCATGTCGTCGAGCCCGTACAGCGTCAGCGTGTCGGCGGGCAGACCGTCGCGGCCGGCGCGGCCGATCTCCTGGTAGTAGGATTCGACCGACGAAGGCATGTCGGCATGCGCGACGAACCGCACGTCCGGCTTGTTGACGCCCATGCCGAAGGCGATGGTGGCGACCGCGACCACACCATCGTCCCGCAGAAAGCGGTCGCCATTGCGGTTGCGGAGCGACTGGTCAAGGCCGGCGTGATAGGGGACGGCGGCGTGACCCTGCTCGCAGAAATGGGCGGCCAGCGCCTCCGTGTTTTTGCGCGAGGAGCAATAGACGATGCCGCTGGCGCCGCGATGTTTTTCGAGAAAGCGGGAGATCTGGCGACGCGGCTGGTCCTTCGGCGCGAAATTGAGTTCGATGTTCGGCCGGTCGAACGAATGCAGGAATATCCGCGGCGGCGACGGGAACAGACGCTGGGCGATGTCGGCGCGCGTCGCCCTGTCGGCGGTCGCCGTCAGGCCGATGACCTGCACGCCTCCGAGCGCCTGCGATGCGCGGCCGATCTCCCGATATTCCGGGCGGAAGTCATGACCCCATTCCGAAACGCAATGCGCCTCGTCGATCGCCAGCCGACGCGGCCGGGCGCGGCGCAGTTCGGAAATCAGGCTGTCCATCGCAAGGCGTTCGGGCGAGAGAAACAGCAGCCGCAGATTACCCTCGCGCAGAGCGTTGCGCGCCTCGTCATTCTCGCCAGCCGCGTTCATGGAATTGAGGGTCGCTGCGGCGACGCCGAGCGCGCGCATCTGCTGCACCTGGTCGCGCATCAACGCAATGAGCGGCGAGACGACGACGGTCAGATCATTCTCGATCAGCGCCGGCAACTGGTAACACATGGACTTGCCGCTGCCGGTCGGCATGACCGCGAGCACCGGCCCGCCCGCCAGCACGGCAGCGATGATTTCCGCCTGTCCGGGACGAAAATCGTCATAACCGAAAACGGATTTGAGCAGGGCGCGGGCGCGCGGCGGCAGGCCGGTCATTTTGCGACCTCGACCTTGCCCGGCGTCACCCGCAGCATCTGCGCGCGGCCGGCGAGATCGACGAACGCCGCCGGGTCGGCGCCGGTGAGCCAGGCCTGACCGCCGAGGCGGGCCAGTTCATCGAACAGGGCGCGGCGGCGCAGCGGATCGAAATGGGCCGCGATCTCATCGAGCAGAACGAGCGGCGCCATGCCGGAAATCGCCGCCACCAGGCGCGCATGCGCAAGCACGAGGCCGGTCAGCAGCGCCTTCTGTTCGCCGGTGGAACAGGCGCGCGCCTCGATCCGCTTCGGCCCGTGGAGGACGACGAGATCGCTCGCATGGGGGCCAATCAACGTGCGGCCGGCCGCGGCGTCGCGCCCGCGGCTGGCCGCCAGAGCCTCCCGATAGTGATTTTCGGCGTCGAGCGCGCTGGATGCGGCGACGTGCGCCTCAAGTTGACCGGCCAGCGCGAAATCGGCCCAGGGAAATGGCGAATCGTCCCTGCGCTCGGCGGCGACGAGCGCGGCCAGCCGCGACACCGTCTCCAGGCGCGCGGCAGTGACCGCGACTCCCAGTTCCGCCGTCTCGCGCTCGGTCGCGTCGAGCCACGCGGCGTCGCCGCCTGTCTCCAGCAGCCTGTTGCGGTTGCGCAGCGCGCGTTCGAGCGCGGCGACCCGCGCGCCATGCCCAGGATCCACGGTGAGTACGAGTCGATCGAGGAAACGCCTGCGCTCCCCGGCCGAACCGGCGAACAGTCCGTCCATGGCGGGGGTCATCCAGACGATCCGCACATGTTCGGCGAAATCACGCGGCGAGGCGACGGGAACGCCGTCGATCCGGCATCTGCGGCCGCCGGAGCCCTCGCCATCCCGATCATACCCCGTGCCGAGGCGGGTTTCGCCATCCCCGTCGTGCAGGGCGATCGAGGCCGCGAACCCGCCGCCGCCATCGGCCCGCGCGCAATCGGCGAATTCGACCCGGCGCAGGCCCCGACCGGGCGTGAACAGGGACAGGGCTTCAAGAATGTTGGTCTTGCCCGCTCCGTTCTCGCCCGTGAGAGCGACGATCGCCGAATCGATGTCGAGATCGAGCGCAGGATAGGACCGGTAGTCGGCGAGTACGAGCCGGCGGACCCGCGGACAGCGGGCGCGGTGGGCGGGAATCGCGGGTTCGGGGACCGACATGCCGCCTCATGCCACGGATCGTCGCTCGCCGCGAGAGCGCGCTCGGCGTGCGACGCTTTCGCCGCTATGAAGGGGCATGCGCGCGCGAATCCTGTCCATGGGCGAGGCCGTCGTCGACGTTCTGCCGGCTGGCCCTGCCCTGTGGCGGCCGGTCGCCGGAGGCTCGTCCTACAATGTCGCGCTCGCGCTTGGCCGGCTCGGCGCCAGCGCCGGCTTCATCGGCCGCGTGTCGCGGGATGCGCAGGGCGAAAGGATGGTCGAGGCTCTGAAGCGCGAGGGCGTCGATATCTCGCTTTGCGCACGCGACGAGCGCCCAAGTCCCCTGTCGCTGGTTTCCTCGGGAACCGAAACAACCAGCGCCCGCTACGCGATCTATCTCGAAGGGACCGCTCATGCGCCGCCCGATCTGCCTGCTGGCTGGCTGGACCAGGCGGCCCATCTGCATGTCTCGTCGTTTTCGGCCGTCGCCGGGGAGTGGGGCGAGGCGACGGCTGCGGCGCTGGCTGCGGCGCGCAGGCGCATTTCAACGAGTTTCGACGTGAACGTCCGGCCGGATCTGCTCCCGCCCGCGCCGGAGGCGCTGGCGCTGATCGAGCGCCGTCTGGCGCTGGTCGATCTGGTGAAAGCGAGCGACGAGGATCTTGTCTGGCTCTGTCCGGAGCGCGCGCCGGAAGAGACGGCGCGCGCATGGTCGGAGCGTTATTCATGCACAGTCGCGCTGACGCTGGGCGCGCGCGGCGCAACCCTGTTTCGAGGCGCGAAGAAAATTCACCGCGCGGCGTTCCGAGTTCAGGTCGCGGACACCGTCGGCGCCGGCGACGCCTTCATCGCGGCGTTTCTGACCAGCGCGCTCGCCGCGAGCGGCCTGCGCGCCGCGGCGGCGGACGAGGCGGCGCTCGCAATCGCGCTCGATTTCGCCAACTCGGCTGCAGCGTTGTGCTGCACGCGCCATGGCGCCGATCCCGCGTCGCGCGCGCGCATCGAGGCCTTTCGAAATTCATTGTAGCGCCGTCCGCCTCGTGTATGTCAGACACAGGCGCAGCGGTCGGACACGAAGGAGAAAACAGCGTGAAAACGAAGATGTCAGAGGATCTTCGCAGCGGCGCGCTGGTCTATCACCGGCTGCCCAAGCCGGGAAAGCTCGAAATTCAGGCGACGAAGCCGCTCGGCAATCAGCGCGATCTGGCGCTCGCCTATTCGCCCGGCGTCGCGGTGGCGTGCGAGGCGATCGTCGAGGATCCCGGGCAGGCGGCGGAGCTGACGACGCGGCAGAATCTGGTCGGAGTCGTCACCAACGGCACAGCCGTCCTTGGTCTGGGCGACATCGGACCGCTTGCGTCCAAGCCCGTGATGGAGGGCAAGGCGGTCCTGTTCAAGAAATTCGCGGGCATCGACGTGTTCGACATCGAGATCAACGCCCGCGACATCGATCGTTGCGTTGAGGTCGTGGCCGCGCTGGAGCCGACGTTCGGCGGCATCAATCTGGAGGACATCAAGGGGCCGGACTGTTTCGAGATCGAGCAGCGCCTGCGTGAGCGCATGAATATCCCGGTTTTCCACGACGACCAGCACGGCACGGCGATCATCGTCGGCGCGGCGGTGACAAATGCGCTGGAGATCGCGGGCAAGAAGTTCGATGAGATCAAGATCGTCGCCTCGGGCGCGGGCGCGGCGGCGCTCGCCTGCCTCAACCTGCTCGTATCGCTCGGCGCGCGGCGTGAGAATATCTTTGTCTCGGACATCGACGGCGTCGTCTACGAGGGGCGGGCCACCCTGATGGATCGCTGGAAGCAGGTCTATGCGCAGAAGACCGACGCGCGCAAGCTCGACGACGTGATGGGCGGCGCCGACGTCTTTCTCGGCCTTTCCGCCGGAGGCGTCCTGAAGCCGGAGATGGTCGCCAAGATGGCCGACCACCCGATCATTCTCGCGTTGGCCAACCCTCATCCGGAGATCATGCCGGAGGACGCGCTTGCGGCGCGGCCGGACGCGATGATTTGCACGGGGCGTTCGGACTATCCGAACCAGGTCAACAATGTCCTGTGCTTCCCCTACATTTTCAGAGGCGCGCTCGATGTCGGCGCGACAGCCATCAATGAAGAGATGAAACTCGCCGCGGTCCGCGCAATAGCGGCGCTGGCGCGCGAGGCGCCTTCGGAAGTGGTGTCGCGCGCCTACGGACAGGAAGCGCCAACGTTCGGAACGTCGTCGCTGATCCCATCGCCGTTCGATCCGCGGCTCATCCTGCGCATCGCGCCGGAGGTGGCGCGCGCCGCGATGGCGACCGGCGTCGCCCGGAAACCGATCGTCGATTTCCGCGCCTACGAGGAGACGTTGTCGCGTTTCGTATTCCGCTCCGGCCTGATCATGAAGCCGATCATCGAAAAGGCGCGCACGAATCCGAAGCGGGTCGTCTTCGCCGACGGCGAGGACGAGCGCGTGCTGCGCGCCACGCAAGTCATCCTGGAGGAGAACATTGCGACGCCGATCCTGATTGGACGGCCCGCCGCAGTCGCGCACGCCATCGAAAAGTTCGGACTGGCCCTGCAGCCCGGCGTCGACTTCGAGCTGGTCAACGCGCAGGACGACCCGCGCTACAAGGAATATGTGACGACCTATGTGGACGTCGCCGGGCGCAAGGGAATCACGCCGGACGCCGCGCGCGTGCTCGCCCGCACCAATACGACCGTCATGGCGGCGCTCGCCCTGCGGCGCGGCGACGTGGACGCAATGATCTGCGGCCTCGAAGGCCGTTTCCCATCGCGCCTTCGCTACATCAAGGATATCGTCGGACTCGCGCCGGGCGTGCGCGATCTTTCGGCGCTCAGCCTGCTGATCTCCCCGCGCGGCGCGTTCTTCATCGCCGACACGCACGTGCGTCTCAATCCGTCAGCGGAAGAAATCGCCGATATGGCGATTCTCTGCGCCGAACACGTCCAGAGATTTGGCATGGCGCCGAAGATCGCGCTTGTCTGCGATTCGGATTTCGGCGGCGCGGATTCGCCGTCGGCAGTCAAGATGCGCGCCGCGCTCGGCCTCATTCAGGAGCGCGCGCCGACGCTCGAAGTCGACGGCGAGATGCAGGCCGACACTGCCCTCTCGCAGACGATCCGCAATCTCGTCATGCCGCATTCCCGGCTGAAAGGCCAAGCCAACGTGCTGATCATGCCAAATCTCGATTCAGCCAACATCGCCTTCCAGCTTGTGAAGATCGCCGCCGATGCGCTGCCGATCGGGCCGATCCTGATCGGCGCGGCGCAGCCGGCGCATGTGCTGACGCCCACAGTCACCGCGCGCGGCATCGTCAACATGACCGCAATCGCGGTCGCGGAAGCGCAGGCGGCGGAAGCTGCCGGCGCGGCCTCGTGACGGGCTACCGCTCATCGCGCGTCAGCGCTGCGAGCCCTTCGCGATAGGTAGGATAGAGCAGTTCGACATTGAGCTGCTCCTTCAATCGGCGATTGGCGACACGCTGATTGTTCTTCCAGAAGCTCGCCGCCATTGGCGAGAGGCCGGCCTCCTCGAACGGGATTTCGGGCGGAGGCTGCGCGCCGATCAGTCCGGCGGCCCAGGCGACGACGTCCTGCGGCGGCGCCGGCTCGTCGTCGCAGACATTGAAAACGCCGCCAGAGGCGGAGCCGGAAAGGCAAGCCATGATCGATCGCGCGATATCGTCGACATGAATGCGATTGAAGACCTGGCCCGGACGCACGATCCGCTTCGCGGTTCCCGCGCGCAGACTGGCGATCGCGTTGCGGTCCGGCCCGTAAATTCCGGCAAGGCGCAGAATGAAGACGTCCTTGCCCGTGCGCTCGCCCAGTCGCAGCCATCCGGTTTCGGCGTCGACGCGCGCGCGCGAACGCGGCGACGCCGATCGCGGCGCGCTGCTTTCATCGACCCATTCGCCGCCGCCGCCGCCATAGACCCCGATGGTCGAGAGGTAGACGATCCGCCGGACATTCGATGCGGCGATGTCGGCTTCGTAATGAGCCAGCGCCGGGTCGCGGTCATCCGGCGCAATGGAAACGATCAGCGCGTCGGCGTCGCCAAGTCTCGATCCTATCCGCGGATCATGGCTCGACCCGTCCCAGTCGAACGTCTCAAGGTCGGGGAATTCGGCCACCAGGCGACGCGCTTTCTCGGCGCTGCGCACCGTGCATGCGACGGCCGTGATGTCGGCCCCGTACATGCGCAAGAATCGCTCGGCGCTATACCCGAGCCCAAATACAAATAGGTTCATCCGATCGCCCCGCCCGTTCGGCTTTCAGCCGGCTCCCATTCCGCGCGCACCTGCACATCCTGCTCGAGCGCCTTGTTCCGGGCAGCGAGCGCATCGAATCGATCCCGGTCGAGCAGCCGCGACAAGGCCCAGATCGCGGCGCCGCGCACGAGCGGCGAATCATGCGCGAGCCGCGTTTCCGCACACCGCGCAAGCGACCGGTCGGCGCTGGCGCCGATGGCGATCAAAACGTTCCTGAGAAACCGCGCGTGGCCGATTCGCTTGACCGGACTTCCGGAAAAGAACCCACGGAAGGCGTTCTCGTCCATGGCGGCGAGATCGTCCAGAGCGGGCGCCCGCAGATCGTCGCGGGCGACGAGGCGGGCTTCGCGCGCCGCTTGCGCAAACTTGTTCCAGGGGCAGACCGCAAGACAATCGTCGCAACCGTAGACGCGATTGCCGATGCTGTCGCGATATTCGGCCGGGATCGGCCCCTTGTGCTCGATCGTCAGGTACGAGATGCAGCGCCGCGCGTCGAGCCTGTAGGGCGCGACGATCGCCTGCGTCGGGCAGACGTCGATGCATGCGCGGCACCGGCCGCAATGATCGACCTCGGCTGCGTCCGGGGTCAGGTCGATCGTCGTGAAGATGGACCCGAGAAAAAGCCAGGAGCCGAATTCGCGCGACACGAGATTGGTGTGCTTGCCCTGCCAGCCTATCCCGGCCTGCGCCGCCAATGGCTTTTCCATGACCGGCGCCGTGTCGACGAAGACCTTGACGTCGCCGCCCGCCCGCGAGACGAGTTTCGAGGCGAGCAGTTTCAGGCGGCCCTTGATCAGATCATGGTAGTCGCGATTGCGGGCGTAGACCGAGATGTTGGCGCAATCCCGACGTTCGAGCCCTTCGCGCGGGTCGCTGGGCGGCCCATAATTCATGCCGAGCATGACGAGCGAACGCACGTCCGGCCAGAGCGCGTTCGGATGGGCGCGACGCGCGGCGGTTTCACGCATCCAGCCCATGTCGCCGTCGCCGCCATCGGCAAGCCAGGCTGCAAGGCGCGGCCCGAGATCGGGCGCGTCCGCGGCGCGCAGCACACGGCAGGCGTCGAAACCGAGCGCCAGCGCGTCAGCGCGCAATGCGATCTTCATATCCATGCTGGAACGATGGAGCCGCCCGGCCGCAAGCGCAAGTCGTTACGATCGGTCAGAAATCCAGGTCTGCGTACGCCGCGCCCGGCGCCATCCCAAGCACCCGGTCGGCGAGCAGCGCACGGAACGAGGGTCGCGACTTGATCTTCTGGTACCAGGCCTTGGCGAGTTCGTTTTCGTCCCACGGCACGTCGCCGAGATAATCGGCGGCGGAGATGTGGGCCGCCGCCGCCAGATCGGCGAATGTCATGCGCGACCCGGCGAGCCAGTTCCGTTCCGAGACGAGATAACCGATATAGGAAAGGTGATGGCGGATATTGGTCCGCGCGGCGCGCACGGCGGCCATATCCGGGCCGCCGCCGCCCTGCGCCGATGTCATGAATCGCCGGTAGACCTTCTCTGTCACCAGCCAGTCCGTCACTTCGGCGAACATCTTCTGGTTGAACCAGTCCATCAGCCGCCGCGTTTCCACGCGGCCTGCGAGATCGGCCGGCAGCAGGCGCGCTCCTGGCGTCGATGGTCCGTAGGCCTCGTCGAGCCATTCGGCGATCACGTTCGCGCCCGGAGCGACGAGGCCTCCTTCGGCCACCAGCACCGGTGTTCGGCCTGCCGGATCGATCAGCAGGAATTCTTCCCGCCGGTCGTGAACGCGCTCCTCGATCAGGTCGACCTCGAGGCCGTATTCGGCAAGGGCCAGCCGCACGAAACGCGAATGGGGGCAGAGCGGGTGATGGAACAGGTGCGGCATTGGTCTTTCAATGCCTTAGGCACGGTTAACGGACCGCTAATTTTGCGCCTTCTTCTCGCGCCGGCGCGCATGCAGTATCGGCTCGGTGTAACCAGCCGGTTGCTCGCGTCCCTTGAACACCAGGTCGCAAGCCGCCCTGAACGCGACTCCGTCGAAAGCCGGCGCCATCGGCGTATAACCCGGATCGCCGGCGTTCTGGCGATCCACCACGGCGGCCATCCTCTTCATCGTCTCCATCGTCTGCTCGGGCGTGCAGATTCCGTGGCGCAGCCAGTTGGCGATGTGCTGGGAGGAGATGCGCAGCGTGGCGCGATCCTCCATCAGGCCGACGTCGTGAATGTCCGGCACCTTGGAGCAGCCGACGCCCTGATCGATCCAGCGCACGACATAGCCGAGAATGCCCTGCGCGTTGTTGTCGAGTTCCGCTTGAACGTCGGCCGGCGACCAGTTCGGGCGATCGGCGACCGGGATGGTCAGAATGTCGTCAACCGACGCCGGGCGGCGCTTCGCGATCTCCACCTGCGCCTTCGCCACATCGACCGCGTGATAATGCGTGGCGTGAAGCGTCGCCGCCGTCGGCGACGGCACCCACGCGGTATTGGCGCCGGCGCGGGGATGGCCGATCTTCACGCGCAACATATCCGCCATCAGATCGGGCATGGCCCACATGCCCTTGCCGATCTGCGCCTTGCCGCGCAGTCCGGCGCGAATCCCTATATCGACGTTGGAATCCTCGTAGGCCAGAATCCAGGTCTGGCTCTTCATGTCGGCCTTGCGCACCATCGGACCCGCTTCCATCGAGGTATGCATTTCATCGCCGGTGCGGTCGAGAAAGCCCGTGTTGATGAACACGACGCGATTCTTCGCTGCGCGAATGCATTCCTTGAGATTGACGGAGGTGCGACGCTCCTCGTCCATTATACCCATCTTGACCGCGTTGCGCGCCAGCCCCAGCGCGTCTTCCACACGATCGAACAATTCATTGGCGAAGGCGACTTCCTCCGGCCCGTGCATCTTCGGCTTCACGATGTAGACAGAGCCGGTGCGGCTGTTCCTGAGCGCGCCTGCGCCCCTGATATCGTGCAGCGCGATCGCGCTCGTGATCATGGCGTCGAGAATACCCTCGGGAACGTCGGCGCCGTTCAGCTTGACCGCATCGATCGTCATGAGATGGCCGACGTTGCGGACCAGCAGCAGCGAACGCCCGTGCAGCTTGACCTGCGATCCGTCCGGCGCGGTGAACACGCGGTCGGCGTTGAGCCGGCGAGTCATCTGCCTGCCGCCCTTGTCGAAGGTGTCGGCAAGGTCGCCCTTCATCAGACCAAGCCAGTTGCGATAGGCGGCGACCTTGTCCTCGGCGTCGACGCAAGCGACCGAATCCTCGAAATCCTGGATCGTGGTGAGCGCGGCTTCGAGCACCACGTCGGCTATTCCAGCGGCGTCGGCCTTGCCAATGGGATGCGCCCGGTTGACGACGATCTCGATGTGCAGACCATGATTGACGAGCAGGATCGACGTCGGCGTCGCTGCCTCGCCCGCAAAGCCCGCGAAGGCGGCGGGATTTGCAAGCGCGGTCGTTTTGCCGTCCTTGCGCGCCACGACGAGGCGCCCTCCCTCGACAGAATAGGCCGTGGCGTCGGCGTGCGAGCCTTCGGCGAGCGGTGCGCTGTCGTCGAGAAATCTGCGCGCCCAGGCGATCACCTGCGCCCCGCGCGCCGGATCGTACCCTGGCCCGGCGCTCTCGCGGCCGGGGATAGCGTCCGTGCCGTAGAGAGCGTCGTAGAGGCTGCCCCAGCGCGCGTTGGCCGCGTTGAGCGCATAGCGCGCATTGGTGACGGGAACGACGAGCTGCGGTCCCGCGAGCCGCGCGATCTCATCGTCGACATTCGCGGTGTCGATGGTGAAATCCAGCCCCACCGGCGCCAGGTAGCCGATCTCCGTCAGAAAGGCTTTGTACTGCGCGGCGTCGAAGATGCGGCCCCTGCGCTCACTGTGCCAGGCGTCGATCATCGCCTGAAGCGCGTCGCGCCTTTCGAGCAGCGCGCGGTTCTTCGGCGCGAGATCGGTCAGGATTTGCTCAAGCCCGTCCCAGAAGGCTTTCGCGGCGACGCCGGTTCCGGGGAGCGCCTCGCGCTCGATGAAATCATGCAGGACAGGCGCGATCTCGAGCGCGCCGTGGCGTATGGAACGGGTCATGGGGCCGCCGCGGTTGGGGCCGGACGCACCCGCGCGCCGGCCGACTGACATGCCAGTTACTAGCGGCAGGCCGGGCGGCGGACAAGTGCGGCGCACGAATTCATAGCGTCAGCGGCAACGAGCGCAGCCTTCGGCCAGTCGCGGCAAACACCGCGTTTGCGACCGCCGGCGCCAGCGCAGGCACGCCAATTTCCCCGACTCCGCCGATCGCGGCGCCGGAATTCACGATCTCGACTGTAATCTCCGGCGCCGTTTCCAATGTCAGGACGGGATAGGAATCGAAATTGGTCTGCGCCACCCGCCCCTGATCAAAATCGATCTTTCCGAACAGGACCGCCGACAGGCCGTAATTGATTGCGCCCCGGACTTGCGCCGCGACATTTGGCGGATCAATCGCAAAGCCACAGTCGACGACGGCGTGAACGCGCCGGACACGAAGCGTCTTGTCGACAATTTCGACGTCGGCGACCTGCCCGACAAAGGAATGGAAACATTCCGTCAGGGCAAATCCGCGGCCGGACTTCGCGCCGTCGGCGCCCGGCGCGAGCGGCCTCGCCTGATCGTAGCGCCCCATGCGATGAAGCAATGCATGAGCGCGACGCGCCGGCTCATAGGCGCCGGCCGCCGCGAGCAGGCGCGAGCGATAGTCGAGCGGCTTCGCGCCAGCGGCGGCGGCCAGTTCATCGATGAAGCTCTCGAAGAAGAAGCAATTGAGACTATAGCCGACCGACCGCCAGAAGCCGACCGGGACGCCCGAATCAACGGTCAGGTTTTCGATGCTCCTGTTGGGCAGGCCGTAGAACGGAAACAGCGCGCCGTCGACGGTCGTGCGGTCGGCCATCAGCCCGCCCTTGGCCGAGGGCATGGCGCGCGCGACGAACTGGTCAGTAATGGAGGGGACAGCGATACGATAGGTGAAGCCCGTCGGCATTCCATCATCGCCGAGCGTCGCCGACACATCGGCCATGGCTGCAGGGCGATACACGTCATCGCGGATGTCTTCCGCGCGCGACCAGATCGTCTGCACAGGAACGCCCATGAATTTTCGTGCGATCTCGACAGCCGTAACGACATAGCCGAGATCGGCGCGCCGACCGAAGCCGCCGCCGAGGAACGGCGTGAAGACCTCGACCTGCTCGCTCTTCAGCCCCGCCGCGCCAGCCGCCAGCAATTGCACGAGCGAGGCGGATTGATGTCCGGCCCACACCTTGGCGCCTGTTTCCGTCACCAGCGCGGTGGCGTTGATCGGCTCCATCGTCACATGCGCGAGGAAGGGGGCGTCGTAGGTCGCTTTCACGGCCTTGCCTGTGGCCCCGGACGGATCGCCCACGGCGTCGATCACCCAGCGCGGCTTGTAGTCCGCGCCCCTGTCGAGCGCGGCGCGATAGGCGGCGAACACGTCCCCGGTCGAGACCTTCAGTGCGTTCGACTCGTCCCAGACGACATCCGCCTTGTCGAGCCCGGCCATCGCGGCGGCATAGGTCTCTCCGACGACGGCCACGTAATCCTTGCCTTCGACGATGCCGCGCACGCCCGCGGCATCAGCAGGAATGGAAGCGCGCGAAAGCCGTCCGCCAAGACGTGGCGAATGCCGGATCGCCGCATAGAGCTGACCGGGCTCGCGCGTGTCGATCCCGTATTTCGCGCGGCCATAGACTTTCGGCGGCACATCGAAACGCGGCGCGCCCTTGCCGACATAATCGCCGATCGCGAGCGGCGGAACAGCGATCGCGCGTGGGGCGAGTTTCGCCGCGGCTTCGGCCAGTTCGCCATAGGTCGCGCTCTTGCCGTCCGGCGCGAGGATCGCCCCGCCGACGATCTTCAACTGATCGACTGGCGCATCGAAGCGCGCTGACGCTGCGCGCGCGAGCATGTCGAGCGCCGAGGCGGCGGCCAGACGGATCGGCTCCGCGATGTTGCGCGTCGATGTCGAACCGCCCGTCCCCTGCAGGCCGAGCGTGCGAAGGATCTTGTCGAACGTCCAGAGCGTCGCGCGCTGCGGCGCGGTCAGCGCGGCCTCGTCCATCGGCAGGCCGTCGAGCAGCATGACGGGATTGGCGTAGCGCGCCTCGATCGGAGCGGGCGCGGCGCGGACGGCTTCGGGCGGCGCCTTCAGCCCCTCCGCCGCGAGAAGGACAGCGAGCGCGTAAATGCCCTGACCCATGTCCTGATGTGGCACGACGACTTCGATCATGCCATCGCGCGTGAACTTGAGCCACGCGCCAAAACTCGCCTCGCCGTCGCCGGCGGGGAGCTTGTAGTTGTCGATCTGGCGGAGGCGCCAGGCGACCGCGCCCGCGCCGACGAGCAGACCGCCGCCGACGACGCCAGCGATCGCAAGAAACGTGCGGCGCGCGATCTTTACACCGCGGGAGGGCTTGCGCTCGTCGCTCATTGCGCACTCCCCTGCTTCTGTGGCGAGGGGGCGGCGTTCAGCGCCCCGAGCGCATGGTCGATGGCGGCGCGAATGGCGTCATAAGTCCCGCAGCGGCAGATGTTGGTGAGTTGCGACAACGCCTGTTCGCGCGTCTGTTTCGGATCGGCGGCGATCACGGCGGTCGCCGCCATGACGAAGCCCGGCTGGCAATAACCGCATTGAGGCGCCTGAGCCGCGATCCAGCCGTCTGTCACCGCCTGCGCGATGTCGCCTGACAGGCCCTCGATCGTGACGACCGTCTTGCCGGCCACGTCCTTCACCTGGGTCTGACACGAGCGCGCCTGCCGCCCGTCGATGATCACGGTGCAGGCTCCGCACAGGCCGGCGCCGCAACCGAATTTTACGCCGACGAGACGCCTCTCGTCGCGCAGAGCCCACAGCAACGGACTGTCGGGTGGGCTGGACAGCGTGGCTGCAGCCCCGTTGAGGGTGAGATCGACGCCCATTGATTATGCCCGCCTCTATAAAGCTGGAGCGCTGCAGGCGCCATAAAAGCGCCTGTCGCGATCATGCCGCGATGCGTTTGCGCGCAGCTTCGTATTCGCGCGCCAATCGGTCAACGAGTTCCGCCGCCGGCAGGATGGCCTTGATGGCGCCGATGCCCTGGCCGGACCCCCAGATATCGCGCCACGCTTTGGCCTTGCCCGGGCTGCCGGACCCGAAATTCATCTTCGAGGGATCGGATTCGGGCAGATCGTCCGGGTCGAGGCCGGCGTTGACGATTGACGGCCGGAGGTAATTCCCGTGCACGCCGGTAAACAGATTCGTATAGACGATGTCCTGAGCCGCGCCGTTCACGATCGCCTGTTTGTAGGCCTCCGCCGCGTTCGCCTCCGTCGTGGCGATGAAGGCGGAGCCAATATAGCCGAAATCCGCCCCCATCGCCTGCGCCGCCAGAACGGCGTCGCCGGTCGCGATCGAGCCAGACAGCGCTATCGGGCCATCGAACCATTCGCGCGTTTCCTGCACCAGCGCGAAGGGAGATTGCACGCCCGCGTGACCGCCGGCGCCGGAAGCGACGAGGATCAGCCCATCCGCGCCCTTCTCGATCGCCTTGCGCGCAAACTTCTGGTTGATCACGTCGTGCAGCACGAGGCCGCCGTAGGAATGGATCGCCGCGTTCAGGCTCTCCTGCGCGCCAAGCGACGTGATGATGATCGGAACCTTGTATTTCACGCATAGATCTATGTCGTGCTGCAGGCGATCATTCGACTTGTGCACGATCTGGTTGACCGCGAACGGCGCGGACGGCCGGTCCGGATGGGCCTTGTCATATGCGGCGAGTTCGCTGGTTATGCGCTGAAGCCATTCTTCGAGCACGGGGCCGGGCCGCGCGTTGAGCGCAGGAAACGAACCGACGACGCCGGCCTTGCACTGCGCGATGACGAGATCCGGATTCGAGATGATGAACAGCGGCGAGGCAATCACCGGGAGGCGCAGTTTTCCACGCAGCGAGAGGGGGAGAGTCATGGCGTTTCCTTTCGATTGTTCTGGTCCGGTTATGTGAATGTCAGGACGCCCGCGCCTTGCGCTGCGTTCGTTCCGCGCCGCCTCGCGCGCCGCGCGACAGGGTGCGCGTCATGGTCTTGTGCAGCGCGCGCAACTCGGCCTCGCCGCCGATCTTGCCGGCCATGAACAGATTGACGAGACCATGCGTCGCCGCCCAATAGACCAGCCCAAGCATCTGCGGATCGCCCTCCATCACGCCAGCGGCGACCAGATCTTCCATGTAGTCGCTCATCGTGCGTCCAGCGCGCGCGCCGGCGCGCGCAAGATCGGGATAATCCCCTTCGTCGGGCTGCGAGAGATCGAAAATCAGACGATAGGCGTCGGGCTCGTCGAGCGCGAAGCGCAGATAAGCGTCGCCGACCGCGCGACCTCGCCGCGCCGGCGTCCCGAAGGTGCGCCGCGCCGCTTCCAGGCGGTCCGAGAAGCGATCGAGCGCGGCAGCCCGCACCGAGGCTAAAATCTCGTCCTTGTTGCGGAAATAGCGGTACGGCGTCATCGCGCTGCATTCGAGGCGCTCCGCAATATGGCGCATCGTGACGCCCTCGACGCCGCGCTCGACAAACAGCCGCTCCGCCGCCGCGCACAGGCGACGGCGGAAATCAGCGATTTCTGCTTCCGTCAACGATGGACGCATGCGGCCCTGCCTCTGCTGCCAGGGTCCAGTCTGGCGGATTAATTTTACGATGTAAAGATTTTTGCCGCGGCGCCATTGCGCGCGCGCGCGCGGCTGCGTAAATTGTCGGACAATTGCAGCGCGAGGCTGCAAGCGCGAGAACGCGCGGGAGGCAACCGAACACTCGTTTGCGAAACGGCGCGCGCCAACTGGCGTGCGCGACGCGATTGTCCAAGCTCTGCTTGAAGAAAGGCGACCCATGACTGAAGCCGTTATCGTCTCCACCGCCCGCACCGGGCTGGCGAAATCCTGGAAAGGCGCGTTCAACGCGACGCATGGGGCCAGCCTCGGCGCCTACGCCGTCAAGGCCGCGGCGGAACGCGCAAAGATCGACCTCGGCGAGATTGAGGACGTGATCATGGGCTGCGCGACGCCGGAAGGCGCCACCGGCGGCAATATCGCCCGCCAGATCGCGCTGCGCGCCGGCGCGCCGGTCTCGGTTGGCGGCATGACCGTCAACAGGTTCTGCTCCTCGGGCCTGCAAACCATCGCGCTCGCAGCCCAGCGCATCATCGCCGGCGAAAACGACATTCTCGTCGCAGGCGGCGTGGAATCGATCTCGCTCGTGCAGAACGACGCCAACAAGCTGCACGGCAAGGATCCGTGGCTGGTGCAGCACAAGCCGGAAATCTACTGGTCCATGCTGCAGACCGCCGAGCAGGTCGCCAAACGCTACAACATCCCGCGCGACGTGCAGGATCAGTATGGCGCCCGCTCGCAGCAGCGCGCCCATGCGGGCCTGCTCGCCGGCAAGTTCAAGGACGAGATCGTTCCGGTCACGACCATCATGAAGGTCACAGACAAGAACACGGCGCAGGTCGTCGACCGCGAAGTGACGATCGACTCCGACGAGGGCATCCGCCCCGGCACGACCTATGAGGCCGTCAGCCAGATCAAGCCGGTGTTCGAAGGCGGCGTGATCGCCGCCGGCAACGCCAGCCAGTTCTCCGACGGCGGCGCGGCCGTCGTCGTGATGAACTCCAAGATCGCGGAGAAGCGCGGCCTCAAGCCGCTCGGCGCCTTCCGCGGTTTCGCGGTGGCCGGCTGCGAGCCCGACGAAATGGGCATCGGTCCCGTGTTCGCAATCCCGAAGCTGCTGGCCAAGGCTGGCCTCAAGGTGTCCGACATCGACCTTTGGGAGCTGAACGAAGCCTTCGCGGTGCAGGTGCTTTATTGCCGCGACAAGCTCGGCATTCCCGATGACAGGCTGAACGTCAACGGCGGCGCGATTGCGGTCGGCCATCCCTACGGCGTTTCCGGCGCGCGCCTCACCGGTCATGCGCTGATCGAGGGCAAGCGGCGCGGCGGCAAGCTCGCCGTCGTCACCATGTGCATCGGCGGCGGCCAGGGCGCGGCGGGCCTGTTCGAGATCTTCTGATCGTCCCCGCCCTCATGAAAGCCGCGCGAAACTCGCGCGGCTTTTTTCATGCGCGGAGCAGATTGCAGACGTGATCGGCGATGGCGAGGCACGCCGTAAGGCCGGGGCTTTCGATCCCGAACAGATTGACCAGCCCCGGGACGCCATGCGCCTGCGGCCCATCGATGCGAAAATCGGCCGCGGCAGCGCCAGGACCGGACAATTTAGGCCGAACGCCCGCATAGGACGGCAGCAAGGCGTCGTCGTCGAGGTCTGGCCAGTAGCGGCGGATTTCCGCATAAAACGCATCCGCGCGGCGCGGGTCGACCGTATAATCCACGCTCTCTATCCACTCGACATCCGGGCCGAACCGCGCGCCGCCGCCCATATCGAGCGTGAGATGCACGCCGAGCCCGCCCTCGACCGGAACCGGATAGATCAGCCGCCCGAATGGAGACTTGCCGGCCAGCGAAAAATAGCAGCCGCGCGCGAAAAATTGCGGCGGGATCCACGCCGCAGGCAAGCCCGCGAGCGAGCGCGCGAACTGCTGCGCGCCGTGTCCGGCGGCGTTGACGACGACCTGGGCAAGAAGGTTGAGACGCACCCCGCCCTCGCCCGAGGTCTGTATCTCGATTCCGTCGTCCCGGAGGGCGCCGGAGGCCGCCTGCGTGCGAAACGCTATCTGCGCGCCATGCGCCTCGGCGTCGCCCAGCAAGTCCAGCATGAAGGCATGACTGTCGACGATCCCGGTCGATGGCGAGAGCAGGGCGCCGACGCAGGCGAGCTGCGGCTCCATCGCCTGCGCTTCCGCCGCTGACAGCCGGCGCAAATCGTCGACCCCGCAGGCGCGCGCGCCGGCCTCGATCACCGCGAGCTTGCCGTCCTGGCCGGCTTCGGTCGCCACGATCAGTTTGCCGAGTTTCTTGTGGGGAACGCCGCGCTCGTCGCAGAAGCGCTGGAGCCGCCGTCGCCCTTCGACGCACAGCCGCGCCTTCAGACTGCCCGGCGGGTAATAGAGCCCGGCGTGCATGACCTCTGAATTGCGGGAACTGGTCTCGGTCCCGATGGCGCCGCCGGCCTCCAGAATCACGACCTCCCGACCCTCGACCGCAAGCGCCCGGGCCGCCGCCAGTCCGACCACGCCCGCCCCGATCACGACCGCCTCGACGCGCTCCATGCCAACTCCATTTCCACGTCCGGCGCCTGGTGTGAACTTCGGCCATTCTGGCGCGCGCTTCGTCAAATTAGATGCGCGCGGCGCGGCGCGCCAACGGCCGCGCGCTGAATTCGTCAGCCGGCCTTGCGCGACCGCACGTCCTGCTATATCGCCGGGCTGCTGTGGAGGGGTGGCCGAGTGGTTGAAGGCGCACGCCTGGAAAGTGTGTATACGGGAAACCGTATCGCGGGTTCGAATCCCGCTCCCTCCGCCAAATTTTATCATAACATACTGTATTTATTGATTAATATACTGCGCTGGTTTTGCGGCCCCACTTTAGGCCCCACTTCCAGCTTGAGATTTGGTGAGACGGCGTGAGGCGCCATGAGAGCCTCGACGGTAGCCGCCACCCTTCGACGCGCCTATTTATGTGCGGATTTTGGGCGGGCGCCCTGCCGCGCCGTCGAAACCCGCAGATAAAGGGCGGCGCGCAGAGGGACCGTGGAAGCGGTCATGCCCGGTCTCCTTGGGCAGCCGCCTCGTCAGGCGACAACACGGCGATGCCGAACGGCAGGAAATGCTTCGTGTTGCGGGTGACAACGATGAGTTCATGCGCGGCGGCGATACCGGCGATCACGGCATCGGCCATGCCGGGATCAAGACCGGCGGCGAGCGCTTTCGCTTCCAATCGCCCGCCGAGTGCGGCGGCCTGTGCGTCGAGGCCAATGATCTTGTCATCGTATGTGGAGACGAGACCACTGAGCCATGCTTTCAGGCTCGCGGCTTTCGTCGTCGCCCCCTTGTGGTCGAGGAGCGCGATTCCCTTCTCGATCTCATGGATGGAGACACCCGACAGAAATAGCCGTCCATCGGTGTCCATGCGGTCCAGCCAGGTGAGGAAGCCTGCGGATGCTTCCGCCTTCGACGGCGCAAGCATGGAAACGACGTTGGTGTCGAGAAGGAAGCCGCTCAAAGCTCGACATCCCGCGACGGTTTGCGGTTGCGCGGGAACTCTCCGCCTGGGAACGTCCTGAGATAGCTGACAAGGCCCGCCCGTTTGCGCGTCAGCGCCTTGCGCGCGATCTCCGCCGCCTCGACCGAAACCAGGGCCGCAACGGGCTTGCCATGACGGGTGATGGTCACGATCTCTCCTTTGACGGCTTCATCGACCAGGCTGGAAAATCCAGCCTTGGCGTCTCTGAGGTTGACGGTCAGCATGTTGCGCCTCTATATGTAGCCATATGTGACTACATGTAATCTATTGGAGGGCGGATTTCAACGTCGATTTCGACGCCTGAAGCATCAGCCGCCGGGGCCGAACAGTTCATCGAACAGATCGCCGAACCACCGCTCGAACACCTCGATCTCGGCTTCCGTGACCGGAACGGGATCAGGCCAGTCGTCAGCGACCGTCCATGCGGACAGGTCATGCTTGGGCGGTCTGCCGGGAAACGGCCACGAATATCCTTGCATTGACGACGGCGCCGTTCGGTGCATTGATCCGCGCCAATCATCATGGCGTCGGAGTGCGCGAGGCGTGGCGTTCGAGTGGACCAGGCGGGATGTCGATCAGATCGCAAGGTCGGTCCTGTTCACGAATCTCGACGAGGACTCGCTCGATTCGATTCTGGCGGAGGGCGCGCCGGCGGATTATTCGAGGGGCGATTTGATCTGCCGCCAGGGCGAGCCCGCTGAATTCTGCCACCTGGTGCTGAACGGGACCGTCAAGCTGTCCCGCAACGCCGGGCCGGACTCGGCCGCCGTCATTTCGATCCACGGGCCGACGCAGAGTTTCATGGAGGGTGATTCCTTCAGTGGCGGCTCCTATTCCACCACCGCCGAGGCCATCACGAATTGCCGCATCGCCCGATTCGACGCATCGAAATGGCGGCTGCTGATCGGCCAGCAGCCGTCGATCGCGCTGGCGATGCTCGGCTCGGCGTCCGTCCACCTCAGAATATTGCTGGGGCAAGTCGAGAAATTGAAGACAATGACCGCGTCGGCCCGGCTTGCCGATTTCATCCTGAATCTCGTGGGGCCGGGCGCCGGGGCCAGGATTGCGACCCTGCCTTATGAAAAGCAGATGATCGCGGCTCAACTCGGAATCACGCCGGAAAGCTTTTCGAGAACGCTGGGCCAATTGCGATCCTGCGGCGTGACGGTCACGAAGAACCACGTCGAGGTCGCGGATACGGCGCTGTTGCGACGGATCGTATCCCGCGACGAGGCCTAGCTGGACCGGCTATAGCCCGACATCAGCGCAATCCGCTTGCTTTTTCCGTGCTCCGCTTGAGGTTCGTCAACTCGCGCGGAACGAAGGCGTCTAAGTTCGCGCGCAATCCGATTTCGAATACGGACATAAAAAAGAAAGGCAAGATTCAACCGGCGCCAGATGACTCAGCCGCGACCATCAGCGCTCCCGGGCGCGGCGCGTTAGACCCATCGCGATCCGCTCGAATCGCTCATTTTGATTTACGTCCCCGTGCAGCCCAGGAGAGATTGACGTGTTCACGACGATGAAATCGCAGCTCGGGAGCTGCGGCGGGAGAGCGATGGCGTTTACCGGCGCGGCGGTGGCGCTGGCGTTGAACGCGGCGGGCGCCCAAGCGGCCGATCTGGCGGTCGCCCGCCCCGCGCCGGCGGCGGCCGACAGCCCGGTCGCGGCCCAGGCGCCCGCGCCGCTCGGCGTGTTTGGCGTCGACATGCTCGGCGAAGGCAAGATCAGCGTCTCGCTCATGCCGTCCTTCGTCCGGCTGGGCGGCCCCCAGATGGGCAGAACCCAGGTCTCGCCGCCCTACGTCATCTCCAACGTCGTCTCGGGCCGGACGCCGGTCGGCGCGCATCTGCTGCGCATGGTTCCCACCAGTTTCGAGTTCTTCAGCCAGGGCGCCAGCATCGCCTACGGCCTGACGCCGAACATCACGCTGGTCGCGGCGAGCTCGTTCCTGGAAAAAAATGTCAACATGCTCACGTTCAAGGGCCTGGTCGGACTGACGCCGCTGGGAACCAGCACAGGCCATACCGAGGGCTTCGGCGACACCATGGTGGCCGGCGTCTGGCGCGTCTACCAGGACGGGATGAACCAGGTGAACGTCAATCTGGGCCTGTCGCTGCCCACCGGCAGCACGACCAACGTCCAGACCCTGCTGCTGCCAAACGGCACGGCGCCCTCGAACATCGCCTTCTACGGGATGCAGGAGGGATCGGGCACCGTCGACGCGCTGCCCGGCATCGCCTATTCCGGCGTGCTGAACGCCTGGTCCTGGGGCGCCTCCTATCGCGCCCGGCTCGCGCTCGGCGACAACACGCAGGGCTGGCGCTATGGCGAATATCAGGAGGTCAACGCCTGGGGCGGCTATACCTGGACGCCCGGGCTGGAGACGACCCTGCGGATCAACGCCTCCACCCAGACCGCCATTCACGGCCTCGACCCCCTCATCAAGGGTTATGCGCAGGGCGCCAACCCCTATTTCTATGGCGGCGAGCACGTCGACATATTCGGCGGCGCAAACATCAGCGGCCGATTCTTCGGCCTCCCCGCCGCGACCCTCGCCATCGAGGCAGGCCTGCCGCTCTACCAGAACCTCAACGGACCACAGGCCGCCCGCGACTGGCAGATCGGAATGGCCCTGCGCTACAAAATCTGACGCCGGGGCGCGCGAGCCAAGCGAGCGAGGCTCTTTCAAACGCAGGACCGGCTTCACGCAGATGCAAGCCATCCTCGATCGCGCCAGATTGCGGTCGAGGATGAACGCAATTCGGATCATGCGGTCTGGCGAGGCGACGCGGGTTGCTTAGCGAAGCAGCGGCCTTGGCGAAGCAGCGGCCTTGCTTCGGGCGCGCGGTCTTCATGATGTGTCCGGCGCGCCGCATGCTCACGAAACCACGTGGCGGTAAATCGCCGGCAATATGTCGATCAACCTGTCCGAGGCCGGCGCCAGCGCGTATCCGGCGCGGCCGAACAGGTAGGGCAAATAGGACCGGGCTTCCGCATCGACCGTGATGGCGAATACCGCATGGCCGGCGCGGCGCGCTTCCTGAACCGCGTGCCGTGTGTCCTCGATCCCGAAACGACCCTCGTAGTGGTCGAGGTCATTCGGCTTGCCGTCGGTGATCACGAGCAGCAGCTTGCGTGCGTTTGGCCGCTCGGACAGCCGAGACGATACATGCCGGATCGCGGCGCCGAGCCGGGTGTAGAAACCGGGCCTGAGACCTGCGATCCGCGCATCGACGCGCGCGTCGTGCATTTCGTCGAATGTCTTGCAGATATCGACGAATATGCGGTCCTTGCGCAACGACGAAAAGGCGTAGATCGCGACGTGATCGCCACATGCGTTCAGGCCGCGCGCCAGGGCGACCAACGCCTCGCGCGCGACCGCGATAACACTTGCGCCATGGACGGAGCTTTCCGTCGACCGCGAGGCGTCGAGCAGGACTGCGACGGCCAGATCACGCTCCTCATTGCGCGCGTCGCGGTAAAGCCTTTCGGCAGCAAGGCCGTTGGCGCGCCTGTCGGCGACCGCGCGCACCACTTCGTCGAGATCGAGTTCCGAGCCTTCCGCCTGGCGGGCAAGCAGACGCCGGCGCGGCCGCAGCGCCTCGAACCGCCGCCGAACCGCCTCGATCCGCCGCCAGGCGCGGCGATCGAGCGCAAGTCCGTTCGGCGCGGGCGTCGCAAAATTTTCCAGAACGCGCGTCTGGTCGGCCTCGAGCCGTTTCGTCTTCCAGTTCCACTCCGGATAGAGAAATGTTCCATCGAGAGTCTCGCGCTCCGCATCCTGCGGCGCGAGATCGAGATCAAGCTTCAGCTTTGTTTTCGGCTTCTTGCGATTGTCGGCGATCCCGAGCGTGTCGGCGTCGTCGGCGGCCTTGCGCGCCGATGCGTCGTCGTCATCTTCGACCGCGCGATTGATATTCAGGAAATCGACCATCGACAGGATCGATTCGAACCTGTGAAGGATCAAACTGTCGCGCCGGTCCGCCTGGTCTCCGGGCCGGCGCTCGGCGGCGCGTTTCTTCGTCGCCCCCTCGCTTGCGCCCGACCCCGGCGCCTCGTCCCGGTCCTCCTTGCGCCTGGGGCCCGGCGCAGCGGGCGCCCGGCGGTCGAGCCACATGGGCGTCGGGCGAAACGGCCGATAGTTCGCCGGGGCCCGCAATCTTGCCAGAGCCGCGACGTCACCCCGCAGGGCGCATGACAGGTCATCCCGGGCGGATCGAGATTCTGCGCCCGCCAATCGATCGCAGATCCACGATTCGATTTCCGCTTCGACCGGCGGCGCCGCAATCGTCGGCCGCTCGGCAAGCGCCGCCGCATAGACCCTGTCGCGAACCCCCGCCAGCCCAGGAAAGCGCTCGACGGCGGCCTCGCCGAGCGCATGGCCAAGCACGAGGCTCGAAACATCGGCCTGCAGACGGTCCGGCGGCGGCGGCGCGACCGGGTCGGCGACAGCCGCGCACCCGGCAAGCCAGATATACAGATCGCGGTTCAGCGCGCGCGTCGGCAGCGCATCGATCGTCTCGGGCAGGAGAAGCTCGCCGCCATCGAAGCGGGCGGTCTGCACGAGTTCGCTCGCACGAGCCATTCGTCGGGAAAATGCGCGGCGATGTCGGCTCGCGGTCTCTCCGCCGATCTTGATCGCAACCCCATGATCGCCGCCAAGACCTCGAAACAATGTGCCAAGCGCGCCCTGCATCGAGACGAGCGCGACCCCCTCTTGCGGATAACGCGCGGCATCGCGCCAGCGGGCGGACACCGCGTCCCACGCATGGCCAACCGACTCCTCAGGCTCCCAGAATTTCCATCGCAGAAGAGACCGGAGCAGCGACATGGCCGCGTCTCAGCCAAGCGTTACGGCGACGAGATCGATCAGGCCGCGCTTGACCTCCGGATCGTCGGTCAGCGGTTCGATCAGCGCGGCGCGAATCGCTTCGTCGCGCTTCATGCCTTCGGCGATCAGGCTGGCGCAAGCGACGAGCAGACGGGTCGAGGCGCCTTCCTCAAGATCCTGGCCTTTCAGGCTGCGGAACCGCATCGCCAGGCGTTGCAGCGCCCGGCACATGTCCAGCCCAAGGCCGCTCTCGCGCGACACGATCGCAGCTTCGGCCTCAGGCGGCGGATAGTCGAATTCGATCGCCAGAAACCGCTGGCGCGTCGATGGCTTCAGCGATTTCAGGATCGATTGATAGCCAGGATTGTATGAGATCACGAGCATGAAATCTTCGGGAGCATGCAGCGTCTCGCCGGTGCGCTCGAGCGGCAGGATGCGCCGGTCGTCCGTCAACGGATGCAGGACGACGGTCACGTCCTTGCGCGCCTCGACAACCTCGTCGAGATAGCAGACGCCGCCCCGACGGACGGCGCGCGTGAGCGGGCCGTCCGACCAGACCGTCTCATCGTTCTTGATGAGGAAACGCCCGGTAAGATCCGAGGCCGTCAGATCGTCATGACAGGAGACGGTCTCGATCGGCAGTCCGAGTTTCGCGGCCATGTGCCCGACGAATCGGGTCTTGCCGCACCCCGTCGGACCCTTGAGCAGCAGGGGGAGACGGCGCCGGAACGCCGTCTCGAACACCTCGCATTCGTTTCCCTGCGGCTGATAGAAGGGCGGATCGGCGGATTCCATTCCGTGTCTGGTCGGCGCCGCGATATCCACCGATCCGTCTCCTCGCGTCACTCGGCCGGAGCCGTCGTCAAGCTGGTCGGCGCGATCGCTTCCTGCTCACGCGGGACCAGAATCGAGTAGATGAACAGGAGCACGCCGACGACTGTCACTGCTCCTGCGCCAAGGCGCAGCAGGTAGAAGAAGCCGAGTTGATCCTGAACGTCCATGTAGGGGATCCCGTTGACCCTCTCCAGATGCGTTTGCAGCACGCCGGCGAACGTCAACGTCACCGTCATGAACACGACGCCGCTCGTGATGAGCCAGAAGCTCAGCATGTTCAGAACCTGATTGTACGGCGCGCGGTTCTTGAGGAGCGGGAAGGCGTAGGACATGATCGCCAGGTTGACGCAGACGTAGGCGCCGTAAAAGGCGAGGTGACCATGCGCCGCTGTGACCTGTGTGCCGTGCGTGTAGAAATTCACGGACGACAGCGTATGCAGGAATCCCCATACGCCCGCGCCGAAGAAGGCAAGCACCGAACACCCGAGCGACCACAGGAGCGCCGCCTTGTTCGGATGGTCGCGCCGACCCTTCCAGACCATGGCGAAGGTGAAGACGACCATTCCGAAGAACGGCACGACTTCCAGAGCGGAGAACACCGATCCGATCCACTGCCAATAGCCAGGCGCGCCGATCCAGTAATAGTGATGCCCGGTTCCCAACACGCCGGTAAACAGCGTGGTGGCGACAATCACATACAGCCATTTCTCGATCACCTCGCGGTCGACGCCCGTCATTTTGAGCATGATGAACGCGAGGATCGACGCCATCACCAGCTCCCACACGCCCTCGACCCACAGATGCACGACATACCACCAGAACATCTTGTCGACCGACAGGTTGGCCGGGTTGTAGAGCGAGAACAGGAAGAAGATCGCGACGCCCCACAGACCGAGCAGGAGCACGTTTGTGATGGCGGTCTTGCGGCCCTGCAGCACAGTCATCGAAATGTTGAACAGGAAGATCAACGCCGCCACGATGATTCCGAGCTTCACCCATAGCGGCTGCTCAAGATAGCTTCGAGCCTGGTCTGCGTAGATATGGAACAGGTATCCGGCGACCGCCGCCAGCGCGCCGAAGAAGAAGATTGCAAACTGGACATAGGCCAGGAAAGGCGAATGGATTTCCCGCTCCGCCTCCTCCGGGATCAGAAAGTAGGCCGCGCCGAAGAAGCCAAGCAGAAGCCAGACGACAAGCGCGTTCGTGTGAATCATGCGCACGACGTTGAATGGCAGCAGGTCGGTCGGGAAGAGGTTTGGCAGCACGTAGATCGTTCCGCCGATCAAGCCAAAGACGACCTGGACGGCGAAGATGAGCAATGCGCCGTACCAATAGATTTTGGCGATGTTCTGAGATTCATATCGCATCTGAATTCTCCTGTTCCCTCACTTGGACTTGCGCGGCGGCCAGCCTTGGGTGTTGGTGCGGCTGGCCCAAGCGAGAAAATCGGCGAGATCGTCGAGTTGCTGATCGGAGAGATCGAAGTGCGGCATCTGCCTGCGGCCGGGCGTCCCCGAGGGTTGCGATTTCATCCAATCCTTGATCATCTGCTTTGCCCCGGCCGGGTCCGTCTCGCCGTTCCAGCGCTTGAACACATCTCCCACTTCAGGCGCGAAACGCGCGCCTTCGCCATAGATCGTGTGGCAGTCGAAGCATGCGTTTCGTTCCCAGACGCGTTTGCCGCGCTCGACCGAGTCGGTCAGCCCCGCGGAATCCGTGCTCTTGTTGACCATGTAGAGATAGCTGTGCGCCGTGAGCGCGAGAAAGATCGCGAAAAAGAAGGCGGAGCCTCCATAGAAGATATTTCGCGCCGTGGATTTTGTCAGTATTTCACTCATTCTCCCGCTCCCGCGATGCCTCGGCGACCGCGGAAACTAAATACGAGCGCCAGGGATCGCCTTGCCAATTGATAAGAATGATCTGTTCGCCTTACTGGCGCGCGAACAAACTCACCGGAAATTCGAAGGACAAGACCACGAGTGCAATAATCGCCACGACCGCAGTTGAAAAACCTGCAAGCGCCGTCGGCGTCGCGCGTAATCCAAGATAGTCGGCGAGTACAAGACGCGCCTTCAAAACCGCAACGACGCCGACCAGCAACAGCGCAACATGCGACAGGCGGGTCGGCCGGGTTGCGTCGGCCACGATCGCGAAGGCCAGCGACAACGACATCAACATCGCCCATGTGCGCAACAAACGCCCGGTATTGCCCATCAGTCTCACCGAAGCAGGTAGAGGCACGGAAAAATGACGATCCACACGAGATCGACCATGTGCCAGAAGGATGCTCCGGTCTCGTAATTTCCGGGAGAATCGAACCGCAAGACGATCGCCAGTATGATGATGCCGAGTACGACGTGCAGAGCGTGGAACCCGGTGATCAGGAAGTAGATGGTGAAGAAGCCGCCGCTGTCGATATCGAACCCCTGCGCAAGATCGCGGGAATATTCAACGGACTTGACGACCAGAAAGACGACCCCAAGCGCGGCCGCGAGCGTCAGGCGCAGGCGGGCTGCGCCGCGCCGTCCGCGGGCGCGCGCGTCCACGGCGAGCGCGGCGAAGAATCCGCTGGTGAGGAGAACCGCGGTGTTGATGACGCCCGCCAGACGATCGAGGTGGTCCTGCGCCGCTGCGAAGGCGATGGGATCATGCAGCCGCGCGCCCGCGTAGCCGAGAAGCGCAAGGCCGAACACGGCGAGCTCGGACGCGATCAGCACCCACATCAGTGGATGGCCCGGCAGGCCCGAGAGCGGCCCCCAGCCGTCCTCGTCGACGACCGCCGTCGATATGTCTACGACTTCTTCCCGACGCATTCGTCCCGACCGGCTATTTCGATCCGTCGGCTTTGAACTGCTTCAGGAAGGCGAGAAGATCCTTGATGTCGTCATCGTCCTTCAGGCCCGCGAAACTCATCTTGGTGTCGGGAATCACGCCCTTCGGATCCTTGATGTAGCGGGTGAAGGTTTCGTCGTCCCAGGTCAGGCCGGAATTCTTGTTGGCATCGGTGTAGTTGTAGCCTTCGATCGATCCGGTTTTACGTCCGATCAGGCCATTCAGAGGCGGGCCAAGCTTGGCCTTCGCGTCCGGGCCGACCATATGGCAGGTCGCGCATTTCCTGAACACCTGCGCTCCATGCTCCAGGTCCGCGGCATGCGCTGCGACGACGAACAAGGGCGCGATCAGAACGAAAACGAAGGATGAGCGCATGACGTCCTCTCGGTTGCCGTCCCCTCATGCCCGCCTCCACGCATCCTCGCCTTGACGAATGACAACCGCCGCCCCGCCACACTTGTTCAGGAAGGCGAGGCGAGGTTTGCGCGCGCCCATACACGCGCTTGAGGAAAGACTTTCAGCGCCTGCGCGAATTGATCCTGCGGCAGGCAGTAGAGGCCGGTCGAAAGCCCGTCCGCCACCGTCGCAGACGGATGGGCGACGGTCAGCCAGTTCCAGATACGCGCTGGCCGTCGCGTATGCGGATCGAAAATGTGATGATCTCCGTTGTCCGCGAAACATGTTGCAACGCCTGCGGACGTCGACACCGCCCCGTCGCGCACACGAAGCGGCGTCGAGTCAGGCAACGCCACCCGCCAGAACGCTCCGTCGCGGCGCGACCCGATCGCGCGCGTCTCACCCAGATCGACAAGAGCGGACGTAAACCCGAGATCGCGCAGGATCGACACGCCGCGGTCGGTAATGTGCCCCTGCGCGATCCCGTTCAGCGTCATGGCGACGCCCGCCGGCGCGACGATGGAGTCCGGCAGGATGCGGACCGCGTCAAATCCGATGCCGCCCGCCAACGTCAAAAGCGCGTCGTCCGGAGGCCGCGCGCGGCCTCGATCCTGCGCGTACCAGTCGACGTAATAGCGCCACAGCCCCTGCACCGTCGGGTCGAACTTGCCGCGCGTCGCGGCATGAAGTCGCAGGCCAACGGAAAGCACATGCACGAAATCGGCGGACGGATGCAGAAGTCGTCCTTCCGCATTCAGCCGCGACAATTCCGAGCGCGCATCCTGCAAGCTGAAGATCGCTTCCTGGCGTTCGATTTCGGCGAGGATGCTCGCGATCGCCGTACGACGGTCGACGCCCCCCTCGCCTTCGAACACGACCGAAACTTCAGCGCCGAGCGCCGCGCCGCGCCATTCCTCCCTGTCGTCGCGGGGCCTTCCGGTGGCCGCGATCGCCACGCCCGATGCGAAGATGCGGAGAATTCGCCGGCGACTCGGATTGCTATACGCCATTCGCCCCTCCGGCGATCAGGGCTTCGCGCGCGCGCCGCCGTCCTTCCCGCGCCTTGAGCCCGAGGCACGCCTCCGCGTCGTGATAGAGGGCTTGGCAATTGAGGCAATAGATGCATTCGTTCGGGCTGATCGCTCCGGCGGGGTAGATGGCGCCGACCGGGCATTGAACGGCGCACAGCCGGCATTCCCGCCCACATTGCGACCGCCGCTTCAACCACTCGAAGATCCTCAGCCGCGCCGGAAGAGCGAGCGCAGCCCCGAGCGGACAGAGGTAGCGGCAATAGGCGCGTCGCACGAACAGGCCGACGCCCAGGGTCGAGATCGCGAACACGACAAAAGGCGTCGACCGCTGAAACCGAAGCGCGACGACCGTTTTGAACGGCTCCGCCTCCGCTGCGTTGAACGCGATTTCCAGCGAGTTGAGCGACAGCGCGAATATGCCGATGAACAGAAGATATTTGATGATCCACAGCCGCTCATGCACGGGCCACGGAGGATCAATCTGTCGCAGACGCAAACGTCGCGCGACCTCGCCAAGCAACTCCTGCAGCGCGCCGAACGGGCAGAGCCATCCGCAAAATACGCCACGCCCCCAGAACACCATGCCGACCGCGACAAAGCTCCAGAGCAGGAAGATCAGCGGATCGACCAGGAACACGGACCATTGAAAATCGGTCCGGAGCGCCCGCAGAAAGGTCACGACATGCACGATCGACAGTTGCGCGCGTTCATAGACGCCCAGGAACAGCAGCGTAGCGGCCATATAGGTCAGTCGGACAAATCTGTAGAGACGCGGCGCGGCGACGAACCGGTCCTGAAACATGAGGATCGCGACCAGCGCAGCAAGCAGCGCGCCCAGCGCGGCGATCTCCGGCGCGCGCGCGCGCCAGTTGGACGACCAATCCTGCTGTTCAGGCGATGGATCGATCCGGTACGCCTTCGGCAGCGAGTAGGGAACGTCGATCAACGATGTCGAAACATCGCCCTGCGGATCGGTCGTGGTCGCCAGCACCTGCAACCGCCACGGCAGCAGCGGGTCGAAGCCGGATGCATGCGGTATCACGAATATCGCGCGCTCGCGCAGGTCCGGCGCGCCGTCGGCCGAAAGCCTGTCGAAGGCCCGGTGCATTTCGCGCGTGAGGGGGAGCGTCAATTGATTTTGCAGCAGATGCAGCCGCTCGAACGCGCCGGTCCGGCGCCAGGCCGAGCCCTTCACGGAGAGGAGGCCATTGGCGCCGACAAACAGCAGATCATCCTCGGGACCGGCGGATGAAACAAGATTTTCGTATTGCCGGCGGCCGAGCAGGTTCGCGCCGATGCCCGCCGGTGTCGCAAGCGCGACGAAGACGTCGAGAACCGGATCGCCGGCCCTGGCGTCGTCGCCATTCGCGACTCCAATATCGGAGCGTTGGACCTTCCTCTCGACGACGGCGCCGGAGGCGAGCAGACCGCGCCAGTCGCTTTCCACGAACAGGTCGCGCCGCAGCCGTCCGGCGTCCATCCGTCCGGTTGCGCGCGCTGCCCTGCGCGCCGCGCGAATGACGGCGTCGCGCAGGACGTTGCTGGAAATTGTGGCGCCGGCGATATGGTCCACCGCCCCGGCGGCTGGAGGCGTGAGTCGGCGCAAGCTCTGCACATCCAGACCCGACAGGCCGGCGACGAGAGATTCGAGCTGGCCCGGACTGAGCCCGATCACGAGGAGGGGCTCGGTTTGTCGCACCAACCGCGCGGCGACGACAGTCAATGACGCGTCGACGGCAACCCAGATGTCGATCGGCTGCCCGGAATAGCCGACAGAGCGCACGAGATCCCAGGTCGAGAAAGCGGCGCCCAGATAGGTCCGCCCACGCCAGGCTTCGAGAATTCCGGCGTCGTCGATCTTGTGTTCGCGAAATTCGGCCTCGATCCCAAACACGCTCCGCGCGAAGCCGCGCAGGCCCGTCTGGTCCGTCGTCGCGGAGGCCGGCGCGGAGAAGGCGAAACCCAGAATCGCGGCGACGATCACACAGATCCGCCCGACGAGCATTCGCTCCTCCCCCGTCTCCTCCACCGCATCCGCGCGCGCCACGCTTTATCAAATGGCGACCGTCGGCCTCTTACCGAATATCAAGGTGGCGACGCCCCCCATTGCTTAGCTGTCCGATATTGGAGCGAAGGGGTGTGGACATGATGCTCACGATAAAGCATGCAGGCGCCGCAGGGCTGATCGGGGTCGCACTGCTCGCAGCCACGGCTCTTTCGTCCATTGCGATGGCGGAGGCGCCGCAGACGCAAGCCACGCAGCCTGAGGCGCAAAGCCACCAGAAGAGCGACATTCCGCCCTATGTTCCGAATTTGAACACGCTCAGCGGCGAAAAGCTCGACCAGCCCGGCCAAAAACCCGGCGATCCGAAGCTCTCTGCGGATGAGTTTGCGCAGGCCAACAAGATATTCTTTGAGCGCTGCGCCGGTTGCCACGGCGTGCTGCGCAAGGGCGCAACCGGCAAGCCTCTGACCACGGACATCACTCGAAAACGCGGCTACGAGTATCTGCGCGACTTCATCACCTACGGGTCGCCGGCCGGAATGCCGAACTGGGGCACATCCGGCGAACTGTCCAAGGAACAGGTCGATCTGATGGCGCGCTATCTGCTCAATGAGCCAGCGACGCCGCCGGAATTCGGCATGAAGGAAATGAAGGCCACCTGGAAGGTGATCGTTCCCGTCGCCGATCGACCGACCAAGAAGATGAACACGATCGATCTCGACAACATCTTTTCGGTGACGCTGCGCGACAGCGGGGAAGTCGCGCTGATCGACGGCGCGTCGAAAAATATCGTGACCCGCGTCAAGACCGGGTACGCGGTTCACATCTCGCGCGTATCGGCTTCAGGTCGCTACATTTACGTCATCGGACGAGACGCCAAGATTGACCTGATCGACCTGTGGATGCCGACGCCAAGCGTCGTCGCGGAGGTCAAGATCGGCAACGAAGCGCGTTCCGTCGACACATCGAAATTCAAGGGTTACGAGGACAAGCTCGCGATCGCCGGCGCTTATTGGCCGCCGCAGTTCGTCATCATGGACGGGCCGACGCTCGAACCGCTGAAGATCGTGTCAACGCGCGGCATGACCGAGGATACGCAGGAATATCATCCCGAGCCGCGCGTGGCCGCGATATTCGCCTCGCATTTCGCGCCGGAATGGTATGTCAACGTCAAGGAGCGCGGCGTTATCGACGCCGTCGATTATTCCGACATCACCGCGCTCAAGGTCCGTGAAATACCCGCGGAGCGGTTCCTGCATGACGGCGGATTCGACCGCAGCGGTCGCTATCTGTTCGTGGCCGCCAATGCGCGCAACAGGATCGGGATCGTCGACACGAAGACAGGACGCCTGATCAAGGTGATCGAATCCGGAGGCAAGACGCCTCATCCCGGTCGCGGCGCCAACATCATCCATCCAACGTATGGTCCGGTCTGGACGACATCGCACCTGGGGGACGAGACGGTGTCCTTCATCGGCGCCGATCCCGAAAAGCATCCGCAATATGCCTGGAAAGTCGTTCAGACAGTTGCCGGACAGGGCGGCGGTTCGCTGTTCGTCAAATCGCATCCGAAGTCCAAGAATCTCTACGTTGATACGACCCTCAATCCGGAAGCCGACATCTCTTCGAGCGTTGCGGTATTCAAAATCGCGGACCTCGCGCAGAAAAAGCCGAAATACATTACGCTGCCGATCGGCGAATGGTCAGGAATAACGGAAGGCCAACGCCGCATCGTCCAGGGCGAGTTCAACAAGGACGGAAACGAGGTATGGTTCTCCGTTTGGAACAACAAGTCGCAACAGTCGGCGATCGTTGTCGTTGATGACACGACGCTGAAACTGAAGAGCGTGATCAAGGATCCTGCATTGATCACGCCGACGGGAAAATTCAACGTCTACAACACGCGCATGGACGTCTACTGACGCTGCGCGGGCGGCGGCGCTGCGCGTCGCCGTTCCAATCCAATGGGGTTGTGCATGATCTGCATTGTCCACCTTGGCGAAGCGGCGGGCGTGCTGGGAGATGACGGCCTCGCCTTCAATGAGACCGCCTCATCGTCACTGAAGCGCGCGACGAACGCGGCCACGAGGGAGCCGGCTTGTGTCGCGCTTGTCTAAAGCTGTTGCGACGGCGCTCACCATCATGCCGTCAACGGTCGCTGTGGCCGAAAGCCGTCCGGCGCTCATCTCGCTCGTCAGACAGGACTGCGGCTCCTGCCATGGCATGACCCTGAAAGGCGGCCTCGGCGCATCGTTGCTTCCCGATGCGCTGGCAGGCAAGGACGCCAACAGCGTCTCATCGATCATTCTCGACGGAATTCCGGGCACGCCCATGCCGCCATGGCGCGGCCTGCTCACGGAAGCCGATGCGCGATGGATCGCCGAACAACTGAAGGCGGGGTTTCCGCAATGAACCGCCGTTCGGTGCTCGCCGGCGCGGCTCTGATCGGCCTTGCGCCCCCTGCGGCGCAGGCCGGACAATGCGCGCAGACCCAGCGCGGCTCCGGCGATCTCGGCATTGTCATCGAACGCGCCTCCGGATCGATCCTCATCGTCGAGACCACCGGACGAAGCGTTCTTGCGCGCGTCGAGGGGCTTGGCGATCTTTCCCACGCCGCGGCGGTTTTTTCTCCATGCGAACGATACGCCTATGTCTTCGGGCGCGACGGCGGCCTGACGAAGGTCGACTTGCTCGACGCGCGCATTGTCAATCGCGTCATCCAGGCCGGAAATTCGATCGGCGGCGCGTTGTCGGACGATGGACGCCTGATCGTTGCGTCGAATTACACGCCGGGCGGCATCAGGGTTCTCGACGCGGGCAACCTTACCCAGCTCGCCAATATTCCGGCCATCGGCGCCAATGGCAGGGAGTCGAAGGTCGTCGGCCTCGTCGACCTCCCCGGTCGCCGGTTCGTCTACTCACTTTATGATTGCGACGAGATCTGGATTGCCGACTTTTCACGTTCCATGACGCCTGAACTGACGAAATTCACCAATATCGGAAGGTCGCCCTACGACGGCAACGTCACGGGCGATGCGCGCCATTACCTCGCAGGGCTGTTCGGCGAGGACGGCTTCGCGCATATCGACCTGTGGGAAGATCATCCGGCAGCAACGCGCGTGTTCGAGGGATACAACAGCGGGCGGGACCGGCAGGCCATTTACAAGATGCCGCATCTTGAGGGCTGGGGCCAGACCGGCGCCACGCTCGTTGTGCCCGCCGCTGGTCAGCATGAGGCGCTGACGCTCGATCTCAACACGATGAAGGAAGTTGGCCGCACACAGCTTCACGGCCAGCCCGTGTTCTGCGTCGCGCGCCCGGACGGGCGCGAAATATGGATCAATTTCGCGCATCCGTTGAACGACACCGTGCAGGTGCTCGACACCCATCTTGGTCGGATCGTCCACACGTTTGCGCCCGGTCCAGCGGTCCTGCATCTCGAATTCACGCCGAAGGGCGGCGAAATCTGGATTTCCGTCCGTGATGCAAATCGCATCGACATCTATGATGTTCGAAGTCGAACGAAGATCGCCGACATCCCGGCGCGAAGTCCGTCGGGAATCATGTTCTCTGCGCGCGCGCACCGTTTGAGGTCGTGACATGCTGCTGGACGACCGCGACCGAGATCTGCTGGATGGCTGGCAACGTGAATTTCCGCTCGTTTCGCGACCGTTTGCGGCGATTGGCGCGGCGGTTGATCTGAGCGAGGCTGACACGCTCGCCCGTTTGCGCAGGCTTCTGGCCGCCAATGCGTTGTCGCGCATCGGAGCGGTGGTCCGACCCAACACGATCGGCGCCTCGACGCTCGCCGCTCTCGCCGTACCCCCGGCCGAGGTAGAGGCGGCGGCCCGCGCCATGGTCATGGAGGCCGGCGTCAACCACGCCTATCAGCGCGAGCATGCATACAATCTATGGTTCGTCGTCACCGCCGCCGATCGTGCGGGCGTCGACGCCGCCATTGCGCGTATTGAACTGCGGACGCGGCGTCATGCGCTGGTCCTGCCGATGCTGCGGGACTTTCACATCGATCTCGGGTTTCCACTTTTCGAGCGAGGCGCGCGGCGCGAGAGAGCGCCGACGCCCGGAACGACGGGCGCATCGGTCGAACCGGGCGATCGTGTATTGCTGTCCTCCATCGAGCGCGGCCTTCCTCTGACATCGACGCCGTTTTCCGACGTCGCCAATCAGATCGGGTGGAGTGAGGACGATGTCCTTATACGCCTCAAACGATTGATCCAAGCCAGAATCATCTCTCGATTTGGACTGGTGGTGCGGCATCGCGCGTTTGGCTACACCAATAATGCGATGGTAGTCTGGGATCTGCCGGATGACGACCTCGTTCGGTTGGCGCACCGCTTTGTCGAGCAGGAAAGCGTCACGCTCTGCTACGAGCGGCCGCGCCGCATCGGTTGGCCATATAATCTGTTTACGATGATCCACGCGCGCGATCGCGCGCATGCTCTGCAAACCGTCGCCGCCCTGAAGCTTCTGGCGCCTAAATGCGTCGGGCACGACATACTTTTCTCGACCCGCTGTTTCCGACAGCGCGGCGCGCGACTTTCGGCGGCGTGAGCCATGGCTGAGATGCCCGACATCGATGCGACGGATCGGCGGATCGCGCTGCTTCTGCAGGACGGCTTCCCGCTGGTCCACGCGCCCTTTGACCAGTGCGCGCGCGAGTTTGGGATTACGGAGCACGACCTCATGACTCGTTTGCGTCGCCTGCTCGCGGCGGGCGCTGTCACGCGATTCGGTCCATTTTACAATGCCGAGCGCATGGGGGGCGACTTCTGCCTTTGCGCGATGCGCGTGCCTGAGGAGCTTTGGGGCTCGACGGTCGAACTCGTCAATGCGCGGATCGAAGTGGCGCACAATTACCGGCGAGATCATGCGCTCAACATGTGGTTCGTGCTCGCCGTGGAGCGGGCAAGCGAAAGTGGGAGAGTCGCTCGCGAGATCGAGGCCGAGACGGGCCTGCCTGTTCACCTGTTCCCGAAGATTTCGGAATTCTTTCTTGAGCTGAAGGTGGTTTCATGAATGCGGCGCCGGCGGTGCAGGACGCGATTGACCGCCTCATCGTGCAAGCGACGCAGGCCGGCCTGCCCGTTGTCAACCACCCCTACGCGGCGATCGCCGCCGAGGTTGGCGTTCCGGAGGACGTCGTTGTCGATCGATTGCAGGCCATGATGTCGGATGGACGCGTGCGCCGCATTGGCGCCGCGCTCAACCACTATGCCTTCGGTCTGGTCGCAAACGGCATGACCGTGTGGGATGTCGACGACGCGGAGGTCGATCGGCTTGGCCGGATTGTCGGGGCGCTGGATTTCGTTTCGCACTGCTATCTGCGGCCCCGCCATCCGGACATATGGCCATACAATCTATTCGCGATGGTTCACGGGGCGACTCGCGACGAGGTTCTCGGCAAGCGCGATCACATCGGCGCACTTCTCGCATCGGCCTGTCGCGGCGCCGACATCCTGTTCTCAACGGAAATCCTCAAGAAGAGCGGTCTGCGCCTGCGGCGTGCGCAACATGGGGGCGAGGCATGTTCCGGCTAAGCGAGTTTCTCCGGGAGATCGGGCGGCCGACGCCGCCGCGCGCACGTCGAAACCTGCCGGGTCCGGTGGTCATCTGGAACCTCGTGCGGCGCTGCAACCTGCAGTGCCGGCATTGCTACGCAGTGTCGGCCGATGTCGATTTTCCCGGCGAGCTTTCGACCGCGCAGGTCTTGCGCGTGATGGACGACGTTCGAGCGGCAGGCTCGCCTGCGCTCATTCTGTCCGGCGGAGAACCGCTCCTGCGGCCTGACATATTCGAAATATCGCAGCGCGCGAAAAAGCTCGGCTTCTATACGTCGCTGTCCACCAACGGCACGTTGATTGGCGATGCGATGGCGGACCGAATCGCCGAGGCTGGTTACGACTACGTCGGCGTGAGTCTCGATGGCGTCGGCGCAGTGCATGACCGGTTTCGCGGCCGCAGCGGCGCGTTTGCAGATGCGCTCGCAGGGCTGCGCGCGTGTCGCGACCGTGGCGTCAAGGTCGGGGTCCGCTTCACCATGACCTCGGAGAACCATCTGGAGTTGCCGGCGCTGCTCAAACTCGTGGAAGTGGAACGTATCGACAAATTTTATCTGTCGCACCTCGTGTATGCGGGCCGGGGAAACAAGAACCGCGGGACCGACGCCGGATGGGGCGTTACCCGCGATGCGATGAACCTGCTGTTCGATCACGCGTGGGATTCGCTCGAACGCGGTCAGACCCGCGAGTTCGTCACCGGCAACAACGACGCCGACGCCGTGTTCCTGCTGATGTGGACGCAGCGCCGGTTCCCGGAGCAGGCCGCGCACCTGCGCGCCAAGCTCGTCGGGTGGGGCGGCAATGCATCCGGCGTCAATGTCGCCAACATCGACAACGTCGGCGATGTTCATCCCGACACGATGTGGCAGAGCCATACGATCGGCAACGTCAGGGAGCGAGCGTTTGGCGACATCTGGAAAGATCGCTCGGACCCGATCATGGCGGGTTTGAACGCAAGGCCACGCATCATTTCGGGACGATGCGGCGCCTGCGCGCATTTCGACATTTGCGGGGGCAACACGCGGGTTCGGGCATGGCGGCTGACGGGCGACGCTTTCGCCGAGGATCCGGCCTGCTATCTCGACGACGCGGAAATCGGCGCGCCGCCGGCGCCTCGCGTCCAACTGCGGCCGTTCAGAGGAATGAAGCATGAGACAGTGGCGTGAACTCGTCCTCTGCGGCTGGCTGCTCGCAAACGTCGCCGCGGCGCATGCGCAGCCCGATGCAAACGCCCTGTTTCAGGAACATTGCGCCTCTTGCCATGGCGGCGACCGGTTCGGCGCCATCGGCCCGGCCTTGCTGCCGGATAATCTTGGTCGGCTTGGAAAGACTGGCGCCGAGGCTGTGATCCGCGGCGGCCGCGCCGCGACCCAAATGCAGGGTTTTGCGGATCGCCTCGACGACGAACAGATCAAGGCGCTTGCAGCTTTTGTCTATTCGCCGCCCGACGATACGCCCAAATGGGGCGAGGCGCAGATCGCGGCAAGCAGGATCCTGACGCCGGCCCCGCCTCTGGACAAGCCGGCCTATTCGGCCGACCCTCTGAATCTTTTCGTCGTCGTCGAGGGCGGCGATCATCACGTGACGATCCTCGATGGCGACCGCTTCGAGCCCATTTACCGATTTGCGAGCCGCTTTGCGCTGCACGGCGGCCCAAAGTTCACGTCGGACGCGCGTTACGTGTTTTTCGGTTCGCGCGATGGCTGGGTCACGAAATTCGATCTTCGCGCCCTCAAGGTCGTCGCGGAAATTCGCGCCGGCGTCAACGCGCGCAACATCGCCCTGTCCAGGGATGGCAAGCATCTGGCCGTCGCCAATTACCTGCCCAACACGCTGGTCATCCTTTCAGCTCACGATCTGTCGGTGGAAAAAATTATGGATGCCGTCGACGGGTCTGGCAGGCCATCGCGCATCTCGGCGGTCTATCAGGCGCCCGATCGCGACAGCTTCATCGCCGCGCTAAAAGATTCGCCGGAGATTTGGGAGATCGCGACCAGCCCTCTGGCCGGTGCACAATATGCAGGATTCGTCCACAGTCACGAGAAAGCGATGGTCGAGGCCCTTCCATCTTCCTCGGGCCTGTTCGCCTTGCGGCGCATTGAGATCAGCGAACCGCTGGACGATTTCTTCTTCGACCCCGGCTATCGCCACCTGATCGGCGCAAGCCGGGATGGAGGGCGCGCGATCGTGATCAATCTGAACGTCGGTCGTGAAATCGCGACGATCCCGATGCAGGGCATGCCGCATCTGGGATCGGGCGTATCGTGGGAGCGCGAGGGACGACGGGTCGTGGCGATCCCGCATTTGAAGGAAGGCAAGATCAGCGTGATCGATGCGGGCGACTGGAAGGTCGTACGCACGATCGCCACCGCAGGACCTGGGTATTTCTTGCGCAGCCACGAGGATACGCCCTATGTCTGGGCCGATTCGTCCGCCTCGCCGACCAGCCGGGACACGATCCAGATCATCGACAAGAACACTCTTGACGTCGTTCGCACGCTGCGCCCTGCGCCGGGCAAGACGACTGCGCATGTCGAGTTCGACCGCAGCGGCCGCCATGCGCTGGTGAGCGTCATGGAAAAGGATGGCGCGCTGATCGTCTACGATGCCCGAACATTCGAGGAAGTGAAGCGTTTGCCGATGTCTAAACCGATCGGCAAGTACAATGTCTATAACAAGATCACATTTTCCGAAGGAACAAGTCACTGAACACGGCCGGAACTCTCGCGGCGACGGGGAGTGGACACGGCCGATGTGACGTCCTGATGTCAAGGCCAAGCTTGCCCGCTGCTATTGAATTCGCAGCGATTCATGCGTGAAAGCCCCTGCTGGTCGACAGTTCTGGCCTTCCGGACGAGGCGCGCTTGACGGGGCATGCAACGACAAAGCATTACATCTGACCACACGGGAACTACATCCTCGCACCCTGCAAGCTGAAACCAATGAGCGCGCCCCATTTAACTGCGGAAGACCGGGCCAGTCTGCGGGGGTGTCCGCTGTTTCGCGATCTGAGCGATCAGACGATCGATCGGGTGGTCCATCGTGCGCGCGTCGCAAAATATCCGCGGGGCCAACTGGTGTTTGCCCAGGGGGATCCGGCCAACGCATTTTTCATCGTGCTGGAGGGCTGGGTTAAGTTGTACCGGCTGGCGGCCAATGGGGACGAGGCTGTCGTCACGGTCGTCGCCCGGGGTGAAAGCTTTGCGGAACCCGTCATGTTCCTGGGCGGCCGATATCCGGTCTACGCCAGCGCAGCGACGCCGTGTCGCCTTCTTCGCATGGAATACGACGCCTTTGTGAGCTGCCTGGAAAGCGAGCGGGACGTTGCTACCGCCATGCTGGCGTCGATCGCATGGCGCGCCGCTGCGCTGACGGAGCAGATTGGCATGCTGAAGATGCTCAACGCGCCGAGGCGGGTGGCTGAATTCCTCCTGTCGCTCTGTCCGTTCGAGCGGAATGATGCGCGCATCCCCCTCCCGTATGAGAAAGCGTTGATCGCCGCGCGTCTCGGAATGACCCCCGAGAGCTTTTCCCGAGCTCTCGCCGCCCTCAGGAAATTTGGTGTCAGGGTCGCGCGCGACGTGATCACGATCGACGATGTCGGCGCCCTGCGCGACTACATGCACGTGAACTGAGCGCCCGCCCGGGCGCCTCTCTTGCCCTGCGCTGAATGAGCCGGACGCCCGGAGACCCCGTCCTCGTTCGACTACTCCGGTTCATCAAGCAGCCGCGTCAAAATCGCCTTAACAGCCGGGCTCATCCAGTCCACGGGCCCTTCGATCCGCACGGCCTCCCGTCCCTTGCGATCGATCACGATCGTTGAGGGTATGCCGCGAAATCCCAGCGCACGCGGTCCGTCGCGCGACTCATCGACATATTTCGGCAAATGGACGACGCCATTTTCGGCATAGAAGGCCTCGACGGCGGAAACACCCTGCGCATCGATCGAAACCGGAACGACCGCAAGCCCACGCGCGCCGAGCTGCGCCTGCAATTGATCGAATTGCGGAAACTCCTTTCGGCAGGGCAAACACCAGCTCGCCCAGAAATCAAGCACCACCACTCTGCCACGGAACTCCGACAGGCCGGCTTTTCGACCCCGGTCATCGGAAAAGACGATGGACGGGACCGCTTTGCGTCCGGGACCGGCTGTCTTTTTTTGAAAACCGAACATGGCCGCCGCCGCGGCCGCGACCATGAGCAGCGCGATCGCAGCAGCTTTCGACGGCGCAGTCATAAAGCCAGGCCCAGACACGCCAGCAAAGCGAACAGGCCCTGCATCCGCGCAGTTTGCAGCGGACTGACGTCGAGCGTCCGCCCGACCGGCGCATGCGGGAAACGCACGATCAAGGCCAGCGAAGCCGACGCCGCGCAATGCGACGCCAGCCAGGATGGCTTCGGCTGCGATGGCGCGACGCAAACAGGCTTGTCGGCTGTCACCATTCCCTCGTCCATCTGGCATTATCCATCGGGCGCAAGCGCGCGGCTCCGGAACGCCGCAATCACCCGCCGCTCGACCGTTCCAGCAGCCAGCGCCGCCATGGAGGTCAGCAAGGTCGAATGGAACCCGAGCTGCGCATCGCAATACAGACGCGAGCCCTCGCCTTCCCGAACGAATTTCCATTGGATGAGCAGACGCCGCCAGGGACCATTGTCCGATGCGATCGTGAGGGCGTGCGGCGGCGACAATTTCGCCGTGCTGATAAAGCCGACGCGCGCCAACCCGAGGGCGAAGCGGTTGTCGACGCGCCAGACATGCTCGCCCCGCTGGACGATGCGGGCCTCGATGCAGCCGGGCATGAAGTCCGGATACCGTTCGATATCGGCGACAGTCGCAAACAGTCGCTCCACGCTGCATGGAAAATATATATCCCATCGACGTGAAACGATCTGCGCAGACATCAGACCAGATCGCCGCTGCGGAAGCGCCAATAACCCAACGCGGCCGCCCCGACGCCCATCAGCGTCGGGTAGAGCATCGCCCACGCGAGATAGCCGCCCTGGCCGAACCGGTCGAGAATCACGAAGGCCGCTGGTCCAAGCAGGACCAGTTGAGGATCGAACAAGGCCATCGCGGCCGTTCTGAACACCTGCAGCGGATTGGCCAGACTGATCCCGATCAGGATCTCTGGCGACACCTGTTCGCGCATCATCACGCCGAGCAGGATAAGGTCGATGAATACCAGCAGCGCGAGCCAAAGCAGGAAAGCGGCGCTCTGTGCGACATCGGACGAACGCACCAGCGTCGAAATCAGAAACCCCAGTCCAAGAAAGCACACAGACAGCGAAAACAGGAGCCCGGAGTAGATCAGAAACAACCGCCAGGGTGGCTCGGCGCCACGGGCGACGCCCCATGCAAAGGCCAGCGCCATGGCTGAAACGACCGGAAGAAGAACGACGACAAATCGTCCCAGCAGCCGTCCCCAATACCATGCGCCAAGCGGGATCGGGAGCGACAGCATGTATTCGAACACGCCCGCTTCACGGTCGCTGGCGACCGAACGCACCGTGCTGATGAGGATGAAGATCGGCAAGATGGCCATGCAGAGCTGGATATAAGTCACCAGCAGCCGCGAAAGCCCCGTGAAACCCATTACACGGCTTTCGGTGACGCCGAAAATCATCAGCAGCGCGACGATCCCTCCAAATACAGAAGCGTACAGCAGGAACCAGCGCGACCGCAGCGATTCGGCGACATCGAGACCCGCGGCGAGCGGCAACTTGTTCATGTCAATGATTCTCGTGTTGCCCCGGCGCCCCGGACGTGGGAAGCGCGGCAGCGTTCTTGCAGGTGTATTTCGGGCGCAGGACGCGCGTGCGCATGTCCGAAAAATCCACGCTATCGGGCGTTGATGCAGAGACCGCGACGAACCCGTAATGCATCGGCGTGTCGCCGCGCCGATAAAAGGCCTTGCGCGCGTCCAGCCATGTCTTTCCGTCGGAACTGTCCATAATCCACAGTTCCTTGACGTCTGCGTCCGACTTGCAATTGACCGACAGCCAGTTGAGCGCGTCGCCAATGTCGTCGAACTTGTGAATCTTGTCGTCGGCGGCCAGGCGCAGCTCGGCCGCATGGCGCGACTGCGAGATGATCATGCTGCACAATTCGCAAACATCGCGTCCGTATTTTATCTCCACAGGCCCGGACTCCCGGTCGCAACCAGCCGCCAGAAGCATCATTGCAAAGAGCCCCGCGCTAAGCGCAAATGTCGATCGTTTCATTGTGACACCCTTCCGCAATCCGGGTTTCGAACGCCGCGCTCGCCAGAAGCCCGCTGTAGCGCGACAGAAAATGCATGAAACGCAGTCTGTCGGGACCGGCGATGACGCCGCGCCAGACGAGACCGCCTCCCTCCGCGGCGAGCCCCCATTCCTCCATCGCCGCCATAAATTCGGGCTCCGCTTTCGCGATGCGCAATTGCGCAGACAAAGGCGCCATCGCCGGTCCCTGGACCAGACGATCATCGAACACCACCCTGCCCCGCTCCATTTCGACGACGCGCGTCACGAGCGACGCCACTTCATCGACGCGGTGGCTCGAAACGATCATGGTGTCGTTCGTTCTCTGCGCGAGCATGTCGAAGAGCGCCCGCCGCGCCGCCGGATCGAGATTGGCGGCGGGCTCGTCCAGAATGAGCAGACGCGCGTCGCGGCCGAGCGCAATGGCGATCAGCAACTTCTGCTTCTGGCCGCCGGAGAGCTTCATGAACGGCCGCTTGCCTACCTCCTGCGCGTCAAGGCCAAGTTCGCCGGCCACGCGCACAATCCTTGCGCCATCGGCGCCGCTGACGCCAGCAGCGAAAGCGATCAAATCTTCGACCGGCATTTTCAACGGCGGGGGCAATTGCGGGACGAAGCCCACCCGCTTCAGAACTTCGGCGCGATCGCGGCGAGGGGCCAGCCCGTCGACGAAAACCCGGCCATCATGCGTATATTCCCCGAGCAGGCATCGTATCAGCGTGGTCTTGCCAGCTCCGTTCGATCCGACAAGCGCAATGCGCTCCCCAGCCTCGATCGTCAGGTCGAGCGAGTCCAGAACCCTGATCTTCTGAAACGATTTGACGAGGCCTTCGAGGCAGATCATTCCGGGCTCCTGATGCGTTCTCACACAGACCTGATTCCGAATCGCACGTGGACAACACATGATTAGGTGCGCCTGGTCGCCAAACGATCCCGTCCGGCCATCGAGGGGAAGATCGGGCGCAAGGCGGCGTCTAGAGCAGCTTGTTTAATCCCTTGATGTCGAAGCTCAAAGCCTTGGTCGGGCAGACCTCCACGCACATTCCGCAGCGCGTGCAGTCGGCCCCGATGTCGATCTTGACGTCATCAGCATAACCAATGCGCGTCATGCTCAGAACATGCGGCACCATGCAGACCTGGCGGCACTTGCCTTCGTGCAGGCACGGCTCAAGATTGTAGACGACCTTCACTGGCGAAAATGCGCCGACGAAGCCGTAAGTCAGGCCGATCGGGCATACGTAACGACACCAGAAGCGACGCGAATAGAAAATCTCGATCAGCAGCAGCGCCAGAACCCAGATCAGCGCCAGGCTTGCGCCATAGATGAAGGCGCGCGACAGGATGCCTACCGGAGAGATGAATTCGAACACCGTATAGCCAGTGGCGAGCGCCAGCACGACGAAGCTTGCATACAGCGCCGTTCGAGTCCCGCGATGCAGCGTGTGATCGCTGACGAGGCCGCGACCGGCGAGTTTCAGATGAAGCATCTCGGCGATTTCGGCCAGCAGGTGATAGGGGCATACCCATGAACAGAAGCTGCGGCCGCCCAGCAGCCACCAAGCGAACAGGACAGTTCCCGTTCCGATCACCAGATTGATCAGCAGATGCTTGTACGCCAGCATGACCTGCAAGGCGGAATTCAGGTCGGCCATATGAAATCCGACAAACCTCGACGCAGTCAGCGCTCCCTCGACCAGTTGCACGTCCGCCCTGTAGGACAGGACGAACAGGAGATTGACGACGATGATCGAAACCCAGCGCCAGTTGCGCCAGAAGTGGCTCCGATAATTCGACTCGCGTTCTTCCGCGATCAGTTTCTTGCGTCGCGCCTTACCTTCGCGGCTGCCTTGCGCGTCCACGACAATCCGCGCCGCTGGCGTCAAATGCGTCGGCTTCTCCGGCTCGCGTCCGAGCATGACGAGAAAGCCTTCAACGAACCGACTCATGCCCGGCCCTCCCCCGCACTCCACGTGGCGCGACTGTCGACCGTGATTGCTGCGGGTTCCGCCGGGCAGATCATTTCGCACATGCCGCACCCCACGCAGGACTTGTGGACGACGGGGGTGCGTCGTTTATCGGACGGGTCGTCGCTCACAGGCGCGAGCGAAATGGCGCCTTCGATCGGGCATTCGCGAACACACAGATCGCAGATCTCGACATCGTAGGGATGTTCGGCGATCAGGACCGGCTTCCATCGGTCCACAGCAAGATAGCGATGCAGGCCGGGGAAGGCGGCGCCGCGCGCCGCGCCCCTGAATCCCTCGCCTCTCCGCGCCAGGCAATTGCCCGGACTGGAAAGACGCGCGACGCCCATTCGCACTTCCTCCTTCTTCGAGAGGTCGTGCGACAGGGCGCCCGTCGGGCACGCAAGAATGCATTGGACGGCGTCGCAGGAAAAGTCGCAGGCCTGCACGCGCGCATCGATATGCGGAACGCCCAAGCCGAAGCCGTCCTCGATATCCGCCAGACGAATGGCCTTCACCGGGCAGACCTGGACACATTGTCCGCATTTGATGCAGGCCGACAAGAATTCATTCTCTTCGATCGCGCCAGGCGGCCGCAATCGCACACGCCAGCGTTTGACGATCGGGATAAAGCCCAGCAGTGAGGCGCCAACTAACGCACCGGCGAAAGCAGCCGACCGCAGCAAGCGCCGCCGGTCCTCGCGATGTTTCGGCCGCGCGTCCGGCTGGAACAGATTGCTGAGCCATTTGGTCATTGCATCATCCGCAAGTTGCGGGCGCATCGACTATCGGTCGCGTCGCCGGGCGTTCGTCACGCAGGATGAGCTGCGGCTTCGAGAAGGGAGCAAGTCTCGTCAGGAAATCGATGCTTTCGAACAGAGGCGATCCTCGAAAAAAGCTGGCCATCGGGAGATCCGCCCAGATGCGGTCCGCATAAGCGTAGACTTCGAACGGTGTGTCGCCGACGCCGCGACCCGAGCGATCGAACCCCTGATAGGCGTCCCAGGAATTGCCGTCCCAAACCGCCGACGCGGCGGCGGCGCCGCCATGCGCCGCGACATCCGTATAATTTCCGTAAAACGAATTTCCCCTGAATTTATTGCCTTCGCCGCTGCTGTGAAACTGGATCGCCACGCCGTTGAATCCGATCCTGTTATCGCGGAAGGCGTTGATCTGATCGGTGTCCGAAGGCGAATCGTCGAGGTAAATGCCTATGGCGTTGCCAAGAACCCGATTATTCTCCACGGTCAGATTGCCGGCCTCCTTGAAGCCGAGCCCAAAGCCAGACGGGCCATTGCTGTTGAGGACGCTGTTGCCGACCAGACAGAGGTGGCTGGCATACATCGAGAAGATGCCGACCTCATTATTTTCATAGACATTGTCTTTGGCGACATTGCCGCTCGCATACATGAAATGCGTGCCATAGCGCCCATTGGTTATTTTATTGCCGATCAGAGCATTTCGCGTCGAGTATTCCAGGATGAAGTCGCGATGATCGGCAATCGAATTGCGCTCAAAAAGATTGTCATTCGAATACCAGACACGCACCCCGTCGCCGCGCATGTCGGATGCAGGTTCGAGTCCCTGGATCCGATTCCTTCTGAAAATATTTCGATCGGCGCGGTTCACGTCGATGCCGACGAGGCAACCCGCGAGGTCATTGTCTTTCACAACATTGAAGCTGGCGCCTTCGAGCCGAATGCACGCATCCTGATTCTCATGCCGATGGCCGCTGTCGCGGATCTTGAGGCCCTGCAGCACAATTTGCCGGCCGGTCAAGGTCACGACCGTGCCAAGGCCGTTTCCAGTGATCGTTACCGAGCCGCCGCCGTCGATGGTCATCGCCTTGCCGATGGTCGCCGGCCCAGCGTAAACGCCAGGCGCCGGCCGCAATACGCCGCCCTCCGGCGCCGCATCGACCAATGGCTGAAACGGCGGCGGGTTTTGCGCGCTCGCCTGCCCGGACCAGAACGCGCCGACAATCAACAAGGCGTGGGCCAGACGCATATCCGGATCTACCTTTGGCGCAATTGCTTCCTGCGCAGCAGTAACGCCAGCAAGACAGCGAAGGAAGCGACGACCAGAAGACCGAAGCCGTAGTCCGGATAGGAATATGTCGAAAACTGCGCGACTTTACCCTCACCGAACACTGTCGGCATGAATGGCTTTACAGTGAACGCGCCCATCGGACTGAGAGTATGGCCATAATACCAAAGCCACCCGGAATAATCGGCGACGAACCCGATCGGAACGAAGATCGCCGGCAGCGCCAGAAGCCACCAGAAGGGGCCCGAATAGAACATGAAAGCCAGCAGCATCACACCTACGCCGGCAAAGAGATAAGGCGCCGCGGCGATCTCGTATTTGGCGCCGTCGGCGATCGGATGCATCCCGATATAATGATTGATCGTATTCATCTCATGGACGCAGTCGAGCGGCTCGTCTTCTTCTACTTCCTTGCTTTGACGTAACTGGCAGCCGTTTTTGACTCCGTTGAACTGAAAGACGATGCGCACCCCATCGGGAAAGGTCTCGGGCGGATAATTCGGCGCCTTGAGGCTGACCCACCAGATCGGCGAGAAGAACGCGGCCGCCAGGATGGCCATACCGGCCAGCGTCAACAGGCGGAACGGCGCTGCGCTGGGTTTTTGTAATTCGGTCAATGTCCTGCTCCCGTCATCGGACGATTGCGCGGCGACGCGGAATGCGCCGCCGGCTACCTGTCATTCGAAATCCGGGTTGTGCCAGCCTTTGGCGCCGACCAGCTCCTTGGGCGGCTTCAGGCGAGAAACGTAATCAAGGACATCTATCGTATCCTTGTCGGAAAAGTCCTTGATCTGAGCCATCATGTCGGGATTGGCGTTCCGCCGCTTTCCTTCCTTGATCCATTTGTACTGACGCAGCAGGTATTCGTAATGCTGCCCCTGGATGCGCGGGTAATATTTGTCGGCGTCGCCCTCGCCGGTCGCGCCGTGGCAGCGCACGCAATTATCCTTGTAGAGTTTCTCGCCATGCGCCAGATCGGTTCCCGGCCCGACCCCGTTCTCGGGGTTCATCGGCAACTTCTGGATATAGGCGGTGACGTCGGCCACCGATTGCTCGCCGCCGATCTCCGAGGGCAAAGCAAACGGATACATGGTCGGGTTGTCGCGGTTGCCTTCACGAATATCGGTCAGTTGCTTGATCAGAACCGAGCGATGCTGGCCAGCGATTTCCGGGAACGTCCCGTCGACGCGTCCCCAGCCTTCCGGCATATGACAGGCTGAACAGACCTCGTAGACATCCTTGCCATGCGCGAGATCGGGCTTGAGTTCCAGCGCCTTCTCGCGCTCGCCGCCGGTCTTCATCCACTGGTGCGTCTTTCCTTCAGAGTCGACGGTGACCTTGCCGGCGTCCGCCTTCGGGACGGCGTCCCCGGCCCAAGCCGCGCCAAGGCCCAAAGCCGCCAGAGACGTCAGGGCTATCGCTATCTTCTTCATCTCTATCTATCCTTCTGACGCGGAATCTATTTCGACGCAGCGCGATTGATCTGGGAAAGATATTCCGCGATGGCGTCGATTTGCGGATCGGTCACTCGTTTGACCATGGCCGTCATCATTCTGGAGCGTCCGTTGGCGCGCACGCCGTCGCGGATTTCCTTGATCTGCAAAGCCAGATATTCCTTTTTCTGTCCGCCGATCATCGGGTAGCCCGAAATGGGCTTGACGCCATCCTTGCCGTGACAGCCGACGCAGCCGGATTTGGCGTAAGCTTCTTCGCCTTCCGTCACCTTCGCCGGGTCGCCTGGCTTGACAGGCGGCGGCGGATTTTCGCTCAGCCAGGCGGCGATGGTCTTGAGCTCATCGTCCGTCACGATCCCCATCACATCCTTCATGGCCTGTGTGCGCGGATAGCCGCGCGCGTCGGGACCGGACACGCGCGCGCCGGACGCGATATCCTTCATTTCCGCGTAGAGGTAACCTTTATCCAGCCCGGCAAGATTGGGGTATACTTGGATAGCCTTGGCCCCGTCCTTGCCGTGACATGCAATACAGGTGCGGGTCATGTAGAGCTGCTTGCCGCCCGGCGCGTCCTCAGCGCTGGAACGGTTCGGCGCGCCTGCAAGAATTGCCAGCAAACTCGCGCAAGCCAGTGCGATATTCAGTGTATTCGACATTTCAGGCCCTTCTGGACAAAAAGGGGAGGCGCAGGCGCGCCTCCCTGTTCTCAAAGGGTTTACTTGACCGTCCTGGCGCCGTTCTGCTCAAGATAAGTCTTCGTGCGCAGGCCAATGTCGGCGGCCTTGACCTGATATTGCCACCATTGGCCCGCCCAGAGCGTGGCGTTCTGCCAATCTTCCTTCTTGGCGTAGTCGTCAGCCTTGGCTCGCGCTTCCGTTCCGAACTTGAGCTGGTCGGTGGCGTCTTCGACCTGTCCGACCGCTGTCGGGAAGTCCTTGAAATTGGTCGACGTGATGTAGGCCACGACCTTGTCGATCACGGACTGCGTATCGAGGCAGGCCTTATACTGCTTGTCGAAATCGGCCTTGGTATATACCGTCCCGACATTGGTGGACGCCTTCTCGATCGCCGAGCCCTTCGGGCGCACCATCAGATAGCCTTCCATTTCAAGGTGCAGCGCCGAACAGAATTCCGTGCAGTAATACGGATAGACGCCCGCTTTCGCATGCTCGATGGTCGCCGAGGCTGTCTTGCCAGGTTCAAGCGAAAGATTGACGTCGTTCTGGCTGATGGCGAAACCATGCGTCTCGTCCTCGGCGCGCTCCGAATTCGTCCAATGGAACGTGACCTGATCGCCTTCCTCGGCTTCGACGATTTCCGGATTGTAGTGTGAACGGATGACCGTCCCGAAGACCTCCACTTTTCCCGGTGTCCGCACGATCTTTTCACTGCCCGGACGCACCGCGAATTTCGACTCTTCTTCGGTGCGGCTATCCGTGCCGTATTTGTAACGGATGGTCGGCTTGAGCTTGTCGGCCCTGATCGCGACCGCCTGATGCGGTTCGCCGAGGCCAATCGGAAGATCGTACAGCAACTCCATCTTGTCGCCGCTGATATCGATCAACTGATGGTTCTGGGGATGCAGGGGGCCGACCGGATTGAAACGGTCGATCGACAATTTGTTGAGAGCGACCAGATAATGCCCATCCGGGTGCATCGTGTCGCCGCCCATCGTCAGAAGATGGCCAACGTTGTACTGGATCGCGATCTTGTCGAGAACCTTACCCTGGCAATAATCCCACTTCACGATCTGGCTGTCGACATACAGCGACGTGTAAACGACGCAGGGCTTGCTATCGTACTGGTTGTGCAACGGGCCAAGGCCGAGCGCCACCTGCGTGTGCAGCGATTCCTTCATGTCGAGGATCGGGAAGCCGTAAGCATCCTTGCCGACGAATTTCTTGGCGTCGATCTGCGCTTTCATCTTGGCGAAATCGAAGACCGATCCATGGCTGTCGAGCTTGCCGCCGACGATCACGAACTTTCCGTCAGGAGACACGTCCACGCCGTGCGGGCTCTTGGGCTCCGGAACGAGATAGACCAGACCTTCGTCAATCACGGTTTTTAGCGGGATGACAGCCATGCCGTTGATCTTCGTGAATTTGCCGGCCTTGAAGACCGCTTCGGCCTTCTTCCAGTTGATGATGTGCATGAAGTCGGTGTCGTTAGCCGAGCAGCCCGCCTCGAACGGCGGCTTGCCGGATTCGATTCCGCCGACGTAGCGTTCCGAGCAGAAGGAATTGAGGAACGCCCAATCCTCCGACGGCCCCTTGCCGGAGGAAACGAGATCCTGACTATAGGGCGGCAACTCGAGCGTGAAGGAATTTTCCTGCTCGATCTTGCCGGCGTCCTTGTTGAACTTCCAATAGGTGATGCCGCCACGAAACTCGTCGTTGAACTTGTCCAGCGGCGCATATTTATGGCCGAGCGGCGAGGGGAGCTGCGAGGCTTCCATCACATATTCGGTATTGTTGGTGACGAAGGCGCCGCCATGCTCGTTGGTCAGCACCGGATTGACGACGATCTGCCGCGTTTCGAAATCCTTGAGGCTGATGACCGCGATGCGCGGCGTCGACTTGTCGTTGATGAACAGCCACTGGCCATCGTAATCGCCGTTGGTCTTGGAGAGATTGGGATGATGCGTATCGCCCCAGTTGATTGTCTGGCCCTGAGGCGAACCTGCCTTGAGCAGCGCCTTGGACTCGTCATCGAAGCCATAGCCCTGCCAGGGCTCCGGCGTGAAAACGGCGATGTACTTGTAGATGCGCATCGAGGGGATGCCGTAGACGATGATGGAGCCGGCATGGCCGCTCGAACTGAAAGTGAGAAATTCGTCGCGACCGCCCGACGGCGTGTAGGTCTTTGCCGCCGCGAGCATGTCTTTCTCGCTCAGATTGCGTCGCTTCATCACGTCCTGCAACGATTCTGCGGCGGACGCGGAATTGGCGAACGCCCCGCTCAGCGCGAGTATCGTTGCAATCGCGGTCGTTCTGGAAAGCTCTAGCCTCATCACTGCCCCCGTAGGCATGACGGACGTCGGAATGGCGACCGTCTCGTAGCGCGCCTGCTAAGTTCCATTTTCAAGGAAACTTAGAGGGGGGATACGTACATCCATGCTGGTGGCTATCGCCTTGATAATTCTCAACACCTTGCGGCGACTCGCTGCGACCGTTCGCCTCAGTTGCAAGCGCCGATCGAATCCGGCGAGCAGATTCGTCCATCGATCCAGATGGCGCCGGCGAGCCGCGAACCAATGAACAGGGTCATCCGATCGATCTTCGCGCCCCTGAAATCGGCGCCGACCAGATTGGCGCGCGTGAAACTTGCCCCGGACAGATCTGCGCCCGCGAACACTGTCTTTCCAGCATTGGCCGCGAAGAAGCTCGCGTGGTTCAGATCCGCGTCGGTGAAATCGGCGTCCGATACATCGGCTGTCTGGAGATCGAGTCTTGCGAGCATGGCGCGGCGGAGGCTGGCTCCGTGCATATGAACGGCCTTGTAATTCGAATCAGACAGATCCCTGCCGTCGAGATTGCGGCGTTCAAGATTGCCCCACGCGCATGCGCCGGCCTGCGCGACTTCGCACGGCGGGTTGAAATCGTTGCGCTCGCCGGCGTTGGCGCCAGCAACAGCAAACAGGACGAGGATCGGCGCCGCCGCGATTTTCATACTGATCATTTCATGCTCCCGGTTCAGGTTCGCGTCACATTGCCCGCGAGGCAGGACGCGCTGCGGACGGGACGCTTCGGCGGTTCGTCAGCGCGAGTCATCGCGCGGAAAGCGACACAACTTGCATCGGAGCGAGCCAGTGGCCCGGATTGCCGCGAAACTCCACCCTGATCGAAAATGCGCAGTCTTTTGATGAACGTCTTTGATTTCGGATAAGCTGCGACTCATGCAATCGCTTGAAAAAAATCACGAAGATGGCGCACAGGTCTGCTGAATTAGGTCCGGGGGTCAACGAGACGCGACAAGCCCTGCGCCGCGCCAAAGCGAGTGATCATGCCTGAAATCGACATCTCGACAGAAGCGGCCAATGCCGCAGCCGCGCTTCAGCGGGCAGGATGCCGCGGACGCGATGCGATCGCGGCGCTGACCTCATCGAGCCGGATTCTGCAGATCCTGATTCATGCGACGGGCATGCTCGGGTCGCCTTTCATGCCGCTCGATCCCGGCTTGCCCGACAGCGCGATCACCGACCTGCTGCGTCAGGCGAATATTCAATATCTGGTCGGCGACAGGGCGATGTCCGGTTGCATCGCTATATCGGAGCGCGATCTTTTCAAGGACGCGCGCGACCCAGTCGCCCGCACGTCCCGTGATCTGGACGATATCGCGCTGCTTGTCGCCACCAGTGGTTCGACCGGCCGCCCCAGGGCCGTCATGCTCAGGTCCGGGGCCCTGCGCGCCGCGGCAACGGCGTCCCAGGCGCGCTGCCCCCTGGGGCGCGGCGACACATGGCTTGTTTGCCTTCCGCTCTTTCACATCGGCGGCTATTCGATTCTAAGCCGCTGCGCGCTGGCCGGCGCCGATGCCGTGGTTCACGAGGGATTCGATCCGGATCGCGTTCTCGCCGCGCTGGCGAGCGAACGAATCACCCATCTGTCGCTGGTCCCGGCGATGCTGGTGCTCCTGCTCGATCGCGCCGCCGCGCCGCCGCCGACATGGCTGCGCCATGTCCTTGTCGGAGGCGCTGCGCTGGACACGGACCTCGCCGCGCGCGCGACGATGTCCGGCTGGCCGATCCAGCCGACATACGGCATGAGCGAGATGGCGTCGCAGGTCGCCACGCTCGCGCCATTGTCGCGCTCGACCGCGCAGACCTGGCGGATGGGGATGGTGGGCCAGCCCCTGCCAGGCATCGAGATCGCCCTGAGCAGCGACGGCAGATTGAAGGTTCGTGGACCGATGCTGATGGCGGGTTACGCAAATCCCGCGTGGCGTGCGGGCGATGGTCTGACCGACGGTTGGTTCGTCACCAACGATGTCGCGCACATTGGCCCTGATGGAAGTTTGTTGGTGCAGGGGCGCATCGACGATGTGATCGTCAGCGGCGGAAAGAAGATCCTGCCCGGACTGGTCGAGGAGGCGCTGGCGGCATGCCCCGGCCTGACCGCCGTCAGCATCGTCGGCCGGAATGATCCCGTCTGGGGTGAAATCGTTACTGCGGTCTTTTGCGGCGCGATTTCCGAAGCCGCCCTGCTGGATTGGGCACAGGCGCATGTTGCGCCCTCCATCCGCCCTCGCGCTGCTGTCCGTGTCCCTGCCTTGCCCGCTCTGGCCTCAGGAAAACCCGACCGCCTCGCCCTGCGCCGGCTGGCGGCGCGAGCGGACCGCCCTGATGCGTGGTTCGACGCTCAGTAGAAGGTGTAACGCGCCGACGGCCTATCCGCCGTTTGCATGAAGATGTCGACGCACGCGCGCGGCAAGCTCCGCCGGGTCGAGGTCATGAGGAAAGCGTTCGATAAACGCCCCGTCCGGCCCCATCAGAAAAATGGCGGCGGTATGATCTACGCTGTAGCCTGTCGAATTGGCGACCTTTTCATATTTGATTCCGTATTTGGCGGCGACGCTCGCAATATGGGCGGCTGGTCCGGTGAGGCCGACGAATGTCGGCCCGAACGAACTCATATATTCCTTGAGGTGAGCAGGCGTGTCGCGTTCCGGATCGACGCTGATGAACAAGGGCCGCACCTTTGCCGCGTCGGCCCCGAGAAAATCGAGCGCCCGCTCCATATTGAACAGGGTCGTCGGACAGATATCCGGACAATTCGTGTAACCGAAGGCGATCAGAAGAAACGAGCCTTGATACGTTTCGTCGGTGACAGTCTTGCCGTTCTGATCGACGAGAATGAACGTTCCGCCGATCGGACCCGATTGCGCGAACTCGCTTGGCGCTTTGCGCGCGGTCGAGTCCTGCGCATGGATCGCGGCCGTTGAAGTCGCAAGCATCGCCGCGCACAGGAGCGTCGCGCCAATTCGTGTCATGCGAAATCCTTGTGGCGTCATTGCGCCCGTGATGGGCGCGCGAACGTCCGATGTCGTTGACATCGGATAAGCGTTCACACGCAAGCGAAAGAGACCCGCCGATCGCAAGGAGAGTCGTAGCGGCGGCTCTTGATGGCGAAACGTTATCCTGACCGACGACGAGGTCAACTGTTTGAACCGACTGAAGACTCGATGCTTGATCCTCATCAAGGCGACGCCGGCGTGCAGCGGCAAAAGTCCGGCCAGATTTCACAGCGGCGAGGCGCTCGAATTTGAACTGTGTGACTGAGACGCCTGCGAAATGCGCAAATGAAGGTGTTGAAGCAGCGCGCCGCGCCGTTGAAACAGCAATCCACCAGGCAATCCCGCGTCTGGACAAAATCGAGCAGGGACGTCTGGCGAGCATTTGCGTTCCAGTCTCGCTCGCGCTCGACCAAATCGCCGGCTGGGATTGCTGCTGGACGGCGCCGAGCGAACATCTGACATTCTTCGGGCGCGGCGAAGCGACGCGTTTCAGCCAGACCGAAGCCAAATCGTTCTCGTCGGAATGCGCCCGCTGGGTTTTGCTGACCGCCGGGTCGCGCGCGCCGCGCGCCTTTTTCACCTTGCCGCCCGCGACGGAGCCGCAGGCGCCCGATCTTTGGGTTCCGGCGATTCTTGTCGAACAAGGACAGGGACACGCGATGGTGACGTTGACGGCGCGTCGTAACCAGGAATCGGCGGCCGCGATCGCCGACGACTGGATGCGACAATTGTGTTTGATGCTTGTGGCGCCTTCGAGGCCCGTTCATTCGGACGCGCTGGCGATCGTATCAAAGCCGGATGACGCGATTTGGCGCGGGTTCGTCGAGGCGGCGAAAAAAGCGATCGTCAGCGGATCCTTAACCAAGATCGTGCTGGCGCGCCGAATAAGCCTGCTGATGTCGCGCCCGGTCGATACCGTGCGACTGGTGCGCCGGCTGGCGCAGGCCAATCCCGAATGCTGCGTGTTTTGCGTGCCGCATGGAACTGGCCACGTAATCGCCGCGAGCCCGGAACGGCTGGTTGTCAAGCGCGGACGCCGGCTGACCAGCCACGCGGTCGCCGGCACAATTGGCCGGCGGGCTGACGCCGTCGCCGACGCCGAGGCGGCGCGCGCCCTGATGGCCTCGAAGAAAGAACGTCGAGAGCACGAGCTGGTCGTCGAGGGCATTGTCGACTCGCTTGCCGGCGTCTGCGATGAACTGAGCCACCCGGCCGAGCCGTCATTGCTTTCGTTGCGTCGCGTCCGCCACCTCTGGACGTTGGTGACAGCACGCCTGTCGGAAGGCGTCGGGTTGATCGATGCGGCTATGCGCCTGCATCCGACACCGGCCGTGCTCGGCGCGCCGCGCAAGGCCGCCCGCGATCTGCTCGCGCACATGGGCGAAAAACGCGACGGCCTGTATACCGGCGTGGTTGGCTGGATCGACCGCGACGGCGATGGAGACGCCGCTGTCGTTTTGCGCGCGGCCTATATCGAAGGACGATCCGTGGCTCTGTGGGCCGGCGCCGGCATCACGGCGGATTCGGATGCGGACGACGAACTGGCTGAAACACGACTGAAATCGACCACCATGCTGGAGGCGTTGCAAGCGACATGACCGTCAGTTCGCGTCTGAGCGCACATGCCGATGTTACATTACTGTGGGCGACGCGCCTCATGGACGGGTTCGCCGCGGCCGGCGTCCAGCGTGCAGTCATTTCTCCCGGCGCGCGCTCCACGCCGTTGGCGCTTGCGGCGTTTCGCCACCCCCGTCTGAAAGTCCAGGTGGTCGTGGACGAGCGTTCAGCCGCATTTTTCGCCCTGGGACAGGCCAAGGCGACCAAGACGCCGACCGTGCTCGTCGCGACATCGGGTTCCGCAGTCGCAAACTGGCTTCCTGCGGTCGTCGAAGCCGACATGGCGCGGGCGCCGCTCATTCTGCTTTCCGCAGATCGCCCGCCTGAACTGCATGGATGCGGCGCCAATCAGACCATGGATCAGCTTGGCTTGTTCAGCGGGCATGTCCGCGCCTTTCACCAGCTTCCGCCGGCCGAGCGGGAGAACGCCTGGCTGGGGAGGCTCGCCGCGCAATGCGTCGCCGAGAGTCTCGGTCCGCTTGCCGGCCCCGTTCATATCAACATTCCGTTGCGCGAGCCTCTGGTCGGCGGAAGCGGGCCGGTCCCTCCCCCCGCCAGGGGAGAGCCGCCGCGCTGGTTTCCTGCGCACGCGCAACCCGGCAAAGCAGCGCTGGCGGCATTGTCCGCGTTTGTCTCGTCCGGCCCCGGGGCGATCGTCTGCGGACCGGATGATCTCGGCCCGGGCTTCCGACTTGCTGTCGGTGAATTGGCCCTGCGCCTGGGCGCGCCGATCTTCGCCGATGCGCTTTCAGGCCTCCGTTTTGGCCCCTTCGGCGCCGAGACCGTCCTCACGCATCCAGATCAGGTCGCCCGGACCGCGCCGAAGGCCAGTTGGATCCTGCGTTTTGGCGGCGCTCCCGTGTCGCGCGCGACGGCCGAATGGCTGGAACTCAGCGCGGGATGTCCGCAGGCCGTCATCGCCGATCATCAGCGTCTTGCCGACCCTTTTGGCGCGGCCACGCACGTGATCTCAGCGGATCCCGAAACATTGTGCGGGGACTTGACTGGACCTCCGGCGGAGCATGCCTGGCTCGATCGATTTCTGGCGCTGGATCGCGCAGCGGCAGACGCGGCGGCTCAGGCATGTCGCGGCGATCAGGCGTTCGAGGGAAGCGTGTTGCGCGCGCTCGTTCAGTCCCTGCCGGAGGCAACGCCATTATTTCTGGGAAATTCGCTCACGATTCGCGCAGCGGAATGGTTCGCCGGCCGCACACGGCATTCGCTTCGTGTCTACGGAAACCGCGGCGTCAGCGGGATTGACGGGAATATCTCGACCGCGTTCGGCCTCGCGGCAGCGCACGGGCGCGCGGTGGCGGCCGTCGGCGACCTCGCCTTCCTGCATGACCTGAACGCCCTGGCGTTTGGCCGCGATCTGCCTCTGGTCGCGCTGGTCTTCGACAACGGCGGCGGCGGAATTTTCGACCATCTGCCGCAGGCCGGCCTGCCGGAATTCGAACGCGGCTGGCTCACGCCGCAAGCTCTGGACCCGGGCAAGGCGGCGCAAGCATTCGGCCTTGCCAGCTTCGACACCGGGAGTGTCGACGAAGCCGTCGACGCCGTGCTGAAGGCGCTGGAGACGCCGAAAACCGCGGTCATCCGCATCCGCGTCGACCGCGCGACGAGTTTGGCGCGATGCCGCGCCTTTCATGCCTCATGCAAACAAGGACACTGAAATTGACCCACGACGATTCACATTCCTGGACGAAGGCTCCAGGCGCCGACTTTCACGACATCACCTTCGATGTCATGCCTGGCATAGCCCGCATCGCCATCAATCGCCCGCATGTGCACAATGCGTTTCGCCCTGAGACTCTGGAGGAAATCATGACCGCGCTGCACATGGCGCGGCAGGATCAGCAGGTTGGCGTGATCATCCTGACCGGGACCGGAACAGAAGCCTTCTGCGCGGGCGGGGATCAGAAAATACGTGGCGAAAATGGAGGTTACAAGGATCAGTCCGGCGTCAACCACCTGAATGCGCTCGATCTGCAACGTATGATCCGCACCTTGCCGAAACCCGTGGTGGCGATGGTGGCGGGATGGGCGATCGGCGGCGGCAATGTGCTGCATCTGGTCTGCGATCTGACCATTGCGGCGGATAACGCCCGCTTCGGGCAGACCGGCCCGCGCGTCGGCAGCTTTGACGCGGGTTTTGGCAGCGGCTTGATGGCGCGCGCTGTCGGGCTGAAGAAGGCCAAGGAAATCTGGTTCCTTTGCCGCCAGTACGACGCACGGCAGGCGCTCGACATGGGGCTCGTCAATGCGGTTGTTCCGTTGGAGCGCCTGGAGGAAGAAACCTTGAGCTGGTGTCGCGAAATGCTGCAGCACTCGCCGACCGCCCTGCGGGTGCTTAAAGCGGGGTTCAACGCCGACACCGACGGACTTTCCGGCGTGCAGGAATTGGCCGGCAACGCGACGGCCTTGTTCTACATGACCGAGGAGGGGCAGGAAGGCCGCAATGCTTTCAACGACAAGCGGCCGCCCGATTTCCACAACTTCCCGCCTCGGCCCTGAGCGCGCGCGGTGAAAATCGTCGAGGCCTGGCTTCAACCCTATTCCCTCCCGCTTGTGCGACCGTGGGCCGGCGCGCGCGAGACCATTGGCGTGCGGCACGGCGTCCTGCTGGCGCTGCGCGCCGACGACGGGCTCATCGGCTACGGCGATTGCGCGCCGTTGCCCAGTTCCGGGGAGGCCCGGCGGTCGCTCGTGATCGGCGCCCTGCGCGCAATTGTTGGCGATCTGCGCGGACGATCGGTGGCGACCGCGTTCGCTGAAACTGGCGGCGGCGAATTCCCCGAGGCGACGTGGGCGCTGGAAACGGCGCTTTACGATCTGCGCGCCCGCGCGCTCGATATTCCTCTGGCTCGGTTGCTGAACTCCCGGGCTGGCAGCGCGATCAAGGTCAATGCGGCATTGGGCGCGCTCGACGCCGGAGTCGGCGCCCGCGCGCAAGCGGCGCTCGCCAGCGGCTATTCGACCGGCAAGATCAAAGTCGGGGTCGGCGGCGTGGATGTGGAGATCGGGCTAGTGCATGAGCTGGCCGCCCAGACTGGCGGGCGGTTGCGATTGCGGCTCGACGCCAATTGCGCATGGTCCGCTTCCGACGCCCGACGCTTCCTGCTTGGGATCAGGGATCTGCCGGTTGAATGCGTCGAGGAGCCGCTCGCCGAACCGACGCTTGGCCTGCTGGCGCAATTGCAGGCGCTGGCGACCTGCGCGCTGGCGGTCGACGAATCCCTGTCCGTGCTTGGGCCCGACGCCCTGTTCCGCGCGCGAGCCGTTCAGCGCCTCGTGCTGAAGCCCGCGCGCGCGGGAGGCGTATCCGCGACGCTGCGGCTGGCGGACCGGGCGCGCGCCGCGGGCATGGAGCTGGTGCTGACCTCGGTCGTCGACAGCGCGATCGGCGTCGTCGCCGCCGCACATCTTGCGGCGGCGCTGGCTGCGGAGCAGACCCACGGCCTCGCCACGCTTGAATGGCTGCGGGAGGACGTTGCGCCGCGGCCGCCGCTGGCCGATGGAGCGCTGAGCTTGCCGGCAGGCGCAGGATTAGGCGTCGCCCCGCACCCGAATCGTGCGGGTTGAAACAGGGCGCCCAGCCCAGCTTCGCAGGCGTCCCGCTTGAGAAGCTGTCAGGGACCGCCTGGCCCGCCTACGATGGCGCGCCGGAGAAACTGTGCGGCGCGGGGCTGACGACCGTCGTCGAACCGGCGCCGATCTGCAGCACGGACAGACCGCGCTCGTTCAACCCGTCGGCGCGGAAACGGAAGACGCCGTCGGCGCCGTTGAAGCCGGACGGACTGGTCAGAACCGCGTCGGTATAGCGGGCCGGGCCCTGGCTGCGCGCCAGCGCGACTGCGAGTGTGGTCGCGTCGTAGGCGAGCGTGGCGAGGCGCGTCGGATCGGAATTGAACTTCGTGCGGTAACGCGCGGCGAAGGCGTTGAACCCGCCGTTGTCCGGCGCTGAGAACCATGCGCCCTGCAGCGCGGGCACGCCGAGCGCGCGCGTGTCGTTCCACAGGCCGGTGCCGAGAATCTGCACACGACGCGGATCGATCTTCGCCTGCTCGATCTGTTTGCCGATGGCCGGCATGGCGTCGGCCTGCTCGGGGATGAACAGACAGTCGATCTGGTCGCCGAGCGCGGCGATGCGCTGGATCGCGCCCTGCGCATTGCCGGGTTTGTAACGTTCGATCGCCATGACGCGCATGCCGGCGCGCGCGGCGGCCGACTGAAGTTCACCGAGCGCGACATTGCCGTAGTCGTTTTCCGGCACGAGCGCGGCCACCGATTTCTTGCCGCGCTGCGCGGCGAATTCGATGATGCGGTCGACATAACTCTCGACCAGGAAGGACAGCAGATAGACGCCGCGCGAAGCGACAGAACTGTCGGTCGAAAAGGCGATGACGGGACGGCCCGCAGCGCGCGCCGCGCGGCCGGCTTCGCGCACGCCATTGGCGAACAGCGGCCCGATGATAAGTTCAGCGCCCTCGCCGAGCGCCGCCTGCGTCGCCGCGCGCGCTCCATCGGGCGTCGACATGTCGTCCTTCACCAGCACGGTGATGTCATTGGCGCCGGTCTCGGACACGGCGAGATCGACCGCGTTGCGCAGCGAGACGCCAACGACGCTCGCATTTCCATTCTGGGTCAGCGGCGCGATGAGCGCGACCTTCACCGGGCCGGTTCCGATCGTGGACCCGCCCGTGGCGGCAGAAACCGTCTGGGGCGCCGCCGGACTCAGGTCGCCGCGCGGCCCAAGGGTCGGGCTGCAGCCGCCGAGCGCCAGCGCGAGCGTGAACGCCGCCGCCAACCGCGCGCCGCCGGACCGCAACGCGGGTTCGAAATCTTGGAAACGCTTCACTTCGACCTCCAGCCGGGACCGCCGCTCCGGATTCGGGTTTTCGCCGGCTTTCAGGCCATAATAATTTGGCTCTTGCAACCCGAAGTTAATGATATCCGAAATCCGGCCGATTTTTGCCGACTTGAGCTATAAGCCAGATCGTTCTATAAAGAGAACAGACGATCTTATTATCGAACGAGACGCCGTGACGCGCGACGAGCAGACAAAACACGGCAAGGCCCCTTCCGCCTTCACGGCTTTCGGCCTGCGCGCCGAAGCCGAGCCGATCGCGCCGGGACTGCATGTCGTGGCGACGCCGATCGGCAATCTTCGCGACATTTCATTGCGCGCGCTGGCGACGCTGGCGGCCGCGGAAGCCGTAATCGCCGAGGACACGCGCGTCACCAAGACGCTGCTCGCGCACTACGGGATCGCAACCCCGCTGATCGCCTATCACGAGCACAATGCCCATCTGGTCAGGCCGCAGATCATCGCGCGGCTCGCGGCCGGCGCCGCGCTGGCCCTGGTGTCCGACGCGGGCACGCCGCTCGTCTCCGACCCAGGTTTCAAGCTCGTCTCGGAAGCCGTCGCCGGCGGCGTCCCCGTGACGTCCGTACCCGGCGCGTCGGCGGTTCTGGCGGCGCTCGTCGTGGCGGGCCTGCCGACCGACCGCTTCTTCTTCGAGGGATTCCTGCCGCCGAAATCCGCGGCGCGGCGCGCGCGGCTCGCCGAACTCGCGATCGTGCCTGGAACGCTCGTCTTTTTCGAATCTCCGCGCCGCATCGCCGAAACGCTCGCGGATTGCGCGGCGACTCTCGGCGCGCGCGAAGCGGCGGTCGCGCGCGAACTGACGAAACATTTCGAGACCGTACGACGCGGCCCGCTGTCCGAACTCGCGCGCGACATCGCAGACGAACAGTTGCGCGGCGAAATCGTCCTGCTCGTCGGCCCGCCGTCCGAGAACGCGCGCGAGACGCGCGACCTCGATGTCGACGCGCGCATTGTCGAGGCGCTTGCGACCAACAGCGTCAAGGACGCGGCGAGCATCGTGGCGGGCGAAACCGGCGAGCCGCGCCGGCGCGTCTACGCGCGCGCCCTGCAGCTGGCGGCGGGCCGCCGCGAATGAGCGACCGGCGCGCTCGGGCGCTCGCCTTCGGCCTGCGCGCCGAGACGCTCGCCGCCGCGCTGCTGCGCTTCAAATTCTATTCGATCCTCGCGCGCCGCTATCGCATTCGCGAAGGCGAGGTCGACATCGTCGCGCAGCGAGGCGACGTGATCGCCTTCGTCGAGGTGAAGGCGCGCCCGACACTGGATGAAGCCGCAACCGCGATTTCTTTCGAGAAGCGGCGACGCCTGTCGCGCGCCGCGCGCCACTGGCTCGCGACGCACCCCTGGGCGGCGAACTGCACCTTGCGCGGCGACGCAATCTACGTCGCGCCGCGCCGCTTTCCGCGGCACGCGATCGCCGCGGTGCGTCTCGATCTTGACTAGGAGCGGTCGCCCACGCTTGCGCCCGCGCGAATTTGTCGCGGCGCACGCATCCCTTTCGGAACTTATCGATCCGCGCCGCAGTTAGTATTTTGGAATTCTCGTTATCCATGCTCGGAGCACGTCATGATGATCTCGCCCGACGACCCCCCGAGCGAAATTTCGCCGACCGAGCCGAAAGGCAATCCGATCCTGCGGATGATCGTTCTGCACTGGGCGCTGGGCGGCCTGCTCGGCATGGCCTGCGCCGGCGCCCTGCTCATCTTCGATCCGATCGGGCTGCGCGCGCTGCTCGTCCGTTCTGACGCGCTCGTGCCTGGTCTTGTCATGCTGTTCGTCGGGTTCGGCACGACTTTCGGCGGCGTTGTCGCAGCGACCGCGGTCATGTTCCAGAAAAAGGACGACGACGACGATGGGCCTCCATCCGGAGGACGGCGTGAAAAAGCGCCGCGACGCCAGCCCGGGCTCGCCCCGGCGCGCGTTGCAGTCCGTGTCGCGCGGACTTGATCAGGTCTTCGCCAATCCATAGCCGGAACCGGCGAATTTCGCGTCGGCTTCAGCGATCTGCGCCGCGCTGAGCAGCACCGGCCCGCCGATCTGCAGCGCGCGCCAGTATTGGCTCGCGAGGGTTTCAAGCTCGACCGCCAGCCACATCGCCCGATCGAGATCCGGTCCGACCGCGATCATCCCGTGATTGGCGAGCAGACATCCCATTCGTCCTTCGAGCGCGGCGAGGGCATTGGCCGACAATTCCGGCGATCCGAACAGGGCATATTCGGCGCAGCGGATGTCTGCGCCGCCGAAGGCCGCGATCATGTAGTGAACCGGCGGGATCGGCTTTCGCGCAATCGCGAGGACGGTGCAAAAGGGCGAATGCGCATGCACGACCGCGCCCACCTCCGGCCGCGCCCGCAGGATGTCCAGATGGAAGCGCCATTCGCTCGATGGCTTCAGCGGACCTTCCCAGGCGCCGTAGTCGCCGGACACCGGCATGGACGCGATCATGTCCGGCGTCATCCTGTCGTAGGGAGTCGAGGCGGGCGTGATCAGCATGAGGTCGCCCGATCGCACGGAAATATTGCCCGATGTCCCCTGATTGAGACCGCTGGCGTTCATCGCACGGCATTGCGCGACGATGTCGCGCCGCGCCTGCAGATTCTCGTCGGTCATCTCATGCGGTCCATATGTCGCGCCCTTTATGGACCGGGAGGCGCCCGCCTCGCAATTCCGGAGCGAGGCAGGCGGCGGGCTGGATCATGCCGGAAGGTCGAACAGCAGGATCTCCGATTCCGCGGCGACTCCACGGATGGCGAGCGGCTCGGGGCCGAGGATCGCTGCGCCGTCCCCCTCCTTCAGCACGGCGGCGCCAAGCGCCACGGAACCGCGGGCGACGTGCAGCCACGCCGCACGGCCCGGGCCATGCGTGTGCTCCACGGTCGCATCCCCGGCGAGGTTTGACGCATATAGCGCCGCATCGCTGTGGATCGTCACCGAGCCATCGCGCCCGTCGGGCGAGGCGACCAGCCGCAGGACATTGCGCTTTTCCACCGCATCGAACGCCTTCTGCTCGTAGCCCGGCGCAATGCCCGATCGCTGCGGCAGCAGCCAGATCTGCAGAAAATGCGCGGGCGCGGTTTTCGACGCGTTGTATTCGCTATGGCGAATGCCCGAGCCAGCCGACATCCGCTGCACCTCGCCCGGGCGGATCGTCGAGCCGTTGCCGAGCGAATCCTTGTGCGCCAGCGCGCCGTCGAGCACATAGGTGACGATTTCCATGTCGCGGTGCGGATGGGTCGGAAAGCCCGCGCCCGGCGCGACACGATCGTCGTTGATCACGCGCAGAACGGAAAAGCCCATGTGGTCAGGATCGTAGTATTCGCCAAACGAAAAGGTGTGGCGGCTGTCGAGCCAGCCGAAGTCGGCGCGTCCGCGCTCCTCGGCCTTGCGCAGGGTGAGCATATCTTGCCTCCAGATGAACGTTGACCGTCAGATAGGTTCGCGTTCCTGCAAATTCTCGCGAAATGAGATTGCGTCGGCGCAAGACTGTTCTGGCGCGGTTTCTTGCGACGTCACTCCTCGAAGGCGAAGAAAAAGCCGTCGCCCCTGCGCCGGACCCGGCCGGCGTGCGGTGCGCCGAAATGGGCCGGCAGCATCAGCGCGTTGCAATCGGCGCAATGTCCGAGGATTTTCTCGCGCGTATCGGCGGACTGAACGGGGTCCGTGCAGAACCGGCTCGACCAGCGCGGACGATAGACCTGAATCGGATGGTGCATGGCGTCGCCAGTAAACAGGCCCTCCTCGCCGCCGCCGGTCAGCGACAGCATGATCTGGCCGGGCGTATGGCCGGGCGCGCCCTTGATGAACAGGTTGTCGTCGATCTGGTCCTCCATCTCGACCAGCCTGCCCTGCCCGGCGGCGATCACCGGATGGACCGAATCAGCGAATATCTGGCGCGCCTCCTCGTCGAGCGCAGGATTTTTTTCTGGATCCCAATGATCACGATCGGCCTTCGAGAACACGTATTGCGCGTTCGGAAAGGTCGGGATCCAGCGGTCGCCGTCGAGCTGTGTGTTCCAGCCGACGTGGTCGACATGCAGGTGCGTGCACATCACGAAGTCGATGTCCTCCGGCGCGACGCCCGCGGCTGCGAGACGCTCCAGATAGGGTGTGTTCTTCATGTGGAACAGCGGCGAATGCGGTCGCTGCTTGTGGTTGCCGGCGCAGGCGTCAATCAGGATCGTGTGATGTTTCGTTCGCACCAGCCAGGAATGCAGCGAGGTGATGAAACGCCCGGTGCGCTGGTGAAAATGACGCGGCATCAGCCAGTCTGCGTGCTCGCCGACGATTGCAGGATCCCAGTCCGGCAGCAGATAGGCCGGATCGAACGCCGGCCCGTGCGCCTCCTCGATCCGGTCGATCGTCGATTCGCCGATCGCAAACAACGTCATTCCTCGCCCTCCGCCCGAGCCGATGCGGCCAATCGTCGCGCAATCCTGCGGCGCATACAAGACAAGCGACGCGCCGGGCAACGCCGGGGATGGCGCGATCGTTTGCGATCCTGCAACATGCGTCGATGCACAGCAGCGACCCCACTGAAATCGACGACATCCGTTTGCTCGGCGAACTGCTCGGCGACACCGTGCGCGAACAGGACGGCGAGCGAACCTTTGACACGGTCGAATCGATCCGTCGCCTGTCCGTCGCCTTTCAACGCACGGCCGATGGCGAGACGGGGCGCGAACTCGATGCGCTGATCGGCCGGCTGCCGTCCAGCGACGCCGTCGCCGTCATCCGCGCCTTCAGCTATTTCTCTCATCTCGCCAATATCGCGGAGGACCGGCATCATTTGCGCCGTCGCGACGCCTATCAGGCGGAAGGCGCGCTCCAGAACGGCAGTCTCGCAAAGACGTTTTCCCGCCTCGCGCAGGCCGGGCTGAGCGCGCAGCAGACCGCGGACGCGCTGCGCCATTTCTACGTGTCGCCAGTCCTGACCGCGCACCCGACCGAGGTGCAGCGCAAGAGCACGCTGGACGCCGAGCGCGCGATCGCCGAACTCATCGGCGCGCGGGACCGGTTGACGACGTCCCGCGAACGCGACGAAAACGAATCCCAGCTCCGCGCCAGGATCGTGCAGTTGTGGCAGACGCGCGTCCTGCGGTCCGCCCGCCTGGCGGTGCGCGACGAAATCGAGAATGCGCTCGGCTATTACCGTTCGACCTTTCTGACGGAGATTCCGCGCCTTTACGCCGAGATCGAGCGTCTGGCCGGGCAGGACGTCCCAACTTTCTTCCGCATGGGGAACTGGATCGGCGGCGATCGGGACGGCAATCCGAACGTCGATGCCGAGACGCTCGATTTTGCGGTGCGGCGGCATGCCGAGACGGCGCTGCGTCATTACCTCACGCAGGTCCACGAACTCGGCTCCGAACTGTCGCTGTCGCTGGAACATGTGACTGTCTCGCCTGACCTCGCGGCGCTCGCCGACCGCTCGGGCGACGACAATCCGCATCGCGTCGATGAACCCTACCGGAGGACGCTGTCGGGCATTTACGCAAGGCTTGCGGGCACGCTGCGGGCGCTGACGGGAACGGAAGCGCTGCGCCATGCGCTTGCGCCAGCGGCGCCCTACGCATCGCCGCTGGACCTGCTCGCTGATCTGCAGACCATCCGGGCCTCGCTCGTGGCCAACCATGGCGGCGCGCTCGTTCCCGCCCGGCTCGCGCCCCTGATCCGCGCGGTCGAGGTTTTCGGCTTTCATCTGGCGACGACCGACCTGCGGCAGAGCTCCGACCGGCACGAGGCGACGCTCTCCGAGCTTCTGGCAGGCGCGCGCGTTGAGCCGGACTATCGCGGGCTCGGCGAAGACCAGCGGCGGCGTGTGCTCATGGCGCTGCTCGCCGATCCCCGGCCGCTGCGCATCGGTGGCCATTCCTACAGCGCGGAAGCGCAGAAGGAGTTCGCCATATTCGAGCGCGCCCGCGATCTGCGCGCGCTGTTCGGGCCAGATACGATCCGCCATTACATCGTAAGCCACACCGAAAGCGTCAGCGATCTGCTCGAAGCCTTGCTGCTGCTCAAGGAATTCGGCCTGATGCGCGGCACGCTCGCGCCGCAGGACGGCGACGTCGCCCGCGCGGATCTGATCATCGCGCCGCTATTCGAGACAATCGAGGATCTGCGCTCGGCCGAATCGATCATGCGCGCCTTTTATGACCTGCCGGGGATGGAGGCGCTCAGGCGGAACTCGGGCGGCGTTCAGGACGTGATGCTCGGCTATTCCGACAGCAACAAGGACGGAGGGTATTTCACGTCCAACTGGGAACTGTACCGCGCCTCGACAGCACTTGCGCGGCTGTTCGAAGAAAAGCCGGGAATCCAGTTGCGCCTGTTTCATGGGCGCGGCGGCGCGGTCGGGCGCGGCGGCGGCCCGAGCTACGAGGCGATTCTCGCGCAGCCGCCAGGGACGGTGAACGGCCAGATCAGGCTGACGGAGCAAGGCGAGGTCATCAACGCGAAATACGCCAATCCCGAAATCGGCCGCAGAAACCTCGAAACGCTGATGGCGGCCGCTCTGGAGACGACTCTCTGCGCGCCGACCGAGCCGCCCGAACACGCTTTCCTTGATGCGGCCGACAGCCTGTCGGCGCACAGCATGGCGACCTACCGCAAGCTCGTCTACGAAACTCCGGGGTTCACCGACTACTTTTTCGCGGCGACCCCGATCGCGGAAATCGCCGAGCTCAATATCGGATCGCGGCCGGCCTCCCGGACGGCGACGCGCAGGATCGAGGATCTCCGCGCAATTCCCTGGAGCTTTTCCTGGGGCCAGAGCCGTGTCGCGCTGCCCGGCTGGTTCGGCTTCGGATCGGCGGTCGAGACCTTCCTGCGCGAGGAGGAAGCCGCGCGGCTTGGGCTGCTCAGGCGGATGAACGAGGGCTGGCCGTTCTTCCGCGCCACCTTGTCCAATCTCGACATGGTCATGTCCAAGACCGACATGGGTGTGGCGCGCCGCTATGCCGCGCTCGTGCCAGACCGCGCGCTCGCCGCACAGATATTGGCGGCGATCGAAGCGGAATGGACACGGGTCGATCGCGCGCTCGCCCTGATCACCGGCTCGACGCAGCGTCTGCGCGACAATCCGGCTCTGGCGCGTTCGATCGCCCATCGCTTCCCCTACATCGCGCCGCTCAACCACCTGCAGGTCGAGTTGCTGCGACGCTGGCGCGACCACCGCGACGACGAGAACGCCCAGCGCGGCATTCTCCTGTCGATCAACGGGATCGCCGCCGGGATCCGGAACACCGGCTGAGCGGCTTCGCCCGCCCGCTCAGCCCAGATGCTTGTTCAGGAATACGATCGTGCGCGCCCAGGCCTCTTGCGCCGCCTTGGCCTGATGCACGTCCGGGCGGGCCTCGTTCATGAAGCCATGGTGGGCCTCGTAGCTGAAAAATTCTGCCGGCTTGTGCGCTTTTCGCAGCCCGGCGGCGAATTCCATCACCATCTGCGGCGTGCACCAGTCGTCATGCAGGGCGAAATGGCCTTCGAGCGGGATTTTCACGTCGGCCGGACCGGCGGCAGCCGCCGGCGGCAGACCATAGAAACAGACGGCAGCCGAGAAATCCGGCACGCGGGCCGCAGCCAGGATGGTCATGGCGCCGCCCATGCAGAAGCCGGTCACGCCGACCTTTCCTGCGCCGTCGGCCTTCAGTTTCAACGCCGCGCCGCGCAGAACCTGGTCGACCGCGTCGAGGAAATTCAGCGAGGTCATTTCCTTGGTGGCCGATTCGCTGTCGTGGTAGGGAACCACCCGGCCGGCGTAGAGATCGGGCGCAATCACATTGAACCCGACGCCGGCGAACCTGTCGCAGACGCCCTTGATCTGGTCGTTGAGGCCCCACCATTCCTGAATGACCACGAGGCCGGGCGCGCCGGCGGTCGCGGCCGCGACGTGATAACCGGCTGCGTCCTTGCCGTCCGGACGCTTGAACGTGATTCGGCTTCCCATCGCTTGCTCCTGAGTTGCGTCTGAAGGCAATCCGGCGCCATCTTCCCGATTTCGTCGGCCTGGCCAAGACCGCTTCGCGCAGGTCAGGCGCCCCCGGTGGATGCGCCAGCGACGCTTGCGTCACAAAATCCTCGCGCCTATATGCCGCTGGCTCTTGCGGCGCGCCCCGCCGCACACAATCTCAGGGCCGTCAAACGGGGACCGGACCGGAGCCGGCGCGCAAGCGCAGGCCAATGTCCGTGAGACCGGATCGCTTCGGGGTCCGGCGGTCTCGCCGCAGAAAGGAATGTGTTATGGCTAAAATCATCGGCATCGACCTCGGCACCACGAATTCGTGCGTCGCCGTCATGGAAGGGTCTGCCCCAAAAGTCATCGAAAATGCGGAGGGCGCCCGCACGACCCCATCCATCGTCGCCTTCACCGAGGACGGCGAGCGGCTGGTCGGCCAGCCGGCCAAGCGTCAGGCGGTGACGAACCCCGAGAAGACCTTCTTCGCGATCAAGCGGCTGATCGGCCGCACGTACGAAGACCCCATGACCAAGAAGGACATGGGCCTCGTCCCCTACAAGATCAAAAAGGCCGGCAATGGCGACGCTTGGGTCGAAGGCGCGGGCAAGGATTATTCTCCTTCGCAGATTTCCGCCTTCACCCTGCAGAAGATGAAAGAGACGGCCGAGGCCTATCTCGGCCAGCCCGTCACGCAAGCCGTCATCACCGTCCCGGCGTACTTCAATGACGCGCAGCGTCAGGCGACCAAGGACGCCGGCAAGATCGCCGGTCTGGAAGTGCTGCGCATCATCAACGAACCGACGGCCGCCGCGCTCGCCTACGGTCTCGACAAGAAGCAGTCCGGCGTGATCGCGGTCTACGATCTGGGCGGCGGAACCTTCGACGTGTCGATTCTCGAGATCGGCGACGGCGTGTTCGAGGTCAAGTCGACCAACGGCGACACGTTCCTCGGCGGCGAGGACTTCGACATGCGTCTGGTCGAGTATTTCGCAGCCGAATTCAAGAAGGAGCAGGGCATCGACCTGACCAAGGACAAGCTCGCGCTCCAGCGTCTGAAGGAAGCCGCGGAAAAGGCGAAAATCGAGCTGTCGTCCGCCGCACAGACCGACATCAACCTGCCCTACATCACGGCCGACGCCTCCGGTCCGAAGCATCTGACGATGAAACTTACCCGCGCCAAGTTCGAGGCGCTGGTCGACGATCTCGTCCAGCGCACGATGGAGCCCTGCCGCAAGGCGATGAAGGACGCGGGCGTGACCGCCGCCGAGATTGACGAGGTCGTTCTGGTCGGCGGCATGACACGCATGCCGAAGGTGCAGGAGGTCGTCAAATCCTTCTTCGGCAAGGAGCCGCACAAGGGCGTCAACCCGGACGAGGTCGTCGCCATCGGCGCGGCGGTGCAGGCGGGCGTTCTGCAGGGCGACGTGAAGGACGTGCTGCTGCTCGACGTGACCCCGCTGTCGCTCGGCATCGAGACGCTGGGCGGCGTGTTTACGCGCCTGATTGACCGCAACACGACGATCCCGACCAAGAAAAGTCAGGTGTTCTCGACAGCCGAAGACAACCAAACGGCTGTCACCATCAACGTGTTTCAGGGCGAACGCGAGATGGCGCAGGATAACAAGAGCCTCGGCCGGTTCGACCTGGCGGGCATTCCGCCCGCTCCGCGCGGCGTGCCGCAGATCGAGGTCACATTCGACATCGACGCCAACGGCATCGTCAACGTCACGGCGAAGGACAAGGCCACCAACAAGGAGCAGCAAATCCGTATCCAGGCCTCGGGCGGGCTGTCGGAAACCGATATCGACAAGATGGTCAAGGACGCCGAGGCGCATGCGGCCGAGGACAAGAAGCGCCGCGAACTCGTCGACGCCAAGAACCAGGGCGAGGCGATGATCCATTCGGCCGAGAAGTCGCTCGCCGAACATGGCGACAAGGTTCCCGAGTCCGACAAGAGCGCGATCAGCGCAGCGGTCGTCACCCTGAAGACAGCGCTCGAAGGCGAGGACGTCGAGCACATAAAGGCCAAGACGAACGAACTGGTCCAGGCCTCCATGAAACTCGGCGAGGCCATGTACAAGGCGCAGCAGGCGAGCGCGGAAGGCGCCGCGGGCGAGGCCGGACATGCGCCGAAAGACGACGTGATCGACGCCGAATTCAAGGATGTCGGCGGCGACAACAGGAAGTCGACCTGATATGAGCCGGGGCGCCCCTTCGGGGACGCCCCTTTTCGCATTCCAGGGAATGGTCGACATGAACATTGCGTCTCGCGCCGCGCGCGCGCTTGTCCTTGCGGCGCTCGCTTGCAGCCCGGCCGCGGCCCAATCCGGCATGAAGCCGGCCAACCCCAACGAATTGCGCCCTCCGGCCGACATTCTCGTCCCCTGCGACAAGGCGCCGAAAGACGCGGTGACGCGGCTTCAGCCCGACCTTGCGGCGTGGGCGGCCGTCTACTGCACGAAATTCGGCCAGATATTCAACGCGAACGACAAGTTCTTCGGCGCCTTTCCCGACAGCGGCGTGCGCGCCACTTTCGGCGCCGGCCAGTTGGACAACAAGACCGGTTCGTCCGGCGCGGATTCGTATTTTTCCGCGATCACATACCAGCCGCTGTCCGACGCGGAACTCCAGCGGATTCTCAGTGTCGATCCGATTTCGGCCAAGATCCTCACCGGCAAGCCGCTGAAGAAGCTTGAGCTGGTCGCCGACGGCGGCGAGGCGCTGACGTTTGTCGTGATTGATCCGTCCGCCGATCCGTTCTGGGTTTTCCCGTTGAACGACAAGGGACTGGGATCGCCGGCCTTCTTCGTGATCAGCCTCGCGACACTCAATCGGGCGCGGTGATGGCGAAGCGCGACTATTACGAAATTCTCGGTGTTTCGCGCACTGTGACGGAAGTCGAACTGAAATCGGCGTTCCGCAAGCAGGCGATGCAATGTCATCCCGATCGCAATCCCGGCGACACGGCCGCGGAGGCGCTCTTCAAGGAAGTGAACGAGGCCTATCAGGTTCTTTCGGATGGCCAGAAGCGCGCCGCCTACGACCGGTTCGGGCATCAGGCGTTCGAGCAGGGCGGCAGCGGCATGGGCGAGGGCTTCGCCTCGTCGATGGCGGACATATTCGATGACCTGTTCGGCGATGTGATGGGTCGGCGCGGCGGCCGGGGCGGCGGGCGCGAGCGCGGCTCGGACCTGCGCTACGACCTGGAGATCACGCTGGACGAGGCCTTTGCCGGCAAGACCGCGCAGATCAAGGCGCCGACCTCCGTCACCTGCGAGGCCTGCAGCGGTTCCGGCGCCAGGAGCGGCTCCAAGCCCAAGACCTGCCCGACCTGCGCCGGCCATGGCCGCGTGCGCGCCCAGCAAGGCTTTTTCGCGGTCGAGCGCACCTGCCCGACCTGCCATGGCCGCGGCGAAAAGATCGACGATCCCTGCCCGGCCTGTTCCGGCGCCGGCCGCGTCGCGCGCGAGCGGACGCTCTCCGTCAACATTCCGCAAGGCGTCGAGGACGGGACGCGCATCCGCCTCGCCGGCGAAGGCGAAGCCGGGCTGCGCGGCGGCCCCTCGGGCGATCTCTACATATTCCTGTCCATCAAGCCCCATCCCATGTTTCATCGCGATGGCGCGGATCTCTATTGCCGGGTGCCGATCTCCATGGTGCAGGCGACGCTCGGCGGGGAGTTTCCGCTCGGTACGATCGACGGCGGCGAGACCAGGGTCAAAGTGCCGGAGGGCACCCAGACCGGCCGTCAGTTCAAGATCCGCGGAAAGGGCATGCCGGTCCTGCGGTCGCGCGATTTCGGCGATCTGTATGTCCAGGCGGTCGTAGAAACGCCGCAAAACCTCACCAAACGCCAGCGCGAACTGCTGGCGGAATTCGACCAGGAATCCTCGCATCGCACGCAGCCGGAATCGGCCGGTTTCTTCGCGAAAATGAAGGACTTCCTCGACAATATCGGCGGTCAATGAGGCCGGCGCTTGTTTGCGACGGTTTATTGACGGATAAGTGTGCGTAAGAGAACCATCGAGCGCGTAATGCGCGGGCTGGGAACAGGGACGGGTCTTGAGCACCAAATCGTTGCGTGCGCGTAATCCGCGCTCCGCGCCTCCCCGCAGCAAGTTCGAGGAGCGCCTCGTCGACGAGGCGCGCTTCATCCGGTCCTGGTTCGACTCGCCGCTGACCGCCGGAGCGGTTTCGCCTTCCGGCCGCTTTTTGGCGCGCGCCATGGCGCGTTGCGTCGATCCGGCGGCGTCCGGGCTCATCGTTGAACTGGGGCCCGGCACCGGACCCGTCACCGACGCCTTGATCGCGCGCGGCGTGCCTGTCGACCGGCTGGTCCTGGTCGAATACGACGCATCCTTCTGCAAATTGCTGGAGCGGCGCTTTCCCGGCGCGCACATCCTGCGCGGCGACGCCTATCGTCTGAACCATACGCTCGACCACCTCGCCGGCCAGAAGATTTCGTCGGTCGTTTCCAGCCTGCCTCTGCTGACCCGGCCGGAACGCCAGCGTCTCGCGCTGCTCGACGACGCCTTCGCGCTGATGGGACCGGACGGCGCGTTCATCCAGTTCACCTACGGCCTCGTCTCGCCGATGCCGCTCAAGTCCACGCGCCGGACCGCGATCGACTATCGCGGCGAGGTCTCCAATCCGGTATGGCTCAATCTGCCGCCGGCGCGCGTATGGCGTTACACGCATGCCGACGCAAAGGCCGCGCACGTCGTGGCGCCGCTTCGCCGCCGCGACGAGCGGACGCCCGCATTCGAGACGTTCCGTCAGAAGCAGGTCGCGCCCGCCCTTGCGCTGTTGCGCAAGATCGCCGACGGCCCGCGTCCCGACCGGCGCTGAAGACCCGCCGCGCGACCGCGTTTTACGCTCCTGCATATTGCCGCCGGCCGCGCAATTTGCGATGGGCTGACGCGCAAAGCAGGCCGGAGCAGACCCCATGACCGACTCAATCACGCCACGGGACCGACTCATCGTCGCGCTCGACCTGCCGGGGGAGCCGGAGGCGCGCGCCATGATCGCCGCGCTCGGCGACAGCGTCGCATTCTACAAAATCGGAATGGAGCTCGCCTATTCGGGCGCCGGGCTTGATCTTGCGCGCGCGCTCGCACGCGACGGCAAGAAGGTCTTCATCGACCTCAAGCTGCATGACATTCCGAACACGGTCGAACGCGCGACCCGCCAGCTTGCCACGCTTGGCGCGACTTTCGCCACCATTCACGCCTATCCGCAGACGATGGCGGCGGCCAAACGCGGGGCGGCGCATTCGAACCTGAAACTGCTCGCCGTGACCGTGATGACTTCCTGCGACGACGACGACCTCGCTGCGGCGGGCTATGCCTTCAACGTGCGCGACCTGATCGCGCGGCGAGCGCGGCAGGCGGCCGACGCCGGAATCGACGGTCTCGTGCTGTCGCCGGAGGAGGCCGCGGACATGCGCGCGGCGCTCGGTCCGAACATGGTCCTCGTGACCCCGGGCGTGCGGCCGGCTGGGGCCGCCGCCGGGGACCAGAAGCGCGTGACGACGCCGGCGCGGGCGATCGCTTCCGGCGCGGATTACCTGGTGATCGGGCGTCCGGTGACGGAGGCCGCAGATCCGAAAGCCGCGGCGAACGCAATCGTCGCCGAGATCGAAAGCGGTCTGGCGACGCGGCGTTGAGACGCCATAACGCAAAACGCCGGGCGTACATCCGGCCCGGCGCGCAACCCGCTCGCGATACATACGCCGCCAGCGGATGCAAGTCATATAGCGGGAGAACGTGACCAAATCATGAAGGGTGCGAATTGACGGTTGTCGCCATCATCGCGGTCCAAGGATATGATGGTTCATATGCCGCTTGAGTTCTTCCGTCTGACGCTCGCCGGCGCCGTTCTCGTCGCCTGTCTCGCGCCGCCCGTCCTGGCTGCTCCACGCTCGATCGGCGACTGCGAGGCGATCCGGGACGCCGACGCCTACAACGCCTGCCTCGCCTCCTTCGGCCCCGTCGCGCACATCGGCCCGACCGTGGGCGAATCGCCGGCGGCAAGCGGACGGGAGGCGATCGTCGCGCCCGCCGGACAATATGGAGCGCGCCGACGCGGACGGCGCGATCGCAGCGCCGCCAGGCCTTCGAGCATCCGTCGCCAGGGCGGCGTCATCGTTCTGCGCCGCGATGGCGGTCGCGTCAGGACGACGATCGAGATCAGGCGACGATAGGATGGAGCGTGCGCATCAGCGATGGCGGCCGCGCCTGATAAATGCGGCTCGCCAATGCGCATGTCGTTCACCTGATTCAATCCGCCGAATTCGCCAGATCGCGCCCGCGCCTTGTGACGCGTCATCTCTCTTTTGTCAGCCGAGATTGAGATCCTTGAAGAAATCGTTGCCCTTGTCGTCGACGACGATGAAGGCGGGAAAATTCTCGACCTCGATCCTCCAGATCGCTTCCATGCCGAGTTCCGGATATTCGAGAACCTCGACCTTCCTGATGCAATCCTGCGCGAGACGCGCGGCGGGGCCGCCGATCGAGCCGAGATAGAAACCGCCATGCCTGGCGCAGGCGTTGCGCACGTCCGCCGAGCGATTGCCCTTGGCCAGCATGACCATCGAGCCGCCAGCCGCCTGGAACTGGTCGACGTAGCTGTCCATGCGGCCGGCCGTGGTCGGGCCGAACGAACCGGACGCGTAGCCCGCCGGCGTCTTGGCTGGCCCGGCGTAATAGACGGGATGATTCTTGAAATAATCCGGCATCGGCTCCTGCCGTTCGAGGCGCTCACGGATTTTCGCATGCGCCAGATCGCGCGCGACGATCATCGGGCCGGTCAGCGAAAGGCGCGTCCTGATCGGATATTTCGTCAGCGTCGCCAGGATCTCCTTCATCGGCCGCGTGAGGTCGATGTGGACGACATCGCCGCCGAGCGTCGATTCGTCGACATGCGGCATGAAGCGCGCAGGATCGTGCTCGAGTTGTTCGAGGAACACTCCCTTTTTCGTGATCTTGCCTTTCGCCTGCCGGTCGGCCGAGCAGGACACGCCAATACCGATTGGCAGCGAGGCGCCGTGACGCGGCAGGCGGATGACGCGCACGTCGTGACAGAAATACTTGCCGCCGAATTGTGCGCCGACGCCGAGCTGCTGCGTCAGCCTGTGGATTTCCTGCTCCATCGCGAGATCGCGGAAGGCGTGGCCATCGTCGCCGCCCGCGGTCGGCAACGCGTCGAGATATTTGGTCGATGCGAGCTTCACCGTCTTGAGGTTGAGTTCGGCCGACGTGCCGCCGATGACGATGGCCAGATGATAGGGTGGGCACGCAGCGGTGCCGAGCGTCAGGATCTTTTCCTTGAGAAACGCAACGAGCCGATCGTGCGTCAGCAGCGAGGGAGTCTGCTGGAACAGATAGGTCTTGTTGGCCGACCCGCCGCCCTTGGCCATGAACAGGAATTTGTATGCATCCTCGCCTTCAGCGTAGATGTCGATCTGCGCAGGCAGATTGTTCTTCGTGTTCTTCTCCTCGAACATCGAGAGCGGCGCGAGCTGCGAGTAGCGCAGATTCTTCTTCTCGTAGGCGTCGCGCACGCCTTCGGCCAGCGCGCTCTCGTCTGCGCCGTCGGTGAAGACGAAGCGGCCCTTCTTGCCCATCACGATCGCGGTGCCCGTATCCTGGCACATCGGCAGCACGCCGCCGGCGGCGATGTTGGCGTTCTTGAGGAGGTCATAGGCGACGAACTTGTCGTTCGAGGTCGCCTCGGGATCGTCGAGGATACTGGCGAGCTGCGCGAGATGGCCGGGCCGCAGCAGATGGTTGATGTCGCTCATCGCGGCCTCCGCGAGGCTGCGGATCGCCTCGCGGTCGACGACAAGGAATTCGTGCTCGCCCATTTTCTGCATCTTCACGCCCTCGGTCGTGATCAGACGGTAAGGCGTGTCGTCTTCGCCGAGCGGGAAGAGGGGAGCTTGGTGGTAGGTCATGGGGTGCGGCCTGATCTCTCTGCAAATCTGGCGGCTTATTAGGCCTGCCCGCGCTTGAAGGAAAGGGGCGCGGGGCGCAACACGATCCGCCCGATCGCCTTGCGCTCGGCTATGTCCATCAGCGCGCGAGCGGCCTGTTCGAGCGGATAGGTCTTGCTGACATAGGGCCTGATGACCTTCGTCAGCTTCTGGATTTCCGGCGCCTCCGCCACGCGCGCCTCCGGGAAATGGCGCGCATGCTCGCCCGCACGCACGCCGATGACCGTCGCGCCCTTCATCAGGATGCGATTGGCGGGATAGGTCGGGATGTCGCCGGCGAAGCCGATCAGCAGGATTCGCCCGCCCCAGGACAGGACGCGCAGCGCAATCTCGGCCGGGATGCCGACCGGATCGTAAACGCAGTCGACGCCGCGCCCGTCCGTGATGTCCTTCACGGCCTCGTCGATCCGGCGGCGCGACGTATCGATCGTGTGCGCCGCGCCAGCCCCGGCGGTGGCGAGACATTTTTCCGTCGACGAGGCGGCGGCGACGACTTCGGCGCCGATATGCCTTGCAATCGCCACCGCCGCCAGTCCGACGCCGCCGGCCGCGCCTGTGATCAGCACGCGCTCGCCCGGCTGTACGCGCCCGCGCGTGACGAGCGCGTGGTAGGCGGTCAGAAACCCCACCGTGAACGTCGCCGCTTCGTCGTAGCTATATCCGTCCGGCGCGGGCGACAGTTCACCCGGCCCGGCGATCGCCTGCTCGGCGAAACCGCCGGTCTTGCGCTTGTAGATCACGCGGTCGCCGACCTTCGCTTGCGCGCCCGGCGCAACTTCGATCACGTCGCCCGCCGATTCGAACCCCGGAACAAACGGCAGCTCCGGCTTGAACTGGTACTTTCCCGCCACCATCAACAGGTCCGGGAAATTCACGCCGCAGGAATGCAGGCGCACGCGCGCCTCGCCCTCGCGCAGCGGGCGCGCTTCGATCTCCTCGATCCGAAGCACGTCCGGCGGACCGAGTTCGCGGCAGACAACAGCGCGATATTTCATCCCTCGATCACAATCACGTCTGCGTCCGGGGCCGGCGCGTACAAACGTTCGACAAGGTCATTGCGTCGTTCCAGCGCCGCGCGCTGGTTGATATAGCCCTTGTCGGTGAGTTCGTTGCCATCGATCGAGGGCGGCTCGGTCATCAGAATCGCGCGCGAGATGCGCATCGACGAGCCCTGACTTGCCCGATTGTAGGCGTGCAGCGACGTCCGCACATGCTCGATCACGTTCGGATCGCGCACGAGTTCGTCGGCGACGGCGGTCGCCCTGCCTGCAAGGAGGCGGCACGCTTCAAGATTGGGCCAGGCGAGCAGGCCGATGAAGTCCTTGTCCTGGCCAGCGACAAGCGCATCCTGGATGACGGGGCTCGCTGCGGCTATTGCGGCGACGCGCAAAGAGCCGACATGCACGAACGTGCCGGAGGACAGTTTGAAATCCTCCACCACGCGGCCGGCGAAGATCAGCCCCTGCTTCGGATCGTCTGGATCAACGAAGGTCCCGGCGTCTCCGATCTTGTAGAACCCCTCCTCGTCGAACGCGCTGGCCGTGAGTTCGGGCTGGCGATAATAACCCGGCGTCACAATGATGGAGCGGATGCGCATTTCATATTTCGACCCGGCTGGAACCATTTTCAACTCGACGCCGGGATGCGGAAGCCCGATCAGGCCGACCCGCTCTGTCGCCCAATAGGTCGAGGTCGCCGTCGGCGCCGTTTCGGTCGAACCCCAGCCCGTGAAGAAGACGATGCGATTGCCCGTGTATTTCACGGCGAGCCGCTGCATGCGCACGTAAAGGTCATCCGGCAGCGTGGCGCCGCCGTAGCCAAGGATGGCCAAATCCTTGAAGAAGTTGCGCGCAAGAGCGTCGTCATTTTCAAGCGCGGTGGCGAGTACGGCGAACCCTGCCGGCACGTTGGTGTAATATGTCGGCGACACCTCCCGCAAATTGCGCAAGGTCTCTTCGAACATGCCCGGAACGGGGCGACCGTCGTCGATATAGAGAGTCCCACCTTCCGCCAGCAGGGCATGGAAGCCGGCGTTACCGCCCATCGTATGGTTCCATGGCAGCCAGTCCAGCACGACCATGCGCGGGTCGTCGGGGCTGCGCCTGCGCGTCATCTGGCCCATGACGACGTTTGCGCACATCATCTCCTGCGTATTGATGACCGCCTTGGGCATGCCGGTGGAGCCGGAGGTAAAGAGCAGCTTGCCGACGGTCTTGGGGCCCACCGCCGCAATCGCCTTCTCGACGGCCTCGGTCGGCTGTGTCGCGACGAGATCGTTCCAGGCGAGACTCACAATGCCTTCGGCAGGACGTTCGACATGGATCAGCGTCACGCCGGTCAGATCGAGCGCCTGCAGCGCGCGCGCAAATGCGACGCCATCCTGCACCATCACCACGCCAGGCCGGATCAGGTCGAAGATGTAGCGCAGTTTTGCGTGGTCCTGACTCATAAGCGAATAGGCCGGCGACACGGGCGCGGCCGGCACGCCGGCCTGCATGGCCGCCTGTGTTAGCAGCGCATGTTCGATCGAATTTCCCGAGAGAATCGCCACCGGCCGTTCCGGCGTCAAATTCATGTCGAGCAAAGCCTGCGTCAGGGCGTCGACCGCATGCTTCGCCTCGCTGTATGTGACCTTCTTCCATGCGCGGTCAGGACCGCGCCGTTGCGCAAGCCACACATGGTCCGGGCGCTCCCTCGCCCAGCGCGCGAGATAGGCTGGAATGCACCGCTCGATCCGATCGAGCGGAATGCGCTGGCGCAGAATGATGACGCCATCCGGCCGGCGCTCCATCTCGATGTCGCGCTTCAGAAAATCGATATGCCTGAACGGCGCCGCAGGCGCCGCAAGCGTTGCTGTCTGGTTCATGCGCGTTTCCTCGTGCAGCCTTCGCGGCCCTTGTTCAGATGGTCCGATTTTCGGCGGCATCGCCGCGTCGCGTCAAGGCGCCGGCTTGCCCAGCGCATAGCGGCGCACGTAACATCCCATTTCGGCATGGCGGCAGCGGAGCATCAGATGAGCGCGTTCGACAGGATCAAGGGATATGCCGACACACTCACATCGATTCGGCGCGATCTGCACGCCCATCCAGAGATCGGTTTCGAGGAGACGCGCACCGCAGGCGTCGTTGCGCGCGAACTGCAAAGCTACGGAATCGAGGTGCACGCTGGCATAGGCAAGACCGGCGTCGTCGGCATCGTCCACGGCAAGCGACCGGGCAACAGGCGCGTTGGCCTTCGCGCCGACATGGACGCGCTGCCAATGGACGAACTGACCGATCTGCCCTGGAAATCGACGCGGGCTGGCAAGTTCCACGGCTGCGGCCACGACGGGCACACGACCATCCTGCTCGGCGCGGCGCGCTATCTGGCGGAGACCCGCGATTTCGCGGGCTCGGTCGCGCTGATTTTCCAGCCGGCCGAGGAAGGACTCGGGGGCGCGCGCGCCATGATCGCCGATGGCCTGTTCCAGCGGTTCCCCTGCGATGAAGTATACGGCCTGCACAATTGGCCGGGCGGCCCGCTCGGCACGATCAGCATGCGGACCGGACCGGCCATGGCGGGCTCGGATTTCTTCGACATCCGGATCACCGGCAAGGGCGCGCACGGCGCCATGCCCGAACAATCCTGCGATCCGATCATGGTCGGCGCGGCGCTGGCGCAATCAATCCAGACGATCGTCAGCCGCAACGCGCCCCCGTTGCAGGGCGCCGTCGTGTCGATCACGAAATTCAACGCCGGCACGGCCTACAACATCATTCCCGAGACGGCGCATCTGGCCGGCACCATCCGTATTTTCGACGACAAGGTGCGCGCGCTGGTCGCGCGCCGCATGCGCGAACTCGCCGCCGGCATGGCGGCGGCCTACGGCGCGAAGATCGACGTCGAGATCCGCGACATCTTCTCCGTTCTGCGCAACGCCGAGGAGCAGACGAACGCGATGGCCGAGACGGCGGCTGAACTGTTCGGCGCGGACATGGTCGTGACGGACGCGGAGCCGAAAATGGGCTCGGAGGATTTCGCGGACATGTCGATGGTGGCGCCGGGCGCCTATGTCTGGATCGGTATGGGGCCGGGGCCGGCTGTGCACAACCCGGGCTACACGTTCAACGACGAGATTCTGCCGATCGGCGCGGCCTTGCTGGCGCGCGTCGCGGAGAAAAGGCTGGCCTGAGCGGACAGCCCTTCACTTCAGCCCGAAATAGGCCCTCCGCAAATCTTCGTCGCCGCTCATGTCGGCGACCGTGCCAGAGAAGCGGATGCGACCGCCTTCGAGGACATAAACGCGCGTGGCTATGTCGAGAAAGCCGATGTTCTGCTCGGCGATCAGCAGCGATAGGCCGCCCACGCGCAATGCCCCGAGCGTGCGGACGACCTCGCCAACGAACAATGGCGAGAGACCGGCCGAGGGTTCGTCCATCACCAGCAGGCGCGGATCGGCGGCGAGCGCCTTGGCGATGCCGAGCATCTTGCGCTGGCCGCCCGACAGGCTCGACGCAAGCCCGTCGCGCTTTTCACGCAACACGGGAAACAACCCATACATCTCATCGGCTTTTTCGCGGGCCGCAGTCGTTGAGAGCGCCTGCGCGCCGATACGGATGTTCTCCTCGATTGTGAGATCGGGAAAGACGCCGAGTTCGGACATGTAAGCGATACCCCGCCGCATGCGCCTGTCCGCGCGCAGATGCGCGATATCCTCGCCGGCGAAGTTGATTGACCCGGCGCTTGCGGGCATCAGGCCGACGAGTGTCTTCAGGAAGGTCGTCTTGCCCGCGCCGTTGGCGCCGAGCAGCAGGATCGTTTCCCTCGGCTGCACGTCGATGTCGACGCCCCACAACACCTGCATGCGCCCGTAACGCGCCTCGATTCCGCGGGTGGAAAGAAGCGGCGCCTCAGCCAGCATGACCGCCTCCCAGGAACACCTCGACGACCTTCCCGTCCTGCACGGCTTCGGCCAGCGTGCCGCCAAATATTTCGTGGCCGGCGTTCATCACCACCACGCGGTCGGTGACCTGTTCGATGAAGCCCATGAGATGCTCCACGACGATGATCGACATGCCCGCCCGCGCAAAGTCTTTCAGCTTCGCCGCGACCCAGTCGAGTTCGGCCGGATTGAGACCGGCTGCGAGTTCATCGACGAGCAGGAGCTTCGGGCCGGTTGCGAGGGCGCGGGCGAGATCGAGCATTTTCTGCTGCGCGCTGTTGAGTTCGGCGGCCGGTCGCGACGCCAGGGCATCGAGATTGAGCGATGCGAGCAGCGCGCCGGCGTCGACCTCGCCCTGTGGATTGCGGCCGTAGGCGATCGCAACGTCGACATTCTCGCGCGCCGTGAGATGCATGAAGGGCTTGGGCACCTGAAAGGTGCGATTGATCCCGCGATGCACGAGCTTGTGCGTCGAAAGCCCCGCGACTTCCTCGCCGTCGAACACGACCGAGCCCGCCTCCGGCGCATAAAGGCCGGAGACGACGTTGATGCAGGTCGTCTTGCCGGATCCGTTGGGGCCGACGAGCCCCAGAATTTCGCCGCGCGCGACGTGCAACGACAGGCTGTCGAGCGCACGAAAGCCAAAGAACAGTTTTGTCAGCGCATCGATGCGCAGGATCGCGTCAGGGGACATCGACGCCTCTGCGCTTGACGAACGAGATCAGGCCTTGCGGCAGGAACAGGACGAGCAGGATGATGAGCGCGCCATAGATGAGCTGGAAATATTGCGGCGTCGAGAAGCCGATGAAATTGTAGACGCCATAGAGCAGCACGACGCCGACGATCGGACCGATGATCGTCGAGACCCCGCCGAACAAGGCGAAGACGATCGCGAAGATCGAATAGTCCGAGCCGAAGACGGTCTCCGGGTAGAATACCGATACGTACCAGGCGTAGACGCCGCCAGCGAACCCGGCGATGACGGACGAGATCAGCCATGCGTAGACACGAACACGCACGACATCGACGCCCGCGCTGGCCGCGCTGACCGCGTCCTCGCGCACGGCCTGCAGCGCCAGTCCGAAACGCGAGTTGCGGAGATAGACCACGACAATCAGCGCAAAGGCCATGACTGCGACTGCGATGCTGTAGGCGAGATCTGGATTGAAGACGCCGCTGAGGCTGACGCCGTAGGGCCCGCGCGTGATCGGCTCAAGATTGGGGTTGGAGATGAAATGCAGCACGGCGAGCGATGCCGCGAGATTGGCGATCGAGAAATAGGCGCCGGAGAGCCGCAGCAGCGGCGTCAGAAGCAGTCCGAGCGCGACCGCGCTGACGCCGGCGGCGCCGAGCGCCAGAACCGGAGGCGCATGCAGGTGCATCACCAGCAGCGAGAAGCCATAGGCGCCGGCGCCGAAGAAGCCGACATAGCCGAACGGCAGATAGCCAGTGAACCCGTAGATGACGTTGACGCCCTGCGCGAGGGTCAGAAACACCACGAAATTGAAAAGAAGCAGGTGATTGCTATAGACCGACGGCAATATCGCGAATGCCGCCGTGACAGGCGCCACGATGAAAAGGACGTGCTGGAGCCAGCGCGGGAACGATCTAGGCAAGGCGCACCCGCTTTCCCAGCAATCCGCTCGGCCGCACGAGCAAAATCCCGATCAGCAGCAGATAGGGCAGCAGGTTCGCCCAGCTCGACAGGTAGGTCTGCACCAGCATGTAGGAGACGCCGTAGACCAGGCCGCCGAGCACCGTGCCAAGCGGGCTTCCAAGCGAGCCGACGACGATGACCGCGAAGGATGTGACAGTTGCATCGACGCCCATCGCCGGCGTGATCGAGCCCAGCATGAACGGCGCGAACACGCCGCCGATCGAGGCGAGCGCGATGCCGATTCCAAATGCGATCGCGGAGATGCGATGTACGTCTATGCCCGTCGCCAGCGCCTCGTCGCGCCGCGACATCACGGCGCGCGTCAGATAGCCGGTGCGCGTGCGGTAGAGATAGAAATAGACGAACGCCACCGCGACGAGGCTGGCTATTGCGGACATGACCCATGCGGAAGGGAAGCTCTGGCCGAAGACTTCGATCGGGCCGCTTTCGATGTCGTGGCCCGCGAGCCAGCCCACGAACGCACGCAGCGAGCGCCCGAGTTCGCTGCCGGGAATAGATTGTTCGGATGTGCCGAAGGCGATTGTCGACAGCGCCTCGATCACCTGGGAAAGACCGAAGAACAGGATGATCGACAGCATCTCGGGGTCGCGCGCGGCGAGCAGACGCGGCACAAGCGCATAATAGAGCGGCAGACCGATGAGCGCGAACAGGACGAAGGCGACGGGAATTGCATAGACCGGATCGACGCCGAACAACGTGTACATCCAGAACGCGCAATAGGCGCCCAGCATAAGAAAGTCGCCATGCGCGAGGTTGACGATGCGCATGACGCCGAAGACAAGATTGAGGCCGAGCCCGATCAGGCTGAAATAGAGCCCGAACAGCACGCCGGAGAGGAGTGAATAGATCAGCATCGTCGGGGCGGTCGCTATCGGCGCCGTCGCTCTTTTCTCATGGCCGGGGATAGACGGGTTTGCCGGTCGCCGTATCCTGCGGATAGATCGCATTCAACTTGAGATGGCCGTGCTCGTCCGGCGTGAACTGGCCGAGCGGCGTCAATTCGCCGATCTGGCCGCCCGTCTCGTCCAGCCCGAACGTTCCGTCGAGAGTCTTCAGTTTGCCGGACTGCGCGAAGATAGCCCGGCGCAATTCGCCCTGATCGAGGCTGGCCATGTCGCCGAGCGCCTTTTCCAGCACGAGACCGGTCGTGTATCCGGCGATCGAATTGAAGCCGAACTCGACCTTGCCGTCCGGGTATTTCTTGCTCCAGGCGTCCCTGAACCGGGGCAGGTCCATGCCGAAGTCCACCTTGTAGGCGAGATCGTTCGACGTGACATAGGTCATCACGTATTGCAGTCCCTTCTCGCCGACGTTCTTCTCGATCAGATCGGTCTCCAGCCCGGGGTAGATACAGAACAGCCCTTTGAACTTCACGCCGGAATCCGCAAGGTTGCGCAGGAAGGCGATATCGTTCGGCGCATAGCCAAAATGCAGCACCATGTCGGGATTGGCGGCCCTGATGTTGTTGATCAGCACCGTGTAGTTCGACGTTTCCGTCGGCACGCCCTGGTCGAACACGATCTCGATCGGCGCGCCGGACTCCTTGATGAACTTGCGCGCCGCGTTCGCCTGCGTTCCCGTGAATTCATTGGTGGAATAGAGGATCGCGAGCTTCTTGATCCCGAGCCTGGGGCCTTCCTGCGACACCCAGTCGGCGACGGGCTTCGGCCACACGGTCGAGACCGGATCGGCCATCAGCGCGATCCACGGATTATCCGGCGAAAAGAAGGCCGCGCCGGTGCCGGTCGGGTCGACCAGCATGACCTTGTGGTCCCGCGCGATCGGCACGGCGACAGAAGTCAGCACGGAGCCGGAATCGGCGATCAGGATGTCGACCTTGTCCTGCGTGATGAGCTGGTTGTAGAGCGTCGCGGCCGTCGACGTGTTGCTCTGGTCGTCGTAATCGACGAGCTTGATCGGGATCTTCTTGCCAAAGCCCTTCACGAACACGCCGCCGTCGGCGTTTTTCTGATCGATCCATAGCTTCAGTGCATAATGCACGGGCATGGAGATCGACGCGAACCGGCCGGCGGACGCATAGAGGTGGCCAATCCTGATTTCGGACGGAGCGTCGGCTGCGCACGCAACCGGGACCGGGCAAAGCGCCGCCGAAGCCAGAGCGCCGAGCGCGACGAGCGCGTGGTTCATTTCGTTCTCTCCCTCACGTTTGGCCGAAGGCTATCGGCCAGCGTGCTGGGATGCAAGGCGGTTCAGTCATCGACCGCGAGGCGCCGGGCGGGCGGCGGGCGCGTCCCTGCGCGGCCGCAGGATCGCAGTCGAGTCAGTCGCTGAAAATCGTCCCGTATTTCTCGCGCAGCACGTTCTTCTGCACCTTGCCCATCGTGTTGCGCGGCAAATCGTCGACAAACACGATCTTCTTCGGCAATTTGAATTTGGCGAGCCGGCCATAGAGCGCGCGGGCGATCGTCGCCTCGTCGAGCGTCGAGTCCTTCGTGCGCACGACGACCGCCATCACGCTCTCGCCGAAATCGCGATGCGGCGCGCCGATCACGGCGCTCTCCACGACGCCGGGCAGAGCGTCGATCTCGGTCTCGATTTCCTTTGGATAGACGTTGAACCCGCCGCTAATGACAAGATCCTTGCCGCGCCCGACGATATGCACGTAATCGCGCCTGTCGATCATGCCGAGATCGCCGGTGATGAAAAAGCCATCGGGCCGAAATTCGGCGGCCGTCTTTTCAGGCATCCGCCAATAACCCTTGAACACATTCGGGCCCTTCACCTCGATCATGCCGATCTCGCCGGCCGGCAGAACAGCTCCGCTCTCGGGGTCGGCGATGCGCAACGAAACGCCGGGCAAAGGAAAGCCGACCGTTCCGGGCCGACGATCGCCGTCATAGGGATTCGACGTGATCATGTTCGTTTCAGTCATGCCGTAGCGTTCGAGTATGGCGTGGCCAGTGCGCGCGCGCCATTCGCGATGCGTCTCGGCGAGCAGCGGCGCGGAGCCGGAGATGAACAGCCGCATATGCGCCGTCGCCTCCTGCGTCAGGCCCGCATGCTGCAACAGGCGCGTATAGAAAGTCGGCACGCCCATCATGCTGGTCGCTCGCGGCATGTGGGACAGGACCTGTCCTGCGTCGAATTTCGGCAGGAAGATCATCGACCCGCCGGCCATCAGCAAGGTGTTGATCGCCACGAACAGGCCATGCGTGTGATAGATCGGCAGCGCGTGGATCAGCACGTCGTCGCGCGTGAAGCGCCAGCCCTCTACCAGCGCGCGCGCGTTGGAGGCGAGGTTTTCATGCGTGATCATCGCGCCCTTTGAGCGCCCGGTCGTGCCAGACGTATAGAGAATGCCAGCCAGATCGTCGGGGCCGCGCGCAACATCGTCGAATGTCGGCGGCAGAAAGCGCGCGCGTTCGGCGATCGAGCCGCGCCCGTTCGCATCGAGCGTCTCGACATGCGCGACCTTCGCAGCATTCGTCGCGCCCGCCAGTTCGTCCTTGCGCGCCGGATCGCATACGAAGACGCGCGGCTCGGCGTCGCTCAGAAAATATTCGATTTCCGCCGCGGTATAGGCGGTGTTGAGGGGCAGGAACACAGCCCCGGCGCGCACGCATCCGAGATACAGCAGGACGGCCTGCAACGACTTTTCGACCTGCACGGCGACGCGGTCGCCCGGCTGCACGCCCAGCGCCGCCAGCGCGCCGGCCATGCGCGCCGCGCCGGCGTCGACGTCGGCATAGGCGTGCTTGCCGCCGTCCTGCGTTTCGAAGGCGGTTTTCGAACGCTCCGGAAATCGCGACGAAATTTCAGAGTAGAGATGCGCGGCCATACGACGTGAGCCTTCCCATTGTTGCGTTTCTTGCTTTATCACCCTTGCGAGAAACTCGGCGCGGCAATGCCGAAAATCGCGCGTTCGCCCTTCAACAGGCGCTTGACGGCGCCGGAGGCGACGACTTCGCCTTGGTTGGCGAAAGCTTCGTGGTTCTTCTCGATATCGTCGAGGTCATAGAGATAATTGACCATCACGCCGGCCGATTCCTTGAGGCCCTTGCCTGACAGATCGCCCATCCAGTCTATGCGCTCAAGCCGGGCGCCGTTGCCGAGATGGAAGCGGGCCACAGGATCGACGACGCGCCCGTCGGGCGTGCGCGCCTTGAGGAAATAATGCGCGGCGAGCGGCTCGACAATGCGCCGCAGACGTTCGGCGGCCTCCGGATCGCTTGTCCAGGCGGAATCGTCGAGCGCCGCGAGCTGCGCCAGCGCGTCGGCTTCGACCGGCGCATCCTCCGCCCTGGCCAGCCAGGCGCGAAAACCGGGGACGGGCGAGAGCGTGACGAAGGTTTCGACGCGCGGCAGTTCGCGCCGCAACTCTTCGACCACCTGCTTGATAAGGAAATTTCCGAACGTGACGCCAGCGAGCCCCCGCTGACAGTTGGAGATGGAATAGAACACGGCCGTGCGCGCACGCTCGGGCGAGACCTGAACGCGTTCGCCCGCGAGCAGCGGCGCGATGGCGCCGGGTATGGCTTCGACCAGCGCCACCTCGACGAAGATCAGCGGCTCATCGACGAGGGCCGGATGGAAAAAGGCGTAACAACGCCGGTCCGGCGGATCGATGCGCCGCCGCAGATCGTTCCAGTCGCGAATTTCATGCACGGCTTCGTAACGGATGATCCGTTCGAGAATGTTCGCCGGCGTCGACCAGTCGATCCGCCGCAACACAAGAAAGCCGCGGTTGAACCAGGAGGCGAACAGATGCGTGAAATCCCGGTCGACCAACGTCAGCCCGCGGTTGATTCGCAATTCATCCACCAGGTCGGCGCGCATCTCGACCAGCGCAGCGGTGCCGCCAGGCGCGCGGTTGAGACGACGGAACAATTCGAGCCGACGCGGCTCGGAGGCGTAATGCACGGAGGCTGCGACCGCATCGCAGGGATCTGCGCGCCATTTCTCCATCGCTGCGATCAGCCGGTCATGGTCCGGTCCGAACTCGTCGGCGAGGGCTGCGAAGAAGGCGGCGCGACCCGCATCGTCGAGCGTGCGGTAACGGGCGAACACTTCCGCCGCCATGGCCAAGCCCGAGGCTTCGCCGCGGCCCGACAGGAGCGCGCGGCACAAATCGATCAGGCTGCCCGCGCGGCCCGCTGCATCCTGCGGCCAGGTCTTGAGCCGCAGAAGCGTGCGCCCGCGCTCGGAAATCGTCGACAGCAAATCTGAGAAAAACGCGCTGTTCATGGACCACCCCCGGCGAAAGCAACGCCATCATACAGGCGATTGCGGCGCAGAAAGGTTGGCGTGCGCTATTCGCTCGACAGGATAGCGTTGCGCACGAGCGGATAGATTTGCGTGTCCCACTTCTTGCCGGAAAACACGCCATAGTGACCCACGCCGGCCTGCAGATGGTGGCGCTTGCGATAGGGCCGGAGCGAAGGCGTCAGGTCGTGAGCGGCCAGCGTCTGGCCAACCGAGCAGATATCGTCGCGCTCGCCCTCGACTGTCAGCAGCGTCGTCTTGCGGATCGCCCTGGGATCGACCGTGCGGCCATCGAATGTCAGTTCACCCTTGGCAAGCGCATAATCCTGGAACACCAGCTTGACCGTCTCCAGATAGAATTCCGCTGTCAGGTCGAGCACCGCGAAATATTCGTCATAGAAGGCCTTCGTCTGCCGCGCCTTCTCCATCTCGCCGGCTGCGAGATTGTTGTAGAGTTCGACATGCGCCTTCACATGGCGGTCGAGGTTCATCGACATGAAGGCGGCAAGCTGCATGAAGCCCGGATAGACACGCCGGCCGCCGCCCTTGAACCGGTGGGGCACCGTGGCGATCAGATTGTTCTCGAACCAACTGATCGGCCGCGTGGTGGCGAGTTCATTGACCTTGGTCGGATTGAGCCGACAATCGATGGGGCCGGCCATCAGCGTCAGACTGGCGGGCGTGCACGGATTGTCGTCCTCCGCCATGATCGCGGTCGCCGCCAGCGCCTGTACGCATGGCTGGCAGACCGCCACCATATGCGCGCCGGGCCCGAGCTTTTCCAGGAAGGTCATGATATGGCGGATATAGCCCTCCATGCCGAACTCGCCGTCCGCCAGCGGCGCTTCGCGCGCGTTGTGCCAGTCCGTAATGTAAACGTCATTGTCAGCGAGCAGTGTGCGGACCGTCGAGCGCAGCAGCGTTGCAAAATGGCCAGACAGGGGCGCCACAACCAATACGCGCGGCTGGGCGGCGCCGCTGACGTCTTTCTTGAAATGCAGGAGCGACCCGAACGCGGTCGAATACGCCACCTCCTCGGTCACGGACACGTCGCGCTTGCCCACCCTGACCGAGGCGATGTCGAAGGGCGGCCGGCTATGGGTGAGATGCGCGCGCGCGATCAGTTCGTAGGCGGCCGAGACATTGCCTACAAAGGGGACGCCGGACCTGGAGATCCAGGAATTCTCCATCGCCTCCAAAGCCGAACGGGCGAGGATCCGGAAAGGGTCCATCAGATCGTCCTGCGCCTGGTACGCGTAATAGAGCATTTATTCGAGCCTCGACCAATCCGCGGACCCACAGCGGGGCCGTCGCTCATGCTGCCATGCTAAGTTGGCGCCAATCAACGCGCGATACGACTTTTGGCCCTAATTGGCACGTGTTTTGGAACAATGCGGCCAACAGGCGGTAAAAAGACACTGCCTGCCTGTGGATGAGGCGCCCAGCGCCCCGTTCGATCATCGGGTGCGAAAGCGTATTGTTTCGCTGTGCGGAAGGGCGTGCTAACCTGCTCGCCAATGGGGAGAAAAGGCAATGCCGAAGGGCGTACTGACGATTTCTAGCCGCAATTATTCGTCCTGGTCGCTGCGCGGCTGGATGATCTGCAAAGGCGCAGGAATTGATTTTGCCGTAAAGACGCTGCCGGCCGGAGATCCGAACGCCCGCGCCGAGCTGCTCCACTTGTCGCCGTCGTTTCTGGTGCCAAAGCTGGAATATGACGGGGTCGAGGTTTGGGATGTGCTCGCGATCGCCGAATTCCTCAACGAAATCAAACCGAAATCGAACCTGCTGCCAACGGATCGAGCCACACGCGCCCACTGCCGCGCCATTTGCGGCGAAATGCATCAGGGGTTCGTCAATCTGCGGTCGGCGTTGCCGATGAACATCAAGGGCCATTATCCCGGCTTCAAGGTCTGGGCCGGCGCCCAGACCGACATCGACCGCGTCCTGTCGATCTGGCGGGGATGCCTGCAGGCCTATGGCGGCCCTTTCCTGTTCGGCGAGCGCCCCACCATCGCCGACGCCATGTACACGCCGGTCTGCTCGCGTTTCAGGACCTACGACGTGAAGCTCGACGCGCCATGCGCCGCCTATCGCGACAAGATGCTGAGCGCCCGCTCTGTTCAGGAATGGACCGCCGCGGCCATGGAAGAGCCGGAGGAACTGGAAGAACTCGACGTGGAATTCTGAGGCATCCGGCGAGGCGCGGAATTACGCGCCTCCGTTCGAACCCAGACGCATCACCACCCCGCCGCCGCTGTCCCCCTCTGGCGTGAATCCGCTGCGCCCATCATCTGCCCGTCGACGATCTGGATCGTGCAGACCGAGCCCATCGCGCCGCCGACGACGACATTCTGGCCTTTCGCGCGAAGCAGCGCGATCGTGTCAGCCGACAGGCCGCGTTCGACCAGCACCAGATCGGGCAACCACTGGTTGTGAAAACGCGGGGCGTCCACCGCTTCGGCCGCGTTCATGCCATGGTCGAGCATGTCGCTGATCTGTTCGAGCACAGTCGTTATGATGCGCGGGCCGCCGGGCGAACCTGTGACGATCTCCACCTTGCCGTCCTTCAGCACGATGGTCGGCGTCATCGACGACAATGGGCGCTTGCGCGGTCCGGGCGCGTTGGCTGTCCCGCCAACGAGGCCAAAGGCGTTGGGCGCGCCGGGTTTGGCGGCGAAATCATCGAGTTCGTTGTTCAGGAGAACGCCCGTGCCGTCGGCTACCATTCCCAGCCCATAGGAGAAATTCAGCGTGTAGGTATTGGCGACAGCGTCGCCATCCTTGTCGACGACCGAAAAATGCGTGGTCTGGTCGCCCTCGAACGGCGCGGGATCGACTTTCCTGATCTCGGCCGCCGGGCGCGCGCGATCCAGCGAAATTTCGGCGGCGAGCGTCGCCGCGTATCTTTTGGAAAGCAGACCGGCGACCGGGATTTTGACGAAATCGGGATCAGCGAGCCAATTCGCCCGGTCGGCGAAGGCGAGCTTCATCGCTTCCGCCATGACGTGGATGGTGTCGGCCGTCTGCGGCCCGGTCCGGGCGATCGGGAAATGCTCCATGATGTTCAGGAGTTCGATCAGGTGCACGCCGCCGGAGGAGGGCGGCGGCATCGAGACGACGTCGTGACCGCGATAGGTTCCGCGGACGGGCGCGCGCTCCTGCGGCGCATAGCTGGCGAGGTCTTCGGCGGTCATCCGCCCGCCGGCCCCCTGAACAGCGGCGACAATCTTTTGCGCCGTTTCTCCCTTGTAGAAGCCTTGCGGGCCCTCCTGCGCGATCCGCTCCAGCGTCGCGGCAAGCTCAGTCTGCACGAGCCTGTCGCCGGCGACCAGCGCCGAACCGTCCGCATGGAGGAAGATGCGCCGGCTCGAATCCCACCGTCCGAGCCGGCGCGCGGCCTGCGGCAGCGAATCGGCCAGATCGTCGGCGACCTCCACGCCCTCGCGCGCCAGCCGGATCGCCGGCGCCACGATCTCGGCGAGCGAGAATTTGCCGCTGCCCCAATGCGCCAGCGCATAGGAGAGGCCGGCGACAGTGCCGGGAACGCCGACGCCGAGGCCGCTGTCGCGGGATTTGGCAGGATCGGCTTCGCCGGCGGCGTTCAGAAACATGTCGCCGGTCGCCGCGCCCGGCGCGATCTCGCGATAATCGAGAGCTACGTCGCGGTTTTCCTTGGCCAGATGCGCCAGCATGAACCCGCCGCCGCCGATATTTCCGGCGCGCGGCAGGGTAACGGCCAGCGCGAATCCGGTCGCGACGGCTGCGTCCACCGCATTGCCGCCGCGCCTCAGCACATCGAGGCCAATGCGCGCGGCGGTCTTTTCCTGTGCGACGACCATGCCGTTGCGGGCGAGAACCGGCAGCACGCGCGCCGCGCCGGCGATGATCGGCGGCATGTCGTCGGCCCGCGCCGATCCGAGCGGCGCGACCAAGGCGCAGCAGAATGCGACCGTGAGTCTATGCAGCCACGTTTGCAAATCCTTCGTCATTTTCCGGGCATCCTTGCATGTCGAACGAACTTCTAGACGGTTCGGCCGCAAACAACCAAAGGCGCGGGGCATGAACAAGGGCAAGGGCGATCTGTTCGCCGCCGCCTGGGCGGCGCGGGCGCATGCCTATGCGCCGTATTCCGGATTTGCGGTCGGCGCGGCGGTGCGCGGCGCCTCGGGCGCCATTTACGCCGGCTGCAATGTCGAGAACGCCGCCTACCCTGTCGGAACCTGTGCGGAAGCCGCCGCTCTCTCCGCCGCCGTGGCCGCCGGCGAGACCGGAATCACCGAGGCGCTCGTCGCCGCGGACACCGCCGAACCCGTCACTCCCTGCGGCGCCTGTCGCCAGCGGCTGCGCGAATTCGGCGGCGACGAAACAGCCGTGTTCGCGGCGGACGGATCCGGCGTGAAGGCGACGTTCTCGCTCGGCGCGTTGCTGCCGCATTCCTTCGGCCCGCGCCATCTCGCCACCACCAGCCCAGAGTCACGCACATGACGGAAGCCGTCGAACAGGCGACAGACATCATCAATTCGCGCGGCGTCCAGTCGGTCGACCTCGCGATCGTGCTTGGCGAGGGGCTCGGCAGCGTCGCCGACGGCCTCGACGACGCCATCGTCATTCCCTACGCCGATCTGCCGGGCTTCCCCGAGGGGCATACCGCGCCGGACGGCGTACTGACGGTGGCCGCGCACGACGGGCTCAGCGTCGCCTACATGCGCGGGCGCGCCGAATTCCATCGCAATGCGGACGCCGCGGCGATGGCCGTCCCGCTCGAGACGCTCGCCATGCTCGGCGCACAGAACCTCATTCTCACCGCCGGAGTCGGCTCGGTGCGCGCCGACATGCATCCGAGCAATCTCGTGCTCATCACCGACCACATCAATTTCGGCGGCATCAATCCGCTGATCGGCATGTCCGCCGACGGCGGCTTCGTGTCGCTCACCGACGCTTACGATCCGAAGCTGTTCCGTCGCCTGAAGCGCGCGACCCTGCATTGCGGCGCGCAGACACATGAAGGCGTGATGATGTGGTTCTCCGGCCCTTCGTTCGAGACGCCGGCGGAAGTGAAAATGGCCCGCGTGCTTGGCGCTGACGTCATCGCCTGGTCGATGGTTCCGGAAGTGATTCTGGCGCGCCGGCTCGGTGTCAACGTGGCCGCCGTCGGCGCCGTCACCCATTACGGCGCGGGATTCTCCGGCGGCGCGCCGAGCCACTCGACCACGCTGAAACAGGCGCAGGCCGCCGCCATCGGCATGCGCCGCCTGCTGCGCGCGCTTCCCCGGACGCGCGAACTCGCCGGGGCGTAGGCGCAGGACGTGCGGATGGCCCCTTTACTCGCCCAGGAAATCATCCGACGCAAGCGCGACGGCGCCGTGCTCACTCGGGGTGAAACAAACTCCTTCGTCGAGGGGCTGACGAATGGCGTGATCGGCGACGGCCAGGTCGCCGCCTTCGCCATGGCGGTGTTCTTCCGCGGCATGGACGCGCGCGAGGCGGCCGATCTCACCGCCGCCATGGCCGGATCGGGCCGCAGACTCGACTGGCGGGCGCACGATCTGCCCGGCCCGGTCCTCGACAAGCATTCGACGGGCGGAATCGGCGACAATGTGAGCCTGATCCTCGCCCCGGCGGTGGCAGCCTGCGGCGGCTTCGTCCCGATGATCGCCGGCCGCGGCCTCGGCCATACCGGCGGGACGGTCGACAAGCTCGAATCGATTCCGGGCTACCGCACGGACCCGGACCTGGCGGCGTTCCAGCAAATCGTGCGCGAGACCGGTTGCGCCATTGTCGGCCAGAGCGCCGACCTCGCCCCCGCCGACCGGCGGCTCTATGCGGTGCGGGACGTGACGGCGACGGTCGAATCGATCCCCCTGATCACCGCCTCGATCCTCTCCAAGAAACTCGCCGCCGGGCTCGACGCCCTCACGATGGACGTGAAGACGGGAAATGGCGCGTTCATGCCCTCGCTCGATGCGGCGCGCGCGCTCGCCCATGCGCTGGTTGCGACCGGCGACGGCGCCGGATTGCCGACGCGCGCGCTCATCACCGACATGAACGAGCCGCTTGCGCCCTGCGCCGGCAATGCGATCGAGGTCTTGCATGCAACCGATTTTCTCGCGGGGCGGCGCGCCGACCGGCGCCTGCGCGACATTGTCGTGGCGCTCGGCGCAGACATGCTAACTTTGGGCCGACTTGCGCCTTCTCTGGATGACGCCGCGCGCGACATCGAGAATGCGCTCGATAGCGGCGCGGCTGCGGAACGCTTTGCAAGAATGGTCGCCGCGCTCGGCGGTCCGCGCGATCTGCTGGAGGCGCGCGGCGCGCGCCTGCCGGCCGCGCCGGTCGTGCGGGAAATATTCGCGCCGGTGAAAGGCTACGTCGCGCGCATCGACACGCGCGCGCTCGGCCTGGCCGTCGTCGCGCTCGGCGGCGGCCGGCGAAACGCCGGAGACGCAATCGACCGAGCGGTCGGGTTTTCGGAGACTGCGCCGATCGGAACGCCCGTCGGCGACAGGCCGCTGGCAATCGTACATGCGCGGGACGAGGCGCAGGCGGAGGCGGCGGGCGAGGCCATCCGTCGCGTCTTCATCATCGAGGACGCGCCGCCCGCGCAGCGGCCCCTCGTCATCGAACGCCTCACGACCCCTGCAGCATAAGGATGGATGTCGTCCCCTAGAAAGCGGACGCGGCAGACCGAATCACCAAGCCAGCCGCCTGATCGTCGTGATCGCGCCAAAACTGTTGGCGGCGATGCGCGCCCGCGCGTCGGCGAGCCTTTCGCTCGCGACCAGCATGTGATGGCCGTTGGCGTGCAACAGCGTTGTCGCGTCGCGCATGATGCCGACATGCCCCTTCCAGAAAACGAGGTCGCCCCGGCGCAGGGCGTCGAGATCGTCCGTGACCGGCAGCGGCGCGCCAAGGTCACGCGCCTGCATGTCCGTGTCGCGCGGCGCGGCGACGCCCGCAGCGGCGAGGGAAAGCTGCACGAGGCCGGAACAGTCGACGCCGGCAGGCGTCCTGCCGCCCCAGAGGTAGGGCGCGCCTGTCATGCTCTCCGCGACGGCGACGAAATCCGGCTCATGGGTATCGACGGCGACGAGATGTCGGGCAAAGACGAAGCCGCCGCGCGAAATGCGCGCGAAATCCCCGGATAGGCCGAGAACCGTCACCCGCGCGCCGAACGGCAGCGTCGCGAGCGGCGGCAATTTCATGCCCGGACCGGGATAGACGAAGGTCGCGCGCGTCTCGACGCGATGCGTCGGCGCGATCACGTCAGGCGCAAGCGATGCGGCCGCCAGATAGCCGACATAACCATCGTCGGCGAGTTGCCCCCACGCCCATCCCTCCTCTTCCTCATAGACTGTCACGCGCTCGCCGCAGAGCGCCTGCGTGTCGAGGCTGGCGTCGGGCGCCGGCGCGGATCTGACATCGACGAGGGGCGCGGCGACCTGCATCGAGCGTCCGACGACGAAACGCGCCGCCTGCACCTCGCCCTTGAGATGCGCTGCGGCGAGATCGGGCCGGGCCGGCGTGACCCGCCTGTCGACGACCGTCATGACGCAAGCTCCCTCGCCCGGTGGACCACGAGGTCGCCGAGTTGCTCGACGAACAACGCGCCCTTGACCGTGCGCTGCACGACGACGTTGCGCCGGTCGGCCTCGTCGCGACGGCGCGTGACGAGGTCGATCGCTCCGAGCGAATCGAGCGCGCGCGTCACCACGGGCTTCGTCACGCCGAGGCGGGCTGCGATGCCGCGCACGGTATGCGGCGGCTTTTCGAGATAGATGGTGAGCAGCACGGACAATTGCCGGAAGGTGAAGTCGGGATGATCCTGCGGGCCCTTGTCCCGCACCACGTCGAGCGCAAGGGCGTTCAAAAGATTGAGCGCCTGCTGCGGCGTGATCGCGACGGACATGGAGAAACAGCCGGGAAGAATTATTTCGTAGCCGTATTAATTTACTTTTTGCCGGTGAGCGCAAGTGCGGCGATGCGCCGCTGGAGCAATTCGAACACGAGTCGCGCCACCTGAATGTCTCCTCCTTCAGGCCTGCCCGGCTTGGCGCTCGGGTTCCAGTTGTAGACGTCGAAATGCGCCCAGCCCGCGCGCGATCTGCTCACGAATCGCTGGAGAAACAAGGCCGCGACGATTGCGCCGGCGAAGGAGCCCGCGGAAATGTTGTTGAGATCGGCGGTCTTGCCTTCGATCAGGCCGTCATAGGGCGCCCACAGCGGCAGCCGCCAGACCGGATCGGCAACCGCGGCGCCGGCGCTCTCTATCTCTTTCGCAAGCGCGTCGTCGTTGCAGAAAAAGGCTGGCAGATCAGGACCGAGCGCGACGCGCGCCGCCCCGGTGAGCGTGGCGAAATCGAACAGCAGATCCGGCTCGTCCTCGTCGGCGAGCGCCAGCGCATCGGCCAGAATCAGGCGTCCCTCCGCGTCGGTATTGCCAATCTCGACCGTGAGTCCGGCGCGGCTCCTGTAGATATCGCCAGGCCGGAAGGAATTCGCGGAAACCGAATTTTCGACGATCGGCAGGATCACACGCAACCGAACCGGCAGATCGGCGCGCATGATCATCGCGGCGGCGGCGAGCGCGGTCGCCGCGCCGCCCATGTCCTTTTTCATGAGCAGCATCGCGGCGTCGGACTTGAGGTCGAGGCCGCCGGTGTCGAAACACACGCCCTTGCCGACCAGCGTCACCCTGGGGCCGGCCTTCCGTCCTCCCCACCTGAAATCGATGATCCGCGGCGCGTCGGCGGCGCCCTTGCCGACCGCGTGGACAAGCGGAAAGTTTGCCTGGATCAGGCGTTCTCCGCGCACGACGCGCGCACGCGCGCCGTGGCGACGAGCGAGCGCGAGGGCGGCCGCCTCGAGCGCCCCCGGTCCCATGTCGTTGGCCGGCGTGTTGACGAGATCGCGCCCGAGCGTGATCGCCTCTGCGATCGTTTCCGCCCGCGCGCGCGCCGGACTGCGCGGAATCTCCAGAATCGCCTCACCGGATCGCGACTTGCGATAGCGACCGAATTTGTAGCTCGACAGCAAGACCCCGAGCGCGGCGAGATCGCGGTCCACACCGTCGCCTTCGATCCGATAGCGTCCCCACGGCAGAATCGAGGCGAGCCTTCCGAGCAGGAAGGGATCGGAGCGAGCGGCGTCCGGCTCGTCCAGCGCGAACAGCACAACGGCAAGGGCGCCCTTGGCGTCCGGCAGCAGAACATGCGCGCCCGGCGACGGATCAAAGCCCACGGCGGCCGCGAAAGCGCGCCCCTCCGCCGACAGCGCGGCGCGGGTCTGCGGCCAGCGCGCACGGGTCGTCAGCACAATCGGCGTCGCGCCTTTCGTCGGGTCGCCAAGGGAAAATGCCATTCCTGTCTCCAGCCTGAGGTCGTTAACGCTCGATTAGGGTTAACGCTTTATTGCTCCAGCATCCGATACCGCAAGCCCGGAATGAGACACGTGAATTCAGCCCGCGCACAGAACTTCGCCAGAACCCTGTCCCTTGTCTCCACGCTCGCGCTGACCGGCGCGTTGGCTTTCGGACTGGGCGGATGCAACCGACCCGCGCTGTCCGACGTGACCGGCTCGATCGGCGGACAGGACGCATTGCCGAAGGGAGACGCCGAGCTGCGCCAGTACGCCGAGGAATGGGGCCGGCGTTATGACGCCGATCGCAACGATCGTCGCACCGCCTTGAATTACGCGCGGGCGTTGCGGCGGCTGTCGCAGCACGCGCAGGCCGTCGCGGTGCTCCAGGGCCTCGCCGTCCGCCACCCCAACGACATGGAGGTGCTCGGCACCTACGGCAAGGCGCTGGCGGAAGCCGGGCGCCTGCAGGAAGCCGCCAAGGTGCTGGCGAACGCCCACACGCCGGAGCGCCCGAACTGGTCGATCCTGTCGGCGCAGGGCTCTGTCGCCGATCAACTCGGCGACCATGCGCAGGCCCAGAATTATTACGCGGCGGCGTTGAAGATCCGACCAAACGATCCCTCTGTGCTCTCGAACCTCGGCCTGTCCTATGCGCTGGCGCGCGATCTGCCGCGCGCCGAGCAGTCGCTGCGTCTGGCGGCAGCGCAGCCGGGCGCCGACATGCGCGTGCGCCAGAACCTCGCGCTGGCGCTGGCGCTGCAGGGCAAGTTCCCGGAGGCCGAAGAGGTATCGCGTCATGACCTTTCGTCGATCGATGCGGCCGCCAATGTCGCCTCGATCCGCCGGATGATCTCGCAATCGAATACATGGCGCGACATCAAGCAGATCGACCGCGCCGCACGCCCGAAGGCCGCGCCCGACAGGGATGGCTGACCTTCCCGGCTCAGCTAAACTTGTCCGACATCTGGATCGCGGCTGGCGTGATGATGACCGCAAACAGGATTGGCAGAAAGAAAACGATCATCGGCACGGTCAGTTTCGGCGGCAGCGAGGCCGCTTTCTTCTCCGCTTCGAGAAGGCGCTGGTCGCGCCCTTCCTGCGAGACGACGCGCATCGCCTGACCAAGCGGCGTTCCGTATTTTTCCGCCTGGATCAACACGGTTGAAATCTGCTTCAGCCCCTCGACGCCCGTTCGCGTCGCGATGTTCTCATATGCAGTGCGCCGGTCCGGCAGATAGGAAAGCTCCGCCGTCGTCAGCGCGAATTCCTCCGCCAGTTCGACCGACTGCACGCCGATCTCGCCGCTCACCTTGCGGAAAGCGGGTTCGATCGCCATGCCGGATTCGACACAGATCAAGAGAAGATCCATTGCGTCGGGAAAGGCGCGTCGCATCGACGCCTGACGCTTGCTGATCATGTTCTGGAGGTAGATTTCCGGCGCCTTGATGCCGAGATACGCCGCCATGATCGAAATGCCGATCTTCAGCAAGGTCGACATGCTCGAGTCCATGAGTACGAACGTATAGATCAGCGCAATGATGAACAGCCCGAGCGGCGCCACCGCACGGAAGAAAAGAAAGGCGACCTCGGCCTGCCGACCACGAAAGCCGGCCATTGTCAGTTGCGCCTTGGCCTGGTCCGTGCCGAGCCATTTCTCGAGGCTGAAGCCATCGACGAGCTGCTTCATGTATGTCTTGGGCTGGACGCGCAGCGCCGCTTTCTTTTCTCGCATGGCGAGACGCTCGCGCTCGCGCGCCCTAAGGCGTTCGCGCTCGGTGGCCACCGATTTCATTCGCTTGGCGAGCGTGTCGGATTCGAGCATCGGCATGGCGATCGTCAAGATCGTCGCCATGACTGCTATCGCGACAAGCAGCGCGACGATCGTATGCGAGTCGCCAAGCCTGGCGTAGAGCAGATCGAGCATGTACGCATCCATTGGCGCGTTGCGCCGTCAGAAGTCGAAGGAGATCATCCGTTTCATGATGAACGTGCCGAGCGCCATCCAGCAGGCGGAAACGCCGAGAACGATGTGGCCGGTGCCAGTCGTGAAGAGCAGCATCAGGTAGTCGGGCGCGGAAAAATAGACGAGCCCGCCGACGACGAAGGGCAACGCGCCGATAATGACGGCGGAGGCCTTCGCCTCGGCCGACATGGCGTTGACCTTGAGGCGCATCTTCTTCCGGTCACGCAGCACGCGCGACAGGTTGCCAAGCGCCTCGGCAAGATTGCCGCCCGATTTCTGCTGAAGATTGATCACGATCGAGAAAAAGCTCGCCTCCGCAACCGGCATGCTTTCGGGAAGCCTTTCGACCGCCTCGCCTACTGACAGACCAATCGACTGCGCTTCAACGATTCGTCTGAATTCGCTGCGAACGGGCTCGGCCGCTTCCGAGGCGATGATCTGAAGGCACTGGCCCAGCGGCAAGCCAGCCTTGACGCCGCGAATGATGATGTCGACCGCGGTCGGAAACTCCGCCAGAAATTTCGAGAGACGCCGCTTGATCAGAAATGCGACGATCCAGCGCGGCAATCCCACGCCGCCGCCTATTCCAGCGCCGAGCGCGACAAGCAGGTTGCCATTGACGGCGAATACGCCGAGCGCAATCAGCAGGCCGAGCGCTGCGGAAAGCAGGATGAACTTCCTCATGTCGATCGGAATGCCCGCCTGGACCAGCCTGGCCTGCAACGTGGCGGTTTTTTTCTTGCTCGCGCCCTCGATGTCCTTGACGCTTTCGATGATTTGCTGACGACGCTTGTTCTGATCGACGACGCGCTCGCCATCGGCGCGCTTGGTCTTGCCCTGCTTGAACTGCGCCTGCCTCTTTTCCGCCGCGACCTGCCCGGACAGGTATGGATAGGCGAAGGCATAGAACAATCCGCCGACAGCCAGCATCATGAGGCTGATGACGATGATGCTCTGGGCGCTCATGCGCAACCGTTCCTTCCGCGTTCAGTCAACTTCGGGGTCGGCTGCATCGAGCGCCGCCGCAAGCCTTTCCTCGTCGCCGTAATATTTGGCGCGTTCCCAGAAACGCGGTTTGCCGACGCCGGTCGAACGGTGGCGGCCGATGAGGCGGCCGTTCGCGTCCTCTCCGACGACATGATAGACGAGCAGATCCTGGGTGATGATTACGTCGCCTTCCAGGCCCATGACTTCGGTGATGTGCGTTATGCGGCGAGAGCCGTCACGCAGGCGCGCCGCCTGCACGATGACATCGACCGAAGACACGATCATCTCGCGGATCGTACGGGCGGGCAGGGAAAATCCGCCCATGGTGATCATGGATTCAAGGCGGCTGAGCGCCTCGCGCGGCGAGTTGGCGTGCAACGTTCCCATCGATCCGTCGTGGCCTGTGTTCATGGCCTGCAGCAGATCGAACGCCTCGGGTCCGCGCACCTCGCCCACGATGATCCGTTCAGGCCGCATACGCAGGCAATTCTTCACGAGATCGCGCATGGTCACGGCGCCAGTGCCTTCGAGATTGGCGGGGCGCGTCTCCAGCCGCACGACATGCGGCTGCTGAAGTTGCAGTTCCGCCGCATCCTCGCAGGTTATGACGCGCTCGTCGGCCTCGATGAAATTGGTCAGGCAGTTCAGCAGGGTCGTCTTGCCCGAGCCCGTGCCGCCGGATATCAGCGTATTGCAGCGGACGCGGCCAATGATTTTTAGCAGTTCGCCGCCCGCGTCCGAGATCGATCCGTAGCGCATCAACTGGTCGAGCGTAAGTTTGTCCTTGCGAAATTTGCGGATGGTGAGCGCGGGGCCGTCGATGGAGAGCGGCGGCGCGATAACGTTGACACGCGAACCGTCGGCAAGGCGCGCGTCGCAGATCGGCGAGGATTCATCGACGCGGCGACCCACCTGGCTGACGATGCGCTGGCAAATGTTCATCAACTGCGCGTTGTCACGGAACCGGATGCTGGTGAGTTGTATCTTGCCGGCGACTTCGATGTAGGTCTTCAGCGCCCCGTTGACCATGATGTCGGCGATGTCGTCGCGCGCCAGCAAGGGTTCGAGCGGTCCGTAACCAAGCACGTCGTTGCAGATGTCCTCGAGCAGTTCCTCCTGCTCGGAGATCGACATCACGACATTCTTGATCGATATGATCTCGTTGACGATGTCGCGGATTTCCTCGCGCGCATTGTCCGGTTCGAGCTTCGACAATTGCGCCAGATCGATCGCTTCGATCAGCGCGCCGAAGATCATGCTCTTGGTCAGGTAATATTCGTCGGACCTGCGCGTTTCCTGCTGCACGGGGGCGGGGGCCGGCGCCGAGCCCTTCGCGCCGGGGGGCGCGGACGCGCCCGCCGCCGGGCGAGCGTCGTTCGCGCCGGACGCGCTGGGTTTCTGTGAGGCGGCGGCGCCTCCGAAAGTCGGCCTTTTGCCGAACATGCGTCAATCTCCACGGAGCGCGCGGCCCCGACTTTTTCTGCTCTAGGAGGCCTTCCGCTTCACGAACCGGGACATGATCGGATCGAGCAGCGGCAATGACTTCTTCTGCTTCCGGACTTCGGCGCGCCCCATCATGATGCGACCAATCTCCGCCAGAATTTCCGTCGTCCTGTTGGCGGGATCGACCTCTGCGATCATTTGCCCGTTGTTCGTCGCAACGCCGAAAAGCTTCGCGTCAAACGGAATGACGCCGATCGGGTCGGTCTCGACGGCTTTGGCGAAATCGGCCAACTCGATTTCCGGCCGCTTCAGCACGCCTATATTGTTCATCACCAGCCGCGGCTTGTGGTCGTTCGGCCGCGCCGCCCGCAGGACGTCGAGCAGGCTCTTGGAGTTTCTTAGATTGGCGAGATCGGGCGAGGCGACGACGACGACATCGTCGGCGCCGGTCAGGATCCGCTTCGACCATCCGGTCCAGACATGCGGAACATCGACGACGATGCACGGAACGGTCGTGCGCAGGATGTCGAAGATCATGTCGAATGACTTTTCGTCAAAGTCATAGATGCGATCGAGCGTCGCGGAGGCCGCGAGCATGCTGAGTTGATCCGAGCACTTCGACAGAAGACGATCGATCATGTTGGCATCGACGCGATCCGGCGCAAACACAGCATCTGCAATGCCTTGCGGCGGATCCTGGTTGAAGTCCAGACCGGCCGTGCCATAGGCAAGGTCCATGTCGACGATCACCGTCTGAACCTGCTGTTCCCGCGCGATCGACCAGGCGACGTTATGCGCGATCGTGGACGCGCCGACGCCGCCCTTGGCGCCGACAAAGGCGAGCACGCGGCCAAGAGGATCAGCGCCCTCGCCGGTGTACAGGAGCGAAATCGAACGGACGAAATCCAGAACTCCGAACGGCATCACGAGATAGTCGCTGATGCCGCGCGCCATCAGATCGCGATAGAGCGAGATGTCATTTGTGCGGCCGACCACAATCACTTTCGTGCCGGCGTCGCAGAACTGCGCGAGTTCGTCGAGATGAGCGTGCAGCCTGTCACGGTCCTCGCCCGATTCCAGAAGAATGAGATTTGGGGTCGGCGCGGTCCGGTACGCCTCGATCGCGGCAGGGGCCCCGCCCATGTGAACCTTGACATGCGCCTTGTCCATGCGGCGATCGGCGGCAGCGTCCGAGACGAGAGTTGCAAGCTCCCCGCTTTCGCAGAAAGCCTGCATCGAAATCCGCGGAATCGGCGTGATCTGGACCACGTCCGCCGGCGGAGTGGAATTAGGATCGGATTCTTTTGTCATCAGTTTCCGACTGCCCCGATGTTGGAATTCTTCATCGCCCAGCCTGTCGAGGGATCTGCGCCTGCGCGCACCTTCGCGATACCGCGCATCCGGATCGCCGCGTCGGGCGGCGTGTCGCCCTGCGGCTCGGCGATATCGCGCGGATCGGCGACCTGGGTGGCGATCATGTTTTGGCTGGCGCAGCCGAAATTCCAGTAACTCCTGTTTTCCCAGCCCCCTGTCGACGAGCCGGATGCAAGATCGCTCGGCCAGTCGCCGCAGCGGTGGGTTACGGCCGCCTTGAGCGCATCGAACGACATGCGGACCGGCGAGGCCAGCGCCGGATTTTCGACCGGATATTGACTGACCGTCACCGCAGCGGCGGCGCCATTGCGGGCCAGCTCCCGCCGGATCGCATCGACGGTCGCGCCGCCGACGAGCGGGCGCGGCCCGATGCGCGGAACCAGGATCGAGATCTGGCCCTGGCCCGACTGCCGATAGCGCGCGGCGAAGGTGGCGATCTGATTGCTCGTGTGGAGATCGAGGCGATGCGGCGCATCTTCTCCTGGGAAAATGTCCAGAGTATAGGGTTGTTGGACCAGCGCGATCGGATGCCGAAGGCGCGCGTCAGAACCGTTGTCTGCATTGGCGACGACGCGGTTGGCGCCGCATCCGGCAAGCGCGGCGGCCGCGGCCAGCGCCAGACTGAGGGCGAGCGCGCCGCGTCGTGCGCGGGAGCCGGGCCTGTGGAGCGAGTCATGATCGAACGAACTTGTCATTTTACGTAATTCCTCGCGCGCTCAATCCTGGATGAACCCGAAACGGCCTTTCCAGTTCTGCACAGCCTGCGGATTGGACCGGGTCGAATAGAGCCTGTTCACACGCCCGAGCAGCCAAGCCTGCGGGTCGCTCGCGTCGGCGAAGCCGTCGTCCGGGCGAACCACGTCGCCAGGAGCGACAGATCTGGCGATGTATGGCGTGACGATGATCATCAGTTCCGTTTCATCGCGCTGGTAATCGCGGGACCGGAACAGGGCGCCGAGAATCGGCAGGTTCATGAGGCCGGGCGTGCCGTTGATCGCGTGACGCGATTCGTTGGTGATGAGGCCCGCCGTGGCGAGCGACCCGCCGGATGGCAGTTCGACCGATGTTTCGTTCTTGCGGGTGCGGAATCCGGGAACCGAAATATTCGAGATCGTGACGGTCTGCGTCTTGTCGACTTCCGTCACCTCGGTCGCGAGCCTCAGCAGAATACGGCCTTCGCCGATGACGACCGGCGTCATGTTGAGCGTCACGCCATAATTCTTGAAGGTGACGCCGATCATGCAGGTGGGCGCCACGCCTGGAACGATGCTCGGCGTACAGGTCGAATTCGTCGGGATCGGCAACTCGCCGCCGACCGTGAATTTCGCGCTTTCTCCGGAGATCGCAGTCACTGTCGGCTCGGCGAGGATGCGCGAGACGCCATACCGCTCGAAGGCCTGGAGCGTCGCGGACGCGCCGGTGCCCAGCGGAACCGTCAGGCCGCCCCCGGTGGTCTGGCCATTGAGGGCGAACGTGTTCTGCTGGGTGAGCACGCCCCAGGTGCTGTTCAGCAGGGTGTCGGGCGTGGTCGGCGATGTGGATACGCCGAGCTGCTTGAGGATCGTGCGCTGCACTTCGGCGATGGTGAGCTTGACCATCACCTGTTCCTGGCTGCGGATCGTGATGGCGTTGACGACGGCGCCGTCGCCCACCACCACACCGTTCGCGCCGGCCCCGCCGACGCGCGAAACGTAAGCCTTGGCAATGTCGATCGCCGTGGCGGCCTCGCCCGAATTCTGCGCTTCGCCGGTCAGGACGATCGAATCGCTGACCTGCTTGGCCGTGATGCGCGTCCTGGGCAGCGCGGCGCGCAGCAACTTGTCGAGTTCGTCGAGGTCGCGGCCGACGTTCATTTCAATGTTGGCGATCTGGCGGCCGGAATGATCCAGCGCAAGAATCGTCGTCTGCCCGGTGCCGACGCCCATGACATAGAGCTTGCGCGTGGAACGCACGATTGCGTTGGCCACTTTCGGGTCGCCGACCACGATCTCGCTCGCATCGGCGGGCAGATCGACGATGATGGTGCGGCCGACGCCGAGCGTGATGCGCCGCGCAAACAGCGCGGAAGATGCGGGTTCGATTCCGGCGCGCTGGGCGAAAGCGGTCGTCGCCGGACCTGCTGCGACCAGCCCCCCTGCGAGCGCGCCCGCCGCCAGTCCGATCGCGATTTTCTTCGACAATCCGCCCATTTTGGCTCTTCCGGTCATGACTGATGCGCGCGCGCCCGATCGGACACGGTCATTTGTTGGCCTTGCTGTTGGTCGTCACGCCGAAGCGTACGATCGTCAGCGACTTGTCGTCCGGTCTTGGATCGTTCTGCGTGTCGGTGACGGCGGTGTCCTGCACCGCGTCCGTGAGCGCGCGAAGGGTCATCGACAATTGCCCCGAACGCTGCGCCTGGATGATGTATTCGGCCTGACGCGGTTCGAGTTCGAGCGTGGCGTTGGAGCCGACGATGACCGACTTGCCGTTCTCGGTCTGCACGTTCGGCCCGATCGCAAGCACTTTCACGTTGCGCAGGATGGTTTCAGTCACGAAAGCGTCGCCCTGCCCCGACTTGGCGGCGTCCTCGTCGCGCGATGTCCGGAGGATGTCGACCCGGTCGTTCGGCAGCACGAAACCGCCGGCGGTGGTCGCGCCGCTCGAGTCGATATTGATGGCGACAGCGCGTTTGCCGGGCGAGACGAGCGTGGACATGAGGCCCGCCGTCGGCCCGTTGACCAGACGATCGCGCCGGATCGGTTCGTCCGCCATGAACTGGCCGCGCACGACGTAGCCCTTGAGTTCCTCGATGGCGCCGGGGTCTGCGCTCTTGCGGATGACGCCGGCGATCGGGCTCGATTTCGGCCAGGTCTGCCAGCGAATGTTCGAATCGCCGAGCTTCATGCCGTAGTCGAGCGCACTGGCGGCGACCAGCACGTCGTCGTTCTCGACGACGGGCGGCGGCAGGCGCACGGGCGCGACCTGCTGCGGCTGCTGGGACGGCATCAGGGCATATGCCGCCGCGCCCGCCGCCAGAGCGACGCCAAGAACGGCGATTTGAGCTTTCTTCATGACCACCCGACCCGAAGCTGACGCCTGTCAATGGGCCGAATTTGATCAGCGAAAGGTCAAATTAGGGTTAACCGATTCTATTCATTCCGCCGGAGAGGACGCCCGGCGGCGAGCCGCCGGGCTGGAACGGCGGCTCAAATGGTGCGTGCGGCCAGCCATATGGCCGTGTCCGGATAGACGACGAGGCCTGCGAGCGCGAGCGCGACCCCATAGGGGATGCCGATCTTGTGATCATGCAGCCGCAACACCCAATTCCGGGCCAGGAACCCCTCGGGTCGGGTCATATTGCGCAATTGCAGGATCGCGAGCGTCAGGATTCCGCCGAAAATGGCTGCGAGAAATCCGTAACGGGCAAGGACGCCGAAGCCGAGCCAGAGCGCGGTCGCTGCGGCAAGCTTGGCGTCGCCGCCGCCGATCCAGCCGAAATTGAACATGACAAAGCATACGGCCAGCACCATCAGGCCGGCGAGCAAGTGCCAGCCCATGGCTGCGAGCGGCATGCCGAACGCCAATCCGAGGGCGAAAAAGCCAGCGATCAGAATCAGCGAGACACGGTTGGGAATCGTCATGGTCAGCAGGTCGGAAACGGCCGCGAAAACCATAAGCCCCGGGAAAACCGCGAGAACCGCGAAGTCGAGCATTGACGGAGTCCTGAGCTGCCGCTTGACCAATCGGGGCCAGACTACGCGCGACGCCTTGATCGAACGTTACTATGTCCGACCGGCGCACAAGAAAACGGCCCCAGGGGACCGGGGCCGTTCCTTCAGGCGCGATTCGCGGACGACTTACTAAGTCACATTGTTCGCGATGTTGTTGAACTTGGCCGACAGATTGGTGCCGAGCTTGGTCACGGCGGTGATGATCACAACGCCGATGAGCGCGGCGATCAAGCTGTATTCGATCGAGGTCGCGCCGGATTCGTCTTTCAGGAAGCGAGAGAAAATGGACATCGTGGTTGGCTCCGATAATCGTTCCAGCGCAATCGACAGGCTCGTCGCTGGAATGTCTCCACTAGTAGCTTTGGTCCGTTGCGAGACAGTTAATCGACGCCCGACAAAATGCAGTCCCGCGAATTCAGTCGCCGGTGGTTAAGAACACATGAATCCCGCTGCGGAAATCCAGCGCGTTTCAGGAAACATTCACCTTTGCGTGTTGTCTTGTGCGGGCTGTTCAGACAGCTCGGAGTTCGTGCAAATGCGGATTATCGCTTTCGGTTTGACTCGCGCGATCGTCGGCGCGATCGCATTCAGCTTGCTGGGATCGGCCAGCATGGCCCATGCCGAGTCGAAAGCCATCGTCGTCAACCTCGACCGCGCGCGCATCGTGAAGGTGCCGGACGGCACACAGACGCTGATTGTCGGCAATCCGCTGGTGGCGGATGTGACCATGCTCAAGGGCAACGTCTCGATGGTCGTAACCGGCCGCAGCTTCGGCGCCACTAACCTGATCTCGCTCGATGCGGCAGGCAACGCGATCGACGAGACCACGATCAAGGTCACGGCCGGCGAGCAATCGGTTGTCGTCCTGCGCGGCGCAGCGCAGGAGTCCTATTCCTGTACGCCGCGTTGCGCGCCGACCATCGCGCTCGGCGACGATCCCAAGTTCATGGGCGACAGCATCGGCAGCGTGAAGAGCCGTAACGGCGCCGCCCTGTCCGGCGGCAAATGATCAACATCCCGTTTACACACTCGCTCGCAACTGGCCGGAACTTCGGAACCGGCTCTTAAACAATTTGCGGCTTTCTGAACGCCGGCCTGTGGATCGGGTTCGTCGACGAAAGAGTGCCTCAATGCTTTTCCGCGCGCCATATCAAGCCATTCTCGAAAGAGCGGATCGAGCCAGGCGCCGGAGCCTTCGATTCGTCTCGGATGTCGGCGGCGCGACGGCGGTCGAATTCGCGATGATTTCGGTCCCGTTCCTGCTGATTTTCTGCGCAATCTTCGAATCCGCGTTCCTGGTCTTCAACCAGGGCAATCTCGAATACGCGACCTACGAGGCCTCGCGCCAGTTGCTTGTCGGTTATGGACAGAACAACAACTGGACGGCGTCCGATTTCAGCAACGCCGTCTGCGCCAACCTCTGGAAGAACTTCACCTGCGCAAACCTGATGGTCGACGTCCGCTCTGCAACGGACTTCACCGGTTCGCTGGACACGACCAAGGATTTCACGTCGGCCTACAACCCGGGTTCGCCGACATACAATCCGGGCGCGTCCGGCAGTGTCGTCGTCGCGCGCGTGGCTTACCCGTACAAACTCTACTTCAACGCATTCAGCGGCATGGGTTCGGGGTCCAAGGTCATCATGGCGACCGCCGTGTTCAAAGCGGAGTGACGATGATGCGCACCATGAGCCTCTGCCTCGGCGCTGCGCGCGCATGGGCGCGACAGGCGCAGGACCGCTTGCCGCTGCGCGACGACCGCGGCGTCGCCGCCATCGAATTCGCGCTGATCGCGCCAGTCATGATCGGGCTCTATCTCTCGACGGTCGTGACGACCCAGGCCTATATGGCGTCCCGCAAGGTCGCCCTCGTCGCCCGTGCGCTCGCCGATGTCGCTTCACGCCAGGCAGTCGGCGCCACGGCTAATTGCACGCCGACGAACACGGCCAACCCATGCGTCGGCAACGCCGACGTGACAAATTTCTTCGACGCGGCCGCTGCGATCATGGCGCCGTATACGACGACGCCGATCAAGATGACGCTGTCGCGCATCGATGTGATGCAGGACAGTTCGTCCAATCTGTGGGCCTACACCAAATGGTCGGTCAGCTATAATGGCGTCTTACGTCCCTGCGACGGCACGGCCACCTCCAACCCGACCACCGGCGCGACGGCGCCGCCTCCGCCGAACACGATGACGACGAGTTCGAGCAACCGGCCGCTGCTCGCCCCGCTCAGCGCCGTTTCGACCACCTCGTCCGGCTATCAGAACAATCTGGCGAAGCAATATACGACTTCCGGCGGCGCCACGGGCTTTCTGCTGGTCGCCGACATCGCTTATACGTATACGCCGGGCTTCACCTTCAAGGTGTTCAACTGGTCCAACCTCACGTCCATCACAACGGGCTGGACCCAGGCCTTCTGGTCGCGCACGGGCCTGCCGGTCGACGGCCACTCGCTGTCGTCGACCGCCGTGACGCTGCCGGGCTCAAGCACCGCCGTGACAACCTCGGTGAACGTCTGCTCGCAGAACGACCCGAGCAACCCCTGAGCGCGCGGCGCGCACGCTGTCGTCGTCGCGGATAGACGGTGGGTGCGAGGCCTGCCCGCCTCAGATCGTCTGATTATACGCCCCGACGTCCGCGTTCTCGCGCAGCACGCCGTCGACCGCCCGAAACATCTCGCGCATGCGCTGCTCTGAAGCCGGGCTCTCGACCACGACGACCAGCTCCGGCTTGTTCGAGGAGGCGCGCACCAGACCCCAGGTGCCGTCCTCCACCGTCACACGCACGCCGTTGACGGTGACGAGATCGCGAATCGTCTGGCCGGTCAGGAGTTCGCCCCTCGCCTGCATGTCCCTGAAGCGCGCCGTCACGCGCTCGACCACGCCGTATTTCTTCTCGTCGTCGCAATGCGGCGACATGGTCGGCGTACCCCAGGTCTTCGGGAGGTCGGCGTAGAGGTCCGCCATCGACTTCGTCGGGTTGCGGTCGAGCATGTCGAGCACGGCGATCGCCGTCACAAGTCCGTCGTCGTAGCCACGGCCGACCGGCGCGTTGAAGAAAAAATGGCCGGACTTCTCGAAGCCGGCGAGCGCATTCAGGTCGGCGACGCGACGCTTGATGTAGGAATGGCCGGTCTTCCAGTAATCCGTCTTCGCGCCCAGCGCCTGCAGCGCCGGATCGGTCGCGAACAACCCGGTCGACTTGACGTCGACCACGAACGTCGCGTTCGTGTGGAGTTTCGACAGGTCGCGGGCCAGCATCACGCCGATCTTGTCGGCGAAGATTTCGTCGCCATTGTTGTCGACCACGCCGCAGCGGTCGCCGTCGCCATCGAAGCCGAGTGCGATATCGGCGCCCGTCTCCTTCACCTTCTCCGCCATCGCATGGAGCATCTCCATGTCCTCGGGGTTCGGGTTGTATTTCGGGAAGGTCCAGTCGAGGTCCGTGTCCATCGGGATCACCTCGACGCCGAGCCGCTCCAGCATTTTCGGCGCGAAGGCGCCCGCCGTGCCGTTGCCGCAGGCCGCGACCACCTTCAGCTTGCGCCTGATCTTCGGCCGGTTGGTCAGGTCGTTCAGATAGACATCCGGAAAATTCTCGACGAAGCGATAGCCGCCGCCCTCGGCGTAGCGGAACTTGCCGCCAAGCACGATGTCGCGCAGGCGGCCCATCTCGTCCGGCCCAAAGGTGACAGGACGCTGCGCGCCCATCTTTACACCTGTCCAGCCGTTGTCGTTATGCGAGGCGGTCACCATCGCCACCGCCGGCACGTCGAGCGCGAATTGCGCGAAATAGGCCATCGGCGACAGCGCCAGCCCGATGTCGTGCACTTTTACGCCCGCAGCCATGAGCCCGGTCGCAAGCGCGTATTTGATCGACGCCGAATAGGATCGGAAGTCGTGGCCGGTCGCCAGTTCCGGCTTCACGCCCATCTCGTGCAGCAGCGTGCCGAGGCCGATCCCCAGCGCCTGCACGCCCATCAGGTTGATTTCCTTCTCAAACAGCCAGCGCGCGTCATATTCGCGGAAGCCCGTCGCCTTCACCATTGGCGCGGATTCGTATTCGTAAGTGTTGGTTTTGAGAAAGGGCGCCGGCTTCGGATACATCAGAAATCCTGTCGCAGAAGGGGGACGAGAAACGGCGCGCACGATAGATGCAGCCGCTGAATCATGGCTGAACAAAAGACGCCGACCCTTTATCACGTTCCCCGCGGTTTCGCGCGGGTGGTGGCGGCAGCGGACGCCGGGTCGTCCGGCCAGACGTGGCGGGGGTAGCGGCCCTTCATATCCTTCTTCACATCCGCCCACGCCCCGGCCCAGAAGCGCGGCAGATCGCCGGTGGTCTGGATCGGCCTGTGCGCCGGCGACAGCAGGCGCAGCACCGGCTTGACACGACCGCCGGCGAGCGTCGGATGGTCCTTCAGCCCGAAGAATTCCTGCACGCGGGCGGAAATCGTCGGTTCGTCGCCGGATTCGTAATCGACCGCCACGCGCGAGCCGGCCGGCGTTTCGAAATGCGTGGGCGCCTCGGCGTCCAGCCTTCTGCGCATGTCCCAGGGCAGCAGCGATTCAAGCGCGGCGGCGAGCATATCCTCGGATATGTCGTCGAGGCTGCGGGCGCTCGCCAGAAAGGGCGCGATCCAGTCTACCGCCGTTGCGGCGAGCGCCCGGTCGCCGGTATCCGGCCATTCCTCGCCCTCGGCGCGGCGCAGGAAGGCGATACGCGCGCGCAACTGCTTCAGCCGCGGGCTCCACGGCAGACAGTCGACCCCGAGCGCGGCGATCCCTTCGGCCAGCAGCTTGGCCGTCGTCTCGTCCGGTTCGACCGGCAGGTTGCGCTGGTCGAGCGTGAGCGCGCCCAGCTTTCGCGTTTCTCTCGCACGCAGCGCGCCTTTCGTCCGATCGAAGGCGATTTCGCGGCGCGTCTCGATGGCGTCTGCAAACATGCGTTCGATCTCGGCCGGCTCGATCGCCGCGGCTGCGAGAATGCGCGCCTGCGACGCCTTGCCGGTGGCCTCCGCAACGGCGACGAAAGCGGCTTTCGCTAGAGGATCGTGCGGTTCGACGGCTGCGGCGCGGCCGTTCGCCATCAGGAACTCGCCGGGTTTTCCGCGCGCTTGCGCCACCCGTTCGGGGAAAGCCAGCGCCAGAAGCGCGCCGACCGAGAGATCGGGCAGACCTGGACCGCGGACCGCCGACTGGCCGAAACGCGAGCCGGGGGGCTTGCCGTCCACCTGCGCCGCGCGCGCCCATCCCCGCGCCAGGCCCCGCGCAGCCTGCGCGCGCGCAGAACGGTCGCGACGAAACAGTTCGAGCCTGTCGGCGAGATCGACAGAAGCGCCGCCCAGACCGCGTTCGGACAGGAGCACGGCGATTTCCGCCGCCATCTCGCCCGCGCCGAGGCGGCCGGCGTCCAGCACCATGCGCGCCAGCCTCGGTGGCAGCGGAAGATGGCGGACCGCCCTGCCCTCGTCGGTAATGCCGCCGTCAGCGTCGAGCGCCCCGAGGCTTTGCAGCAGTCTGACCGCCTCCGCCCATGCGGCGGCCGGCGGCGGGTCGAGAAAGGAGAGCGTCGTGCGATCGCGGACGCCCCACGAAGCCAGATCGAGCGCGAGGCCGGACAGGTCCGCGCTGAGAATTTCCGGCGTCGCGAAGGCGGGCAGCGCGCCGGTCGCCGCCTCTTCCCACAGCCTGTAGCAGACGCCCGGCTCCGTGCGCCCGGCCCGCCCGCGCCGCTGATCGACCGAAGCGCGCGCCGCCCGCGCCGTTTCGAGCCGGGCGAGCCCAATGTCCGGCTCGAACCTTGGAACGCGCGCAAGTCCGCTGTCGATGACAACGCGGACGCCCTCGATCGTCAGCGACGTTTCCGCAACCGATGTCGCCAGCACGATCTTGCGTTCGCCCGGTCTGGCCGGCAGCACGGCGCGGTCCTGGGCGCGCCGGTCGAGCGCGCCGTAAAGCGGCGCGACGATGATTGCCGGGTTGCTGATTTTCGCCGAAAGCGCGCGCGCAACGCGCTCGATTTCGCCCTGGCCGGGCAGGAAGACGAGGATCGAACCCTTCTCACGATCGAGCGCACGCAAAACGGCGCGCTCGACGGCCATCTCGATCCGTTCGGCCGGGTCGCGGCCGAGATAGGTCGTTTCGACCGGATAGGCGCGTCCCGCGCTCTCGACCACGGGCGCGTCGCGCATCAGTCTGGCGACGCGGGCGCCGTCGAGCGTGGCGGACATGACGAGAAGCCGCAGATCCTCGCGCAGGCCGCCCTGCGCATCGAGCGCCAGCGCGAGGCCGAGGTCGGCGTCGAGCGAACGCTCGTGAAACTCGTCGAACAGGACCGCGGCGACGCTCTCCAGCATCGGATCGTCGAGAATCATGCGCGTGAACACGCCCTCGGTGACAACCAGGATGCGTGTACGCGCGGAGGCGCGGGATTCCATGCGGATGCGCAGGCCGACCGTTTCGCCGACCTGTTCGCCCAGCGTCTCGGCCATGCGGCTCGCCGCCGCGCGGGCGGCCAGGCGGCGCGGCTCCAGCAGAATGATCGACTTGCCGTTGGTCCAGCGTTCTTCCAGCAGCGCGAGCGGAACGCGGGTCGTCTTGCCGGCTCCAGGCGGCGCGACAAGGACGGCGTTCACGCCGGCGGCAAGGGTTGCCGCCAGCGCGTCGAGCGCATCATCGATCGGCAGGGTGGAAGAAAATCGGCGCACGGCCGCTCATCGCAGGATCGCCGCTTCGGGACAAGCATCCTGCGCCGGCAGGGCTTCTCTCACGCCTGGAAAAAGCGTATAGGGCGCGGCCCAGCCGGGCCAGCCGGCCGGAAGGGCGTCTCCCCGAGGCATGTATATGGCGGACAACGAACCGGCGGTCTCCCAGCCCAGCGCCACGCCGCAGGCGTCGAGCCCCCCGCCCGTCGCAGACGCTGTCCCGGCTTCGAGCGCGGCGGCCGTCGCGCATGGCCACGCCGTCAGCTTCTGGCCGATGGTCCTCGGCTCTCTCGGCGTCGTCTACGGCGACATCGGCACCAGCCCGCTTTACGCGCTCAAGTCCTCGCTCGACCACGCCAAGGTCGAGGGCGTGAATCCGGGAGAAGTGATCGGCATCGTATCGCTGCTGACCTGGGCGCTGATTTTCACCGTCACCGTCAAATACGTGCTGTTCCTGATGCGCGCCGACAACCGGGGCGAAGGCGGCACGCTCGCGCTGATGGCGCTGGCGCAAAACGCGCTCGGCAAGCGAACGCATTTCGTTTTCCTGATGGGGGTCGCCGGCGCCGCGCTATTCTCGGGCGACGCGATCATCACGCCCGCCATTTCCGTACTTTCGGCGGTCGAGGGCCTGAAATTGCCCGCCGTCCAGCAATATTTCGACTTCTCGCCCTACGTGCTCGCGATCACGGTGGCGATCCTGTTCACGCTGTTTGTGTTTCAGAGCAAGGGCACAGCCCGGGTCGCCGCCTTCTTCGGCCCGGTCATGGTGCTGTTCTTCGGCGTGATCGGCCTGCTCGGCGCCAAGCACGTCCTCGATGCGCCGCAAATTCTGCTGGCGTTCAATCCGGTCAACGGCCTCGTTTTTCTTTTCTCGAACGGCTGGCAAGGCTTCACGACGCTCGGTCTGGTGTTTCTCGCCGTCACCGGCGCCGAGGCGCTCTATGCAGACATGGGCCATTTCGGCCGCCTGCCGATCCAGATCGCCTGGGTGTTTTTCGTGCTGCCCTCGCTGCTCCTGAACTACTACGGGCAGGGCGCATTTATCCTGAACAATCTCGACGTCGTGAAGTCGAACGATTTCAGTCCGTTCTTTCAGATCGCGCCGGATTGGGCCGTCATACCGCTCATCCTTCTGTCGACGCTCGCCACGATTATCGCGAGCCAGGCGGTCATCACCGGCGCCTATTCAATCATCCGGCAGGCGATCCAGCTCGGTCTGTTGCCGCGCATGGTCATCAGCCACACGTCGGAGACGCTCGAAGGGCAGATATTCGTCCCGCGCGTCAACCGCCTGCTGCTGATCGGCGTGCTCGTCCTCGTCGTCGTGTTCAAGACGTCCGACTCCCTCGCCAACGCCTACGGCATCGCCGTCACCGGCACGATGGTGGTCACGACCGCTCTTGCCTTCGTCGTCGTCTGGAAACTCTGGCGCTGGCCTTTGTGGGCGGCGATCCTGTTCATCTCCTGCTTCCTGGCCGTCGACCTCGCGTTCCTTGCGGCCAATCTGGTCAAGGTGCTCGAAGGCGGCTGGGTGCCGCTCACGCTCGGCGCAGCATCAATGGTGACGATGTGGACCTGGGTGCGCGGCACGCATCTTCTCAACGCCAAGACCGATCGCGATTCCATTCCGACACGCGATCTTCTGCGCATGCTGGAAAAGTCCAAGCCGACGCGCGTGCCGGGCACGGCGGTGTTCCTCACCGCCAACCCGATGGTCGCCCCGAGCGCGCTCATGCACAATCTCAAGCACAACAAGGTCCTGCACGAGCGCATCGTCCTCATGAACATCGTGACCGAGGACATGCCGCGCGTCGCGCCGGACCGGCGCTACGAAATTGAAAAGCTGTCGGATGACTTCACGCGCGTCACCCTGCATTTCGGCTTCATGGAGAGCCCGCGCATCCCTGCGGCGATGGCGCTTCTGCGCAAGGCCGGATTCAAGTTCGACATCATGACGACGTCCTTCTTCCTCGGCCGCCGTTCGCTGAAGGCGAGCCCTTCGTCGGGCATGCCGCACTGGCAGGACAAGCTGTTCATCGCCTTGTCCAAGCAATCGGCGAATGCGACAGAGTTTTTCTCGATCCCATCGGATCGCGTGGTCGAACTCGGCGCGCAAGTGACGATCTGATCCGGAATCAGACAGCCTCCAGCGCCGCATCGAGCGCCGCGGCGTCGATCTCGTCGAGGCGCCGCACGCCCGTCCACAGAATGAAGGCCCGCACATTGCGCGCCGGATAAAGCAGGCGCACCGCCGCGTGGTAGAGCGCGAGCTGCGTGATATAGGCGCGCGGCGTCCCGATCGACGATTCGCCTGTCTTGAAATCGGCGATCCAGATCTCGTCGCCGACCTCCGCCAGCCTGTCGATGCGCCCGACCACGTCGATGCACGCGCCTGCCTCGCGCTCGATCCGCGCGGCGACGCCGACTTCGGCGCGCGACCGCGGGCCAAACAGCGGCGCACAATCCGGCGCTTCAAGCGCGCCGACCGCCTCACGCGCCAGCGCGTCGGCCGCGTCGGCCGCGATCCCGGAAATTCGCGCGCGAATATAGCGCGCCGCCACGTCCAGGCGCCGCGCGGCCTCGACGTCCGGCAGCGATTGCAGCAACGAGTGAACCAGGTCTCCACGGGTCAAAGCTGCTGCATCCGATCGGCGCGCGCCGGCCTCGTCCCGCTCCGGGGCGTCGGCGCTTGTGAGCGCGCTCGATGGTCGCAGCGGCGGCGCCGGATTGGGCTCCACCGGCGCGCGGCGCCGCAGCCAGTCGGGCTCCGTCGCATCGCTGGCCAGCGCCAAAGCGATGGGTTCGCCGCCGCGCAAAGGCTCGCCGAAACGGAAGATCTTCTGCTCCGGCCAATCAGGATTCGCCGCCGTCTCACTCAAAGGCGCCAGCGCGGCGCAGATCAAATTGAGCCAGCAGCCTTCCGCAGGTCCGCGCGAGCCCGCGTAGCCGGCGATATAGAGCCGCTCCTCAGCGCGAGTCATCGCGACATAGAGCAGCCGGCGATACTCGTCGTCGGCTTCCGCGCGGCCCGCTGCACGGCGCAGCGCCACCGCCGGCGGATCCCCGCCCTTGCGCGCCGACCAGACGAGCGCCTGGCCAGAGATCGTCTCAAGCGCGAAGATCGAGGGATCGTGGCTGGCCGCAGGCGTCGCGCAGGTGTCAGGCAGAAACACGACGGGCGCCTCCAGGCCCTTGGCTGCATGTACGGTCATCACGCGCACGAGGCCGCCCGCAGCCTCCATGTCGCGTTTCACCGTCAGGTCGATCGTCTCAAGCGCATGCACGAAAGCCACGAGCGACGGCCCCTCCTGCCGTTCGTGCGCCAACGCCAGGGCCAGCAATTCGTCGAGCGCGTCGCCGGCCTCAGGTCCAATCCGCTCCAGAAACGCCTTGCGACCGCCTTCGGGTCCGAGCAATCGGCTGAAGAAATCGAAAGGCTTCTCCTGCCGCGCGCCCGCGCGCCAGTTTTCGAGGCGCGCTGCGACCGCACGATGGCGCGGCTCGTCCGAATGCGCCAACGCGGTCCAAAGACTGCCGGAGCGCCGAGGCGCCAATGCCATCAGATCCTGGTCGTCGAGACCGCACAGCGGCGATTTCAGCACACAGGCAAGCGTCAGATCGTCGTCCGGCGCGAGCGTGACGCGCGCAGCCGCGATCATGTCCTTCACGGCGATGTGCCGCCCGACGTCGAGCCGGTCCGCGCCAGCGACCGGAACGCGCTCGTCCTTCAGCGCGCGCACCATCGCCTCGAAGAACGAGTCGCGCCGTCGCACCAGGATCATGATGTCGCCCGGCGTGATCGGGCGTTTCGTTCCCGGCGCCAATCCCGTCACACGCTCGTCCGAGTCTTTTGCGGTCATCGCCGCGATCTTGCGCGCGATGCGGCGCGCGAGTTCAACGGGCGGATCGCTTTCGCGCGTCAGGTCGACCGGCAGCGCCCAGCTCTGCGGATCGTCCACCTTCTGCGCTTCGATCGCCGGCCAGACTTCGACCAGGCCAGCGATATCCTGCTTCAGCGCGTGGTGGCGCGGCGGCTGGTCGGGCGTCGCGGTGAGGCCGCGGGCGGCGACCGGATTTGCGAAGACCGCATCGACAGCCTGCAGCACGATACGCGCCGAGCGAAAGGAGAGATCGAGCTGCACGGGCGCAAATCGCTGGCCCACTCCTTCTGCGCGACGCTGAAACTCCGTTTGCATGCGTGCGAATTCCGCCGGCGCGGCGCCCTGGAACGAAAAGATCGACTGCTTCTCGTCGCCGACGGCGAAGAACGTGCGCAGCCGCGGCCGCGCCCCGGCGCCCGCGGTGAATTCCGCCGCAAGCGAGCGCAGGATGTCCCACTGCGCCTCGCTCGTGTCCTGCGCCTCGTCGACGAGAATATGGTCGATGCCGCCATCGAGCTTGTAGAGCACCCAGGACGACGCACCCTCGCGCCCGAGCAGGTTGCGCGTGCGCATGATAAGATCCTCGAAATCGAGCAATCCGCGCGCCTGCTTCATTTGCGCGTAACGGCGCAGGCTGTCGGCCGCGAGCGTGATGAGCGCGTCGCTGCGCGCAAGCGCGTTCGCCGCCTTCAGCTTGTCGCGCAACGCGGTGACACGCACGCCTTCCGCCAGCAGCCGGGCAGGCAGGCCGGGGCTGATCTTTTCGACAGCCGCCGTCGCCACCCGCGCGCGCAGCGTTCCCTTGTCGGTGAGGTACACAGACATATAGGGTTCGACGCAGCTTCCAAGCGGCGCGTGACGCGCCGCGACACGGAGTGTTTCGGCGATTCCCGCGTCGGTCTTCGACCCGTTCGCCATCATGTCCGCGATCGCCATCCATTCATTGCAGGGCAAGCCGTCATGGATGATGCGCCGCTCGATCTCGGCTTCGGTTTCGTCCGGCGCGAGACCGAGCGCGGCGGGAAGACGGGCAATCAGCTCGTCGGCGTCGCGCAGGAGATCGCGTCGCCCAAACAGCGCATCGAGCGCGGCGTCGAAGCCGCCATCCCATGTTTCCAAAGAAACACGCGCGAGCGCCGCTTCAAGCGCCGGATCGTCAGCCGCCGCCGCCAGGGTCTGCGCGCGCGCGGCCTGCACCAGCTCCAGCCGTTCCAGATCCTCGACGACACGAAAATCGGCGGGGGCGTTCGCCTCGAATGGAAACAGATGCAGCACGCGCTCGCAGAAGGCGTGGATCGTCTGGATTTTCAGTCCGCCCGGCGTTTCAACCGCGATGGCGAACAGGCGGCGCGCAATGTCCAGATCGTCAGGCGTCGGCGCGCCCGTCGCAATGATCTCGGCGCGCAGCTTGTCGTCGGGCATGAGCGTCCAGCGCGCGAGCGTTCGGAACACGCGCTCCGACATGTTGGCGGCCGCCGCCTTGGTGAATGTGAGACAGATCAACCGCGCCGGCGCGACTCCTTCGAGCAGCAGGCGCACGACGCGCTGCGTCAATACGTGCGTCTTGCCCGACCCCGCATGCGCCGATACCCATGCGGAGGCCGCAGGGTCTGAGGCCGCGCGCTGCTGCGCGAGCGTGCGGGGCGGAATGGCGCGGATCATTCCCCATCCTCGCCCGATACAGACCATTCACTGACGCGCGCGAGATGATCGTAATCGCTGTAGCGCGACGCATATTGCACGAACGGGCGCGAGGCATAGCCCTGCGCGACATCGCGCCAGGACTCGAGCATCTTCTGCAACTCGGCCCAATGGTCGGCCACAAGATCGACGAAAGCTTCCCCCTTCGGCGTGATGTCTACTTCCTTGCCGCCGTTCGGGCCGCCGAGTTTGAGATAGAGCGCCGAATCGACCGGACGCGCGCCCACCGTCGCAAAACCGCCGCGCTCCACCATAGCCGCTTCCAGCGTCAGTTGCGAGGCAAAGCCAGCCTTCGCCTGTTTCGCGGTCGGCGCGACGCCGGTCTTGTAGTCGATGATGCGCGCTCGCCCGTCCCGGTCGACCTCGATGCGATCGGCGCGCGCGGAGAGCTTGAACACGCTCCCGTCTGCGAGCGTCAACACGACGCGGCCTTCCACCTCTCCATGCACGATACCGAGCGACGGGCGTCGGGCGCTCTCATAGTCGAGAACGAAATCGAGGCCAGCGACCAGACGCGGCCAACGAAACGCCGCCCAGCCGGGATCGACGAAAAAGGCGCTCAAGTTCTCCCGGGCGGCGGCGAGCAGAATGTCGCGCGCATCGGGCGGCAGCGGCCCTGACGGCCAGCGCCTGGCGAGTTCGTGCAAGGCGTCGTGAATGGCTGTGCCCTGCTCGGCGACGTCGACCACACCGTCCAGCGGCCCGAGCGGCGCGAGGTTCAGGATCTTTTCGGCATAGACTGCATAGGGATCGCGTCGCAGCGTTTCGATCTTTGTCACGCTCAGCGCGCGCGGACGCAGGTCCAGCGGCGGCGCGGGCGAGGGCCGCGCGGCGGAGCGGACCGTCGCCTGCAGATCAATCCGGCGCGCAAGCTCGGTCCATTCTGCGCCGCGCGCCCGCACTGCATCGAAGCTCACGTCGGCGAGCGCGGACAAGCGTTGCAGGAATCGCGACGCGACCGTCGGCGCGCCGCCGCGCTTCAGCGCGCGTGTAAGCACGACGCGCGGCGCGCCTATCGCCATCCAGAAATCGTGCGCGCTCTGCCCGACACGACGTTCGGGCGGCGTCAGGCCGAGCTGCGCTCGCATCGGCCGATTGAGGAATGGATCGGATTTCGGCTGCGGGGGCCAGACCGTCTCGTCCAGTCCGGCGAGCACGACGAGATCGGCGTGGAGCAGGCGAGCTTCCAGCAAACCAAGAATCCTGAGTCGCGGATGGCCGCTTTGCTGACCGCGCACGACGAGCGACGCGACGAGCGTATCGAACAGGCGCGCATATTCATCAAGGCTGACGCGCATCGCGCTCTGACCGGCGCCCTGCGTGGCCTCGAGTTCGACAAAAAGTCCGTCGAGCGCCGCAGCGTCGTCGCCGAAAGGGGCTGCGGACTCCGCCGAAAGCCGCGCCATGCTCTCGCGATGCGCGGCGCTCCAGTCGGCGAGCGGGCGCGGCCCGAACGGCGCGCGCAGCGGCGCCAGCGCTGCGCCCACCGCCGACATGAGATCGGTTATTTCAGTCCATTGGCTATCGTCGATACGCCTGGCGGCGGGATGAGCGAAATGACCCTGCGCCTGCGCGCGCGCAACATCGATGCGGCGAAGCGCGTCGGGGTCGTGCGGAGTCGCTCGGAGGACGGCGATCTCCAGCAACGCAGCGACTTGCCGCGTGCGTGCGCGGTCCTGCGCCGGCGCCACAGCCTCGTGCGAAAGCAGCGCCGCAAGCGCGACATCGCTGTGGTCGCGGGCGGCGGCGAGCGCGGCGCGGGCAAAGGCGCCCGCCGGCATCTGGCCGAGCGGCGCGCCGCCGGAATCGTCGATATCGATGCCCCAGCGCCGCAGTTCCGCCTGCACACGCCGCGCGATCGAACGGTCAGGCGTGACAAGCGCCGCAGTCGCGCCCGGCGTCTCCAGCGTCTCACGCAAGCGGATAGCGATCGCCAGCGCCTCGGTGCGCTCGTCCGGCGATTCGATCAGCGCGACATCTTCGAGCGCGGCGGCGAGTTCGGCGTCGCGACCCTGGCGATAGGGACGCCAGCCGGCTGTCGATTCTTCCGGCGCCATCGCCTGCGAGACGAAGCGCACGCGGCTCGCCAGCGCCGGCGCCGGCGCGCCGAGCGTGCGCACATCGTCGCGGCTGCATTCGAGGATGCGCATGAGACGCGCCAGCATCGCCTGCGGATGGCCGAATACGGGCGCTTCGCCGTCGCCTCCAGCGACGATGCGCCAGTCCATGTCCCGCATGCCCTGGTCGAGGCCAGGCAGCACGACCGCGCCGCGTTCAAGCCCGAGGATCGCGCGCATGAGTTTCGCCGTCGCGCGGTTCGTGCCGGTGGAGCCAAGCACGATCGTCGGCTCCGCCCCGCCGGCGCCGGACAGTCGCCTGATCTCCCGGTCGATCAGTCTGGCCCGGCGTTCTGCGTCGTCGATCAAACCATACGCGCGCAGCAGTTCCGGCCATTGCTCGATCGCGATTTTCAGGAAGCGCGTCGTGATGCCCCAATAGCGATCATAGTCTTCGGCGACGAGGTCATGCACCCTCGACCAGGGGACGCCCTCGACGATGAACTCGTCGATGAGGCCGGCAAGTTCGCCGGCGAGCGCAACAGCATCGGCTGGCGTCGCGCCGACCGCGAGCGCGTCCCGCGCATCCGTCGTCAGCACTCCGTCGCGATCGACCCGCACGATCGCTCCGCCGAGCGCGCGCGCCCAGCCGAGAACAAGTTGGGCCAGAATGAAACGGCGCGGTATGTCGCCGATTGCGTCAGGCAGATCTGGCGCGAATGCGAAAGGCGACTCATCGGGGCGGGCGAACAATTCGGCGTCTTCATCCACGGCGCCGAGCGGCCTCACCCTCGGCAGCATCGTCGCTCCGGCGCCCGCGCCAGCGGCGAATGCGGCTAACAGCGCGCGCGCGGCGCGGCGAGTCGGCACGTAGATCGTCGTGTCGGCAAGCGCAAACGGTCCGTCTGCGCGCGAGACGCCGGGAACGATGTCGCCCTCGAGCAGCGCATCGACGAAGGTCGGCAGGAAGCCGACGCCAGGCGGAATGGAAAAGAGGCGCCGGCGCGCCACGCTCAGGCGGCCGAGCGCGCCAACGCGCGCTCCGCCTCCCCGATGGCTGCGGGCGTGCCGACGTGCAGCCAGGTTCCGCCAAGCCGCATGCCGAAGAGACGGCCGGCGCGCGCTGCGTCAAAGAAATAGGGCGCGAGACGGAATACTTCATCCGTCGCGCCGGCGAACAGCGACGACTTGATGACGCCGACGCCCGCATAGACGAAGGCCGCCACTTCCCTCTCGCCGCGCTTGGTCAGACGCCCATCCGGCGCCATGTGGAAGTCGCCCGGCCAGTCGACGCCGACGCTCGTCGCCGTCGAGGCCACCAGCAGCAATACGTCCATCTCGGCTGGCCGCCACGCCGCGATCAGCGCGGCAAGCGCCGATTGCGGGCCTTCGGTCCAGACGGCGTCGGTGTTGCAGATGATGAAATCGCGGCCGCCGAGGAGCGGCAAGACCTTGCGGATGCCGCCGCCCTGATCGAGCAGCTTGTCGCGTTCGTCGGAGACGAGGATCTGCGGGCGCGTGCGGCCGGCAAGATGCGCCTCGATCTGATCGGCGAGGTGATGCACGTTGACGATGGCGCGCGCGACGCCTGCTTCGGCCAGACGGTCGAGCATATGGTCGAGCATGGCGCGGCCGCCGATTCGCACCAGCGGCTTGGGCAGCGTGTCAGTGATTGGCCGCATGCGCGTTCCAAGGCCCGCGGCGAACACCAGCGCCGTGTCGATCGCGGCCAACGCGCCCGGCCCTTGCGCGGAAGCTTCGGACAATCAGGCCCCCTCGACGAGATGCGGAAGATTGGCCACGTGCCATTCCCGCAACAAAATCAGCGCGGGGTGCGCAAGATTCTTGCGTAGATATCGCGTCACGCGCGGCAGATGCGCAAGATACTGCGGCTTGCCGTCGCGCTTGTCGAGCCGCGCGAAGATGCCGAGGATTTTTGTCGCGCGCTGGGCGCCGAGAATGGCGTAGGCGCGCGCGAAGGCCGCCATGTCGAAGTCGGCGGCAGCGGCGCGCCGCAGTTGCGCGTAATGGCCGAGCAGGCGAAGCTCCATCTCGTCGGGCACGTCGACGCGCGCGTCCTGCAGCAGAGAGGCTACGTCGTAAGCAGGGTGGCCCATCACGCAATCCTGGAAATCGATGACGCCGACCCGCGCCAGACCATCGCGCTCGTTCAGCCAGATGAGATTCGGCGAATGATAATCGCGCAATGTCCAGGTCGGGGCGGCGTTCGCGATTTCGAGCGCCGTCTGGCGCCACAGGTTGACGAAGGTCGCACGCTGTCCGGAACTGAGCGCCGCCCCCCCTATGTGCGGCGCGTACCAATCGGCCAGGAGCTCGATCTCGATCAGCAGCGCGTCGAGATCATAAGGCGGGATTTGGTAGTTCGTCCCGTCGCCGACGGGCACGATTTCAGGAAGCGCCCTGCCGTGCAGAAACGCCAGCACGTCCAGCGCCACCGCGTAGCGTTCGCGGATCGGGCCGGCGGCGTCGACGACTCCTTCGGAACCCAAATCTTCGAGGATGGCGAATCCGTTTTCGAGATCCGCACCATAGATTTCAGGCGCCGAGAGACTTTCGGCGCGCAGCGCGCGGCCTATCGCGACGAACGGCCGGATGTTCTCGGCCAGACGCGCAATTGCGCTGTAGGATTTGCCGAAGCGCACCGGCGGGCCGTCCGGCCGCGGCGGCGAGATCATCAGGATCGCCTTTTCGCCGGTCGCCTTTTGGAGTCGCTCATAGGCGCGCGTGGAGGCGTCGCCGAGCATGAACGTGCGCTGCGCGCCGCTCCAGCCGGAACTGCGCATGATTTCCATCACGCCCTTCGCCCGCGCAACCCGCGCGGCGAAGGCGCCGTAGCCGACGATCTCGACGACTCGCGCCTCGTCCGAGGTGGGCGGTATGGCAAAGGATATGTCCAGCCTGTCGTCCGGCAGCGAGTCGCCGGCGCGATCGGCCCACTCGACCAGCACAAGCGCGCTTTCGGTCGCCTCGTCCCAGCCAAGTTCGACGAGTTCGTCGGGACCGGAGATGCGGTACAGGTCGGCATGCACGATCGGGAAATCACGGCCCTCGTAAACCTGCAGCAACGTAAACGTCGGGCTCGGCGCTTCGAGGGCGGGATCCCCGACGATTCGCCGGATCAGCGCGCGCGCGAACGCCGTCTTGCCGACGCCGAGATCGCCTGAGAGCGTCACAAGGTCGCCTGCGCCGACAAACGAGGCGACGACGTCCGCGAGTTCGCGCGTCGCCTCCTCGTTGGCGAGGTCAAGGCGCCAGGCGGCTGTCTGGCCGGGCGTCGCGCTCATACGGGCTTCCGCTGGTCGTCGTAGGCCGCCGCGCCAACCGCCTGCGCGCTGCGCGTGGGGAATATGCAGGTGACGCTCGTGCCTTCGCCGGGCGCGGAGTCGATATGCACGACGCCGCCATGCAGCTCCACCAGCGCCTTGACTATGGACAAGCCAAGGCCGACGCCACGATGGCGCGTGCCGATGGTATGACTCTTGAAACGGTCGAATACCTTGTCGAGCACATCGGGCGGAATGCCGCGACCGCTGTCGCTGACCTTGAACGCGACCTCGTCGCCACGGCGCAGCGCGGCGAGCGTGACGGTCTGGCCAGGCTCGGAGAAACCGATCGCGTTGGACAGCAGATTGAACAAAATCTGGCGCAGCCGTTTGCCGTCGGCGCGCAGCGCGCCGACGTTGTCGCGCATGACGACCGACAGGTGTATGCCCGATTCCGACAGCCTGTCCTGAACGCCGGCCGAGGCTGCGCGAATCGTTTCGGCGATGTCGATGTCCTGGAGTTCAAGCTGCATCCCATCCTTGTCGATCGTCGCAAGGTCAAGAATATCGTTGATGATGGCGAGCAGCGCCGACGACGAATTCAGAACAAAACCAAGATATTCGCGCTGGCGACCGTTGAGCGGACCGACGCTCGCATCGCCGAGGAGCTGCGTGAATCCGATGATATTGGTCAGCGGCGAGCGCAGTTCGTAGGAGATGTGGTGGACGAAATCGTCGCGCAGGTTTTCGGCCTCGACCAGCGCCTGATTGCGGTCGGTGAGCGCGCGCTCGACGCTGATCTGCGCGGTCACGTCGATGAAGGTTACGAGCGTCGCGCCATCCGGCAACGGTTGCGCCGCGCAGTCCATGACAATGCCGTCGGTGCGTTCGAGCCGGCAGTCGTAGCCCTTGCGTTCTTCGTGGAGGCCGGTGACGACCTCGCGGATCCGGGCAAAGGACGTCGGCTCCGCGCACAGGCGTCCGCATTCCGACGCGATCCAGTCGAAATGCGGTCGCGTGGCGAGCGCCTCGTTGTTGAGCCGCCAGAGAAGGCCAAAGGCCGGATTGTACAGTTTGAGCTTGCCGTCGGTGCCGAACACCGCAACGCCTTCCTGAAGCGTATCGAGCGTCTCGCCCTGCACGCGCACCAGAGCGTTGAATTGCGATTCGATCTGGAAGCGTTCGCTCACGTCATCGTAGAGATAGGTGACGCCGCCATGCGGGCCCGGATTTGAGACGACGCGCAGCGTGCGCCCGTCCGGCAGGTACCAGACATGCTCGCGTGTTTCCTGCGACTGGTAAGCCGACAGCACGCTGTTTTTCCATGTGCGAAAATCGGCCTGTTCCGGCAGACGGCGCTCGGCGCGCAGGCGATCGAGAATTTCCGAATCGCTCGGGTTCTGGTCAAGGAAGGCCTGCGGCAGCGCCCAGACCTGGCGATAGGCGGCGTTGTGAAACACGAGTCGCTTGCGGCCGTCGAAGATCGCGACCGCGGTCGGCAGCAGGTCGAGCGTGCGCGTGTGCGATTCCATCTGCTGTTCGAGATTGTCGCGCACCGCTTCAAGTTCGCTCAGATCCTGCGCGATGCCGACGGAGCCCGCGCGCGCCGGAACATCGACGATGTCGAGCAAATGACGCTCTCCGGACACGAGACCCGGCAGGCGCGCGCGCCAGACATCGCCGGCGGCGATCATACGCGCGCTCGCCTCGCGCGCGTCGCGGTCGAGCAGTTCGACTTTTCTCGTCGTCACCTCGACAGCGTCCCTGGCGTCGACCGCGCGCGCATAGGCTGCATTGACCCACGTCAAGCGCCCCTGCGCGTCGCGCATCCACACGGGCGCGGCAATGGAATCGAGCATGGTGCGCAGCGCCTCGGCCTGCGCGCCAAGGTCGGCGTGGCGCTGACGCAGCGAGAGAAGCTCCATGCGGTCCCCCGAAACGTCCCGGATTCGCAGCACCGCGCGACCGGCGATGGCGCGCCCTTCGGCCTCGAGATGGCGCCCGGCGAGGCTGACGAGCGACATCCGGAACCCTTCGCCCCGCGCCCGCAGCCGTTCGACACAATTGTCCAGTCGCTGCGCCGTCGCGGGTTCGAGCCACGAGCCGAAACCGAGCACGCGGCGCGGCACCGGCGCATCCGTTACGAGGCTGATCTCGCCCTCGATGTCGGGTTCGGCAGCGGCCGAGCCCCAGGCGACGATCACCTGCGGTTCGGCCGACAGAAACAATTGCGCGCGTTCGAGCTTGGCGCGGGCTGCTTCAAGCTCCGACACGAGCTCGCGCTCCCGCTGCGTCCATTGCTTGCGGCCGGCCAGATGCAGCAGCGCCGTGATGGTGGAGAAAATGACCAGGCCAACGACGAGAGAGGCGCCGACGACATTCGGCTCCGGCATCGGCGCGGCCTGCAGGCCATCGGCAGCGAACGCAGTCGCGGCAGACATCAGGGCGGAAATGGAGGTAGTTGCGCAGAGCCTCGCCAGACCAGCGACACGAGTTTCGCCAAGCCGCCGCTGCCGCCTCATTCGCCATCCCCTCCGAGGCGCAAAACGGCGCCGGCGGCAAAGCCGACCGCGTCGCGCCTCCTGATCGGCAGCGTCCGCCACACTGCCCGAATCATTGCAATGTAGCCTTAGCTCATCCTTCTGAGAAAGTGGTTAATGCGGAAGACCTCTCCGCACGGAGATCCGTTTTGGGATGGCGCCCGCCCGCGTCCCATGGCGTCAAATCCGGAGATCAAAAGCACACTGATTGACAGTATACAGATTATATGGCCTTGTCGCCGGCAATATCGACAAGATGCATCCGGGGAGGACGGCATGAACGGCGCGGCGGACAAGAAGATCATCGTCGTGGGCGGCGGCATCGGCGGGCTCGCCGCGGCGCTCGCACTCGTGCGGCAGGGTTTCCGGGTCAAGGTTCTCGAACAGGCGCCGGAGATCGGCGAAATCGGCGCGGGCATCCAGCTCGGTCCGAACGCATTTCACGCGTTCGACGCGCTCGGGGTGGGCGACAAGGCGCGCGCAAGGGCGGTCTACACCGACGAAATGGTCATGCACGACGCGATCGATGAAACGCTGGTCGGCCGCATCCCGACCGGCGACGCGTTCCGCAATCGTTTCGGAAATCCTTACGCCGTCATCCATCGCGTCGACATTCATCTGTCACTGCTCGAAGGCGCGCAGGAGACGGGGCGGGTCGAGTTTCTGACGTCGACGCGGATCGAACGGGTCGAACAGGACGCCGACGGCGTGACCGCCTACGACCAGCATGGCGCGGCGCATCGCGGCCTAGCCCTGATCGCCGCGGACGGCGGAAAGTCGGTGGTTCGCGCGCAATATGTCGGCGATCCGCCGCGCATCACCGGACATGTCGTCTATCGCGCCGTTGTCGACAAGCGGGACTTCCCGGCGGATCTGCAATGGAACGCCGCCAGCATATGGGTCGGCCCCAATTGCCACCTCGTCCATTATCCGCTGCGCGGCGGCGAGCAATATAATGTCGTTGTGACCTTCCACAGTCGCAACAAGGAAGAGTGGGGCGTCACGGACGGCAGCAAGGAGGAGGTGCAGAGCTACTTCCAGGAGGTCTGCCCGAAGGCCCGCCAGTTGATCGACCTGCCGAAGAGCTGGCGACGCTGGGCGACAGCCGACCGCGAGCCGATCGACACCTGGACCTTCGGCCGCGTGACCCTGCTCGGCGACGCCGCGCATCCGACGACTCAATACATGGCGCAGGGCGCGTGCATGGCGCTGGAAGACGCCGTCACGCTCGGCGAGACGCTGCGGGGCAACCAGAACGACATCGAGCGGGCGCTGGTCCAGTACCAGAATTGCCGGACGACGCGCACGGCGCGCATCGTGCTGTCCGGCCGCGAGATGGGACGCATCTACCACGCGAAAGGCGTTGAACGGAAAATCCGCAATTCGCTGTGGAAGGGCCGCTCGCCGGAGCGCTTCTACGACGCGCTGGAATGGCTCTACGGCTGGAACGTCGCCAATTGTCTCGACCAATAACCAGGGGAAGCCATACTTCGCGAAGTCCCCACCAAGGAGGAACGTCATGTCGGAACTCGGACGTCTGGAAGATCTGCCGCTTGAATATCGGCAGGATCTGACGGCCAACAATCTCGTGGCGCTGTGGCCCAACCTGCGCGCGGCGCTGCCCTATGCAATTCCGACGCGCAAGACGAAGCCGACCCTGTGGCGCTACGCCGACGTGCGCCCACGCCTGCTGCGCGCAGGCGAACTGACGCCGATTGAAAAGGCCGAACGCCGCGTGCTGGTGCTGGCCAATCCCGGCCTCGGCCTCGACAACATGCAGGCGACGCCGTCGATCTATCTCGGTCTGCAACTGATCCTGCCGCGCGAAACCGCGCCCAACCATCGTCACTCGCCAAGCGCCGTGCGATTCGTGGTCGAGGGCGAGGGCGGCTTCACCATGGTCGAGGGCGAGCGACTGCCGATGGAGCCGGGCGACCTCATTCTCACGCCTGCCGGCCTCTGGCACGAGCACGGCCACACCGGCGCCGGTCCGGTGATCTGGCTCGATGCGCTCGACCTGCCGATGGTCTACGGACTCGAAGCCTCCTATTGCACGGAGGGCGCGCCGCAAGTTCAACGCAACCAGCCCGACGGATCGCAGACGCGCTACCGTCGCGCCGGTCTGGTCCCCTACCGCTCCCTTTCTACGCCGCGAGAGAAATATCCGCTGCTGCGGTTTCCGTGGCGCGAGGTGCGCGCCGCTCTCGGCGATCTCGCGCAGGTCGTCAACATCGGCGACCTCGTGCAACTCGCCTACGTCAATCCGCAGACCGGCGAGGAATGCATGCCGATCCTCGGCTTTTCCGCGATCATGCTTCGGCCGGGCGAGACGGTTGCTCCGGTGAAGCGTTCGGCGTCGTGTGTGTTCCACGTGATCGAGGGCGAAGGCGATGTCGAGATCGATGGAACGAGCCTGCGCTTTGCGCAGAACGACACGATCGCCGCGCCCACGCACGCGAAGATCAGGATCGCCAATTCGTCGTCGAAATCGCCGGCCTATCTATTCCAGATCGACGACGCGCCGATGCAGCGCAAGCTCGGATTTTACGAAGAGTTCGGCTGAACCGCGCGATCGCGGCTGGCGTGACGATGAGTGAAATCTAATCCCCGATCGCGCGCGAGAGCGGCGCGCGCGATATCTCGTTGTTGCCATCCACCATCTCGGTCAACAGCCGCATGAAGGTCTTGCGGTCGGCAGGCGCCAGCGGCTTCAACAATCGTTTTTGGGTGGTGAGCACGGCCGGTTCGATCGCATCGAGCAAGGCCTCCCCGGCCTCGGTGATGTATACGAGCTTGATGCGCCTGTCCTCCGGCGATGGATCGCGGCGCACCCAGCCCTTGGCCTCCAGCCGCTCCAGAACATTGCCGAGCGTCGAGCGATCGAAGGCGACGGTCGCAGCAAGTCGTGTCGCATCGACGCCAGGCTGGCGGGCAATCGCCGAGAGGCAGGCGTATTGCACCGGCGTCACGTTCTGCGCGGCGCATTCCTCCATGAAGATCGCCACGGAGATCTGGTGCGCGCGCCGGACGAGGTGGCCGGGCATGAGATGAAAATCATTGCGGGTCTTCATGGCGTTCAAATGCTTTCGTTCAAACGGAGCTAAACCCCGAGATAAGCGTCCTGCGCCGTCTTGTCCGCATCGAGCGCGGCGCTGTCGCCGCGCCAGACGATCTCGCCCTTCTCGATGACGTAGTGACGATCCGCCAGGCCCAACAGCGCGTCGAGTTCCTTGTCGATCACGATCATGGCCAACCCCATAGCCTTGAGCGCTTCGAGTTTCCGCCAGATTTGCTGGCGGATGAGCGGCGCAAGCCCCTCGGTCGCCTCATCCAGCACAAGCAGATCGGGGTTGGTCATCAGTGCGCGACCGATGGCCAGCATCTGCTGCTCCCCGCCCGACAACTGGGCGCCGCCATTGCCCAGCCGTTCGGCGAGGCGCGGAAAGAAATCGAGCACGCGCTCGAATGTCCAGGGATCCTTGCGATCCCCGCGCCGGATGGCCGCCATCAACAGGTTCTCGCGCACCGTCAGATTGGCGAAGATATGGCGGCCCTCCGGCACGAGGCCCAGGCCGCCATGCGCGATGACGTGCGGCGGCGCCCGATCGATGCGCGCGCCCTTGAACAGGATTTCCCCCGCGGTCGGCCGCAGCAGCCCCGACAGGCACTTGACGGTCGTGGATTTGCCCATGCCGTTGCGGCCGAGAAGCGTCACGACTTCGCCTTCTGCAATCACAAGGTCAAGACCGAACAGAACCTTGCTCGGTCCATACCCTGCTTCGAGCCCTCGAACATCGAGCAACATGCGACCTCAATGTCCGAGATAGGCGGCGCGGACCTCCGGATCGGCGCGGATTTCCGCCGGGGCGCCGGTCCTGATGATATGGCCCGCAACCAGCACGCTGATCCGGTCGGCGAGCGAGAAGACGGCCTGCATGTCATGCTCGATCAGGATCATGGAATAGGTCCGTTTCAGTTGCGCCAGCAATCGCGTCATGGCTGCGCCGTCCTTGCGCCCCATGCCGGCCATCGGCTCGTCGAGGAGCAGCAGCTTGGGGCGCTGCGCGATTGCGATGGCGAGTTCGAGTTGACGCGCCTCGCCATGCGAGAGATCGCGCGCCTGCGTGTCGGCTCTTGCGCCGAGGCCGACCGTTTCGATGGCCTCGCGCGCCGGATCGAGGAGCCTCGCATCGCGGCGGGCAGCGCGCCAGAAGCGGAAGGAATGGCCGGATCGCGCCTGCACCGCGAGCGCAGCGTGATCTAGCGCCGTGAAATTCGGTACGAGGGAGGTGATCTGGAATGAACGCGCAATCCCCATGCGCGCGCGCCGGTGCGCCGGTTCGCCGGCGATGTCGCGGCCTTCGAGCCGGATCACGCCCGCATCCGGCCGCAGCATGCCCTGCAATTGCGCGATGAATGTCGTCTTGCCAGCGCCGTTCGGACCGATGATCGCATGGCATTCGCCACGCTCGACATTCATCGACAGGTCGTTGGTCGCGCGCAGGCCGCCAAAGCTCTTCATCAGGCATTCCACCTGGAGGATAGCGTCAGCCACGGGCCGCCTCCATGCGCCGGGCGCCGGCTAATGCGCGACCGAGATCGGCCAGCCCGCCGCGTAGCGTGACGACGATCAGCACGACGAGCAGGCCGAAGGCGAGTTGCCAGTGCGAGGTCCATGACGACAGCACGAGTTCGAGGACAATGAACACTGCCGCGCCGAGCGCCGGCCCCCAGACGACGCCGATGCCGCCGAGCACCGCCATGACGACCAGATCTCCGGAGCGATCCCAGCTCATGTCCACGGGCGAGACAAACTGCTGTCCCGCCGCCAGCAGCGCGCCGGCGACGCCGACGAGCGCGCCCGAAATGACAAAGGCGACGAGGCGATAAACCCATGGATCGATCCCGACCGCAATCGCGCGCGTCTCGTTCTGCGCGGCGGCGCGCAACGCCACGCCGAACCGGCTCCGCACGAAGCGGCCGGTCAACAGCAACGTCGCCGAGAGGACGACCAGCGCGAGATAGAAGAAGCGGTAACGGTTGGAGACGTCGAACGGCCCAAGCGAGACATCGCTCATGATCTGCAGTCCATCCTCGCCGCCGTATTTCTGCAGCGCGATCGCGCCGTAATAGAGCATCTGGTTGAAGGCGAGCGTGATCATCAGGAAATACGGCCCGCTCGTGCGCAAGGAGATCGCGCCGACGGCCGCCGCAGCCAGGCCGGACGTCATCGCCGCCAGCGGCAGCGAAATGGCGAGATTGGACGTGCCATGGAATATCCAGACCGGCTCGGCGTTGAAATCGTGCCAGGCGAGAACGCCGACGACATAGCCGCCGACGCCGAACAGGCCGGCGTGACAGAGGCTGACCAGACCGCCGAAGCCCAGAACAAAATTGAGAGCGACCGCAGCGATGGAGAAAATGACGACGCGCGTCGCAACCTTGACGAGGAAGGGATCGCCGATCGCGGTCGCAACCAGAGGGGTCGCGGCCAGCGTCGCGATCAGGATCGCGGGAGGAAGCGCATCGCGCCAGCGTACGGGATGAGGCGGATTGTCAGCCATGAGCGGGGAACAGGCCCTTCGGCCGAAACGCGAGTATGGCCGCCATGGTCATGAAGATGGCCATACCGCCGAGCGCCGGCGTCAGCAGCACACGGGCGAAGGTGTCGACGACGCCGACCAGTAGCGCCGCAACGAAGGCGCCGCGAATCGATCCTATGCCGCCGATGACGGTGACGACGAGCGCGAGGATGAGGATCGGCTCGCCCATGCCGACCTGGACCGACAGAATCGGAGCGGCCATGACGCCGGCAAGTCCGGCGAGCGCCGCCCCGGTCGCGAACAGGGCCGCAAACACGAGCGGAACGTTGACGCCCATGGCGGAGGCGATCTGACGGTCGCTGGCGCCAGCGCGCACCCACATTCCAAGGCGCGTGCGCATGATGATGACATACAACGACGCCGCAACCAGCAGGCCGACGGCGAGAATGGCGAGACGAAACGTAGGATATGGCGCGCCGGGGATGATCTCGACATGGCCCGCCAGCGCCGACGGCAGGTCCATGCGCAGCGGCGTCAGTCCGAACAGAATACGTGTAGCCTCGTTCAGCGCCAGGATGGTTCCGAAGGTGACGAGCACCTGATCGAGATGATCGCGTCCATAGAAGCGTCTCAGCAGCGCGCTTTCAAGCACAAGGCCGGCGAGCGCGGCGGCAATGGGCGCGGCGACGATCGCCAGAGCGAAGCTGCCGGTCGCCGCCTGGGTCGCCGCGCCGGCGAAGGCGCCGATCATGTAAAGCGAGCCGTGCGCAAGATTGATGAAGTTCATGATGCCGAACACGAGCGTCAGGCCTGCCGACATCAGGAACAGCATGATCCCGAACTGCACGCCGTTGAGCGTCTGTTCGATCAGCAGCGACGGGGTCATCCGCGATCCATCCGGGCGTCAGTTCGCGGGCGGCATCTTGCACTGGCCGACATAGGCGTCCTTATGATCGCTGTCGATCTTTTCGCGCACCGCCATCACGGGACGACCCTGAGCATCCTTCACGATCTCCGTCAGATAGAAATCCTGGATCGGATAGTGATTCGTGTTGAACCGGAAATTGCCGCGCAGCGACTCGAATTTCACGTTCTCCAGCGCCTTCTGAAACGCCGGCTTGTCCTCGATCCTGCCGCCGATGCTCCTGGCGGCGGCGTCGAGCAGGCGCGCGGTGTCGAAGGCGACGGCGGCGTTGGGTGAGGGAATGCGGTGATATTTCGCCTCGAAATCCGCGACGAATTTCTTGCTCTGGGGATTGTCGAACGTCTCCGCCCAGAAGGCCGAGGCATAGGCCCCTACCGCCGCATCGCCGATCGCCGGCAGCACCGTCTGGTCGAGCGAGAAAGACGGGCCGTAGAGCGGGATCGTCTTCTTCAGTCCGGCCTGATCGTACTGTTTGACGAAATTGACGCCCATGCCGCCGGGATAGAAAAAATAGACCCCGTCCGGATTGGCCGCGCGCACCTGCGCGATCTCGGCGGCGTAATCGAGCTGCCCGAAGGTCGTGTACACCTCGCCGACGATCTGGCCCTTGTAGGCGCGCTTGAAGCCCGCAAGGAAATCCTTGCCGGCCGGGTAATTCGGCGCGAGCAGGTATATCTTCTTCACGCCCTTGTTCTGGAGATAGAGGCCCATCGCCTCCGACGCCGTGTCATTCTGGAACGAGGCGGCGAAGAAGTGCGGATTGCACTGCGCGCCCGCAAATTGCGAGGCGCCCGCGTTGGACGAGACAATGAAGGCGCCGGCATCGAGCACGGGCCTGGCGACGGCGAGCATGACGTTGGAGAAGTTGACGCCGGTGAGGATCTGCGCCTTGTCCTGCTCGACCATCTTTTCAGCGACCTGACGGCCGACGTCGGGCTTGGCCTGATCGTCGCCCTGAATCAACTCCACGGGACGCCCGCCGATGGCGCGCCCGTTCTGGTCGAGCGCGAGATTGAAGCCGTCGAGCAGTTCCTGACCGAGCTGGCCCGAGGGCCCCGAAAACGTCGACAGGAAACCGATTCTGACCGGCTCGGCGCCGAAGGCTGCGCCGGACAGCAGACCGAGCGCGAAAACCGGCGCAAGAACGTGACGCATGGTGTTCCTCCCCTTGGTGTTGCGCGCGCCATTCGTGCGGCGCGCGCTTTTTCAGGCCGCTGGCGCGATCGTGATCGCGATCCGACCGATCCCGTCGATCCCGCCCTCGACCCTGTCGCCGACGACGATCGGCCCGACGCCGGCGGGCGTGCCGGTCATGATGACGTCGCCAGCCTTCAACCGGATGGACCGAGACGCGACGGCGACGATCTCCGGCACGCTCCAGATGAGATCGGCGATATCGGCGTCCTGCTTCACGACGCCGTTGACCGACAGCCAGATCCGACCGCTGGCGGGGTGGCCAATGGCTGCAGCCGGCCGCAACGGCGATATCGGCGCTGAATTGTCGAAGGCCTTGCCCCAGTCCCAGGGACGGCCGAGATCACGCGCGGCCAATTGCAGGTCGCGGCGCGTCAGATCGATGCCGACGGCATAACCGAAGACGTGATCCAGCGCCCTGTCTTCCGGGATCTCAAACCCATCCCTGCCGATCGCGACGACGAGTTCAATCTCGTAGTGGAAGTTCCTTGTCTCGGGCGGATAGGGAACGGCCGTTCCATCCGGCACGATGGCGTCGGCAGGCTTGGTGAAGAAGAACGGCGGCTCGCGCGCCGGGTCCTTGCCCATCTCGCGCGCATGCGCCTCGTAATTCCGACCGACGCAGATGACGCGGCGGACGGGAAAGCGATCATCTCCGTCGGCGACGGCGATCGAAGCGATGGCGGGCGGCGCGACCACGTAGTTCATGCAGCTCTCTCTTCGGCCTGTGAGCGAGGGCGGGCAAGCATAGCGCCTCGCGGCAAAAGCGCGAACGGCATCATCCCCCCTTCTGGTTTTCATTATTGCTCACTGTACTGAATATCAGATTGCTGTCAATTTCGCGCTTCATGCATTGACTGGCGGCGGCGCGTCGCCATGCTGGCCGTCACGGAACCGCGTAGCCGCCAGGCGGATTGCGGACAGGACGAGGGAAAGAATGCGCCTTCACGGGTATTTTCGTAGCTCAGCCGCCTATCGCGTTCGCATCGCGCTCAATCTCAAGGGGCTTTCGGCCGGGCACGTGTCGCACCACCTGCGCAGGCAGGAACAGCGCGCGCCCGCCTATCTCAGCCTCAACCCGCAGGGTCTCGTGCCGACCCTGGAAACCGATGACGGCGGAACGCTGACCCAGTCGCTCGCCATCATCGAATGGCTCGACGAGACACGCCCGACGCCGCCGCTGCTGCCGCAGGACGCGTTCCAGCGCGCGCGCGTGCGCGCCTTCGCCTACGCCATCGCCTGCGACATCCATCCCGTCCAGAATCTCAGGGTGCTGCGCAAACTGACCGATCTCGGGGTCGCCGAGGAAGATGTGACAGGCTGGGCGAAATGGGCGAATGCGGAAGGGCTGGCGGCATGCGAGAGGCTGATCGCCAGCGAACCCGGTCCATTCTGCTTCGGCCAGGCGCCGACGCTCGCTGATATCTGTCTTGTGCCGCAGCTTGGCAACGCGCGTCGTTTCGGCGTCGATGTCTCGGCATTCCCGCGACTATTGACGACGGAGGCGGCCTGCAAAGATCTGCCGGCCTTCCAGGCCGCCGCGCCGGAACGGCAAGCGGATGCAGAGTAGACGCGGGAACGCGGGTGCGCCGGCCGACCTGCGGCGAACCCGAACGAGGCCGCACGGTGGACCACGATGGCGGTCAAGCCCTGCGCGCCTCATGGGAAACTGGTTTCCCGTGGTCAGAATGCGCTAGACTGCGCGCCCCGCTTCCGGGTCTCAACGATCGGACTTCCAGCGCCCATGACTGAACCACTTTCCGGCATTCGCGTCCTCGAACTTGCCCGCATTCTCGCCGGCCCCTGGGCCGGGCAATTGCTCGCTGATCTCGGCGCCGACGTCGTGAAAGTCGAGCGCGCGCGCGAGGGCGACGACACCAGGCAATGGGGCCCGCCTTTCGTCGAAAGCGAAGACGGAGAAAAACTGGGAGCGGCCTATTTCTATGGCTGCAATCGCGGCAAGCGCTGCATCGAGGGCGATTTCGACACGGAAGAGGGCCGCGCCCTGGTGCGGCGTCTGGCGGCCAACGCCGATGTCGTGATCGAGAACTTCAAGGTCGGCGGCCTCTCGAAATTCGGGCTCGACTACGAAGGCCTGAAAAAAGTGAAACCCGACATCATCTATTGCTCTATCACCGGATTCGGCCAGACCGGCCCCTATGCGCCGCGCGCGGGCTACGACTTCCTGCTGCAGGGCATGGGGGGCATCATGCACGTCACCGGCCAGCCCGACGGACCGCCAACCAAGGTCGGCATCTCCATCGTCGACATTTTTACGGGCTTGTATGCGTCGAACGCCATTCAGGCGGCGCTGATCCGTCGGCAGAAGACCGGCGAGGGCGCCTATATCGATTGCGCGCTGATCGACAGCGTGACGGCCGTGCTCGGCTTCCAGGCGCTGAATTATTTTGTCGGCGGCGCGGCCGGCAAGCGGATGGGCAATGCGCATCCGAACGTCACGCCTTACGACGTGTACAAGGTATCTGACGGCGACATCATCATCGCCACCGCCAATAACGGCCAGTTCAGAAAGCTCGTGACCGCGCTCGGCGCGCCCGAGATGGCGGACGATCCGCGCTTCGCCGAAATGCCGTCGCGCGCCATCAATCGCAAGGCGATGGACGAGAAGCTGAACGCGATGACCTCGCAATTTTCACGCGCGGAATTGTTGCCCAAACTGGACGCCATCGGCGTGCCGGCCGGGCCGATCAACACGATCCCGGATGTATTCGCCGACCCGCAGGTGATCCACCGGGGCATGCGGATCGACCGTCCCAATCCAAGAGCCAGGGGCGGGTCGACGCCCGGCATCCGTTCGGCGATCATGATCGACGGCAAGCCCGCCGCCTCGCCGCGCCACGCGCCCGCACTCGGCGAACATAATGCGGAAGTGCTCGCCGACCCGGCGTGGGGCGGCGGTAAATGACGCAATCCAACTCTCTGCGCACAGGCGGGCAGATCCTCGTCGACCAGCTCGCCATTCAGGGTGTGCAGCACGTGTTCTGCGTGCCCGGCGAATCCTATCTCGCCGTGCTCGACGCGCTGCATGATTCGTCGGTGCAGGTGACGGTGTGCCGGCAGGAGACGGGCGCCGCGCTCGCGGCGGAAGCGATCGCGCGTCTCACCGGGCGGCCCGGAATCGCCTTCGTCACGCGCGGGCCGGGCGCGACCAACGCGGCGCACGCCATCCACATCGCCGAACACGATTCGACACCGCTGATCCTGTTCGTCGGCCAGATCGAACGCTCGATGCGGAGCCGCGGCGCGTTCCAGGAAATGGACTTCAAGGCCTTCTTCGGCTCGACCGCCAAATGGGTGTGCGAGATCGACGATCCCGCGCGCATTCCCGAATTCGTTTCGCGCGCCTTCCATGTCGCCATGCAGGGGCGCCCCGGCCCAGTCGTGATCGCATTGCCCGAGGACATGCTGGTCGAGACCGCGCAGGCCGCCGACGCGGTGCGCGTGGAGCCCGCGCCGACATGGCCCGGCCTGCCGCAAATGGCCGAATTGCAGAAGCTCCTCTGGGCCGCGAAAGCGCCAGTCGCGATTCTCGGCGGCTCCGGCTGGAGTGCGAAGGCCGTCGAGTCCTTCGTGCGCTTCGCCGAACGGTTCGATCTGCCGGTCGCGACCTCGTTCCGCCGCGCCATGCTGTTTCCGAATGCCGACGCCAATTACGCGGGTGAGATCGGCATCGGCCCCAATCCAAAACTTAAAGCGCGCATCGAAAGCGCCGATCTCGTGCTGCTCGTCGGCGGGCGCATGGCGGAAATGCCGTCGCAATCCTACACGCTGTTCGACATTCCCCTTCCGCGTCAGACATTCGTGCACGTGCATGCCGACACCGCCGAACTGGGGCGCGTCTATCACCCGACGCTCGCCATCAACGCGACGCCACAGGCTTTTTGCGCGCAACTCGAAAGCGTGCAGCCGCCGAATGCTGTCGGCTGGGCCGGCGCGGGCGCCGCGTCGCATGGCGACTATGTCGTGTGGACAGAAAAGGCGCCGCAAATCCCCGGCGCGATGCAGTTCGGCGAGGCGCTGACGCAATTGCGTGAAAGACTGGGCGATGATTTCATCGTCACGTCGGGCGCCGGCAATTACAACACCTTCGTCGGCCGCTTCCTGCGCATTCCAAAATTCGGCGGGCAGCTTGCGACGACGTCGGGTTCGATGGGCTATGGCGTTCCGGCGGCGATCGGCGCCAAGCGTCTGCATCCGGACAAGACCGTCGTGTCGTTCGCCGGCGACGGCTGCTTCCTGATGAACGGGCAGGAATTCGCCACCGCCGTGCAATATGCCCTGGGCATCGTCTTCGTCGTTGTCGACAACGGCATGTACGGCACGATCCGCATGCATCAGGAACGCGAATATCCGAACCGCCCCATCGGCACGGCGTTGAAGAACCCGGATTTTGCCGCCTACGCCCGCGCCTTCGGCGGGCATGGCGAGACGGTCTTGACGACGGACGACTTCATGCCGGCCTTCGAGCGCGCGCTGGCGAGCGGAAAACCCGCGATCCTGCACGTGAAAATCGATCCCGAAGCGATCACGCCGGCGACGACGCTGACGAAGATCAGGGAAGCGGCGCTGGCGCAGGGGAAGTAGGGATGTCGTGACGCCGCCGGCCTGAAGGCCGGCGGTCCCGGTCGCCTTATTTTTTGACGACGGTCGCGAAAATCTTCTGTGCGACCTTCCATTCGCCATCAGCCTTGGCGAACACCAGATAATCCGTGAAATAGGCCGGTGGAAGCTGGCACTTCACTTTCACGAAAGCCGTCGCCGGGCCGGACTGATCGAAGATCAGGATGGCGTCTTCACGCGGCGAGCCCTTCGATTTCGCGGACGGGCGCTTGCGCACCGCATCGAGCCACTGGTCGCGCGTCCACACGACCAGTTTGCCGTCCTGCTCGAAGGTGAGTTCGCTCGTGGGGTGAAAGACGCGCGCGAGCTTGTCGGCGTCGCCTTCGTACAGGCCGTCGAAATAGGTCTGGACGGCTTTCTCGATCGCGGCCTTTTCGGTCGACATGATTCCTCCCTGTTCGCTACTCCCCCGTTACGCCGCCTGCTCCAGCTTCTTCGAGACCAATTCGCGCAGGATGCGCAAATCCCTCGCGAAAATCCGGATGCCGTCGCTGAGCTTCTCCGTCGCCATTCTGTCTTCGTTGAGGAGCCAGCGGAAGGTCTTTTCGTCGAGAGTCATCTTCGCGGGGGCGCCGGCGGGCTTGTCCGGCGAAAGCTTTCGCTCCAGCCTACCCTCGTCCGCCGCGAGTTTTGCGAGCAGATCGGGGGCGATCGTCAGCCGGTCGCAACCAGCCAGCGCCTCGATCTCGCCGAGGCCGCGGAACGACGCGCCCATGACGATGGTCTTGATCCCGTGCGCTTTGTAATAGGCGTAAATCTGCCGAACCGACAGCACGCCGGGATCGGTCTCGATCGTATATTCCTTGCCTTCGTGCGCCTTGTACCAATCGAGGATGCGGCCGACGAAGGGAGAAATCAGAAAGGCTCCGGCGTCGGCGCAGGCCGCGGCCTGGGCGAGCGAGAACATCAGCGTCATGTTGCAGTCGACGCCTTCCTTCTGCAGCACGCGCGCCGCCTCGACGCCCTCCCAGGTCGCCGCCAGCTTGATGAGGATGCGCTGGCGGTCGACGCCGCGCTCCTTATATGCGGCAAGGAGGCTGCGCCCCTTGTCGATCATGGCGCGGGCGTCGAAGGACAAATCGGCGTCCACCTCGGTCGAGACGCGGCCTGGCACGATCTTCGCCAGCTCGGTTCCGAAATTGACCGCAAGACGATCGGTGACCACGCTCGACACCGCGTTGTGGCTACGCCCCCACCTGATCGCCTCGTCGACGAGATGCTTGTATTGCGGCATGCCCGACGCCTTGAGGATCAGCGACGGATTGGTGGTGCAGTCGGTCGGATGGAAGGCCTTGATGGAGTCTATGTCGCCGGTGTCTGCGACGATCGTGGTCATGGATTTGAGCTGGTCGAGTTTCGAGGGCATTCAGAACTCCTGCCGGCTGTCCCGGCGCATGATCGAGAGGCGGCGCGGACCTGCTTCGGTTTCGACGAGGCGCCAGCCCCGGTTGAGATAATAAGCGCACAGGCGCTCCTGCGCGCAAAGGTAAACGTCCTGCGCCCCGGAAGCGAGAGCCGCCGACGCCGCCCGCCGCAGAAGCGCCGTCCCGACGCCCGCCCGCCGCGCTCCCGGCTCCACCCAGAGCGCGGCCGCCCAGGGCGTATACTGCGGGCGCTCGTCGAGGTCGCTCGCTATGAGCGAAATTGTCCCGAGAAATTTCGGACCGTCGTGCGCGACGAAGGCCTTCGGCAGCGGCGCGCCGCCCATGTTTTCGGACAGGCGCTCACGCAAATGGGCGAGCGTCGCGCCCCGCGGCGCATGCCATGCGCGCCAGATGCGGTCGGCGACGGTATCGAAGAAATGAGGGACGGAGGCGAGGTCGGAGATCCGGTTCTCTGTCATTTCAGCACGAACTCCCGCGCCAGCCGCCCGGTCGTCGCGACGATATGATCGTGCACCAGCCTGACTCGTGCAAAATCCTTCACGTCGTCGTGCGTGACGATCCAGTAGGATCGCGTCACCCGCCGCTCCGGCGCGATGCGGACGAGGTCAGGAAAATTGCGCGCGGAATAGTCGTGCAGCACGCCGATGCCCGCGCCCGCGCGCACCGCCTCCATCTGGCCGATCATGCCAGCGCATTCAAATTTCGCGCTGCCGGCGAGGCCGAACTCGCCGAGATAGTCGAGCGCCGGGCTGAAGATCAGGTCCGGCACGTAGGAGACGACGCGGCAATTCTGCGGCTCGATTGCAGCCCGCGGATGCTGCGTCAAGAACTCGCAAGAAGCGTAGAGGCTCAGCGTGTAGTCCGTCAGTTTTCGCACCGTCAGCCGGCCCTCGACCGGACGATCGATAGTGACGGCGATGTCCGCCTCGCGCTTCGCCAGCGAAAACGCGCGCGGCAATGGAACAAGCTGCACGTTGAGGCCGGGATGCTCGTCCATCAGCGCGCCGAAACTTCTCGCGAGCACGAAAGTGCCGAAACCGTCGGGGGCGCCGACACGCACGTTGCCTGTCACGGCGACGTCAGCGCCCGTTAACGCGGCCTGCGCCCGCAAGAGTTCTGTCTCGATCCGCTCGGCGCTCGCCAGAAAGGTCTCGCCGGTGGCCGTCAGCACGCAGCCGCTAGTGCGGCGCTCGATCAATTTGACGCCGAGGCCAGCCTCCAGATTTGCGATTCTGCGGCTCACGGTCGCATGATCGAGTCCGAGCTTGCGGGCGGCACCCAGCATCTGTCCAGTGCGGGCGACGGCGAGAAAGACACGAGTATTGTCCCAATCAAGCATGGCGCGAAATTCTGCACAACGGTTGCGCGATATCAAAGATTGATATGCGCAAAATCATAGACCAGAAACAGCCGGTCAGGGAGACAAAAATGGCCAGGGAACTCACGCATTTCATCGGCGGCAAGCACGTCAAGGGCGCGTCCGGCCGCTTCGCCGACGCCTACCAGCCCATGACGGGCGAACTGATCTCGAAGGTGCCGCTCGCCTCGAAGGCCGAGGTGCGCGCCGCCATCGAGAACGCCAGGGCTGCGCAGGTCGGCTGGGGCGCGACCAATCCGCAGCGGCGCGCGCGCGTCCTCATGAAATTTCTCGACCTCGTGGCGCGCGACATGGAACCGCTCGCCGAGCTTCTCGCGCGCGAGCACGGCAAGACCATTCCCGACGCGAAGGGCGACATCCAGCGTGGCGTCGAAGTCATCGAGTTCGCCTGCGGCGTCCCGCACCTGATGAAGGGCGAATATACCGACGGCGCCGGCCCCGGCATCGACATCTATTCGATGCGCCAGCCACTCGGCGTAGTCGCTGGCATCACGCCGTTCAACTTCCCGGCGATGATCCCGATGTGGAAGTTCGGCCCGGCCATCGCCTGCGGCAACGCCTTCATCCTGAAACCGTCGGAGCGCGACTGCGGCGTGCCCCTGCGCCTGGCCGAACTGATGATCGAGGCGGGTCTGCCGGCCGGCATTCTCAACGTCGTCAACGGCGACAAGGAGGCCGTCGACGCCATTCTCGACGATCGCGACGTGAAGGCCGTCGGCTTCGTCGGCTCCACGCCGATCGCTGAATACGTCTACACGCGCGGTTGCGCGGCCGGCAAGCGGGTCCAGTGCTTCGGCGGCGCCAAGAACCACATGGTCATCATGCCCGACGCGGACATGGATCAAGTGACCGATGCGCTGATCGGCGCGGGCTACGGCTCGGCCGGCGAACGCTGCATGGCGATCTCGGCCGCCGTTCCCGTCGGCAAGGGCACTGCCGAAGCCCTGATGGAAAAACTCATCCCGCGTGTTGAATCGCTGAAGGTCGGTCCGTCGACGGACCTTGCCGCCGACTTCGGCCCGCTCGTGACGGCCGAGGCGCTGCAGCGCGTCAGGAATTACGTCGCGATCGGCGTGAAGGAAGGCGCGAAACTCGTGGTCGACGGCCGTGGCTTCAAGATGCAGGGCTACGAGAACGGCTTCTACATGGGCGGCTGTCTGTTCGACAATGTGACCAAGGACATGCGCATCTACAAGGAAGAGATCTTCGGTCCCGTGCTGTCGGTCGTGCGCGCCGGAAATTATGAAGAGGCGCTCTCGCTCGTGAACGACCACGAATACGGCAACGGCGTCGCGATTTTCACCAGGGATGGCGATGCGGCGCGCGACTTCGCCTCGCGCTGTCAGATCGGCATGGTCGGCGTCAACGTGCCGATCCCGGTGCCGATCGCCTATTACACGTTCGGCGGCTGGAAGCGCTCGGGCTTCGGCGATCTCAACCAGCACGGTCCGGATTCGATCCGGTTCTACACGAAGACCAAGACAGTCACCTCACGCTGGCCGTCCGGCGTCAAGGATGGCGCAAGCTTTGTCATCCCGACGATGAATTGATGAACTGATCTGGCTCTTGCCGGAACCGGATGCTATCATATTCGATAGCATCCGGAGACCGCCTGTATGGCTCAGGTTCTGATCCGCAACATCGACGACGACACGCTGGAGGCGCATCGCGCCCGCGCGAAAGCCCGCGGCCAGTCCCTCGAGCAGGCGCTACGCGACCTGATCGAAGCCGCGGCGCCCTATTCTCCCGCCGAACGGCTGGCGGTTGCCGAGCGATTGCAGGCGCAGACCCCGTCCGGCCGGCGCAGCGATCCTGTGACCCTGATCCGCGAAGACCGAAACAGGTGACGCTGGTCGTCGACGCCAGCGTCGCGATCTGCTGGTTCACCCGCGAGGCATCATCGGCGACAGCGAATGGTTTGCTGCGCTCGGCCGAGGAGTTGATCGCGCCGTCGCTGCTGTGTGTCGAAGTCGCGAATACCGCGTGGAAGAAGCTGCGCAACGGAGAGATGTCGGAGGAACAGGCCATCGCTGCAACCGTCGAATTGCGGCGATTCGTCCGCGATCTCGCGCCTGTCGAACGCCTCGCGCGCGAAGCCTTCGCGCTGGCGGTCGAAACGGGCCATTCCGTCTACGACTGTGTCTATCTGGCGCTCTCCGTGCAGCGCGACGCCAGACTTGTGACCCTCGACGAAGGCTTCATTCGCGCACTGGCGTCGAGCCGACACAAATCCCGCGTCATCCACCTCGCCGACTGGCGTCCGGCTTGAGCCGGCCGGCGCCCTCCGCCTTTCGCGTGGTGGCGCCGATCGGCGTCGCCCAGCTCGTCGGCTATGGCGGCGCCTATTACATGCCGGCGATTCTCGCCGGGCCGATCGGCCGCGATCTCGGCCTGCCAGCGACGGCGACCTTCGCCGGCCTGTCGGCGGCGCTGGTCGTTTCGAGCTTCATGGGTCCGCGCGTCGGCCAATGGATCGACAGGGGCGGCGCGCGCATGGCGCTCGTGGCAGCCAACATCTGTTTCGCCGCCGGACTCCTGCTGCTCGCTGCGGCCCATGGCCCCTGGTTGCTGGCGGCGGGCTGGATCGTCATGGGCGTCGGCATGGGACTGGGCTTCTACGAGACGGCCTTCGCGGCGCTGACGCTGCTCTATGGCGTCAATGCGCGCAATCTCATCTCCGGCGTCACGCTGATCGCCGGCTTCACATCGACGGTCGGCTGGCCGCTGACGGCGCTGCTCGAAGTCCATTACGGCTGGCGAGCCGCGCTCCTGTTCTGGGCGGCGGCGAACATTTTCGTGGCGCTGCCGCTCAACCTGCTGCTGCCGGCGCAATCGGCCATGCCGCGCCCCTCGGCGACGCAGGATGACGAACGTCCGCGCGACCCGCAGGACGAGGCTTCGGACCGCGCGGCGATGATCGCTGTCGCCGTGATGTTCGCCGCGACGAGCTTCGTCAGTTCGGGCCTGTCGGCGGTCATGCCGAATCTGCTGACGCAATTCGGACTTACGGCGGCGAGCGCCATCGCCGCTTCCGCGCTGGTCGGTCCCTCGCAGATCGCCGGGCGGCTCGCGGAAATGTTCTTCCTGCGTCGCTTCCATCCGGTAATGTCGGCGCGTCTGGCGACGGTCTTCCTGCCGATCGGGGTCGTCGCGCTGGCGTTCGGCGGGCCGATCTTCTCGACCGTGTTCGTGATGTTTTACGGCGTCGGCAACGGCATTATCACCATTTCGCGCGGCACGCTGCCGCTGGCGATCTTTGGCCCGTCCGGCTATGGCCGGCGCGTCGGCCTGCTTGCCGCGCCGGCGCGCATCTCGGGCGCGCTTGCCCCGCTGCTTCTCGGCATGCTGCTTGATGTCAGCGGCGCGGCGAGCCTCTATGTCACGGGCGCGCTCAACCTTGCGGGGCTGGCCGCGCTCGGCTTCGTTGTTTCTCGCGCGCGCTAGAGCGTGTTGCGGCCGGACACCGCGTGATAGATCCAGAGCACGATGACCGCGCCGACCACCGAGATGACGATACTGTAGATGTTGACGCCGGTGACGCCGCCGACGCCAAAGAACGAGAAGATGTAGCCGCCAACGACTGCGCCAACGATGCCGAGGACGATGTCGAGCAGCAGGCCCTGACCGCTCTTGTTGACGATCTTGCTCGCAATGAAGCCGGCGATCAGGCCGAGCACGATCCAAGCGATGAAGCCCATGGTTCTCTCCAGGTAAACCGTTGCGGGATCGCGCCGGCGACTGGAATGTTCCCACGAATGGTCCAAAAGACAAGCCACGAACTCTTGCACGGCGAGTCCGGCGGTACGACATTCCCGTCGCGATGCACGATGCAACGCAGGGCGCGCCATTTGAATTCGCCAAATCCGTTTCGACTTCGGGCCGACGACGCGCCGCGGTCAATCAGGGAGAGTGACATGGGTCTGTTCGATAATGCATTGCAGGACGCCATCCCCGGCGGAAGCCTCGCCAAGCCGGTCATGATCGCGCTCGGCGCGCTGTTGCTGAAGAAGATGCTGACGCACGAGTCCGCGCCCGCGCCCCAGACGCCGCCCCAGAGCGGCGGCGATGACGGCGGACTGCTCGGCGGCCTCAGCGAACTCGTTTCCAAATTCCAGAACGCCGGCCACGGCGCGACCATCGACACCTGGATTGGCTCGGGCCCCAATCGGCCGATCCAGCCAGGGCCTCTCGGCAGCGCGCTCGGACAGACCACAATCAGCGATCTCGCGCGTCGGGCGGGCGTCAGCGAGCAGGATCTTCTCAATCAACTCGCGCAGGCGCTGCCGGGCGTGATCGACAAGCTGACGCCGAACGGGCGGCTGCCGACAGCGGCGGAACTCGGCATGCGCCAGCCATGAGCGGTCAGGCGGCCTCGGCCGCCCGGCGGGCCACCACCAGACCGGCAGCGGTCAGGACGAGCGCCTTGGTATATTCCTTCGCCAGAAGCGGCGACCGGCGGAAGCGGGCGACGATCACTTCCGCGATCTCGTCGATCACCGCTTCATCGGCGTCCCCAAGCGAATCCATGGCGATCGACGCGGCGCGCACGAGCAGCGTCAGATCCCGTCGATTGGAGGCGGCGCCGTGGGACAATCCCGAAAGCGCGCATCGCCAGACACGCCAGTGCTGATCGGCGATGGCGCGCACCGCGTCGCTGTTGCGCGCCGCATCCGCCCAGAACGCATCAATCCGGTCCCGCACCATCGGCTCGGCCCAGACCAGGATGTCGGCGGCTAGAAGGAGGTGGTCTCGGCGCACCGGCGAACAGCTCCAAAATCAGAGGATCATTTCCACTGATTCGTAACACACAGCTTCGCTCTAGCCTTGTTCGCGCGCGCCACGTTTACGAAATTGCGCCACCGCAAGGCGGCGGCGGCGCAATCGGAGCGGATCGATTCGATTATTCGGCGGCAATGCGCAACGTGGGCGCGGCGTCTTTCACCTTGTCGTCGACATGCGGCTCGAATTTCACGAAATTCTCCCGGAACATGCCAACCAGCTTCCTCGCCGTCTCGACGAATTCGGCCTTGGAATGCCAGGTTTTGATCGGGTCGAGGATATGCGGCTCGACGCCGGGAACCGAGGTCGGCACGGCCAGACCGAAATAGGGATCGGTGCGGAAGTGCTCCTTGCTCAGCGAGCCGTCGAGCGCGGCGCGCAGTAGCCGGCGCGTCACGCGGATCGGCATGCGCCGGCCGACGCCATACTTGCCGCCGGTCCAGCCCGTGTTGACCAGCCAGCAATCGACATGGTGCCGGGCGATCAACTCGCGCAGAAGATTGCCGTATTCCGAGGGATGGCGCGGCATGAACGGGCCGCCGAAGCAGGTGGAGAAGGTCGCCTGCGGCTCGGTCACGCCCTTTTCCGTGCCAGCGACCTTGGCGGTGTACCCGGACAGGAAGTGGTACATGGCCTGGCTCGGATCGAGCTTGGCGATCGGCGGCAGGACGCCGAAGGCGTCGCAGGTCAGCATCACGATATTCTTGGGATGATGCGCGCGGCCGGTCGGGGAGGCGTTCGGGATGAAATCGAGCGGATAGGCGATGCGGGTGTTTTCGGTCTTCGAATCATCGTCGAAGTCGGGAACGCGCGTGATCGGATCGAGCACGACGTTTTCCATGACCGTGCCGAACCGCTCGGTCGTGGCGAAGATTTCCGGCTCGGCCTCCTGCGAGAGCTTGATCGCCTTCGCGTAGCAACCGCCCTCAAAATTGAAGACGCCGTCCTTGCTCCAGCCGTGCTCGTCGTCGCCAAGCAGAATGCGTTCGGGATCGGCGGAGAGCGTTGTCTTGCCGGTGCCGGACAGCCCGAAGAAGATTGCGGACTCGCCATTGTGCGCAACGTTGGCGGAACAGTGCATGGGCATGACGTGCTGCGCGGGCAGCATGTAGTTCAGATAGGTGAAGACCGACTTCTTGATCTCCCCGGCATAGCTCGTGCCGCCGATCAGCATAATCTTGCGCGAGAAATCGATGGCGATCACGGTTTCGCTGCGGCAGCCGTGACGCTTCGGATCGGCGCGGAAGGACGGCAGATCGACGATCGTCAGTTCCGGCACGAAGGACGCGAGTTCGTCGCGCTCCGGACGGATCAGCATCGTGCGGATGAACAGCGAATGCCAGGCGAATTCCGTGAAGACGCGCGTGCGGACGCGGTAGTGATGGTCGGCGCCGCCATAGAGATCCTGCGCGAAAAGGTTCTTGCCCTTCGCGTGATCGATGAAATCGGCCAGAAGGACGTCGAAATTCTCTTTCGACATGCGGCCATTGTTGTCCCACCAGACAGAGTCGTGCGTGAGCGCGTCGTCGACGACGAACTTGTCCCTGGGCGACCGGCCTGTGTGTACGCCCGTCTCGGCCACGAGCGCGCCGCCCCTGGCGATCACGCCCTCGCGCCGCAGCATCGACACTTCATAGAGATGCGGCGCCTCGAAATTGTATTCGACGCTCGCTACGCCCTTGAAGCCGAACTTGTCTGCGCCATACGCAGGGTTGAAATCGCCTACCTGTTTCATGCGCATCTCCCGGCCGGTCGGGGCGAAGATTAGCTCCATCGCTCGCCGGCATCGTGTCACAAGATTGGAATTCGCGCGACGTTTAGTCGCCACGAGCGTTCAGGGCAAGCCATCCAAAGGTTTAGCCAGAAGACAGGATAAACATCCCGTTATAGGGGCGGCGTCTCGCCCGCATCGCGCCGGCGCGCTTCAGCGGCCAGTTCGACCAGCACAGCCCGCAGATCGGCCGCCGTCGTGATGCGATTCGGAAAGGCAATTCGCGAGGTCTTGTCGCCCGCCGACAGGTCGAGGCCCTCCGGATCGACGCCGGTGGCATGCCAGCGCGCATGCGCCTGCCCATCGAGGCGGGCGGCATAGAGTCGCAACGTCTCGGCGTGATCCTGGTTGAGGTGCTGCAGGACGCCCGCCTCCGCAGCGACGAGGTCCGCCGCCCCGACGACATCGGTCAGGATGTCCGCCGGCTCGAAATCGGCGGCGCGTGCGAAGCCGCCATTGAGATGGAAGCCGTCGACCTCCATCCGCCAGAAGGAGAAGTCGGCAAAGCCGGCATACAGCTCGGATTTGGGGTGTCGCGCCAGAAATCTCGCGCGCAGGGCGGGGTCCGGATCGCGCGCGAGACTGCCCGAGACGGTGAGGCGCGGATGGGCGAGCGGATCGCCCTTGCCCGCCTGCGGCAGCAGGATCGACGCCTCCGCCCGGGCTTCGAGATGGCGTGTATGGGCCGCCAGTTTCGACATCAGCAGGATCGGCGCGCCGTCCGCGGCGGTGGCGACATTGACCAGCGTGGCGAATGGCCGGCTGCGCCCGTCGAGCGTGGCGAGGCATCCCGCCCGTACGATGCGGAGGAGGCGCTTCGCCTCGCCGACCGGGTCGTAATCGGGCTGCTTGTTGAGAGTTTCCGCGGGTTTGCCTGGCACGGGGTCGATTTCCTCTGGCGTTGCGCCTATATATCGAGCGCTTTGTCGCATTGTGGCCCGAAATGGCCAAGACATTCCGGCCGCCCGAGTTAGGCCGCCGGCGTTCAGGCCACATTCAGTCCGCGTGGCGAAATATGGTCGGGACCCGCGGTGACCGGCTGCGGACGCCCGCCCGAACCGACCGAGGACAACACCCTTCATGCCTACAATCGCTCTCGTCGACGACGACCGCAACATCCTCACCTCCGTCTCCATAGCGCTGGAAGGCGAGGGGTACCGGGTGCAGACCTATACGGACGGCGCCGCAGCGCTCGACGGTTTGCGGACAAACCCGCCCGACCTCGCCATCTTCGACATCAAGATGCCGAGGATGGACGGGATGGAATTGCTGCGACGCCTGCGCCAGAAGTCGGATCTGCCCGTGATCTTCCTCACCTCCAAGGACGAGGAGATCGACGAATTGTTCGGCCTCAAGATGGGCGCCGACGATTTCATCCGAAAGCCGTTTTCGCAGCGCCTGCTGGTCGAGCGCGTGAAGGCCATCCTGCGCCGCGCGAACCCGAAGGAAGCGGGCGCGCAGAAAGAATCGGAGGCCAGACTTCTTGAGCGCGGGGCGCTGCGCATGGACCCCGAGCGCCACACCTGCACGTGGAACGGAGAGCCCGTAACGTTGACGGTCACGGAATTCCTGATCCTGCAGGCGCTCGCCACCCGGCCGGGCGTGGTCAAGAGCCGCAATGCGCTGATGGACGCGGCCTACGACGACCAGGTCTATGTCGACGACCGCACCATCGACAGCCACATCAAGCGCCTGCGCAAGAAATTCAAGGCCGTGGACGACGATTTTGAAATGATCGAAACACTGTACGGCGTCGGCTATCGCTTCAAGGAGGCGTAAGACGTTTTTGGCGGGCTTTCAGGCCAGATGAGCGTCGGCGCGCACATGGAGCAGCCGGCCGGGCGGTCGCTGCGCAGATTGAAACGACTTGTGCGGGTGCGCCAGCTATGGCGCGCGCTGATGGCGCGCTTCTCGTCGTCGCTGACGCGCCGCATCATCGTTCTCAATCTCGGCGGGCTGTTTGCGCTGCTGATCGGCTTCCTCTACCTGAACCAGTTCCGCGCCGGCCTGATCGACGCCCGCCTGCAGAGCCTTCGGATTCAGAGCGAAATCATTGCCGCGGCGATCGCCTCGTCGGCCACGGTCGAGACCGATTCGATCGCCATCGATCCGGAAAAACTGCTGCGTCTGGCGCCGGGGCAGAGCTATGGCCCCTCCGATGAGACCTCGCCCAGTCTCGAATTCTCGATCAATCCCGATCGCATCGGACCGCTGCTGCACCGGCTGGTCTCGCCGACGCGAACGCGCGCCCGGGTTTTCGACCGCGACGGCTACATGCTGCTGGACTCGCGCTCGCTCACGAGCCGGTCGACGATCCTGCGCGCGGATCTGCCGCCGGTGGGAAGGAATCGCCCCGGTGTCCTCCAGCGGCTGTGGAACGACCTGAAGCGACGTTTTGGCTCGACCGGTTCGGCAGCGGACGACGACATCGGCGAAAACGGCGCCCGAAACTATCCCGAGGTCGCGCGCGCGCTGGCCGGCGGCGAGGAATCTGTGGTGCTGGTGAACGACCGCGGCGAGACGGTCGTGTCCGTCGCGGTGCCAATCCAGCGGTTCCGGGCGGTGCGCGGCGCGCTGCTGCTGTCGACAAGGGGAGGCGACATCGACGCGATCATCGCGTCTGAACGTTGGGCGATCGTGCGCATTTTCGTCGTTTCGGCCGGCGTGATGCTTCTCCTGTCGCTGTTCTTCGCGGGAACGATCGCTGAACCAATCCGCCGACTGGCCGAGGCCGCCGAGCGCGTGCGCCGCGGCAGCAAATCCCGGCAGGAAATTCCCGATTTTTCCGATCGATCCGACGAAATTGGACACCTTTCCGGCGCATTGCGCGAAATGACCGGCGCGCTCTATTCAAGGATCGAGGCGATCGAGAGCTTCGCCGCCGATGTCGCGCATGAACTCAAGAACCCGCTGACCTCACTGCGCAGCGCGGTCGAGACCCTGCCGATTGCGCGCAGTGAGGAGTCCCGTGGTCGCCTGCTGGCGGTCATTCAGCATGACGTGCGCCGGCTCGATCGGCTGATCAGCGATATTTCCGACGCCTCGCGTCTCGACGCCGAACTCGCCCGCGCCGACATGCAGACGGTCGACCTGTCGGCGGTGCTGCATGCGGTCGTTGGCGTCGCACAGAGCGTCGATCGCGGAGACGGTGTGTCGGTCACGCTGAAGATCGAAGCTGCGCCCGCGAGCGAGCCCGAACGCCGATCATGGCGGGTGCTCGCGCATGATTCGCGGCTCGGCCAGGTTTTCAACAATCTCATCGACAACGCGCGGTCATTCTCGGCGCACGGCGGCTCCGTGCGCGTCGGCCTGCGGCAGGCGCGCGGCGCGGCGAACGACGGTCCGGTGCGCGACGGATACGAGATCGTGATCGACGACGACGGGCCAGGCATTCCCGCTCACGCCTTAGAGCGTATTTTTGAACGGTTTTACACGGATCGACCCAACCAGGGCTTTGGCCAGAATTCGGGGCTTGGCCTGTCGATCTCGCGCCAGATCGTCGAGGCGCACCAGGGCCGGATCCGCGCAATGAACCGCGCCACGGCGGGCGATCCTGACAAACCTGCCGGCGCACGATTCATCGTCTGGCTTCCGGCGGCCCCATGACAAGGACGCATCGACCCGTCAGCTCCACGCACCACGCCGTCGCCGTGATCGTCCGGGACGCCGGGGTTCTTATTCGCGGGCGCTCCGGCGCGGGCAAGAGCAGACTTGCGGAGGAACTGGCGGCCGAGGCGCGCTCGCGCGGCTGGTTCGGCCGACTCGTCGCGGACGACCGGGTCCAGATCGTCGCGCGCGCCGGCCGCGCGATATTGTCGCCGCATCCGACCATCGCCGGGCAGGTGGAGCGGCGGGGACAGGGGATTTTCGTGGTCGACCATGAAAAGGCGGCCGTGCTGCGTCTCGTGGTCGATCTCGTCGACCGGGCGCAAGGCGGCGACGATCCGCCCCGTTTCCCCGACGAAAGAGCGCGATCGACGGAAATTGCGGGGGTTGCGGCGCCACGTATAGCACTCGTCATCGGCGAACCAGGGGGCGCGCGCCTGCTGGTCGAAAAAATCGCAGCGGCGGGCGCCTAAATTGACGACAGCGATGCGCATTTCGCTTGCCAAGCTCGCGGCGACGAACAAAATGGCCGCCCGCTGCGGGCTGGGAGAGGTCGGCTTGCACAAAGTGAATAAATTAAGCATTTCCGGCGAGCCTGCGCACCAGCGCGGCGCGATCGGAACCGAGCTCGACATGAACGGTTACGCCAGATGATCGGTATGGTCCTCGTGACCCATGGTTGCCTCGCGACAGAGTTTCGCGCGGCGCTCGAACACGTGGTCGGCCCGCAAAAACAGCTCGCCACCATCACGATCGGGCCGGACGACGACATGGAACAGAGACGGCGCGACATCATGGACGCTGTCAAATCTGTCGAATCGGGCCAAGGCGTGGTTCTGTTGACCGACATGTTCGGCGGCACGCCGTCGAACCTGTCGATCTCGGTCATGAACGGCGCGAAAGTCGAGGTCGTGGCCGGCGTCAATCTTCCGATGCTGATCAAGCTCACCTCGGTGCGCGATCATTGCAGCCTAGAAACAGCGGTGGCGCAGGCGCAGGACGCCGGCCGCAAGTACATTCAAATCGCCAGCCGCGTTCTGAGCGGGAAATGAGCATGGACGAGCAAGGCTGCGACGAGTGCCCGGACAACGACGCGGTTCCCGAAGGGGCCGTCGCGCGCGACCTGACGATCGTCAACAAAAAGGGGCTGCACGCGCGCGCAACGGCGAAGTTCGTACAATGCGTCGAGAATTTCGACTGCGACGTAACCGTGTCCCGCTGCGGCGAAACCGTCGGCGGCACGTCGATCATGGGAATTTTGACGCTCGGCGCCGGGATCGGCTCCTCGATCCGGGTCGCGGCCGTCGGGCCGCAGGCGCGGACGGCGATCGAGGCGATCGCGACGCTGGTCGCGAACCGATTCGGCGAAGACGAATAGATCCGGTCAGGCGAGGCGGCGCGACGCCGTCGCTGGAATCACGGTCGATACGATGGGCAGCGCGCCCTCGACGCGTTCTGGCCAGCCAAAGAGATAACCCTGCATCATCCGCACGCCCGTAGCGCGCAATACCTGATACTGTTCCCAGGTCTCAACGCCTTCGGCCGTGATCTCGATCTCGAACGCGCGCGCAAGCTGGACGGTCGCCGCGATGATCGCCGCCGATCCGGCGTCGCGCGCGGCGTCGGCTACAAAAGATCGATCGATCTTGAGCCTGTCGAATGGAAACCGCTTCAGATAGCTCAGCGACGAAAATCCGGTGCCGAAATCATCGAGGGCGACGGAGACGCCCAGATCGCGCAGACGATGCAGACCGACGAGGCTGTCCCCCTTGTCCTGCAGGAAGGCGGATTCCGTTATCTCGATTTCGAGGCGTCGCGGCGAGATTTCGCTCGCTTCGAGCGCCCGCAGGACCGATGCGGCGAAATCGCTGCTGGCCAGTTGCAGCGGCGACACATTGACTGCGACGACAACCTCCTGCGGCCATTGCGCGGCGTCCGCCGTCGCGCGGCGGATAACCCAGGCGCCGAGATGATCGATCAAATGCATTTCCTCGGCCAGTCGCACAAATTCCTGAGGCGGAATCAGGCCGCGCCGGGCATGCGGCCACCGCAGCAGGGCCTCCATCTGCCGAATTTCCATCGTGTCGGCGTCAACGATCGGCTGATAGGCCAGATAGAGCTGATCATTGTCGATGGCATGCGCCAGGTCCGCCGCAAGTTCGCGGCGCGTGATCGCCTCCAGCTCCATCCATGGCTCGAACAGACGGGAGCGGTTGGCGCCGCCAGCCTTTGCCGTATAGAGCGCCAGATCGGCGCGCCGCAGCATGTCGTCGATCGACAGATCGGGATCGACATGCACGGCGACGCCGACACAGGCGCCGACCTCCGGCGATTGCCCATCGATCGTGTAAGGCGCCGAAATCGCCGAAATCAGCCGCGCGGCCGCCTCGGACATGCCTGCGCCATCTGAATCGTGAGTTCCGCAGGCGATGGCGAATTCGTCGCCGCCGAGCCTGGCGACGACGTGGGCATAGGGCGCCGCGCTGAGGATGCGCAGCGCGCATTCCCGCAAAACCCTGTCGCCCGCCTCATGCCCGAACGTATCGTTGACGGGTTTGAAATTGTCGAGATCTATCAGCATGACGACGATCGCAGCGCTGGTCGATCCCAATCCGCGTTTCAGCGTTTCCAGCGCGCTGAGAAAAAGCGCGCGATTGGCCAGTTGCGTCAGTTCGTCGTGCATCGCCAGATAGGCGATGCGCGCGTGGGTCTGTTCGCGTTCTGTCACATCCTCGTGCGTGACGACGAGGCCGCCATCGCCACATGCGGCGTGATTGACGAGGATCGACCGTCCCGTATTGAGATGATCGATCCGCTGATCCGTGTACCGCCGACTCATCGCGTTCTGGATATACGATTGCGGCGACTCGCCGGCGAACACGCCGCGCGACGTTCGCAGATCAAGGATCGCCTTGGCCATCATTCCGGGCTTTATCGCGTCCGGGTCCAGGCCATAGATCGTCGCATAGCGCTCATTCGAGATGACGACGCGCCCATCGCGATCGAAGACGACCAGTCCCTGCGACATATTGCCGAGAGCGGTCGCGAATCGCTGGTTCGACAGTTCGAGCTCCAGGGACTTGGCCCGGAGGGCGGCTTCCTTGTCGCCCACGTTCTGGAACTGGACGAGCAGCGTCCGGACGAGAACGCCGGCAACCATCAACGCCAGCACGAAGCCCAGGACGAGCAGACTTGATTGCTCTCGCCATTGCGCGAGCGCGGTCGAGCGCAGGATTGCGACCGTGACGACGAGTTGCGAGAGCGGCAAGGTCTTTACAGCGAGGATCCGCTCGGCGCCGTCGAAGACGCTGCGCGTTTCATACAGACCGCCGCCGCGCGCAACCACGTCGTACCATTTGGATTCCCGCGGCAGTTTCTGGCCGACGACGGCGAAATGGGCCGGGTATCGCGCGAGGATCGATCCATCATGGGAAAACAGCGCATAGCTGCGGCCCTGCATCGCGGCGAGCGGCGAGTAGGTGCTCACCAGCGTTTCCGGCGTGACGCTGACGCGCGCCACGCCAAGGAAGGCGCCGTCGCTCGTCTCCAGTCGACGCATGAAGTCGACCACGAGCGCGCCGGTCGCCTCGCTGACCCGCAGGGGGCCGACCTGCGTCTCGCGCGTGCGGTTGTTCTTGAGGAAATCGAACAGGAGATAAATCGGGTTGCTGCTTTCCGTGGCCGCGCCGCGCGAGGTCGCCAGCGTCGCGCCATTGGTATCCTCGATCGAAATGAGGTCGATCGACGTTCGCCTGGCGGCTATGTTCGCCAGCGATTCCAGAACGCGAGGCGTGCGGGCTTTCGCCGCGAATTCCGCCTCCGAATTCGCCGCCGCGTCGGCCGCCACCTCGTTCAGGGCGAGATCGATCGCCTGGATAGACTGCTGGACCTGTTCGCCCAACATCGCCGCCAGCCCCGATACGGCGCGCCGCGCGTCGGACAGGGCCTCTTCCTGCATTCGCCGGATCACAAGGCCGACGACGGCCGACGCCAGCAGCGCGATTGCCACGGCGACGCCGATGATCCACCTGTATCTGTAGCCGCGCACGCCTTCAGCCTTTCCGCTGGGGAACCGGATTGGGCCTTGGCCATCATGTCTCGAAGCCTTTACCAAAGCGTTGCAGCCTTGGGTCGGGCGAGCGAATTTTGCCTGACAACTCATCCTGTTGACGAAACGGACTCAGCGGCTGAGATGGCGCCGCCACGCAATCAGACCGGCCGTCGAGCCGTCGAGCCCTTCCGTCGTGCGGGCGGGATCCTGCACGATCGGGGCGAGCCTATTGCACAATTCCTTGCCGAGTTCGACGCCCCACTGGTCAAACGGATTGATATCCCAGATCACCGACTGAACGAACACCTTGTGCTCGTAGAGAGCGACCAGACGACCAAGATTGCGCGGATCGAGCCTGCGATACATCAGAGTCGAGGACGGACGGTCGCCGGCGAAGGTCTTGTGCGGGGCGAGCGAAGCCGCCTCTTCCGCGCTCAGGCCCTGCGCCTTCAGGATGGCCTGCACTTCCGCCCGGCTCCGGCCGCGCATCATCGCCTCGCTCTGGGCCAGACAATTGGCGACGAGCAGCGCATGATGGACGGGATCGGCGTCGGTCGGCTCCGCGGCAACGAGGAAGTCGATCGGCGCGACGTTCACGCCCTGATGCAGAAGCTGGAAGAAGGCGTGCTGGCCATTGGTGCCGGGCTCGCCGAACACGAATGGACCCGTGGCGGTCGCAACCGGCGCGCCGTCGCGGGTCACGTGCTTGCCGTTCGATTCCATGTCGAGCTGCTGCAGGTAAGCCGGAAAACGGGCGAGCCGCTGGTCATAGGGAATGACGAGATGGACGCTCTCTGCGAACATATTGCGCCGCCAGACGCCGAGCAGGCCCATCAGCACGGGGATGTTGGCGTCGAGCGGCGCCGAAACGAAATGTTCGTCCACATCCTGCCCGCCCCGGAGAAACTCCTCGAACGGCTCGGGACCAATCGCGATGACGAGCGACAGTCCGATCGCCGACCACATGGAATAGCGACCGCCGACCCAATCCCAGAAACCAAAGACGCGATCGGGCCGGATTCCGAATTCCGCAACCTTGTCGAGACGGGTCGAGACCGCCGCGAAATGGTCGGCGACCGCCGCCTCGCCGAGGGCATCCGCCACGAATTTTCGCGCTGACGCTGCGTTCGCCATCGTTTCCTGTGTCGTGAATGTTTTCGACGAGACGACGAACAGTGTTCTGGCCGGATCGAGCGACCTGATCGTATCTCCGAGATCGGCGCCATCCACATTGGAGACGAAATGCCCGCGCAATTTCGGCGACATATACGGCGAGAGCGCGCGGGCGGCCATCGCCGGGCCGAGATCGGAGCCGCCGATGCCGATGTTCACGACATCCGTGAAGACCTCGCCGCGCGCGCCGCGAATCGCGCCGGCGCGGACCGCCTGCGCGAAGCTCGCGACCCGCGCGCGCACGTCGCGCACATCCGGCATGACATCCCGTCCATCCACGCAGAAGGGACGATCCGTCAGATTGCGCAGCGCCATATGCAGGGCTGGCCGCCGCTCGGTGACATTCACCTTCTCGCCTGCGAACAGGGCCGCGCGCCGCTCCTCGAGCTTCGCCGCGCGGGCGAGCGCGACCAGCAACTGGATCGTCGCGCTGGTCGCCTTGTGCTTGGAATAATCAAACAGCATGTCGGCGAGGCGCACGCTGAACCGCTCGAACCGGCGGGGATCGCGGTCAAACAGATCGGCAATGCGCGCGCCGGCGATTTGGGCGCGGTGCGCCTCAAGCGCGGCGAAAGCGGCGCGAACTTCGGATCGATCCATGGAACACCCTGGGTTACGACAATGAATGCGGCGCGAGCCTAGACCAGATTGGTTTGAAAATTCAGAACGACGCTTTCGAACCTCGCCGTCGCCCTGTCCCGAAAATTCAGGGATGCGGCGCCTGACCCGCGTCCTCTAGCGTCGATAAGGGGATCGACCAGGTCTTTGATCCCTCACAAGGACGAAATTCAGCTTATATTGACTGATCCTGAAGATATACTGACCGCGGAGGCCGCCATGCCAATCAAGACCGTCAATCTCGCGACGATCATCGAAGATGACGTATCGTCGGCCGCCGCCATCGACTACGCCATCGCGTTCTGCGACGTCGAGCGAGCGCATCTGTCGTGCCGGATCGCCGCGCCGCTTCTCGACCTGACAACCGCGCGGCTCCTCCCGCTGGCGCAGGCCCTGGTTGATCAGGTCAATGCCGAGCGACTTGCGAAGGCGAACGAAACGCGCGGCAGGATTGAAACGGCAGCGCGGATTTCCGGCGTCCCGCTCGATTGCCGGATCGTGCAAAAGCCATTCACCGCCGCGCGGATCGACCTGGCGGCAGCGACGAGAGCAAGCGACTTCGTGATACTTCCTCAAGCGAAGGGGGGGCTTTCAGCGGAGACGGGCGTTATCGAAAGCATCCTGTTTGAAGCGGGGCGCCCCGTGATTGTCGTTCCTTCGGACTGGTCAAAGGGGCCCACATTCAAGCGGATAGTCATCGCCTGGGACGGTGGCGCGCGCGCGGCGCGCGCCGTTGGCGATGCGATGCCGATTCTGGCGCGGGCGGACGAGGTCGAGGTCGTCTGTGTCGTTGACGATGGCGGTCCGAGCGCGGCCGGAGCCGAACTGGCCGAACATCTGGCCCGGCATTGTCGCGCCATCAGGTTGACGGATTTGCCGCTCGAACACGCGGACGCGGGTTTGACGTTGCGCGCCCATCTGGATGGTCGACGGCCGGATTTGCTTGTCATGGGGGCCTATGCGCACTCGCGTCTGTGGCAATTCGTGCTGGGCGGCATGACGAAATTCATGATGAGCGCCGCAAACGTGCCGGTTCTCTATTCCTATTGAAAGAACTTTGGCGGCGCGCTGGACAACAGAGGCGGGCGCAAGCAGACTCTCATCCCGACACATGCGTCTTGCGCAGCGCAAGACGTCGATCCGCAATGAGCAATTTCCAATCAATCTTCACGAGAAAATAGATCACGGGAACCAGCAGGAGTTGGGTGACTATGAAATAGACGCCCATGCCAAAGCCAGACTCCGCAAGATCGATATCAAATTTCCTCCCCGCCGCCGCGGCGCTGAATATCCAGAAGGAATAGCTGACGAGACGCCCCAGGAAGAAGGGGATAGCCGCAAACCGAACTGGCAGGTTCGTCAGCCCATAGGCGATGAACAGGTGATTCGACGGGAGGGGACTGAATGCATACATGAGCACAGCCCCGGCGGAGGCGACGCGATGTCGCTCGATTCCATGTCGAATTTCGTCGATGTTTCGTCTTGCATCGTCTCCCAGCAGCTTTTCACGCAATATCCCCCGAGACAGCCGCGCGAGCGTCACGCGGCCGGTCGTCGCGGCGCTTGCGCCGACAAGAGCGAGCCCGCAAGGGTCCGCGTCCGGAACGCCAAGGCTGATCGCGGAAAGCGCAATCCATGTGGGGGGCGCGAAAATCGGGATGATGTTGAGCAGGAACACGGCTACAAAAACAGTAGCCAGTCCGGGCAGGTTGCCTGTCGCCTGATTTAGAATGTCCAGCATGCGGGCGCTGTCTCCCGAAAGTCTGCAAATGCGTTTTCGGAACCGCTCGCAAGACTGTCGCGCGGCCTAACCGACGGCGGCATGTTCGTAGATGTCCTCTTCCTGCGCATTGTGGATGCGGACGAGCGCCTCGATCGATTCGATCACGCGTTGCGCATCGCGGATCAGATAGCGGTCGACGTCGCCCGGCGTCAATTCGTGTGAAAGTCGCCCCAGAAGTCTCGAAAGATGGAGTATTTCGCGATGCGCGCGGCTCATTGCGACAAGACCGTGCCCATCGCGCAGGAACTTGCCGAGGCCGGGATAGACGATCGCCTCGTCGTTGCGTTCGTGCTCAACGATTTCTTCACTCACAATTCGATTGGCCTCGCAGATAAAAGAGACTGCTTCCGCAGGCTGCGCGTCGTCGAGCGCGTCGGCGAGTTCGCGAAGCCGATTGAGGCGCAGCGTCAAATCCTTGTGGTCGTCCTGCAGCGCTTGCGCCGCGGAGTCCTGCATCGCGGCGCGCGTACGTCCACGGCCAGGCCTCAGCGCGCGTAATGCATTCAGAATCACGGCGACGTCGATCGCTTCCTGAATGAGCGCGCCTTCGATCGGCGTCAACCAACCGACGGCAGCGGCGGCCATTGCAAGGCCCGACAATGTCATCCCCGCGACCATGCTTTGTATCGCAATTCCACGGGCGCGCCGGGCGATGGACACGGCGTCCGAAACGCGGTCGATGCGATCGATCAGAATCACGACGTCAGCCGCCTCCGATGACGCGCTGGCCCCGCGCGCGCCCATGGCTATGCCGACATTCGCTGCTGCGAGCGCGGGCGCATCGTTGATGCCGTCGCCGACCATCAGCGTTGGATGCAATCTTTGCTCGGCCGCCACCGCCTCGACCTTGTCCGAAGGATCGCGGTCGGCCAGCACGGCGTCGAGATCGAGCGCGGCGCCGATCGTCTCGGCGGCCTCGGCGCGATCGCCGGTCACCATCACGATGCGCGCGACGCCGGCCGCGCGCAAAGCCTGCACCGCGCGCGCCGTCTCGCGCCGCAATTCGTCGGCGAGCAGGATGGCGCCGACGACCCGTCCGTCGACAGCGACGAACACGCTGAGGGCCGAGCGCCAGGCGGCCCGCCGGAGCGCCCGCACCGCCCATTGATCAGGCTTCGCCGGTCCACAGACAAAAATGTGCGAGCCCGCGCGCACGCGGCGGCCGTCTACATTGCCTTCGAGACCGGAGCCCATGATTTCGCGGACCTGATCCGGCGGATGGAGCGCTATTCCTCGGGCCAGGGCCGCCGACACGATTGCGGCCGCCACCACATGGTGCGAGGCCTGTTCCAGCGAACCAGCGAAGCGCAACACCTCGTCCGGCGTTTCGCCGGGCGCGGTTTCGATGGCGACGAGACGCGCGCCGCCGACCGTCAATGTGCCTGTCTTGTCGAACATGACAGCGTGCGTGCGTGCGAGCGCTTCCAGCGGCCCTCCGCCCTTGATCAGAATTCCGCGTCTGGCGGCCTGCGCGACGCCCGATATGAACGCCACAGGCGCTGCAAGGATCAGCGGGCAGGGGGTCGCCGCAACGAGAACGGCGAGCCCGCGAATCGGGTCGCCCGAGACGAGCCAGGCCGCCCCGGCGAGCAGAAGCGTCGCGGGCAGGAGCAGCAGAGCATAGCGGTCGGCAAGACGGGTGAAGGGCGCCTTCGCCGTTTGCGCGGCCGTGACCATGCGAATTATGCCGGCATAGGTGCTCTCGCCTGCTGTCGTGGTCGCCTGAAGCTCAAATGTCTCGCCAGCGTTGATGATCCCGCTGCGAACCGATTCGCCGCGATTGCGGGTGACGGGAATGGGCTCGCCGGTCAGCGCGGCCTCATCCAGCGTGGCGCTCGCATCCATGATGACGCCGTCCACCGGAATGACCTCCCCGGCGCGCACGATGACGGCGTCCCCGACGGCGACCTGTTCGATCAAAACATCCTCGACGGATGCGGATATTCGACGGTGCGCCAGGCGTGGGGCGCGGTCGACAAGCGTCCGCAGATCGCGCTCGGCGCGGGCGACGGCGAAATCCTCGAGGACATTGCCACCCGCATACATGACGGCGACAACAACGCCGGCTAGATTTTCCCGGAGGGCGATCGCCGCGGCCATGGAGACGAACGCGACCGCATCGACGCCAAGTCGCCCGGACATGAAATCGCGGACGATCGAGACCGCCAGCCCCACGACCACAGGCGCCGTGCCGGCCGCCCAGATCCAGCCGGCAATGTCCTGTCGCCCCGTGAACCAGGCCAGTATGCCGAGGTTCAGCGCCGCCAGGGCGATCACGATCAGTGCGCGGCGAAGGATGCGATCACTCATGCCGTCCACCATCCGACCCGTTTTGTCTCGCCGCGCCGGCCGCCGTCAGGTCCAATGCGGCGCAACGGCCGCCGGGCGGCAAGCGGCTTCATAGATCTTCCCTTCCGATCAGACGCGCAACATTGTCTTGATCGCGCGCCGTTCGTCCATCGCGCGATAACCTTCGGCGACGTCAGACAGCGGCAACGTCAGGTCGAACACCTTGCCGGGGTTGATCTTGCGCTCAAGCACCAGATCGATCAGGTAGGGAAGGAACCGACGCACCGGCGCAGGCCCGCCCAGCATGCCCACCTGCGAAAAGAACAACGCCTGCCCGTCGAATTCAACGCCGTGCGGCACGCCGACATAGCCGATCATGGAACCGGGGCGCGCGCACTGGATGGCCTGCGCCATCGACTCCTTTGTTCCCACGCATTCCAGAACAGAATCGGCGCCGATATTATTGGTCAACGCCTTGATCCGGGCCGCGCCCGCCTCTCCGCGCTCCGTGACGATGTCGGTCGCGCCGAATTCGAGCGCCAGTTCCTGCCGCGTCTTGTGGCGGCTCATCGCGATGATGCGGCCAGCCTCCATCTGTTTGGCCGCAAGCACGCCCATCAGCCCGACCGCGCCGTCGCCAACGACAACGACCGTGGAGCCACGCTGCACGCGCGCGGCGTCGGCCGCATACCAACCCGTGCCGAGCACGTCCGACGTTGCGAGCAGACTCGGGACAAGATCGTCGGCGGGGATTTCGGACGTGGCGACGAGCGTGCCGTCGGCAAGCGGTACGCGCGCGAACGGCGCCTGTGCGCCAACCATGAACTCGCGCTGCGCGCAGGACGACTGAAAGCCAAAGCGGCAATGCGGGCAGGTGTTGTCGGAAATGCAGAACGAGCCGACAACGAACTGACCGGGCCGGACACTCGTCACCGCGCTGCCGACCTCCTCGACGATTCCACAATATTCATGGCCCATCGGTTTCGGCCAGTCGACATCGTTCAGGCCGCGGTAGGGCCAGAGATCCGATCCGCAGATGCAGGAAGCCGCCAGGCGAATGACGGCGTCCGTCGGCTTCAGAATCTTCGGCTCGGGCACTTCCTCACAGCGTATGTCGCGCGGCCCGTAGATCATGGTTCCCAGCATGACTGCATTCTCCGTATCGGCGCCAGAATCTCACTTCGGCGCGAGTTCGCCGAAGAACCAGGAAGCGGCGACGCCGCCATCCATCAAGACGTCGCTGCCCGTGATGAAGGCGCCGTCCGGTCCCATCAGCAGCGCGCCGACGGCGCCGACCTCGTCCGGCGTGGCGGCCCGTCCGACCGGACAAAGCTCGATCATCCGGCGATACCCTTCGCCGCGCGGGCCTGCGAGTTCGTCGTTCGCCAGCGGGGTGATGACGATGCCGGGGCTGATCGTGTTGACTCTCGCGCCGCGTTTGCCCCAGCGCACGGCCTCGGCCATCACCCGCAACGCATTGGCGCGCTTGGAAAGCTGGTAGGCGTGCAGCGAGTCCTTGACCTCATCCGGTCGCAGCATCGGCAGGGCGAGCAGCTCGTCGGCGGGCGTCATCGCCAGCGCCATATTCTGCTCCTGCGTCAGCGCGCCGAGGCGATGACCGGACTGCGAGGCGATGACGACGCCAGATCCTCCGCGCGCAATCACATTGCCGAATTCCTCCAGCGCCAGCGCCACGCCGTAGAGGTCGACGCGCAGGATTGTGGCTGGCGAGGCCTGCGAGGGGGAAACGCCAGCGGCGTGGATGAGGCCTGCGACATCGCCGAGCGCTCTGGCCGCCTCGACCAGCGCGTGAACAGAGACGCGCGAAGTAACATCGACCGTCGCCGTACTGACCTCAAAGCCGGCGTTGCTCAACGTCTGCGCCGCGGCGGCGGCATTTTCCTCCCGCAGGTCCGCCAGCAGCACATGCCTGCCTGCGCCTACGCGACGCGCGATCGCCTGGCCGATCGAGCCGGCGCCGATCACGACAATGACGTTGCGCGGAATCACTCGCTTCCCTTCGCATATTGTTCATCGGCGACTTTCTCCATCCACGTCACGACAGAGCCGTCCTTCATCTCAGCGATGGCGATATGCGACATGGCGCAGTCCGGCGCTGCGCCATGCCAGTGTTTCTCGTTCGGCTCGAACCAGACGACGTCGCCGGGCCGGATCGTCTCGATCGGCCCGCCCTCCCGCTGGACGCGCCCGAACCCCGATACGACCAGAAGCGTCTGGCCGAGCGGGTGCGTGTGCCAGGCCGTCCGCGCGCCCGGCTCGAAGGTGACGGTAGCGCCGCTCAGCGCCCCGCTGCCGCTGAAGGGGGCGTCGATCCGAACGATGCCGGTGAACCATTCCGTAGGGCCGGAGCGGGACGGCGTGGAGCCACTCTGCGTGATTTTCATTTCCGAGCTTCCAGATGACGCGAGACGCCCGACGCCGCATGGCAGCCGGGTCCGCAACAGATGTAGCGCTCGCCTATTCATGCGATTAGATGTAAATTTATGCATGCGATTATGAATGGAATTCATTAATGGCCCGGGAGCCGACCAGCGATCTGCTAGCCTTTCTCGCCGTGGCCCGCGCGAGAAGCTTCACGCGCGGCGCGGCGACGCTTGGCGTCTCGCCATCTGCGGCGAGCCACACAATACGGGGGCTCGAAGAACGGCTTGGCCTCCAGCTTCTGACGCGCACGACGCGAAGCGTTTCCCTGACCGACGCCGGCGAACGCCTCCTGCAAACCGTCGGCCCGCATTTCGACGGTATCGAGGACGCGCTCGCCGCGGTGACGGCGTTGCGCGAAAAGCCAGCCGGCGCGCTACGGCTCGTCGCCGGCGAACATGCGGCGGAATCGATCCTGTGGCCGGCCGTCCAGCGCCTTCGCCGCGACTATCCCGACATCGCCGCCGAGATCGACGTGGACAACGGCATGACCGACATCGTCGCAGAGCGCTACCACGCGGGGGTGCGCCTCGGCGAACACGTCGACAAGGACATGATCGCCGTGCCGATAAGCCCGGAGATGCGCATGGCGCTCGTTGGCGCTCCCTCGTATTTCGCGCAGCGGCCCATGCCCCGCTCGCCGCAGGATCTGACAAACCATGCCTGCATAAACCTGCGGCTCCAGACATATGGCGGATTCTACGCATGGGAGTTCGAGCGCGGCGGGCGCGAACTGAAAGTGCGCGTGCAGGGACCGTTGGCGTTCAACGCGCCGCACCTCGCCATAAAGACCGCAATTTCCGGCGCGGGCCTCGCCTTCCTGCTCGAAGATCATGTGCGCGAAGACATCGCCGAGGGCCGCCTTGTTCGCGCGCTCGCCGACTGGTGCCCGCCGTTCGCGGGCTATCATCTGTATTACCCAAGCAGCCGCCAGCTCTCGCCGGCCTTCGCATTGCTGGTCGACGCCCTGCGCTATCCAGCGAAGCGCGCAAAACGGACGCGGTGAGATTGGCTCGGGCCGGACGACGCTCTCCGCGAGGCTCCATGCGTCGCGGCGCGTGGCGCGCCGATAACGAGGATCGTTCCCAATCCTGCGCCGCTCAGGTGCGGACAATCGTGGCCTCCGCCTCCACCGACCTGTCCGGCGTTTCCTCTTTCCAACGAACCGACCCGACAGGGCGTTCGAGCATTCGACGAATCCGGACAGGCTCCTGACCGATATGAAACTCCATGGCTCGCGCGTGCAGGGTCCGTTCTGAATCGGTCGGCCGGTTGCGCTGCCTGAGATAGTCGAGCCAGGTCGGGCAATGATAACGTTCTGTCCACAATTCGGGGTCTGCGATGTCGCGCGCAATCGACCAGGCGTAGGCGCCGTTTCTCTGCCGACTGTGCTGGACCTGCTGCATGACAGCATAAAAGAGACGCGCTTTTTTCGGATCGACGCGATATTCGATTTCGACAACGATCGGCCCGCTGCGGTCGGTCAATTGAAGACGCAGTTCCGGATCTTCGAGCCAGTCGGACGATTGTTCGTTGGCTCCGCGGACCTGCGGCATGCGCATCCAGACCCCGAGCAGCGCGGAAAGCAGCAACGCCAGGCTCGAGAAAACAAGGGCTTCCGACACGCCAATCGCAGTTGCCATCGAGCCCCAAATCCACGCGCCGAGCGCTATCCCCCCTGCAATCGCAGCCTGGAATGCGGCGAGCGCCCGGCCAGCGACCCAACGGGGGGCGGCGAGCTGAATCCCGACGTTGAACAACGTCACCGACGCCGTCCATCCGGCGCCGGCGAACAGCAGCGCGCCCCCCGTCAGGATTTTCGAATGGCTCATCGCAATCACCGCGACGCCCGCCCCCATGAGCGCGATACACAGCCTTATCGCCTGCTCGGCCCCCAGAAACGATCTGATGTTGGAGACATTCAGCGCGCCGATCACGGCCCCGAAACCGAAACAGCCGAGCATCACACCGAAATCCCGAGCATCGCCGCCGAGGAGGTCGCGGGTCACGATCGGCAGCAAGGCGGAAACCGAGCCGCCAACGACGCCCGTCACCATCGTCCGGATCAGAACGATCCGGATTGGCGGCGAATGCATGATGTAGCGCACGC